>NZ_JBQFUW010000009.1:0-209575 GCF_056539385.1 Ruegeria sp. BB6
CATTGAATAATCGGTAGGCCAGGCTTCAGCCCGGCACATCGATAAAACTAAAGAAGGCCGCTCCTCACGGGGCGGCCTTTTTACTTGGGTTTACCGCATAGTAGGCCATCTTATGTATGAAAAAGCAGTTTGCCACGCGCGAACAAACCTGAGCGAAAGAGCCCGCGCATTAGACGAGGCAGAATTTTCCAGTGTATTTGAGTTTACGGCCTCTACAAAGCAGCTCGCCGACCTTTATGAAGTACGGTCAAGAGTGCCGGGGAAATGGTTGCGTGAAAGACTCGGGCCTTGTTCAGGCAATAGGTGCTTCTACAAGATAAGTGTCGAAGACAGGCTGGAACGGGCCAAGCTCCAAGCCGAGTTCCATGTAGCTCAAGGCACAGAGCGTAGTTATGAACTCCCACAACTGAACAAAACTATCTGGGATTCACCCGTGCTCTATGTCGGAACCTCGCGCGACATAGTGAAAAGGTTAAAAGACCATCTCTTTCGCGCCCCAGGTAAAACATTTGCTATGAATTTGGGGCTATGGGCAGAAGACATTTCTGCGCAAGTGAAAGTTGAGGTTTTCTACGTGAAAAGTAGCCAAGCAGAAATGCTTGCTGCGGATATTGAGAATAGCCTGTGGGACATCGAATAGCCGTGCCTGGGCAAAAGGGGTGGAAAGTAGAGCGCCCCTTGCGTTCAATCAGTCAAAACAAACCCCTTGCCAAACCCCGCCAACCCCACTAATACGCGCGAGTTCTCAGTAAGAACGTCAAGGCGGGGTGATTCCCGCCTTTTGGGTTCGATGAGGGTTGGCGATGCGCGTCTGTCCTCCTCTCAACCTCAACGCCTGATAAAAGGCTGTATCTATGCAAAGCCAAAACATCCGTATTCGGCTGAAGGCATTTGACTATCGCGTTCTGGATGCCAGCACGCAAGAGATCGTCAACACTGCCAAGCGGACCGGCGCGAACGTGCGCGGCCCGATCCCGCTGCCGAACAAGATTGAGAAGTTCACGGTTCTCCGTGGCCCTCACGTTGACAAGAAATCCCGCGACCAGTTCGAGATCCGCACGCACAAGCGTCTGCTCGACATCGTTGATCCGACCCCCCAGACCGTTGACGCGCTGATGAAGCTCGACCTCGCTGCTGGTGTGGACGTCGAGATCAAGCTGCAGTCGTAAGATCGGAGGGTATAGATTATGCGCTCTGGTATTATCGCAAAAAAAGTTGGCATGACCCGCCTGTTCATGGAAGACGGCAAGCAGATTCCTGTGACCGTTCTTCACCTGGACAACCTGCAGGTCGTTGCACAGCGTACCGCTGACAAAGACGGCTACACCGCCGTTCAGCTGGGCGCCGGTGCTGCCAAGGCAAAACGCACCTCGAAGGCCATGCGCGGTCACTACGCCGCCGCAAAGGTCGAGCCCAAGCGTAAGCTGGCCGAGTTCCGCGTCTCCGAAGATGGCCTGATTGATGTGGGCGCCGAGATTTCGGCGGAACACTTCCTGGAAGGTCAGAAAGTTGACGTTTCGGGTACCTCGATCGGTAAAGGCTTTGCCGGTGCGATGAAGCGCCACAACTTCGGTGGTCTGCGCGCTTCGCACGGTGTTTCGATCAGCCACCGTTCGCACGGTTCGACCGGTCAGTGTCAGGACCCGGGCAAGGTGTTCAAAGGCAAGAAGATGGCCGGTCACATGGGTGCTGCCCGTGTTACCACCCAGAACCTGGAAGTCGTCAAAACCGACGCCGACCGGAATCTGGTCTTCATCAAAGGCGCCGTTCCCGGACCGAAATCGGGCTGGGTTACCGTCAAGGACGCCGTCAAGAAGAAAGCACCCGAAGGACTGCCTTTCCCGGCAGCCGTGAAAGGTGCCGCAACTGAAGCACCTGCGGAAGAAGCTCCCGCGGAAGGTGGTGAAGCATGAAACTTGATGTAATCAAACTGGACGGCGGTAAAGCCGGCAACATCGAGCTGGATGCGGACCTGTTCGGCCTCGAGCCGCGCGCGGACATCCTGCACCGTGTGGTCCGTTGGCAGCGCAACAACGCGCAGGCCGGCACCCACAAGGTCAAGACCCGCTCGGAAACCAGCTACTCGACCAAGAAGATCTATCGCCAAAAGGGCACCGGTGGCGCACGTCACGGTGACCGTAACGCGCCGATCTTCCGTGGTGGTGGTATCTACAAAGGTCCGGTCGTGCGTTCGCATGGTCATGACCTGCCTAAGAAGTTCCGCAAGCTTGGCCTGCGCCACGCTCTGTCGGCCAAAGCCAAGGCAGGTGAACTGGTTGTGATCGAGAACGCCGAAGCCGAAGGCAAGACCGCTGCACTGGCCAAACAGGTTGCAAACCTGGGCTGGAAACGCGCTCTGGTCATCGACGGCGCGACCGTGAACGAAGGGTTCCTGAAAGCGTCGAAGAACATCGAAGGTCTGGATATCCTGCCGTCGATGGGCGCAAACGTCTATGACATCCTCAAGCGTGACACCCTGGTGCTCACCAAAGCGGCTGTCGAAGCACTGGAGGCTCGTCTGAAATGAGCGCGAAGGCAGAACACTACGACGTGATCCGCAAGCCGATCATCACCGAAAAGTCGACCATGGCGTCCGAAAACGGCGCGGTTGTCTTTGAAGTGGCGATCGACAGCAACAAGCCGCAGATCAAAGAGGCCGTTGAGGCGCTGTTTGGTGTGAAGGTCAAAGCGGTGAACACCACCGTGACCAAAGGCAAGGTCAAGCGGTTCCGCGGCCAGCTGGGTCGTCGGAAAGACGTCAAAAAAGCATATGTGACCCTGGAAGAGGGTAACACCATCGACGTGTCCACCGGTCTCTGATCGAACCCGTCTTTGGAGAGAGATAAAGGCCCCCGCGAAAGCGGGGGTTTTTCTTTGCGCCGATGTCACCAAGTAATCAGGCGCGTTTTGCAATCGTTACCTTGAAGATGGGCGAAGTTCTGAAGGCGCGTCATCAGCCAGAGCGTATTCACGTTCAGATCCCGTGGTGCGCCTAGAGTTTTGTCTCCCAAATCTGATTGGAGTTGGTCAAACAACTTTGGTGTCTGGTCCCTGCGTACCAACCCGTGATCCTTGTGCCAGATAAAAGTGAAAAGCGCTGGCCCGTTGTGGTCGGGCCAAGCTGTACCATAAGTAGCGATTTCAGTTGTGCGTATCGGGAATATTTCGCGCCCAATGATGGTGCCGTCGCTTTGCCTGAGTACGGCCACGGGAAAAAAAAGGGGCGGCTGAAATCTGCATGGGCTTCATAGCTGAGATTGGCCCCGCTGGGGAGTTGCACGCAAGTGTCGAATTTGTTCGAATAGAGTGCAGCAAGCGCCAACATACCAAGGGTCGCAAGCAAAAGGATAGCTGTCCCTAGCAAAACGGTTCCTCTAAGGAATACTCCCAACATCTAATAGTGGCTCTTAGAAGGGTCGCGGTAAAACTGGCCTGTCACCACTGCGTTCCACTTGCCTGCAATTGAGTAGGGAGTGCCATATCTCACGCGTTCTTTGCGCTGCCGGAGCATTCCTTGAAGCCTTTGATCAATCAGATCGGAAAAAAAGTCCTCCACCATTTCGGGAATGTCAAAAACCTCGATCCCAACATCCAAGGGATCCGCAAATTCATCGCGCAGATAGAAGTCGAGTGAGCCATTAAGCACTAGTGCTCCGTGTTGCTCTTGGCAGTGGCCCGAAAACTTCCCTCCAATCACAGTATCTCCGATGCTGAAAGAAACAGAAGTCAGGTCGTAGGCGTTTTCAAAGTGATATGTTACCACGCCATTTCGAATCTTTCGTGCCTCGCTCGCGAGTTGCTGTTTCAAAGCTTCACCCCGCAAGGTATCGAAGGTTTCGCTTATGTTTCGGAGTTGTCCGATCTGAGACAGTGTCACACCCTGACCATTTCCGAGAAAATAGTGGTCTACATAATCCTGATTGCGCCAACGCGCGGTGATCGGAAATACCTGAAAGTGATATGATTATTTTTTCTTCGATTGCGGCGTAATATGGTTCGGCCACACAGCGGCAACCATAGTCTTCGCCGGGATGCCCGGTCGCAGGTGGATTGTCCCAAGCGAAAACGCGCCCATCGTTTGCGGCATGGCTGGAGCGTACCTTTCCATCGCCGCGTGCTCTCCAAGTGTAGTGGGTGGTGGGTGGCTGCTGCTTGAGCAAGCGTTCGATTGGGATGCCTTTTCTAAAGTAAGACTGAGCGCCTTTTGATATGTGATTTGGTCTACGATCATGGCATGTGTCCCGGTGAGAGTTTGCCACGAAACTGTGATCAGTTGGTTAAGAAACTGGAAATAGTGAGATCGGCACTCTATTTTTGATGCCTGCGACCATCGACAGATCAAATTGGGCGTTGCCCCCTATAGACACCCACCCCCAACCCTGTTACATGCTCCCAATCTTGCGGCCTCGGATTCGTTCCGGGGCCTCTGATATTTGTAACCGGGGACCTTCGGGGCCCTATACCCTTGGCACCTACGGGGGCCTATCACATAGCGGGGCAACGCCTCGCACTTGCTAAACGGAAGACAGAAAGCATGGCACTCAAGTCGTACAAGCCGACGACGCCGGGCCAGCGCGGGCTGGTGCTGATCGACCGTTCGGAGCTTTGGAAAGGACGTCCGGTCAAGTCTCTCACAGAGGGTTTGACCAAATCGGGCGGCCGGAACAACACCGGACGGATCACTTCACGCCGCCGCGGCGGTGGCGCAAAGCGTCTCTACCGGATCGTTGACTTCAAACGTAACAAATTTGATGTCGCGGCGACCGTCGAGCGGATCGAATATGACCCGAACCGGACCGCATTCATCGCACTGGTAAAATACGAAGACGGCGAGCAGGCGTATATCCTGGCTCCGCAGCGTCTGGCTGTTGGTGACAAGGTCATCTCGTCGACAAAGGCCGACATCAAGCCGGGCAACGCAATGCCGTTCTCGGGCATGCCCATCGGTACCATCGTCCACAACATCGAGATGAAGCCTGGCAAAGGCGGTCAGATCGCACGTGCGGCCGGTACTTACGCGCAATTCGTTGGCCGCGATGGTGGCTACGCTCAGATCCGTCTGAGCTCGGGCGAACTGCGTCTTGTCCGTCAGGAATGCATGGCCACCGTTGGTGCCGTGTCCAACCCCGACAACAGCAACCAGAACCTCGGTAAAGCCGGTCGTATGCGCCACAAGGGTGTGCGTCCGTCGGTTCGTGGTGTCGCAATGAACCCGATCGATCACCCGCACGGTGGTGGTGAAGGTCGTACCTCGGGTGGCCGTACGCCGGTTACTCCGTGGGGTAAGGACACCAAGGGTAAGCGTACCCGCAACAAGAACAAAGCGTCCCAGAAGCTGATCATCCGCTCGCGGCACGCCAAGAAGAAGGGACGTTAATCTATGTCTCGCTCTGTTTGGAAGGGTCCTTTCGTCGATGCTTACGTGCTGAAAAAAGCCGAAGCAGCGCGCGAGTCGGGCCGCAACGAAGTCATCAAAATCTGGTCGCGTCGTTCCACCATTCTGCCCCAGTTCGTGGGTCTGACTTTTGGTGTGTACAACGGCCAGAAACATATCCCCGTCAACGTCTCGGAAGACATGATCGGTCAGAAGTTCGGTGAATACTCGCCGACCCGTACCTATTATGGCCACGCCGCAGACAAAAAAGCGAAGCGGAAGTAAGTCATGGGCAAGGAAAAGAACCCCCGCCGCGTGGCTGAAAACGAAGCAATGGCGAAAACCCGCATGCTTCGCACCAGCCCGCAGAAACTGAACCTGGTTGCGCAAATGATCCGCGGCAAGAAAGTTGAGAAGGCTCTGACCGACCTGACTTTCTCGAACAAGCGTGTCGCGCAGGACGTTAAAAAGTGCCTGCAATCCGCAATCGCGAATGCCGAAAACAACCACAACCTGGACGTTGACGAGCTGATCGTCGCAGAGGCCTGGGTTGGCAAGAACCTGGTCATGAAGCGCGGTCGCCCGCGTGCCCGTGGCCGTTTCGGCAAGATCATGAAGCCGTTCTCGGAGATCACCATCAAGGTGCGTCAAGTTGAGGAGCAAGCCTAATGGGTCATAAAGTAAATCCGATCGGCATGCGCCTGCAGGTCAACCGCACCTGGGACAGCCGCTGGTACGCCGACACCAAGGACTACGGTGATCTTCTGCTGGAAGACCTCAAAATCCGTGAGTTCATCAACAAAGAGTGCAAGCAGGCCGGTGTTGCACGTGTGATCATCGAACGTCCGCACAAGAAGTGCCGCGTGACGATCCACACCGCACGTCCCGGTGTCATCATCGGCAAGAAAGGTGCAGACATCGAAGTTCTGCGCAAAAAGCTTGCTCGTATGACCGACAGCGAACTGCACCTGAACATCGTCGAAGTGCGCAAGCCCGAGCTTGACGCGCAACTGGTTGCCGAGTCCATCGCTCAGCAGCTGGAACGTCGTGTTTCGTTCCGTCGCGCAATGAAGCGCTCGGTTCAGAACGCCATGCGCATGGGCGCCCTGGGTATCCGGGTGAACGTCGCTGGTCGTCTGGGCGGCGCCGAAATCGCACGGACCGAGTGGTACCGCGAAGGCCGCGTGCCTCTGCACACCCTGCGTGCCGACATCGATTACGCACATGCCGAAGCGATGACTCCTTACGGGATCATCGGGATCAAGGTCTGGATCTTCAAAGGTGAGATCATGGAGCACGATCCGCAGGCACGTGACCGTAAAGCACAGGAACTCCAGGACGGCCCTGCACCTCGTGGTGCTGGTGGCGGTCGTCGCTAAGGAGGGAGAGATATGCTTCAACCAAAGCGTACAAAATTCCGCAAGATGCACAAAGGCCGGATCAAGGGCCTCGCCAAGGGCGGCTCTGATCTGAACTTTGGCACCTACGGCCTGAAAGCCCTGCAGCCCGAGCGTGTGACTGCACGCCAGATCGAAGCTGCACGTCGTGCCATGACGCGTCACATGAAGCGTCAGGGCCGCGTCTGGATCCGCATCTTCCCCGACACTCCGGTCACGGCCAAGCCGATCGAAGTTCGTATGGGTAAAGGTAAAGGTTCGGTCGACCGCTGGGCATGCAAAGTCAAGCCTGGCCGCGTGATGTTCGAGATCGACGGCGTCAATGACGACATCGCCCGCGAGGCCCTGCGCCTGGCTGCGATGAAGCTGCCGATCAAGACTCGCGTCGTTGTTCGCGAAGACTGGTAAACGATTGGAGCCCAGGCTCCGTTCGTAACAAAACAGACCCCTGTCGGGAAACCGGCGGGGTTTTTTCTTGGGGGCTCTGCCCCCGCCGCGGCAAGCCGCGACTCCCCCGGGATATTTTCAGCCAGATGAATTGAGGATCCCCTGCTTCATCTGGCTATAAATATCCCGGAGCGCGAGGCAGAGCCTCGCATATTACCCATCGCCTTCTTTGGGGCGCAGGTTTATGAGAAGGCCATGGCACAGATTGAATCTCTCTTCGTAACCCGTCTCTATCGCGCAGCGTTGTCCGAGTTTGATCCCAAGATCGACTCAGAGGAGCTGGAAAGCTCCTGCCTTGTCATCGCTGAGGATGACGAGGCCGGGCAGGAATGGTGTGAAGAAAACGGCTATCCCGGCTATACCAGCTATGCCTCTTTGACTGATCTGCCTTGGCGATTTCCGATCTTTGCGGATTTGGTCAAGGCGCTGGATCAGCACGTAGCTGCCTTTGCCAAAGATCTGGAGTTTGATCTGGGCGAAGGCGAGTTGAAGCTGGAAGACCTGTGGATCAACATCCTGCCCGAAGGCGGAATGCACTCCAGTCACCTACATCCACACAGTGTGATTTCGGGCACGACCTATTTGGCGATGCCCGAAGGGGCGAGCGCGCTGAAGCTGGAAGATCCCCGTTCGGGCCGCATGATGGCCGCGCCGACGCGGATCAAGGGTGGTCGGCGGGACTTGCAGCCGTTTATCTACATGAAGCCGCAGGTGGGGGACGTTCTGCTGTGGGAAAGCTGGCTGCGCCATGAGGTGCCCATGAACATGGCCGAGGAAGAGCGGATTTCCGTCAGTTTTAACTATAAGTGGGAGTGAGGCCCGATCCGCGGCGACCTTCGCTCATACCTCTGGAGACTCTAACTGGCGCGCACGATATTGTGCTCCTTTATCGAGTGCTCGGACGAGTCATGAAAAGTCTGGTTTGGATGCGTTGTGCTATGCGCCCAAACTTCCTCTTGCCACCCACCCGCTAAACCCTTATACGGCGGCATCCTGCAAGTCCCCCGGCCGAGTCGGGGGATTCGCATGTCTATCATTCATCCACCAGGTCCAAGGTGACCCTGTCAGGGGGCCTTCTGGTGTTTTGAGCAAAGGAAAAAGGCGATGAACGCCCAAGAACTGCGTGACAAGACCCCGGACCAGCTCCGCGAGGAACTGGCCAACCTGAAGAAAGAAAGCTTTAACCTGCGCTTTCAACAGGCAACCGGTCAGCTGGAAAACACTGCTGGTATCAAAGCGGCCCGCCGCAATGCTGCCCGTGTCAAAACCATTCTGAACGAAAAGGCCGCTGCTGCGGCATCCGAGGAGTAATCAGATGCCCAAGCGTATCCTGCAAGGCACCGTGACCAGCGACGCCAACGAACAGACCGTAACCGTATCCGTCGAGCGTCGCTTTACGCATCCGGTTCTGAAGAAAACCATCCGTAAGTCCAAGAAATACCGGGCTCACGATGAAAAGAACGCCTTCAAGGTCGGCGACACCGTACGCATCATCGAATGCGCGCCGAAATCGAAGACGAAACGTTGGGAAGTTCTGGAAGCGTAAGTTTCCGGGATTTTCCCATTTGTCGAAACCCTGGGGGATCTAACGAGACCAGCCCCCACAGGTCGGGAGAAACCACATGATCCAGATGCAGACCAATCTGGATGTCGCTGACAACTCCGGCGCACGCCGAGTTCAGTGCATCAAGGTCCTGGGTGGTTCCAAGCGTAAATACGCCTCCGTCGGCGACATCATTGTCGTCTCGGTGAAGGAAGCCATCCCGCGCGGCCGCGTAAAGAAAGGTGACGTCCGCAAGGCCGTCGTCGTGCGCACCGCCAAGGAAGTCCGTCGCGAAGACGGCACCGCGATCCGTTTCGATCGCAACGCCGCCGTCATCCTGAACAACAACAACGAGCCCGTAGGTACCCGTATCTTTGGCCCCGTTGTTCGTGAACTGCGCGGCAAGAACTTCATGAAAATCATCTCGCTGGCTCCGGAGGTGCTGTAATCATGGCTGCTAAACTCCGCAAAGGCGACAAGGTCGTCGTGCTGGCCGGCAAGGATAAGGGCAAAGAGGGAACTATCACCTCGGTCGACCCGAAAGCCGGTAAAGCTGTTGTCGAAGGCATCAACATTGCCATCCGTCACACCCGCCAGTCGCAAGCTTCGCAAGGTGGTCGTCTGCCCCAGGCAAACCCGATCCAACTGTCGAACCTGGCGCTGCTGGACAAGAACGGCAAAGCAACCCGCGTTGGCTTCCGCATGGAAGGCGACAAGAAGGTCCGCTTCGCCAAGACCACAGGGGACGTGATCGATGCTTGATAACGCAACCTACACTCCGCGTCTGAAAGCTCAGTACGCCGAAACCATCCGTGCCGCTCTGAAAGAAGAGTTCGGCTACAAGAACGACATGCAGCTGCCCAAGCTGGAAAAAATCGTTCTGAACATCGGGTGTGGTGCTGAGGCCGTCAAAGACTCGAAGAAAGCGAAAGCCGCTGTCGAGGATCTGACTGCAATTGCTGGCCAACAGGCCGTTGCAACCAAGGCGAAGAAGTCGATCGCGGGTTTCCGCGTCCGTGAAGACATGCCGCTGGGCGCGAAAGTGACCCTGCGCGGTGACCGGATGTATGAATTCCTGGATCGTCTGATCACCATCGCGCTGCCGCGCGTTCGTGACTTCCGCGGTGTTAAGCCGTCTTTCGATGGTCAGGGCAACTTTGCCATGGGCATGAAAGAGCACATCGTGTTCCCGGAAATCGACTTCGACAAGGTCGACGAGGTCTGGGGCCTGGATATCGTAATTGCCACCACAGCGAAAACCGACGCTGAAGCAAAGAGCCTGTTGAAAGCTTTCAACATGCCCTTCAACGCTTAAGCGCCGCGAGGATTGAGACATGGCTAAAAAAGCAATGATCGAACGCGAGAAGAAGCGCGAACGCCTGGTGGCCAAATATGCCGCAAAGCGCGCCGAGCTGAAAGAAATCGCGAATGACGAGAGCCGCCCGATGGAAGAGCGTTTCAAAGCGCGTCTGAAACTGGCGAAACTGCCGCGCAACAGCTCGGCTACCCGTCTGCACAACCGTTGTCAGCTGACCGGTCGTCCCCACGCTTACTACCGTAAGCTGAAGGTCAGCCGTATCGCGCTGCGCGAGCTGGGTTCTGCTGGTCAGATCCCCGGCATGGTGAAATCGAGCTGGTAAGGGAGACATAGATATGAATGATCCTATCGGCGATATGCTCACCCGTATCCGCAACGCGCAAATGCGCGGCAAGTCCACCGTTTCCACCCCGGCTTCCAAGCTGCGCGGTTGGGTTCTGGACGTGCTGGCGGACGAAGGTTACATCCGTGGCTATGAAAACACGACCGGTGAAAACGGTCATCCGGCCATCGAAATCAGCCTGAAATACTACGAAGGCACCCCTGTTATTCGCGAACTGAAGCGGGTCTCGAAGCCCGGTCGTCGCGTGTACATGGGCGTCAATGACATCCCGCAGGTCCGTCAGGGTCTGGGCGTGTCGATTGTCAGCACTCCGAAAGGTGTGATGTCGGACGCAAACGCTCGCTCCAACAATGTTGGCGGCGAAGTGCTCTGCACCGTCTTCTAAGGAGGTCTGCAATGTCTCGTATTGGTAAAAAACCGGTCGAGCTGCCCAGCGGCGTTACCGCCTCTGTGTCCGGCCAGACCATCGAAGTGAAAGGTCCGAAAGGCACCCGCAGCTTCACCGCCACCGACGACGTGACGCTGTCGGTTGAAGACAACGTGGTCAAGATTGACCCTCGCGGCATGTCCAAGCGGGCACGCCAGCAGTGGGGCATGAGCCGCACCATGGTCGCCAATCTGGTTGAAGGCGTGACAAACGGCTTCAAAAAAGAGCTGGAGATCCAGGGTGTTGGTTACCGGGCTCAGATGCAGGGCAACACCCTGAAACTGAACCTGGGTTACAGCCACGATGTTGATTTCGTTGCTCCGGAAGGTGTCACCATCACCGCGCCGAAGCAGACCGAGATCGTTGTGGAAGGTATCGACCAGCAGCAGGTGGGCGAAGTCGCGGCCAAAATCCGCGAATGGCGCCGTCCCGAGCCGTATAAAGGCAAGGGCATCCGCTATAAGGGCGAGTTTATCTTCCGCAAGGAAGGCAAGAAGAAGTAAGGACGCAAACAATGGCAAACAGCAAAAGAACCCTGTTTCTGAAGCGCCGCCTGCGCGTTCGGAACAAACTTCGCAAAGTCAACGCGGGCCGCGTACGCCTGTCGGTTCACCGCTCGAACAAGAACATCAGCGTTCAGCTGATCGACGACGTTCGTGGCGTGACCCTGGCCGCAGCCTCGACCCTGGAAAAAGATCTGGGTGTTGTTGGCAAGAACAACGTCGAAGCGGCCACCAAAGTGGGCGCGGCTATCGCCGAGCGTGCCAAGAAGGCAGGCGTCGAAGAGGCCTATTTCGACCGCGGTGGCTTCCTGTTCCACGGCAAAGTGAAGGCTGTCGCCGACGCTGCGCGTGAAGGTGGTCTGAAGATCTAAGACCCAGCGCATCCCGAAAAGTGGGAACCGGTTTTCGGATCAAGATGCGCGATACTAAGAACGAGGGCAGCTTGACGGCTGCCCCGATGATCCGGGGGCCTCGGCAACAGTCGGGGCTCACTTGGATTGAAGAAACGGCGCCGTATGCGCCACATGAGAAAAGGGATGCCAAATGGCAGAACGTGAAAACCGTCGGGGCCGTGGCCGCGACCGTGAAGAAGCACCGGAATTTGCAGATCGTCTGGTCGCAATCAACCGCGTGTCGAAAACCGTAAAAGGTGGTAAGCGCTTTGGCTTCGCCGCTCTGGTGGTTGTCGGCGATCAGAAAGGCCGCGTGGGCTTTGGCAAAGGTAAAGCGAAAGAAGTACCTGAGGCCATCCGCAAGGCGACTGAGCAAGCCAAGCGTCAGATGATCCGCGTGCAACTGCGCGAAGGTCGGACCCTGCACCACGACATCGAAGGCCGTCACGGCGCCGGTAAAGTGGTTATGCGCACTGCACCTGAAGGTACTGGTATCATCGCCGGTGGTCCGATGCGTGCCGTGTTTGAAATGCTGGGTGTTAAGGACGTTGTGTCCAAGTCGCTGGGCTCGCAGAACCCGTACAACATGATCCGCGCCACCATCAACGGCCTGCAAAAAGAGCAGAGCCCGCGTTCGGTTGCCGCACGTCGTGGCAAAAAAGTTGCTGACATCCTGCCCAAGCGGGACGAAGCACCGGCTGAAGCCGAAGCGTAAGGAGAGCGAGTCATGGCAAAAACCATCGTCGTCAAGCAGATCGGTTCTCCGATCCGCCGCCCCGCCGAACAGCGCGCAACCCTGATCGGCCTGGGCCTGAACAAGATGCACAAGACCCGTGAGCTGGAGGATACTCCTTCGGTCCGCGGCATGGTCAACAAGATCCCGCATCTGGTTGAGATCATCGAAGAGCGCGGCTAAGCGCGAATTCGACGAGCTATTGCAAGCGCCTCCGATACGTTCGGGGGCGCTTTTTGTTTTCCGTCCCGTGTACTTTTACCAGAAACGCTTGTGGTCCCGCTGGGCATCGCGGCGAAAAGCAAACTATCGGAGCTTCGGTTCTGTTTTCAGAGCGAAAGGCCATGTCCCAAACGCATAACGGCTAGACCGAAACTTCGGTTGTTGGCGATAACACCGGATCATATGTGAACTCGGTCCCAAACAGGAACACAAACACTGACCGGAGAATACGCTCTGGTTTTCAAAGGAATCGAGACATGGCAAACACAGCAACACTTACCCGCCAAGGCTTTGGCCTGAGCGCCCGCATCGCAACCTTGTTCATCAAGGTGAAAGAGGCATATGCCCTACGCACAGAGTACAACCGGACCTATTCGGAACTTCAGGGTCTAACCGACCGTGAACTGAATGACATCGGTGTCCGCCGTTGTGACATCAAGGATATCGCGCGCGAACACGTTTACTGTTCGTAATCGCGAATACCGTAGGATCAGGAGGCGCCAAAAGGTGCCTCTTTTGTTTTTTGGGGGTGGCTCAAAGCAGGATCGATCAGATTTTCGACAGACCGTTGCGGCTTAAACCAAAATGGGCCAAACACGCGATAGGCCGACTGAGGCCGCGGTGCAGAACAGTTCAAGGGGCGAGAGCGGGTGAAAGAATATCAGATTGGCATGCTGTGGATTGACGGCCAGTTGAGTTTTCTGGAGCAGCTCTGCATCAAGTCGTTTCTCGATGTGGGCCAGCACGTGCGGTTGTACACATACGGTCCGGTCTCCAATGTCCCCGAGGGTGTCGAGCAGCGCGATGCGCGTGAAATTCTGCCAGACGAAGAGGTCATCCTTCACAAACGCACAGGCAGTCCGGCCCTTCATTCCGACAAGTTTCGCGTTCAGATGTTGGCGAAGGTTCCAGATATCATCTGGGCAGACACGGATGCCTATTGCGTCAAGCCTTTTACTACTGAAAACGGCCACCTTCACGGTTGGCTCGCAGCGCATGAGATCAATGGCGGCGTTCTTGCGCTGCCTTCGGACAGTGCGACCTTGCACGACCTGATTGACTATACAAACCATCCCTATCGTATTCCGCATTGGCTTTCGCCGAAACAGCGGTTGCCTCTTATCCAGAGGGTCAGGGCGGGTGAGCACCCTCATGCCAGCGAAATGCCTTGGGGGATCTGGGGGCCGAAGGCTTTGACCTGGCTGTTGAAGCAGAATAACGAAGCCCGTTTCTCGCAGCCGCAGGAGGTTCTTTACCCCGTGACCTACAGGGACAGACGGGCAATGGTAAGAGCCAATGGAAACGCCCAGCGTTTTCTGACTGAAAACACCATGTCAATTCACTTCTACGGCCGTCGTATGCGCGCTTTCATACGCAACCGATTTGATGGGATACCGCATCCGGAAAGTATGATTGGCGAATTGGTGGCCAAGCACGGAATCGATCCCCACGCCGCACCTTTGAAAAAGGTCACGACGAAAGAAGAGCTTGAGGCCGCGTCGCAAGGGTGACCTTTGCCTCCTGTGGGCTTGCCAACTGAAGTTAACACGCCTATACGCCTGCGGTGGCCTTATGGTCACGAGAATCAAAACCAAGAAATGCCGTGTTTGACCCATCACGCTTCGGGGGTCACATCCGGCTTAGGAGAAGCGATATGAAACTGCACGAATTGCGCGATAATCCTGGCGCTGCACCGAAACGGACCCGCGTTGGCCGTGGTCCCGGTTCCGGCAAAGGTAAAATGGGTGGCCGTGGTATCAAAGGTCAGAAATCCCGTTCGGGTGTGGCCATCAACGGCTACGAAGGCGGCCAGATGCCCCTGTACCAGCGCTTGCCCAAGCGTGGCTTCAACAAGCCGAACCGCAAGGAATTCGCCGTTATCAACCTGGGCCTGATCCAGAAATTCGTCGATGCTGGCAAGCTGGACGCCAAGGCTGCGATCACCGAAGACGCTCTGGTCGCGTCCGGTCTGGTCCGCCGCAAGCTGGACGGTATCCGCGTTCTGGCCAAGGGTGAAGTCAGCGCCAAGCTGAACTTGGAAGTGACCGGTGCGTCGAAAGCTGCCGTTGCGGCAGTTGAGAAAGCGGGCGGTTCACTGACGGTCACAAAAGCTGCTGCGGCAGAGTAAGCGCTTGTGAGCGGGGCAAGACCCGCTTACATAGACCTCAGAGTTTTCCTAGACGCCGCCCGAGCCGGAAAACGGTTCCGGGCGGTGTTTTCATAAGAGAGACCGATTTATGGTATCAGCAGCAGAACAAATGGCAGCCAACACAAGCTGGTCTGCCCTTGGCAAAGCCACCGATCTGCGCAACCGCATCCTGTTCACGCTGGGTTTGTTGATCGTCTACCGTCTGGGCACCTTTATTCCGGTTCCGGGCATCGACGGCCAAGCACTGCGTGAGTTCATGGAGCAAGCGGGGCAGGGCATCGGCGGCATGGTTTCGATGTTTACCGGCGGGGCGCTGGGGCGGATGGGTATTTTTGCCCTCGGCATCATGCCCTACATTTCAGCCTCGATCATCGTGCAGCTGCTGACATCCATGGTTCCCGCGCTCGAACAGCTCAAGAAAGAGGGCGAGCAGGGCCGCAAGAAAATCAACCAGTATACCCGCTTCGGCACAGTGGCACTGGCCACCGTTCAGGCCTATGGTCTGGCCGTTTCGCTGGAATCGGGCGATCTGGCCACCGATCCGGGGCTGTTCTTCCGCTTGTCGACCATGATCACTTTGGTCGGTGGCACCATGTTCCTGATGTGGCTGGGTGAGCAGATCACCGCGCGTGGCATCGGCAACGGTATCTCTCTGATCATTTTCGTGGGCATTATTGCCGAGGTTCCGGCAGCGCTGGCGCAGTTCTTTGCCTCGGGCCGTTCGGGTGCGATCAGCCCCGCCGTGATCATCGGTGTGATCGTGATGGTGATTGCCGTGATTACCTTTGTGGTCTTCATGGAACGCGCCCTGCGCAAGATCCACATCCAATACCCGCGCCGTCAGGCCGGTATGAAGATTTATGAGGGCGGCTCCAGCCACCTGCCGGTCAAGGTGAACCCGGCGGGTGTGATCCCGGCGATCTTTGCCAGCTCGTTGCTGCTGCTGCCGGTAACGATCTCGACCTTCTCATCAGGCGCGACCAGCGGACCGATCATGTCGTGGCTTCTGGCCAACTTTGGCCCCGGGCAGCCTCTGTATCTGCTGTTCTTCGCCTCGATGATCGTGTTCTTTGCTTATTTCTACACGTTCAACGTGTCGTTCAAACCGGACGATGTGGCGGACAACCTGAAAAAGCAGAATGGCTTTGTGCCGGGTATCCGTCCGGGCAAGAAAACCGCCGAGTATCTGGAATACGTGGTCAACCGCGTTCTGGTTCTGGGCTCGGCTTATCTGGCGGCGGTCTGTCTGCTGCCTGAGATTCTGCGGAACCAGTTTGCCATCCCGTTCTATTTCGGCGGCACGTCGGTTCTGATTATCGTCTCTGTAACCATGGACACGATCCAGCAGGTTCAGAGCCACCTGCTTGCGCACCAGTACGAAGGGCTTATCGAAAAGTCTCAACTGCGCGGCAAGGGTAAGAAACGCGGCAGGAAGGGACCCGCTCGTCGATGAACATCATTTTATTGGGCCCCCCGGGGGCAGGCAAAGGGACGCAGGCGCGTCACCTGGTTGAAACTCGGGGCATGGTGCAGTTGAGCACTGGCGACATGTTGCGCGAAGCCAAGGACAGCGGCACCGAAATGGGCAACCGCGTGGCCGAGGTGATGGCCAAGGGCCAGCTTGTGACCGACGAAATCGTAATCGGCCTGATTGAAGAAAAGCTGACCACCGAAAAAGGTGCCGGTTTCATCTTTGACGGATTCCCCCGGACATTGGCGCAGGCTGACGCGCTGGCGGCTTTGCTGACCAAGCTGGGTCAGTCGCTGCACACAGTGATCGAGATGCGGGTGGACGATGAGGCGCTTGTTGAACGGATCACTGCGCGCTCGACCTGCGGTGGGTGTGGTGAAGTCTACAACGACAAGACAAAACCGATCCCTGCTGATGGTAAATGCACAAACTGCGGCAAGGAAAACGACTTCAAGCGCCGCGCCGATGATAACGAAGAAAGCCTGCGCACGCGCCTGATGGAGTACTATAAAAAGACCTCGCCGCTGATTGGTTACTACTACGCCAAGGGCGATCTGCGCCCGGTCAACGGCCTGGCGGAAATCGGTGAAGTCACCGCTTCGATCGAGGCGATTCTGAGCTGATCGAGAAATGGGCTTGACGGCACCGCCAAAAGCCCATATCGACCCCCATCCCCTTGGGGAATCAAGACCGCAGGCGGGATTCGTCCCAACTGCCCCGACCACCTCGAATAATGCTGGGCCCGCTGGCGACACTGCCAAGGTCAAGCGTTGTGAAAAAAGGTTCTGGAGCTACGGAACCGCAACGAAAAGGAAAGTGACACGTGGCACGTATTGCCGGCGTAAACATCCCGACTGCAAAGCGGGTACCTATCGCCCTCACATATATCACCGGTATCGGAAACACCTCGGCCAAAGCGATCTGCGAAGCCGTGGGTATTGAAGCGACCCGTCGCGTCAACGAACTGTCCGACGCCGAAGTTCTGAAAATTCGCGAGTTCATCGACGAAAACTTCACCGTCGAAGGCGACCTGCGCCGCGAAGTTCAGATGAACGTCAAGCGCCTGATGGACCTGGGCTGCTATCGCGGTCTGCGTCACCGCCGCAACCTGCCGGTTCGCGGTCAGCGCACCCACACCAACGCTCGTACCCGCAAAGGCCCCGCAAAGGCCATCGCTGGTAAGAAGAAATAAGGGAGGGTCTGACTGATGGCACGTGATAAGACTCGCGTTAAGCGCAAAGAGCGTAAGAACATCGCATCGGGCGTCGCCCATGTGAACTCGACCTTCAACAACACCAAGATCCTGATCTCGGACGTGCAGGGCAACGCGATCTCGTGGTCGTCTGCTGGCACCATGGGCTTCAAAGGATCGCGGAAATCGACCCCCTACGCCGCTCAGATGGCTGCAGAAGATGCAGGCAAAAAGGCGCAGGAACATGGCGTCAAGACGCTGGAAGTCGAAGTTCAGGGCCCCGGTTCGGGTCGTGAATCGGCTCTGCGCGCACTGGCCGCAGTGGGCTTCAACATCACGTCGATTCGTGACGTGACCCCGATTGCTCACAACGGCTGCCGCCCGCCGAAGCGCCGCCGCGTCTAAGCGATTTTGAATTGAGCTGGGGCTGTGTTTTCGCACGGCCCCAGCACGTCATTTTGAACCTCGGGCGTCTGCACCTTGTTGGTCATGGGGCGCGGACAGGAATGGAGGGATTACATGATCCATAAGAATTGGGCAGAATTGATCAAGCCGACCCAGCTGGAAGGCAAGCCGGGCAACGACCCTGCGCGTCAGGCAACCCTGGTTGCCGAACCGCTGGAGCGTGGCTTTGGTCTGACTCTGGGCAACGCGCTGCGCCGCGTTCTGATGAGCAGCCTGCAAGGTGCCGCCATCACCAGCGTTCAGATCGACAACGTTCTTCATGAGTTTTCGTCGGTCGCAGGTGTCCGCGAAGACGTCACTGACATCATCCTGAACCTCAAGCAGGTTGCCCTGCGCATGGAAGTCGAAGGCCCCAAGCGCCTGTCGATCAATGCCAAAGGCCCAGCCGTTGTCACCGCAGGCGACATCAGCGAAAGCGCCGGTATCGAGGTTCTGAACCGCGATCACGTCATCTGCCACCTGGATGATGGCGCCGACCTGTTCATGGAACTGACCGTCAACACCGGTAAGGGCTACGTCTCGGCTGAGAAGAACAAGCCCGAAGATGCGCCCATCGGTCTGATCCCGATCGACGCGATCTATTCGCCGGTCAAGAAGGTTGCCTATGACGTTCAGCCGACCCGTGAAGGTCAGGTTCTGGACTATGACAAGCTGACCCTGAAGATCGAAACCGATGGTTCGATCACGCCGGAAGACGCGCTGGCCTTTGCCGCACGCATCCTGCAGGATCAGCTGTCGATCTTCGTCAACTTCGACGAGCCGGAATCGGCTGGCCGCCAGGACGAAGACGACGGTCTGGAGTTCAACCCGCTGCTGCTGAAGAAAGTGGACGAGCTGGAACTGTCGGTCCGTTCGGCAAACTGTCTGAAGAACGACAACATCGTTTACATCGGCGACCTGATCCAGAAAACCGAAGCCGAGATGCTGCGCACTCCGAACTTCGGCCGCAAGTCGCTGAACGAGATCAAAGAAGTGCTGTCCGGCATGGGTCTGCACCTCGGCATGGATGTCGAGGACTGGCCGCCCGACAACATCGAAGATCTGGCTAAGAAATTTGAAGACGCGTTCTAAGCGCGTCTTCCCCAATGCCCGGGCTGCCGGGGACTGTATGGGCACTTCCGCCCCAAGGAGAGCCGGTGACACGCATCGCCGGCCAGACAAAGCAAAAACGCAAGATAGGAATTGAACAATGCGTCACGCACGTGGTTACCGCCGCCTGAACCGTACTCATGAGCACCGCAAGGCTCTGTTTGCGAACATGGCTGGCTCGCTCATCGAGCATGAGCAGATCAAAACAACTCTGCCCAAGGCAAAAGAACTGCGCCCGATCATCGAAAAGCTGATCACTCTGGGCAAGCGCGGCGACCTGCACGCCCGTCGTCAGGCCGCAGCACGGCTGAAAGAAGACAAAGATGTCGCCAAGCTGTTTGAAGTTCTGGGCCCCCGCTACGCCGAGCGTCAGGGCGGTTATGTCCGCATCCTGAAAGCTGGCTTCCGCTATGGCGACATGGCACCGATGGCGATCATCGAGTTTGTTGATCGTGATCTCGACGCCAAAGGCGCGGCTGACAAGGCGCGCGTTGCTGCTGAAGAAGCCGCAGACGAAGAATAAGAAAGCCCGTCTTTCTGAATGAAACCCCTGCGCCACAGGCGCGGGGGTTTTTTCGTTCTGGCGGCCCCAAAAGCGGATTTGTTGCCAGAATCATTAACTTGGGCGATCCTTGGTCCAATTGAAGGATCGCAATATGTTTAGATATCTTGTCTTAGTACTCGGACTTTGCGCACCCGTTTCTGTGTTCGCGCAGGAGGCATCGCAGGACGCGCAGGCCGACGATACCCTTTTGACCGACGCCGAACTGCAAACGCTGGTCGCGCCGGTCGCGTTATATCCCGACACGTTGCTTATCCAAATATTCGTTGCGGCCACCCAACCGCTAGAGATCGTAAAGGCCGAGCGGTTCCTGCTGGACAACGCGGATCGTGATCCAACAGAGCTGGAGCCCGAGATCGACGCTATGGGATGGGATCCCTCCGTCAGTGTGCTGGCAACGGCCTTCCCCGAAGTCGTTGGGCAAATGGCCACGCATATCGACTGGACCGAGACTATGGGGACCGCAATGCTGGCGCAGTCCGATGACGTGATGGATGCCGTACAGGTCATGCGGGATCAGGCGATTGACAGCGGTGCGCTGATCTCGGGGCCGGAACAGACCGTTGAAGTGGCCGAAGACGAAACGGTTGTGATCACCCCGACAAACACGGAAACGGTTTACGTCCCGCAATATGATCCGCAGACCGTTTACACCGGCCCCTCGACCGGGGACGTAATCGGAACCGCTCTGCTGACGTTCGGGGCGGTTGCCCTGATTGACGAAATCTTCGACGACGATGACGATTGGAATGACTATTGGGGCTGCCGGAATTGCGGTGGGTGGAATGGCCAGCCCATCGTCCGAAACCCCGACATCGACATTGATGTGGACGGCAATATCAATATTGGAAACGAGATCGACCGGGGCGACCGGACGGATATCGGCTGGACCCCGGACCCCGAGCGGAAAGAACAGGCGCGCGACAAGATTTCGGATCACAAAAGGCCCGAAGGCGGGCGCGCCGATCTACCTGTCAACCGACCAGAAGGGCGGACGGATGAGCTGCGGGCCAAGCTGAGCCGGGAATCCGGTGCGGCGGATATCAGTCGTGATCGCGCCGCCGCCGTTGCAGCAGGGGCTGGCGCAGGGGCAGTCGCGGGAAGCGCGTTGGCCAATCGTGGCGGTGACAAGCAACTGCCGAAGGTCAACCGTGGCAACGTGGACGGGGACCGGGCCGCCGCCAAGCAGCAGGCCATTGACCGTACCAAGCAGAGGCCGGACGCCGTCAAGAAACCGGTCAAGCAGAAGCCGCAAAACGTCAAGAAGCCTCAGGCCAAGAAACCGGCGACGACTCAGCGCAAGCCATCGGCCGCCAAGGGTGCGGCCATGAAGAAGAAATCCTCTGGTAACAGGGCCAAAAGCGCGTCGAAACGTGGACATGCGGCCAAGGGAGCACGGAGAAGGTAATATGCGCAAAGCGGTTGTTTCTGTAGTCTTTCTTCTCGCATCTGCTGGCTTGGCGATGTCCGAGGGCGCGCGATTTGACACGCCTCAGACGGCTCTGGACGCGTTTGTGGATGCTCTTAGGGCGGATGATCACAATGCCTTGCTGGAAATTTTTGGGCCTGAAGCCGAAGACCTGATCGGGTCCGGCGATCCAGCCGAAGACAAGCAAAGGCGGCGTGAGGTGCTGGCCATGTACGCCGGGGGTTATCGCTTTCAGCCCGAAGACGAGGGGGTCGTGATCCTGTTGGGCGAGGATAGCTGGCCTTTCCCCATCCCGATCCTGCGCAGTGGAGAGGCTTGGCAGTTTGACATCGAAGCGGGCGCTGAAGAAATCGCCGCGCGTGAGATTGGTCTGAACGAGCTGGAAGTAATCGACCTGCTCGAAGCCTATGTTGATCTGCAGGCGGCGTTCCGGCTGGTAGATCACAACGGCGATGGCGTCATGGAATTTGCGCGGACCATCATTGCCGATCCGGGTATGCGCAACGGGCTATTCTGGCCGGATGAGGACAGTTTCGTCGGGGCGGCCCTTGCAAGAGCCGCAGCATCCGGATGGAGCGATGGCGAAGCAGATTACGACGCCGAGCCGTTTCTTGGCTACTATTACACGATCCTGCAGGGGCAGGGGCCGAGTGCCCCCGGTGGGGCTTATTCCTATATGGTCAGTGACAAGTTCGTGGCCGGCCACGCAATGCTTGCGGTTCCGGCGGATTATGGAGAGACGGGAATTCATTCGTTCCTGGTGGGCGAAAACGGGATCGTCTACGAGGCTGACTTGGGACCGGAAACGCTAGACCTGAGCGCAGAGATAGAGACCTATGACCCCGGCCCTGATTGGTCACCGGTAGAGTGACGCGCCGCCAGGGAACGCCGAGGCCACCTGCAACCCATCACAACAGTCGCGCTTAGCGACTGAAGCGGCCATCTTCGTGCGTCGCCGCTTGCATTACGGCGCGCGGAGCCGCATATCCATCTGAGAATTGCAGGTCGAGGAAACAATGCTCCGCCCCTCTCTTTCCGCACTTTTCATAGCGTGCGCGTCTTTTGCTGCGGCAGAAACCCGTGTTCCCCAATCACAGGCCGAAATCTCATTGGGATTTGCGCCGGTCGTCAAGCAGGCGTCGCCGGCGGTCGTGAATATCTATGCCAAGATCATACGGCAGGGGCGTGCGAACACCCTATTCTCTGACCCGTTCTTTCAGGACTTTTTCGGTCGCGGGTTCTCGGAACCTCGCCAACGGGTCCAGAACTCATTGGGGTCCGGTGTGATCCTGTCAGACGATGGCTACGTGGTGTCGAACTACCATGTCGTCGGAACGGCAACCGAGATTCGCGTCGTAACAACAGATCGCCGTGAATATTCGGCGCAGGTTGTGTTGGGTGACAAGGAAAGCGACATCGCCATTCTGCGGCTGGAGGATGCGACGGACCTGCCATACCTTCAAATGCGCGATTCCGATCAGGTCGAGGTTGGAGAGCTGGCATTGGCCATCGGAAACCCGTTCGGAGTCGGGCAGACCGTATCGTCGGGGATTATTTCAGGGCTGGCGCGCACGGGCACGGCAACGGGCAATGCGCGGGGCTACTTCATCCAGACGGATGCTGCGATCAATCCGGGTAACTCGGGCGGTGCACTGATCGACGTGAACGGGGATCTTATCGGGATTAACACGTCTATCCTGACACGATCCGGTGGGTCGAACGGCATCGGCTTTGCCATCCCTGCAAATCTGGTGGCCGAGTTTCTTCGGCAAGCGCAATCCGGCAATGACAGCTTTGTAAGCCCCTGGGCAGGAATGGCCGGGCAGCACATGAGTGCCGATATCGCCGAGTCTCTGGGGCTTGTCATTCCGCAGGGCGTCGTGATCTCGGACCTGCACGCGCTGAGCCCATTGGCCGAGGCCGGTTTGCGTGTAGGAGATGTTGTGACCCATGTTGACGGGGATGAGGTGAACTCACCCGCCGAGATGAAGTTTCGGATGTCTGTGGCGGGTGTCGGCGGTACATCGGTTCTTACCCTGTTGCGCGGCGACAGCAGCGCAGAGATTGAGATCGCGCTGATCAAAGCGCCGGAAACACCGTCAGCGGACCAGACCACGCTGGATGATCATACGGTCATGCCCGGGCTGGAAGTGTCGCGTATCAATCCGGCGGTGATCTCGCGGATGGGTTTGCTGTTGTCACAGACCGGGGTCGTCGTGGTCAATGCCGGCCCCTATGGTGGGCGGTCCGGTCTGCGCGCCGGGGACGTGGTCAACAGCGTCAACGGTCAGAAGATTAAACATCCTGACGATCTGGTCGGCGCGCTAACTGATCCGGGCCGCAGGCTACAGTTCGACATCCTGCGCGGTGGGCGCACCGTGTCTTTGCGGTTCCGATTGTGACGCAATGAGCGATCTGTTCGATACCGGGTCCACCCAGTCCGCGGCCAGCCCTCACCGGCCGCTGGCGGATCGCCTGCGTCCGCAAACACTGTCCGAGGTGATCGGGCAGCAGCAGGTTCTGGGCCCGGACGCGCCATTGGGCGTCATGCTGGCGTCAGGTAGTTTGTCGAGCCTGATATTCTGGGGGCCGCCGGGTGTCGGTAAAACGACGATCGCGCGGTTGCTTGCACAGGAAACGGACCTGCATTTCGTTCAGATCAGCGCGATTTTTACCGGCGTACCGGACCTGAAAAAGGTGTTCGAGGCTGCGAAGATACGGCGTCAGAACGGGCAGGGCACGCTTTTGTTCGTGGATGAGATTCACCGGTTCAACAAGGCGCAGCAGGACGGGTTTCTTCCGCATATGGAAGACGGAACGATCCTGTTGGTCGGAGCCACGACCGAAAACCCCTCTTTTGAGCTGAACGCAGCCCTTCTGAGCCGGTCGCAGGTTCTGGTGCTCGAACGTCTGAGCCTGTCTGATCTGGAGCATCTGACCCAACGCGCGGAAAAAGAGCTGGGCCGGGCATTGCCGCTGACGGGTGCCGCGCGTGAAGCGCTTCAGGAAATGGCGGATGGTGACGGTCGGGCTTTGTTAAATCTGGTCGAACAGGTTGCGGCATGGCAGGTTGACGCGCCGTTGGACCCGGAAGCTTTGTCCACAAGACTGATGCGCCGGGCAGCAAAATACGACAAGTCCGGTGATGAACACTACAACTTGATCTCGGCGCTGCACAAATCAGTGCGGGGGTCCGACCCCGACGCGGCATTGTATTGGTTTGCGCGGATGCTAACGGGGGGCGAGGATCCTCGATATCTGGCGCGCCGGATCACTCGGATGGCGGTCGAGGATATCGGGTTGGCTGACCCGCAGGCTCAGGCGATTTGTCTGCAATCTTGGGAAACCTATGAACGTCTTGGCAGCCCGGAAGGGGAGCTGGCCTTGGCGCAGGCGCTGGTCTATCTGGCCTTAGCGCCCAAATCGAACGGCGCTTATGTTGGGTACAAGGCCGCCATGCGGCTGGCCAAACAATCCGGTAGCGAGCCTCCGCCCAAGCATATTCTGAATGCGCCGACATCCCTGATGAAAGATCAGGGCTATGGCGCGGGCTATGCCTATGACCACGACGCCGAAGATGGTTTCTCCGGTCAGAACTATTTCCCGGACGGCATGCAGCGGCCGGATCTCTACCAGCCCGTCGAACGCGGCTTCGAGCGCGAGTTGAAAAAGCGATTGGAATACTTCGCCAAGCTCCGCGCGCAGCGCAACGGCTAACGCCTGCTTGACTCTTGCGGTCGGGCACGCCACAGACGCGCATGTTTTCTATGGCACTGAAAGACACGCATTTCGCACGGGATCACCGCGCGACGCAGGGGATATTGGCATGAGCGGCGTACAGATGATCACCGTGGCAGAAGGTGACGGAGACCAGCGGCTGGATCGCTGGCTGCGCCGTCTGTTCCCTCATGTCAGTCAGGGCCGCATCGAGAAGATGTGCCGCAAGGGTGAATTGCGCGTTGAAGGCGGCCGGGTCAAAGCCTCGACCCGGCTTGAGGCTGGACAAGTTGTGCGCGTCCCGCCTTTGCCCGACGTTGATCACAAACCGGCCGAGGTCAAACGCCGGGTTTCTGACGCGGACGCCAAGATGATCCAATCCTGCGTGATCTACCGCGACGATCACGTGCTGGCATTGAACAAACCACACGGCTTGCCCGTGCAGGGCGGCAGCGGCCAGACCCGCCATGTTGACAGCCTGTCCGAAGCGCTGCGGTTCGGCTACGACGAAAACCCGCGTTTGGTTCATCGGTTGGACAAGGACACATCCGGCGCTCTGCTGATGGCCCGCACGCGCGAGGCTGCCAAGGGCCTGACCGCAGCCTTCCGCCACCGCGATACGCGCAAGATTTATTGGGCGTTGGTCGCCGGGGTGCCGACGCCGTATCTAGGCGAGATCAAGACCGGTCTGGTCAAGGCATCAGGTCACGGAAAGCAGGGCGAAGGCGAAAAGATGGTCGCCGTTCACCTGAATGAGGTCAACGACACACCCGGCGCGAAACGCGCGCATACGCTCTATGCCACTCTATACCGCGTGGCAGGGCGCGCCGCATGGGTGGCCATGGAGCCGATTACCGGTCGAACGCACCAGTTGCGGGCGCATATGGCCGCGATTGGGCATCCGATTATTGGTGATGGTAAGTATGGTGGCTCGGGCCAGGAAAACCTTGGCGACGGTTGGGGCGCGCAACTGGGCGGGATCATCAGCAAAAAGCTGCACTTGCATGCTCGGCAGGCGTCGTTCCAGCATCCGGTGACGCGCAAGACGATCACTGTTAAGGCTCCGTTGCCCGATCATATGAAACACAGTTGGGACACGTTCGGTTGGGCCGAAGACCTGGCCGCCGACGACCCGTTTGAGGAACTGCAATGAGCGCACCGCTGCGTCTGGTGCTGTTCGATGTGGATGGCACTCTGGTCGACAGTCAGGGCAGTATCGTTGCCGCGATGACGGCCAGTTTCAACGCCTTGTCCCTGCCGGTTCCGGACCGGCAGGCCATTTTGTCCATCGTCGGGCTTTCTCTGCCGGTTGCCATTTCAGAACTCGCCAATGAACACGCAACTGAAGTCCAGCAACGGTTGGTCGATGGCTACAAGCAAGCCTACCACGCCCACCGTGTCGCGCAGGGCGCGGCCAGTTCGCCACTGTATCCCGGTGCGCGTGAGGTAATCGAGGCCCTGCACGCAATACCCGAAGTGTTGTTGGGCGTCGCTACGGGAAAATCCCAGCGTGGCCTTGACGCGTTGATCGAAGCGCACGGGTTGGAGCGATATTTCGTGACTCGGCAGGTCGCAGATCACCACCCGTCAAAGCCTCACCCGTCGATGATCGAAACGGCGTGCGCGGAAACTGGCGTTGGGGCTGGCAACACGGTGATGATCGGGGACACGCGGTTCGATATGGATATGGCGCGCGCCGCTGGCGTTCCGGGCATCGGCGTAACCTGGGGATATCACGACCGATCCGCCTTGGAGTCAGCGACCCGCATCATTGAATCCTTTGACCAATTGCCAAACGTGCTGAACGAAATCTGGGCCTGAAGATATGAGTGACTGGAAACCGAAACGATTCTGGACAGAAAGCTCGATTGTTGACGCTAAGGGCGGATACACAGTGGAACTGGACGGTCGCGGGGTCAAAACGCCCGCCAAGGCCGGGCTGATCGTGCCAACCCGTGCAATGGCGCAGGAAATCGCTGCGGAATGGGATGCGCAGGAAAAAGAAGTCGATCCGACAACGATGCCATTTACTCGATCTGCAAACGCAGCCATCGACAAAGTGCAACACCAACACGCCGAGGTTGCAGACATGCTGGCCGACTACGGCGATTCGGACCTTTTGTGCTATCGGGCTGCGCACCCGCAGGAGTTGCAGCAACGGCAGGCCGCGCAGTGGGATCCCGCGCTGGATTGGGCTGCCGGGGCGCTGTCTGCCCGCCTTCTGCCCGTTGCCGGCGTTCTCCACCGGCCGCAGGACGCGTCTGCCTTGGCCGCGCTGCGTGAGCGTGTTCATGATTTCAATGACTTCCAACTGGCAGCGTTTCACGATCTGGTCAGCCTGTCAGGGTCCTTGATCCTTGGGTTTGCCGCAGCCACAGATTGGCGCGGCGCCGAGGAAATCTGGGAAATTTCCCGATTGGACGAGATATGGCAGATCGAACAGTGGGGTCATGACGATGAGGCGGACGCAGCGGCCGAGGTCAAAAAAGCCGCTTTCCTACACGCTAAACGGTTTTTTGACGTCTCGATTTGATCTCTGACGCCTGATTTTACGCCGCTCCTGCAAACATCTGCGGATCGACTTATCGTTTTCGCTGATCCGACCCTTGACGTTTGTTTATGATTGCGCCCAAACTCAAGCCCACTAAAGGGGAGACACCTTTGGGGAAACCTTTCTGGTGCCAAAGGTGCCGGACAGAACTGTCCTTTGATCGGGGCGGAAAATCAGGAAGAGGTAAAAATGAAAAAATCCGTAATCTTGGGCGTGGCAACCGTTGCCGGCCTGGCTGCTGGCGCAGCGGCAGCGGGGACTGTCGATGATGTCAAAGCGCGCGGCAAGCTGAACTGCGGTGTGACCACCGGTCTGGTTGGCTTTGCCGCACCCGACGCGAATGGCGAATGGCAAGGCTTTGACGTCTCGCTGTGCCGCGCAGTCGCTGCAGCCGTTCTGGGCGACGCAAGCGCCGTTGAATTCGTTCCGACCACCGGTAAGACACGCTTTACCGCGCTGGCCTCGGGCGAGATTGACATGCTGGCTCGTAACACCACCTGGACCTTCAGCCGCGACGTCGATCTGAAGTTTGAATTTACCGGTGTGAACTACTACGACGGTCAGGGCTTCATGGCGCCCAAGGCGCTGGGCGTAAGCTCGGCCAAGGAACTGGACGGCGCCACCGTTTGTATCCAGACCGGCACCACTACCGAGCTGAACCTGGCGGACTTCTTCCGCTCGAACAACATCAGCTACGAACCGGTTCCGATCGAAACCAATGCCGAAGCGCAGCAGCAGTACCTGGCTGGCGCTTGTGACGTTTACACCACAGACGCTTCGGGCCTGGCCGCAACCCGCGCCACGTTCGAGAACCCCGGTGATCACGTCCTGCTGCCCGAAATCATCTCGAAAGAGCCTCTGGGCCCGCTGGTTCGTCACGGCGATCACGAGTGGGGCGACGTTGTCCGCTGGACTCTGAACGCGCTGGTCTCGGCTGAAGAACTGGGCGTAACATCGGCCAACATCGACGAGATGGCGGCTGGCACCGACAACCCCGAGATCAATCGTCTGCTGGGCAGCGAAGGCACGCTGGGCGAAATGCTGGGTCTGGACGCAGATTGGGCCAAGCGCGCGATCAAAGCGGGCGGCAACTACGGTGAAGTCTTTGCCAAGAACATCGGCGAAGAAACTCCGATCGGTCTGGCGCGCGGCCTGAACGCGCAGTGGACTGATGGCGGCCTGCTGTACGCACCGCCTTTCCGCTAAAATCTACGGGAAAGGGCGCGGGGCAACCTGCGCCCTTTTTCATTCCATAAGAAACACGCCCGGATAGATTTGAGCAGGGAAAAACCTTGCCGAGCACCCGGGATGCACGGGGAAAAACATAGGTCATGACGACTCTCACTGACCCGCCAAAGGAGCAGTTCCGGCTGTCCATGCTCCTTTACGATACGCGGTATCGATCTGCGACCATTCAGGTCATTGCTCTGATCGGTTTCATGCTTCTGGCAGCCTGGATCATTTCCAATACCATTCAGAACCTCGAGGCTCTGGGCAAACCGGTTGAGTTCGGTTTCTTCGGAGAACCGGCGAGCTATGACATCAACCAACGTCTGCTGGAATACGACTCGCGCGACAGCCATCTGCGCGCGGCCTTTATCGGCCTGCTGAACACGCTGGTTGTAGCTGTTCTTGGCTGTATCACGGCCACTATCGTCGGTGTTCTGGTTGGCGTCCTGCGCCTGTCGAACAACTGGCTGATCGCCCGGATCATGACCGTCTATGTCGAGATGTTCCGCAACGTGCCGGTTTTGCTGTGGATCGTTCTGGCGATGGCCATTCTGATCGAAAGCCTGCCCGCGCCAAGGGCGTTCCGGGGCGAAGATCCCGAGGCGACGATGAAACTGTTCGACTCGGTCGCGATCACGAACCGCGGGGTCTATATCCCCGAGTTTCTGTTCTCGCGCAGCCTGGGAGACATTCACCTGTTCGGTGCGTCAAGCCTGCGGTTTGATGTGTCGTTGGACCTGATTGCTGTCCTGATTGTGCTGGGTGGTAGTATTTTCACCATGCGCAAAGTGTCGGCATGGGCACAGGCAAAACAGGAATCCACCGGCGATCGGCCGAAGATTTGGCACATCCAGCTTGGTATTCTCTTTGTGCCGATGATTATCCTGCTGAGTGTTCTGGGTTTCCACCTCGGTTACCCGGAATTGAAGGGGTTCAACTTCTCGGGCGGGACGCATATGCGCAACTCGCTGATTGCGCTGTGGTTGGCCTTGTCGCTGTACACGGCAGCCTTCATCGCCGAGATCGTGCGCGCTGGTATTCTGGCCATCTCGAAGGGCCAGACCGAAGCCGCATCTGCGCTGGGCCTGCGCCCGGGTCGCACGATGCGACTGGTGATCCTGCCACAGGCGCTGCGGGTGATCATCCCGCCGATGATCTCGAACTATCTGAACCTGACCAAGAACTCGTCGCTGGCGATCGCGGTTGGATATATGGACATCACGGGTACGTTGGGTGGCATCACCATGAACCAGACCGGCCGCGAGCTGGAATGTGTTCTGCTGCTGATGCTGGTTTACCTGTCCATCTCGCTGAGCATTTCGGCTGTGATGAACTGGTACAACAACCGTGTCAAACTGGTGGAGCGGTAATATGAGTGATGTTTCATTTGTCCGCACGGAAATGTTGCCGGAACAGGCACCACCCGCTTCCGAGGTCGGCTTGCTTGGGTGGGTCAAGCACAACCTGTTCTCAAGCTGGTTCAACTCGATCCTGACGTTGGTGTCGCTCTATGCGATCTACTACGTTCTGGCCGGCGTTTTACCTTGGATATTCCAGTCAGTCTGGAACGCCGATTCGCTGAACGAATGTCGTGAGATTATGATGGCCAATTGGGGTTCGACGCATGGTCACGCATGTTGGGCTGTGATCAATGACCGTTGGCTGCAGCTGTTGTTCGGTTTCTATCCAAGCCATCTGTACTGGCGCCCGATCGTTTCCTTGCTGCTGCTGTTGGTGGCGCTGGCTCCGGTGCTGTATTCGGATCGTGTTCCCACCAAGATGCTGATCTTTTCGGCGATATACCCCTTCCTGATGCCTTGGCTGATGTGGGGCGGAACCATCTGGGGGCCGGTATCGGCTGCTCTGGGCTTTGTCGTCGGTTGGGGTGTCTACACCATCTTCAGCAAGCAACTGAGCAACCTGATCGGCATCATTCTTGCGGTTGCGGCCGCCGTGATCTGGTGGCTGGTGATCTCTAGCTTCTTCACCAGCGCTATGGCCTCGATCATCCCGATCAGCATCGAAGCGGTGGAAAGCCGTCAGTTCGGGGGCTTCATGCTGGCGATCCTGCTGGGCGTTGTGGCGATCGGTGTCTCGCTGCCCATCGGCATCGTACTGGCGCTGGGCCGTCAGTCCGACCTGCTGATCGTCAAATACCTGTGCGTGGGCTTTATCGAGTTCATTCGTGGCGTGCCTCTGATCACTCTGTTGTTCGTGGCGTCGTTGCTTTTGAACCTGTTCCTGCCGCCGGGCACCAACTTTGACATCATCCTGCGGGTGATGATCATGATGACCCTGTTCTCGGCCGCGTATATGGCTGAGGTGATCCGGGGTGGCTTGGCTGCTTTGCCGCGCGGTCAGTACGAAGGGGCCGACAGTCTGGGCCTGAACTACTGGCAGGCACAGCGACTGATCATCATGCCGCAAGCCCTGAAAATCTCAATTCCGGGCATCGTGAGCACATTCATCGGGATTTTCAAGGATACGACTCTGGTGTCGATTATCGGGCTGTTCGACGTAATCGGATTGGCATCCGCCATCCGTGCCGACACCGCCTGGAACGGCATCTATTGGGAACTGTTCGCGTTCATCGCGGCACTGTTCTTCGTCGTCTGCTTCTCCATGTCCCGTTATTCCATGTATCTGGAGCGCAAGCTTCAGACTGGCCATCGTTAAGGAGTTCAACACATGTCTGAACTTGCAATCGAACGCGAAATCGATCGCTCTAAAATGCAGGTGAGCGACGAGGTCGCCATTGAAATCAGCAACATGAACAAGTGGTACGGATCGTTCCACGTGCTGCGCGACATTAATCTGACCGTCAATCAGGGCGAGCGGATCGTGATCGCGGGGCCGTCGGGGTCGGGTAAGTCCACCCTGATCCGCTGTCTGAACGCGCTGGAAGAACACCAGCAGGGCACGATCGTCGTGGATGGGACCGAGTTGTCGAATGACCTCAAGAACATCGACAAGATCCGGTCCGAGGTTGGGATGGTGTTCCAGCACTTCAACCTGTTCCCGCACCTGACCATTCTGGAGAACTGCACTCTGGCCCCGATCTGGGTGCGAAAGACGCCCAAGAAAGAGGCTGAAGAGCGCGCGATGCACTTCCTGGAAAAGGTGAAAATCCCGGATCAGGCGCTGAAATATCCCGGTCAGTTGTCGGGTGGTCAGCAGCAGCGTGTGGCGATTGCGCGCTCGCTTTGCATGATGCCGCGGATCATGTTGTTCGATGAACCGACATCAGCGCTGGACCCGGAAATGATCAAAGAGGTGCTCGACACCATGATTGAGCTGGCCGAGGAAGGCATGACCATGCTGTGCGTCACGCACGAGATGGGCTTTGCCCGTCAGGTCGCCAACCGAGTGATCTTTATGGATGCCGGTCAGATCGTGGAGCAGAACGAACCGGAGGAGTTCTTCAACAACCCGCAGAGCGAGCGAACCAAGCTGTTCCTCAGCCAAATTCTGGGTCACTGATCTGGTCGAAAATTACGAAAGGGCGGGGCTTTGGCCTCGCCTTTTTCTATTCCAGAAGCTCGCGTGGGGTGACAAAGCCCAGAACATCTCCTCTGTGCCAGTCGATATCAGCCCAGTCGGTGATATCGAATTGGATCACGGTCGTCGCACATGTGGGGTAGTCCTGAAACCGAAGGTTCTCTGGTACGTTATGCACGATCCGATGGGCGAATTCGGCGATTCCGGGGTTGTGGCCCAGCATCAGCACAGTTGGTTCAGTCGCGCCCGACAATTCGTTCAACATGTCCTCGGGGTCGGCGTGATAGAGTGATCGATGCAAGCAAATCTTGTCGGCCTGCAAATCCATCCGATCCCAAGTCTCACGCGTTCGGGCCGAGCTGGAGCACAGTACCTCATCCGGCAGCCAGCCTTTATCGCGCAGCCAAGCTGCAATAGCCGGCGCGGATTTTCGGCCGCGTTTGTTCAGTGGCCTGTCATGATCTGCCAGCGTCGGACTATTCCAACTGGATTTTGCGTGACGCATTAGGATCAAGGTTAAGCTCATGAGGGATGAAAGGCCTTCATGTGATGCGAAGATTGTTCAGGGTCCCGTCCGGCCCCGGCACTGAGCGGACATGACAGCCGCACGAGGCAGCCGCCCGTCATGCAGGTCTGCCCGGCGTCAGTCGACAGATGGGCGTGACAGGAGGATACGTTGTAGAAATCCTTGTCACTCAGGGCACCGACTGGGCATGCGCTGGTGCAGGGGGCAGGGCAGTCGGAACATGGCGATGTGTCAGGGGCTTCGGGGATGCGGAATTCATGCGAGAAATGCAACGCGCCGCGGAAGGATATCATCATGCCCACCGTGTCGTGCACCAACGCGCCTACCGGACTGCTGAATGTTCGACCAGATTTCAGCGCCCAATCGATAAAGGGTGCGTAAGGTGGTCCGCCAAAGGGGAAATATGCCCGAGCGCCCAATTCCTGCGCCAATTGCCCAACCACCCGCAGGGACCACCTGTCCACCGGATCATCCCCCGCCCATTCTGGCGCAGATTTCAGCGTCGGCCAGAATTCAGGGCCAGCGCCTAGTAGAACAAGGGTACCCGCGTCCAGATCCTTTGTGCCGCTCACACGCGGGTGGGTCGCGCCCATGAGGATCAGCCCTGCGCCCTTAGCGGTTTGTTCGACATGTTCATAGCTGGCAAGCGACGCTTCTGAGGAGTTTGGGGGATGGGCTTCCATGTCTCCTCCGGTGCCAAAGGGTCAGTCTGGGCGGATCAGCGATCCGGCGCCGTGCTCTGTAAACAGTTCCAGCAAAACGGCATTGGGCGCACGACCATCCAGAATGACGACTGCCCGCACGCCGTTATGCAAGGCGTCCAGTGCTGTTTCAGTCTTGGGGATCATGCCGCCCGCGATTGTACCATCCAGCGTCATTTCACGGATTTGCCCAGCCTTCAGTTCGGTAACAACCTCTCCGGCCGCGTTTTTGACGCCTGAGACATCCGTTAGCAGCAATAGGCGATCTGCCTTCAGCGCCGAAGCGATGGCCCCGGCAGCGGTGTCTCCGTTGACATTGAACGTCTCGCCCTCACGCCCTGCGCCCAGCGGCGCGATCACCGGGATCACGTCGTGCGAGAACAAATCGTGCAGAATCTTCGGGTTCATTTCGGACGGAGACCCGACAAAACCCAGCGTGGGGTCGGCCTGATCACAGATCATCAGGTTGGCGTCCTTGCCCGACAGTCCAACGGCGGTTCCGCCCTGTCCATTGATCGCCTGAACGATACGCTTGTTTACAAGGCCAGACAGAACCATCTCGACCACTTCCACGGTGGCCTTGTCCGTCACCCGCTTGCCGTTCACAAAATCGGATTGGATGTCCAGCCTGTCCAGCATGGCGTTGATCATTGGTCCGCCGCCATGCACGATAACGGGGTTCACACCCACCTGGCGCATCAGAACCACATCGCGGGCAAAGCTTTCCATTGCCTCGTCGCTGCCCATCGCGTGGCCGCCCAGCTTTATTACGACAATCGCGCCGTCGTAGCGCTGCAAATACGGCAATGCGCTGTTCAAAGTTGCTGCGGTTGCGATCCAGTCCCGGTTCATATCTCGTGTCTTCATGGCTGCTGTTCCTCTGAGGCCCCGTGTTAGGACCTTTGCCCCGCGCTGCCAAGGGTGAAGCTATTCCAAATTGGCGATGATCGAGCGGAGAGTGGGGATGCCATCCCCCTTTTCGGAAGACGTCAGAACGATTTCCGGGAATGCTGCCGGATGTTTGGACAATGCCCCGCGCACCTGACCCAGAACTTTTTCACGGTCGTTGGCCTTGACCTTGTCGGCCTTGGTCAACACGCATTGGAAAGTCACGGCGCTGGTGTCCAGCAGCTTCATGATCTCGGCGTCGACGGGTTTTACCCCATGGCGCGAGTCAATGAGAACAAAGGCCCGGCGCAGGGTCTGGCGGCCGCTCAGATACTGTTTCAGAAGCCGCTGCCACTTTTCCACCACCTTGAGCGGCGCGTTGGCATAGCCATAACCCGGCAAGTCAACCAGATACAGCTCGGGACCTTGGGTGAAAAAGTTGATCTCTTGCGTCCGGCCCGGCGTGTTCGAGGCACGGGCCAGACCCTTGGTGCCGGTTAGCGCGTTGATCAGGCTGGACTTGCCGACGTTGGAACGACCGGCAAAGCAAACCTCCAGCCGGTCCGGGGCAGGCAGGCCGTTCATCGCCACAACGCCTTTGACAAATTCAGACGGGCCGGCAAACAGTTTGCGCCCGCGCTCAAGCGAGAATTCGTCTGGTGTCTCAGCAAGGGGGAAAGGAAGCGTTGTCATAGCACCTGCACCGTGTCGCCTGTTTTGATTTCTCCACCTCGGATCACCTCGGCGTAAACGCCGAATTCCTGGTGGTTCCAACTGTTCAGCGCGCCCAGGGTATCCGCGTCCCGTTCGCCGGTGTTCGGGTTTGCGGTAGTGGCCAGACAGCGTGTGATTTGCTCACGTACGTGGAACACGGCCTGTCCGATCTGAACCTCGCGACCCAGCCATTCACTTTCCTCCCACAGGGGCAGGCCGTCGAACCATATGTTGCCGCGCCAGCGTCTGATGGACAGCTCCTTGCCCAGTTTCTGCTGAACCGCCCGGTGCGAGGCCATGTTGCACAGGCTGACCGATGGAAAGTCACTGTCGGTCATGCCACGTCCGGGTGCGCGCACGATACGCGCAGAGGCGGCACGGTCGGCCGGCATCAAAGGTTTCACCCATTCAAGGAAAGCATCTTGTTCCGTGTCCGGCTGAAAACTCAGATCAGGGCGCTGGGGGTGGCTGAGCGCGACCGTATCACCTGTCAGCCTGGCCGTGATTGCCATCAACTGCGGTGCCTTGGCACCACGGCTGAAATTCGCACAAGGTGCCCATTCCGAGCCATCTGCTTTGGACGCCACATGCGCGACCGCCCAAACACGATCCCCGGGCATGGTCTGCCCGGGGCTCAGTGTTACGGTTTCGACAGCCTCATGGCCGTGGCTTTTAATGGGATGCCGCCAGAGGCTGGTTACTTCTGCCGTCATTTGTCATCCGTCTTCGGTGTGCGTTTGAAGCTGGACTTGATATTGCCGAACACGTCGGGCTTATAACCCTGGCTTCTCATGATCAGGTATTGCTGAGTGAACGTGATCGTGTTGTTCGCGATCCAGTAAACCACCAGCCCGCTGGCAAAGCTGCCCAACATGAACATGAACACCCATGGCATCCAGGCAAAGATCATCGCCTGAGTCGGATCGGTTGGTGCCGGATTCAGCTTTTGCTGCAGCCACATCGAGATACCCAGCAACAGTGGCAGGATACCAATGAAGACCAGCGCCATCAGCGTGTCAGGCTGCGGGCCGCCCCAGGGCAACAGGCCAAACAGGTTCATGATCGAGGTCGGATCAGGTGCGCTCAGGTCTTGGAACGGGCCAAACCACGGGGCTTGACGCAGTTCGATCGTCACGAAGATCACCTTATACAGCGAGAAGAAGATCGGGATCTGCATCAGGATCGGCAGACAGCCTGCGGCGGGGTTCACCTTTTCCTTCTTGTACAGCTCCATCATGCCTTGCTGCATCTTCTGGCGGTCGTCGCCAGCTGCCTCTTTCAGAGCTTCCATCTGCGGCTGCAGTTCCTTCATCTTCGCCATCGAGACGTAAGATTTGAACGCCAGCGGGAACAGGATCGCCTTGATGATCAGGGTCAGGCCGATAATGGACCAGCCCATGTTGCCGATCAGCGCATTGATGTTGTGCAGCAGCCAGAAGATCGGCTTGGTCAGGAAGTAGAACCAGCCCCAATCGATGCTGTCGATGAATTTCTGAACACCGTCGGCCTGATATTCCCGAATGGTTTCCCATTCCTTTGCGCCAGCAAAAAGCTGCGTGGTTACCTGTTCGGTTGCGTTAGGCGCCACTGTGAGCGTCGGCAGAACCGTCTCGGTCTGATAGATTTTGCGGCGCGCGTCATACTTCGCGGCGGCTTTGAAGGCCGAGCCTTCCTCGGGGATCAGGGTGGTCATCCAGTAGTGATCGGTAAACCCGATCCAACCGCCTTCTTTGACTTGGAAAACCTCGGCCTGTGCGCGTTCATTGGGGTCAATGTCGAAATCGCGGACATCGCCATAGTCGATCTCATCCAGGACGCCGTCGGCCATGACCATCACGCCTTCATGCAGGATGAAAAAGTTCTTTAGCTCGGGCAGATCGCCGTCCTCGCCGATGCCGTGGCGGGCCAGAATACCGTAGGGCGCCATGCCGACTTCGGCCTGGGTGTTGTTTTCAACGGATTGCGTGACCTCGAACATATAGTTCTCGTCCACCGAGATCATGCGGCGGAAGGTCAGGCCGTTTCCATTGTCCCATTTCAGCGTGACCGGAGTGTCGACGCCCAGTGTTTCGCCTTCTTCGACGGTCCACAGAGTGTTTGGACCCGGAACGTCGGACCCCGTGACACCTGCACCCGGTGCCCATCCGTAAAGGGCGTAATAAGCGGACTCGGAACCGACCGGAGACAGAAGTTCAACAATCGGAGCACCGTCTTCGATCGAAACCTTGTAGTCCTTCAGGAATAGCTCATCGATGCGACCGCCCGACAGGGACAGGCTGCCCTCAAGACGAGGTGTGTCGATCTGAACCCTTGGGGCTTGTGCCTCGGGCAGGGTTTCCTCGGCGGTGGCGGTCGCTTCACCCGCTGTCCCGGTTCCTGCAGCGCTGGGTGTCTGAACCTCGTTGGCCTCAGTTGCGCTGATTTCGCTCTGATCGATCGAAGTCACTTGTTCGGGCGGCGGGAACAGCACGAACCAAATGAGGATCACGACAAAGCTGAGCGCGGTTGCGAGGATGAGATTCTTATTCTGATCGTCCATCTGGGACAGCCACCTTAAGCAGTGAAAGACACCCGGTGGGTTCAACAGAGTGCAGCCCCAAAGGTCAAGCGGAATCGCCCGTCTTGTCGTCGCGTATAAGGCTTTTTTGGCGTAATTTCGCGTTTACGAGCCCGCTTGACGCCCGATCTTGGGGACACCCTTAACCTTGTTCTGGTGCGTTGTGATCCAGTCCAGAGTTTTTTCAAATGGCATCGGCTTGCCGATCCCGAACCCCTGAACGTGGTCACAGCCCAGTTGCGCCATCAACGCGTGTTCCCCTTGAGTTTCCACGCCTTCGGCCAGTGTTTCGACATTCAGCCGCTCTGCCATCGTCAGGATCGCGCTGACCAACTGCTGTTGGCTGGCGTCCCGATCGGCTTTGGCTACAAATGACCGGTCGATTTTGATCCTCGAAACGTCAAAACGCTTGATTGAGGCGATCGAAGCGTGGCCGGTGCCGAAATCGTCCAAGTCTATACAGCATCCGAGCCCGGATAGAGCTGTCACGTTGCGCGTAATCACGTCATCGGGGCGTCTTGAAAAGACGGTTTCCAGAATTTCCACGGCGAGCCTGTCCGGGGTCAGGTCATTTTGATCCAGTTCCCATTTCAACCGGTCAATCAGGGCAGGATCACGCAACTCGTCGGATGCGAAATTGACGCCAATTCGCGGCACAGCAACCCCTGCGTGGTCCCATTTTCGCATAGCGGCAAATGCATGGTGACGCATGGTCTGACCAAACTTTTCCATCAAGCCGGCTTGTTCGGCGAACGGAAGAAATACCTGCGGACCCAACACGCCTTTTTGCGGATGTTCCCAACGGGCAAGGGCTTCAAAGCCGGTGACTTGCCCGGTATCGGTTGATATTTGAGGCTGAAACCAGGGGCGGATTTCACCACTCTCCAACGCTGCCTCGAATTCCTTGCGAAGATTGGCCCGGATGCGTGACCGGCGACGTGTTTCGCTGGAGTAAGAGCGGATAGTGGACGGGCCGTTCCGCTGCGCTTCGGCCAGAGCGGAACTTGTAGCGTCTATCCACGCTTCAAACCCATCCTCAGGGACACTGGACAAAAGACTGAAGCCAATCGAACACGTCAGGTAGATGCCTGTCCCGTTCAGGGTGATGGGTTCTTCAACGGCAGCCTGTATGCGACCCGACATCTGTATGCATGCCTCAAGATTCAGATGATTCGACGGAGGCAGCCCGATGGCGACCGAATTCTGGTCCAGCCGCGTTGTGATGTCGCCTGCACGGATTGCAGACAAAACACGGCTAAAGAACTGTTGGGTCAGGTGGTTGGCTGCTGCGTTTCCGTGAAGATCCGAAAGTTCTGCAAACCCGTCCAATGCGACAATGAGGCAGGCGGATTCTTGGTGCGTATTTCGGCTGACTTCAAAGAAAGTCTCCATCTCGGTGGCGAATGTGTCTATCGCCAAAAAGCCGCCCACCTCGCCACGGCGGTCAGAGGTCGGACTCGATTTGGGTGTCAGAGCCGTGAGCGCCGCAATCAAGAAGGGCAGGGCCAGCGCCACGGTAACAAGCGCGCGTTCGCCGCCAATCCAAAACGCCGCAAGACAAATCGCCGGTGCAAATGCCAAAGCAGACGGACCGCTAAAAGCGGTGGCGAGAAAGTCGAGAGCTCTGTTAATAGAGAAATGTTTCCACATCAGTTTTCCGGGCCTTTCCCTTGGGCATCGCACGCTCAGGGTAACCGTAGAAAACCATTCTGAGTCAGTCGTTAACGCAACCGAGGAATTTTGTCCTCATTTTCGTCATTTTTGTCAGTGTTCAGGCTCAGACCTGCGAAATCGAAAAGCTTTGGGTCCAGAAGGTGCGAAGGTCGTGCGTTGGTCAGCGCGCGAAACATCACTTGTCTGCGTCCCGGGCTGTTCTTCTCCCATTGATCCAGAATCTGTTTTACCTGCTGGCGTTGCAGCCCGTCCTGACTGCCGCACAGGTCACAGGGGATGATGGGATAGTTCATCGCGTTGGCGAATTTCTCGCAATCGGCCTCGGCCACATGTGCCAGAGGACGATAGACAAACAGATCGCCTTCTTCGTTCACCAGCTTGGGCGGCATCGTCGCCAGACGTCCGCCGTGGAACAGGTTCATGAAGAACGTCTCGAGGATATCGTCGCGGTGATGGCCCAGCACAACGGCTGAACAACCTTCCTCTCGCGCGATGCGATACAGGTTGCCCCGGCGCAGGCGCGAGCACAGAGCGCAATAGGTGCGGCCCTGCGGAACCTTGTCCATGACAACGGAATAGGTGTCCTGATATTCGATCCGGTGGGGAACGCCCATCCGCTCTAGGAACTCAGGCAGGACGGTGGCGGGAAAGCCGGGCTGACCCTGATCCAGATTGCAGGCCAGCAGGTCAACCGGCAGCAGGCCGCGCCACTTCAGCTCATAAAGAACGGCCAGCAGGGTATAGCTGTCTTTGCCGCCCGAGAGACACACCAGCCAGCGAGGGGGCTTGCCGTCTTTGTCATGGGCCGAAGAATCCACCATCCCGTAGTGTTCGATCGCTTCGCGGGTCTGGCGCACGATGCGCTTGCGCAGCTTCTTGAACTCGGTGGTCGAGGGCGCGCCAGCAAAGAGCGGGTGGATATCGTCAGCTTCGTCAAACATGCGCAGCCCCTACAATAGTTGGCGGAACCCGGCAAGTGGGCGGGTCATTCCAAGCGCCCGAGTAGCGCGTTCGTATCCAGACCCGCGACCGCCCCTGCGATCCGACCGCTCTGTTCCGCGATTCTGGTGGCGACAAAGCCATCGGCCACGGGGCCGGGCGCATGTCGCAGCAACTGGGACGCGGTCAACAAAAGCGCAGTGCGTTCTGCGAACCAGCGTGCCTCGGTTTCGGGGGGGATGCCCGGCCAACGGTCGCGATGTGCCTTTAGCGCAGCGTCGTATTCCCGATCCGCACCCGTTGTGGCGTTCAGTTCCGCTTGCAGAACCTCGGCGGCCAGCGGCTCGCGCGCCAAGGTTCGCAGGATGTCGAGGCAGATCACGTTCCCGGACCCTTCCCAGATCCCGTTCAGCGGGGCTTCGCGGTAGATCAGCGGCAGGGGGGTGTCTTCGACGTATCCCATGCCGCCCAGAATCTCCAGGGCTTCAACGGCGACGACGGGACAACGTTTGTTGTTCAGAAACTTGGCCAGCGCGACACCGATGCGGGCCAAAGCGCGGTCCTCGGCAGAGGCGCCGTCAAACGCTTGGGCGACGCGCAGTCCCAGCGTCAGTGCGCCCTCCCAGTCCAGCACCAGATCGGCAAGAACGGCGCGCATAAGCGGCTGGTCGATCAATCGGCGTTGAAAAGCACTGCGATGCACGACCCAGTGATGGGCTTCGGTCAAAGCGGCGCGCATCAATCCGGCGGGGGCGATGGCGGTGTCCAGCCGCGTGTGATGGACCATTTCCAGAATCGTGCGAATTCCGGCCCCTTCGTCGCCAAGCTGATAAGCCAGCGCGTCGTGGTATTCGATCTCGGACGAGGCATTCGCCTTATTCCCCAGCTTGTCTTTCAGACGCATCAGGTGGATCGCGTTGCGCTCGCCTTCTAACCAGCGGGGGACAAGGAAACAGGTCAAGCCGCCCGGAGCTTGCGCCAAGGTCAGGAACCCGTCCGACATAGGGGCCGAGCAGAACCACTTGTGCCCGCGCAACCGCCAGTGATCTCCGTCCCGTGTGGCGGTTGTGGTGTTGGCCCGCACATCCGAGCCGCCCTGTTTCTCGGTCATCGCCATCCCCAGCGTGGCGCTGGTTTTGTTGGCTATTGGTTCGGCTGTCTTGTCGTATCCGAAGGCGGACAGTTTTGGACGCCAGATCGAGGCCAAGTGCGCGTCGGCTTCGATCGCGGGGATTGCGGCATAGGTCATCGTCAGCGGGCAGCAATGTCCGGGCTCGACCTGACTGGCCAAATATACCATTGCCGCGTGGGTGGTGTGGCCACCGGGCTGTCCGTCACAGGCTAGCGCTGCGTAGCCAGCAGTTTGGCTGATCTGCATCATCTGGTGATACGCAGGGTGGAACCTGACTTCGTCGATGCGACGGCCACCTTGATCGAACGGTACAAGTTCCGGCGGGTGCCGATTGGCCTCGCGCCCCAATTCGCGCGTTTCGGCGCGCCCGAGTATGTCACCATAGGCCGATACCGGGGCGGCGCGTCCACCGAAATCGCGCAGAAGGTTCCGCAGAACCGGGTCAGTCCCCCAAAGGTCGCTATCGTCGCGCGTGGGAGGTTGGTTCACGACTTCATGCGTGGGCAGGGTGTGGCGCGCTTGGGATGTCATTCGGGCCTCCGGCTGAATAGGCCAACTGTTCAGCGCGGATCGGAACGGGTCAAGTGTTACTGCGGGTCGCGCGTCGGGCGTTCACGGTCCGAACAGTCCGGCACGGGGTCATAGCCGGTTCCGCCCCAGGGGTGGCAGCGACCAATGCGCCGGACAGTCAGCCACGTCCCTTTGATCGGACCGTGCTTTTCCAACGCTTCGAGGGCATAGGCCGAACAGGTCGGTTGATACCGGCAGTTAAAACCGACCCAAGGGCTGAAAACCAACCGATAGATTCGGATAGGCAGGGCGAGGATATGGGAAAACAGTGTCACGGCTTCGCGCTGTGAATTTTGCGCAGCGCGTACCGCAAATCGCCCAGAAGCGCGTCATAGGGCCGCCCTGCGGTGACCTCGGCGCGACCGATAAGGACGTAGTCCCAGCCGTTTTTTCCATGGGCCAGCAGAACCGCGCGTGCGGCCTCGCGCAATCTGCGCTTGGCGCGGTTGCGTGCCACGGCATTGCCAACTTTCTTGGAGCAGGTAAAGCCGACGCGAATTCCGTCCGCCTCATCATCGGCGCGCTTGCGGGCCTGAACCATCATCGATGGCGTTCCCTGCCTGCGTGCGCGGGCGGCTTTCAGGAAATCGGACCGCTTCTTGAGGACGATAAGAGTTTCAGGCGCGCAAACGGACGCCGCCGGGGGCTTTACCCTCGGTTGGTTGTTACCATCCTCAGGGGCCTCCGGCGGCGTCATGTTCATAACCTGATCGGTGAGCGGTTTATGCGCTCAGCGATTTGCGGCCGCGTGCGCGACGTGCATTCAGGATTTTGCGGCCGGCTTTGGTAGCCATGCGCGCGCGGAAACCGTGGCGGCGTTTGCGAACCAGGTTCGAAGGCTGATAGGTGCGTTTCATCGCTCCGTCTCCAATCTATAGCGGTCGGGTGCGGCGCGGATTCGCCTGGCCCTAGTGTTCGAAGCCCGTCCTCTACTGGGTAGCGGGGGGTAAGTCAAACCCCAAGGTGGGGGTTTTCGTGCCTTTTGCAACAATTCTGTAATTGCGAGGGCCGAAAGGTTTCAAAATCGCTGTTTTGGTGCCCTAATCCCTCACATTACCTGCCGTCAACATCAAGGCAACGTGAGGCATCTGTTTCCCATCGGTCAGGCAGCGCATGTTGGAAGCAGAATGAAACGCACAAAACCGGACAGCCACATGAGCGATACGACTCAGGCGCCGCGCACTGGGCTTGCGCGGCATATTCCTTTGCTGGTGATTCTCGCCGTGGCGACCGTGGGGTTTTTCACGCTGGGCGATTACCTGACCTTTGAAACTCTGCGTGACAACCGCGAAGCATTGCTGGCGTGGCGCGACACCCACTATTGGGCCATGGCAGGGGCGTTTATCGCGATCTATATTGGGATTGTTGCGTTTTCATTACCCGGAGCGGCGGTAGCCTCGATGACAGGCGGGTTTCTGTTCGGCCTGTTTGCAGGCACGGTCTTCAACGTCTTTTCCGCGACCATCGGCGCCTGCGTGATATTTCTGGCCGCGCGATGGGGGCTGGGCGAAAACCTGACCGCACGTCTGGAAGCGTCGGAAGGTACCGTCAAAAAGCTGAAGGATGGGCTGCGCGAGAATGAAATCTCGGTTCTGTTCCTGCTGCGCCTTGTGCCGGTGGTGCCGTTTTTCGTGGCCAATCTGGTGCCCGCGCTGGTCGGGGTGAAATTCCGTAACTTCCTGATCACCACCGCGCTGGGCATCATTCCCGGTGGCATCGTCTACACCTGGATCGGCGTTGGTCTAGGTGGTGTGTTCGACCGGGGTGAATCGCCGGATGTGTCACTGCTGTGGGAGCCTTTTGTGATTGGTCCGATCATCGGCTTGTGCGCGTTGGCGGCTTTGCCGATAGTTATCAAAGCGGTACGTGGTAAGAAGGACGCCTGACCTCATGCAAGACCTGAAGACAGATATCCTGGTGATCGGTGCCGGGTCGGGTGGCTTGTCCGTCGCCGCCGGTGCCAGCCAGATGGGTGCAGACGTGATCTTGCTGGAAGGTCACAAGATGGGAGGCGATTGCCTGAATTTTGGCTGTGTGCCGTCAAAGGCGCTGATCGCCAGCGGCAAGGCAGCCTATGGTCAGGCCCACGCCTCGGCGCTGGGCGTGGCGGATGTGGTGCCGCAGGTGGACTATGCCGCCGTCAAGGATCATGTCCACGACGTCATCGCGCAGATCGAGCCGATGGACAGTCAGGAACGGTTCGAGGGATTCGGCGTCAAGGTGATCCGCGAATATGGTCAGTTCGTCTCGCCCACGCAGGTGCAGGCGGGCGATCACCTGATCACCGCGCGGCGGGTGGTGATTGCGACCGGCTCGTCGCCTCTGGTGCCGCCGATCCCCGGCCTGGATCAGGTGCCATATTACACCAACGAGACAATATTCGACCTGCGTGACAAGCCCGAGCATCTGCTGATCATCGGCGGCGGCCCCATCGGGATGGAGATGGCGCAGGCCCATATCCGTCTGGGCTGCAAAGTGACCGTGATCGAGGGGATGCAGGCGCTGGGCAAGGACGACACCGAGGCGGCGGCCATCGTGCTGGATACATTGCGCGCCGAAGGTGTCGAGATCCATGAGCAGGCTATGGTGGCGCAGATTCGCGGCTCGGACGGCAAGGTCGAAGTGGTGACCGAGACAGGGCAGATAGTCTCGGGCTCGCACCTGTTACTGGCCGCAGGGCGCAAGGCCAATACCGACCGGCTAAACTTAAAGGCCGCTGGGATCGAACCCACGCGGACGGGGATCAAGGTGGACGACGCCCTGCGCACCACCAACAAAAAGGTCTACGCCATCGGAGATGTGGCCGGTGGGATGCAATTCACCCATGTGGCTGGCTATCATGCGGGGGTCATCATCCGTTCGGCCTTGTTCGGCCTGCCCTCAAAGGCGAAAACCGCGCATATCCCTTGGGCCACCTATACTGACCCCGAATTGGCGCAGGTCGGCCTGACCGAGGCGCAGGCCCGCGCTCAGCATGGCGACAAGGTAGAAGTCGCCCGGTTTGATTATCACCACAACGACCGCGCCATTTCCGAGCGCAAGATGAAAGGCTTTATTAAAGTCATGGTCGTGAAAGGCCGCCCAGTAGGGGCTACAATCGTGGGGCATCAGGCGGGCGAATTGATCAACTTGTGGTCGCTGGCCTTGGCCAATAACCTCAAGATGGGGCAGATCGCCGCGATGGTTTCGCCCTATCCGACGATCGGAGAGCTTAACAAACGGGTGGCGGGTGCCTATTTCTCGCCAAGGCTGTTTGAGAATCAAATGGTTAAACGAGTGGTCGGGCTGGTCCAGCGTTGGATGCCCTGACCGGGAAGGGAGAGCAGATTGAACTCGCTTTCGGGCCGATTTCTGATCCTGACTACGGTCTTCGTGATGTTGGCCGAGGTGTTGATCTTTGTCCCTTCGATTGCGCGTTTCCGCGAGGACTTTCTACTCAACCGTCTTGAGCGTGCTCAGATCGCATCCCTGGCGTTGCTGGCGGATGATATGCTGGCCGATGATCTTGAGGCCGAACTTTTGGCCAATGCGGGTGTCTACAACGTGGTGCTGCGGCGCGATGAGGTGCGGCAGTTGATGCTGTCCTCGCCCATTCCCGATCAGATCACCAACACATATGACCTGCGCGATGCCACCCCGTGGATATTGATACGCGACGCAATGGCTCGGCTGTTTACTCCTGAAAACGAAGTGATCCGCGTGATCGGAGAGCCGGTGAAAGACGCGGGTTTGCTGATTGAAGTCACGACGGACAGCGAGCCGCTGCGCATGGCGATGACAGATTACGGGTTGCGAATTCTGGGGCTGTCTTTTGTAATCTCGATCATCACGGCGTTTTTCCTGTTTCTGGCCGTGCGCGTTGTGCTGGTGAAGCCAATCAAAAGTGTCGTGGGTTATATGCAGCGCTATGCCGGTGCGCCCGAGGATGCGCGGGGCATCATCTCTCCCAACTCGAAAGTGACCGAACTGCGCGAGGCTGAGGAGGCTCTGGAGCAGTTGCAGAAGGAACTGACGCAAGCCCTGAAGCAACGCGAGCGTCTGGCGCAACTGGGTGGCGCGGTCGCCAAGGTCAGCCACGATCTGCGCAACATCCTCACGTCGGCGCAGCTTTTTACAGACCGGATCGAGGCCAGCGATGACCCCTTGGTGCGACGTATGGCGCCCAAACTGGTGAACTCGATCACCCGTGCGGTGTCACTGTGTGAAAGCACGTTGGCTTTTGGTCGCGCCGAGGAACCCGCGCCGACGCTTACCATGGTGCCCCTGCGCAGCGTTGCCGACGACGTTGTCGCCAGCGAACAGTTGGCCGTTGCAGATGCCTGCGTAGAAATTGTCAACGAGGTGCCCGAGGACCTTGTGGCGCGTGCTGACCCCGAGCAGATATTCCGGGTCATACTCAACCTCGTGCGCAATGCGCGTCAGGCTTTGGTCACGTCGGGCAAACCGGGCAAGATCACCATCAAAGGCTGCGAGTATGAGGCAAATTGGTGCATCGAAATCACCGACACAGGCCCAGGCCTGCCGCCGAAAGCGCGCGAGAACTTGTTCACCCCGTTTCAGGGAGGGGTGCGGAAAGGTGGCTCTGGACTTGGGCTTGCTATCTCGCAAGAGCTGGCGCGCGGACACGGCGGAGAGTTGGTTCTAGCCGAAACTGGACCTCAAGGGACAACCTTTGAAATAAGGCTTCCACGGGGTGAGGGGACTTTTTGAAATATTTTTGAAGAATCAGCTTGCACGTCCCGAACGCCGGGTCTAAATAGCGCCTCACCAACGCGGACCGATAGCTCAGCTGGATAGAGTACTTGACTACGAATCAAGGGGTCGGGGGTTCGAATCCTCCTCGGTCCGCCACTTGGTACTGAAAACATTGAGCAAAACCTGTTCAGAGGTTTTCTGACCCTTACCTGCCACTAATATCCAGCTGCTTACCGAACGGGCTGCGCTGCCCTGTTGAGTCCGAAAGTCACAGCCCCCGGCCTCACCCGCACGGCTAGCGGTTTTGTTTTTACTCCACGCATACCAAGCGCGGGGCTTTCTGCGGGTTGCGCCATCCACCAAAAACCAAAGCCAGCCCAGCCGAGAAACGGAATGAGGCCAGATACCATTGCCAATGTCATGGATTGCAAGCCGGCGCCTAACGCAAGTCCAAAAGCAAACGTTACCCATAGCGCACATACTCCGAACACCCCTGCCAAGATTGGCGTTAGCAGAGCAATTCGAGCTAACCCTGTCCGTTGTACCGGACACAATTTCGGACGTCCTAATGGCATATGCGCAAACCCGGTAACTGCGCTGGCTTGCGTTGGGCGCGGAGCAACTGTCGCTCTGGCGGAAAGGGTCGGGCAGGGGGAGGCCGCGAAACAGATGTTCATATTGCGGCGACCTCCACCAATAAGTTTATGCGTTGAAGAACTCAGCCACGGCGTCAGTCGATGCTTTCACAGCCTCAGGCTTGTAGTAGAAATCAACGTGGCTGAACTCGTCAAAAGCCAGTTCTTTGTGCTCGTTCGTCAGCTTCTCGACGAATGCGGTCGAGCAGATCGCGGTGAAAGCCGTCGAACTATAGATGGTCAGCGAAGGTTGCACGATCTTGTCGGCGTAGTGTTCTCCGATCGAGATCAAGGACTGCATACCCTGATCACCAATGTGCGCGTTGGTGAAGGCCCGGAAGTTCTTCTCCGAGACAGAAGCTCACGACTACCCGATTACGAGGTTGATCGGCGAAGCCATGGACGCAGGTGTGATCCGAAAGGCTGATCCGACCTTCGCAACCAACCAGCTGCTGGCGCTTGTCAAAAACTTTTTCTTCTGGCCAGAGTTTTTCCTCGGCGAGAACCCGACACCAAAAGACGTACTGGACGATTGCATCGCAATGTTTTTGGCGCACTACAAAGCAGACATTTGATCGGTCATCACGAACGGCATGAAAATCTGTAAAGCGGACTCTTGGCAAATCGGATTGAACGGCCTCTTCCAGCCCAAATCGGGCCTTGGGGTCGGCGCTGTTCCCGGGACTTGAGCCTGGGAAATTAAGCTACATTCCTGTCATTATTCAGTTGGCGCATAACTTCCATCTTCTCGATGAACCTCACCACCGGTAAGTGGAGGGTTGAAGACGCAGATCAGCCGAAGGTTCGCATCCAGAGCTTGTACCAAGTGCCGGTCATTTTGGTCCAATGCGTACAGTGTGAACGGTTCCAATTCGTGCCATGTCTCCTCGTCAGAACGTCGGATTTGACCTCTGCCTTCGATGCAGTAGCAGGCTTCTAAATGATAGATGTATTCAAGCTCGAGGACGGTATCTTTTTTGATGATTGTATCGGTCATCGAAAACCCCATGCCATCGGAGGCAAGCAGAAGCCGTCTGCTGTTCCATCCCGGGCCGGCAACGTCCCGTTCGGTACCAACGATACTTTCTAGTGATCTCACAATCATGGCCGTTCCTTTCCGAACTCAACGAACAGCACGATTCATACCTCCGTCTGACAGAATGTTCTGTCCGTTGATGTACCGTGCTCCATCCGACGCAAGAAAAACACAGGCTTGTCCGATCTCGGCGAACGTTGCCGGGCGTTGCGCAGGGATAGACCGTCTTGCCAGGTCGGACAGATTCACGTTCTCGCAAAAGCCGGGCATCAGGCTGTTCATGTTGATGTTGTGGCGGGCGTATCGATCTCCGAACAACTTGGCGAAACTGTGCAGCGCACCGCGAAGCATGCTCATCGGATAGGGTGCGCGCGGCTCAACCGTGTTCATGGACGAGATATTCACGAATGAACCGCCACCTTGTTCAATCATGATCGGGGTCACGATGCGTGCCAGCTTGACGACATTGAGCACATACATGTCGAGACTTTCGCGCCATAGCTCATCCGGTAGTTCCAGCAATGGCCCGTCGAAGTCCGGGTCAAAGCCCACCGTCTTGATGGCTTCTGGCACGCCACCACCATGGCCCATATTGCTGACGACGGCATCGATCCTCCCGTACTCTCGGAGTGTGGCGTCCACCATTGCCTGCAGGTCGGCCGTGTCGAGGACCGAGCCCTGACGCCCGATCCCCCCCAATTCATCTGCCAAGTCTATGGATCGCGTCGATGGGGACATCAGCGAAACTTTGAAGCCCGCCTTTGCCATCTCGATGGCGCATCCGCGCCCAATGCCCTGACCGGTTCCGGTCATCAGCGCCACTTTAACGTCAGTCATGGGATTGTCTCCGCTGTGATTATTCTTGACGAGGATATGCGGGCTACAGAAAGCAATGAAACGACTTTACCGCACAGAGATGTGAGATAAACTCACACTCATGACGAACATCAGGCATCTTCGAGCATTGCAAGCCTTCGATGCAACCGCATCACGCCTGAACATCAGCAAGGCAGCCAATGATCTGGGCGTGACGCACGGCGCAGTAAGCCGCCAGATCAAACTGTTGGAGCAATACCTTGATGTTCAACTGCTGAGAAGGCTCTCAGGCGGAGTACAGCTTACCGAAGAGGGTGCACGCCTGCACCTTGCGACGCAGGAGGCATTCGCAACTTTGCAGCAAGGGATTTGGGCGACCAAACGGCCCCGAACACGGGGTTTTGTTACGGTTTCGCTTTCGTCATCCCTGACGATCAAATGGCTTATCCCGAGGCTTCCAGAGTTCCGTGAACGTCATCCGGGCATCGCAATTCGACTGGATACCGAGGATCAAATAGTCAATTTCCTTGATAGCGAGGTAGACGTGGCACTGCGTTTCGGTGGCCATCAATCAAGCGGGCTCTATTGCGAACGCCTTGTGAATGAGCGTCTCGTTGTTGTTGCTGCGCCTTCACTGGTGGCGGAAGGTCCGATTGACCCTGAAGCGATAATTCAACTGCCTCTATTGCATGATCAGTTTCATCCACACTGGGACACCTGGGCGACAAAAGCAGGGATAAGGCAACCGGATGTTCAACCTACAAGTTCGGCTTTACCCAACTCCGCAGTTTTGATTGCGGCTGCCATTGATGGGCAAGGTGCCATCCTGGTACGTGAAATTCTTGTGGCTGATGATATCGCGGCGGGACGTTTGGTCCATCTAAGCGATTTAAGCGTTGAGGACGAGAACGCCCTATACTTCGTCTGCAGAGATGGTGACCAGTTGTCTCCGCCAATCAGCACTCTACACGCATGGCTTATTGAAACAGCCCCGAAGCCGTGATCACCCCCTTTTTGATATGCGAAACTCACCGGGCGTTTCAGCTTTCAAAAGGCAACCTGACCCTCGACCTCCAGCCGGTAGCTTGCCGAACCGCCTAGTCCCTCAGCCGCTCACAAAGCGTTGATTGGCGAAAGCCAAGGTTCGTCATCCTGTCGAAGAAAGGGCTGAGGAACATAATGCTCTGGGTGGGTTCTGCACGCATGATTGGGGTGTAGCATACAAATGCCTGAAAACATTCATCAGATGACAGCTTTATTGGCCCAGCTTCACCAAATGAATATGAATTTCGAGATACCTCAAGCTATGGTGATCACAGATTTGCAACCTGTGGGGTTTTCATGAAACTGAGAAGCACGCTGATTTCGTCCCTTTTTCTGACAACGGTCGTCGCTACTTCGGCATACGCGCAGACTTACGATGTGGTCATTCAGGGTGGGCGCGTCATGGACCCCGAAACAGGTTTTGATCAGGTCGCCAATGTTGGAATCAACAATGGCTGGATCACTAGCATCACCACCGACGAGCTGACGGGCGATGAGATCATCGATGCAACCGGCCACGTTGTTGCACCGGGTTTCATTGATCTCGAGCAGCACGGGCTTGGCCCCTGGGGTATCAAGGTCAACCTGCGCGATGGCGTCACAACCCAGATGGACTTTGAAATTGGCGCAGCCAATATCGACGAATGGTATGCCGCCCGCGAAGGCAACACACAGGCCAATTTCGGCACCGTTGTGGGACAGGAATTTGCCCGGATGCGGGTGCACGACGGGCTAGCGCTGGAGGGGCCGGATATCTCGATGCCCTATTTCTTTGACTACAGGGCGCAGGCCGCCGAGGACGGGGTCGATGGGTGGTCGGTTACGCCCAGCACCAAGGACCAGATGAACGAGATCACAGCCCAGCTTGATGAAGGGCTGCGTCTGGGTGCGCTTGGTGTGGGATCAACCATCGGCTATGCGCGAAATGGGATCACGACGTATGAGATGTTTGAGGCTCAGAAAGCTGCCGCTCGATATGGCCGCCTGACCTCGGTGCATCATCGCTTTCATCCCAGTGCCTCAACCCCAACCGAAACCCAGACCGGCGTGAACGAGATTCTGGTCAACGCAATGGTTCTGAAGGCACCGTTGCATATCCATCACGACAACGACTATGGCTGGTGGGAAAATCAGGAAAAGTTACAGATGGCGCGGGAACAGGGTCACAATGTCTGGTCCAGCTATTACCCGTGGACGGCCGGGTCAGGGAATTACGGTGCATCCATTCTGGGCCCTGACAATTGGGAAGCGGGTATGGGGTACAAATACGAAGAAACCATCTTTGATCCTCAACTCGACCGATTCGTTACGAAGGAAGAGTTCTTGGAGTTTGCCAAGAATGAACCGGGACGCACAGCCATTGCTTTCAGCCCGCCGCGTGAGGAATGGCTGAACGACTGGATTCAGATTGCAGGATATAGCGTTTCGGGCGACGGAATGCCCGGCTTGGACGCAGAGGGTAACCGGCTAAATTGGGACTCCGCCTACGAGGACTACGCTGGCCACCCACGAGCCGCAGGTAGTCATGCCCTTGTTCTGCGGCTTGCGAGAGAGGCCGAAATACCCCTGATGTTGTCGCTTTCGCAGCTCAGCTATTCTCATGCCAAACGCCTTGGCGACACGGGTCTGAAGGCTATGCAGGTCCGTGGTCGGATGCAGGAAGGTATGGTCGCAGACATCGTTATCTTTGACCCCGAAAACGTCACCGAACAGGCAACTTATTCAAAAGGCAAGAACGGTCTGCCTTCGACCGGAATTCCGTATGTTCTGGTGAACGGGACCATCGTGGTCGAGGACAGCAAAGTGCTTAAGGACGTCAATCCGGGGCAGGCAATCCGCTTTCCGGTCGAAGAAGAAGGTCGCTTTGTTCCGGCAGGTCGTGAACAGATCATGGGCATTCTGACCCCGGACACCGGAACGACGCGCCCGACGCTGATTGAGGATATCACCGACGATCAGGCCTCGCTTGACCAACCGTTGCAAAAACAACCGGTTCAGCGTCGCTTGGCGAAAGCTGCCGTTCCCGCTCCGCCGGTCACCGATTGGTTTGCTCAGGCCAATGGCCCGGACGATTCCGAACTGTTTCTGTGCATCGTTCACGGAGTGCTTGAAGATCGGGAAACGGCCCAACGCGATTGGGCGCAAGCTGTCGCAATGCGCATGCAAAAAACGAGTGGACGGGCAATTCCTGCGGTAACTGCGCCGAACTAAGCCGTGCTTCGAAATTGAGCTCTGGGAATTGCGTTGATCGCTGAGGCTGGTGGGTTTTCCAGTCCTGTCCGGTGCAAGGCGGAGGCATGTCCGGCTTTCCTTGGTTGAGGCCGATCTGCATTCCGGTGACGGGGTGACAGATCCACAGTTCCAGTCGGATTTCCACCGCAATGTGGCACCGGGGTGAACTGAGCCGGGGCAGGTGGGGTGGATGGTAGCCAAACCTCTTGCCGCAGCAGCATCTTGAAGCGGTGGCAATCCGAATAGGCGGCGATACTCACGGCTGAATTAAGAGGTGCTTTCATATTCCGCCAAGTTCGTCGCACGTGCGGCGCGATTACTGTTGGTCGGCGAGCTGATTTCCAGGATCTTGTAAGAACAGGCCATCGCTGCGAACAGACCGATCGGCCTGATCATGAACCACGAATGAATAGCGCTGTGACTTGAGAATGCCAGGTACCAAACAAGTATGCTCAGCGCAGCCGCAAGCAGTCCGAACGCACGATACTGGCGATAGATAGTTCCGCTTTGCAGGTCACGCCAAAAGCAATGGAAAAAGAGCCCAATCGCCAAAACCAAGTAAGCCAGGCCCAGCACGGTCGAGCCGTAGGCGATATGATGGGTTCGGTAGGCCAGTCGTGCGAAAACTTCAAATAATGAAAACTCTCCCAGCGAAGTTCTTTCTTCCAGTTGGTCGAAGATATTGCTCCAGACCTCAGGTCCGAACACAAGGGCAGTGACCCCGTATTTCGCAAGCATGAGGCCTAGACAGATCGTGCAGAAAACAAACGTCCCCAGAACGCTTCTGAGTACGGCCTCAGGGACATCTTCATCAGAGGTCAGGCAGAAGAAAGGGAGCAGTATGACAAGAGCCACGCCCAATGGAATTTGGCCTGTCAGAAACTCAAAATAGATAATGAACGCCGCTGCGATCCCGATGATAGCCAAATACGTGTCGCGCCGGCAGGCAATCGCCCCGAACGAGACTATTGCAAGAAATAGAAGGTGAACGAACAGGTCCGCCGGTCCGATTGACAGCGACATTCCGAAGTATTGAACGCCGGACAAGGTGAGCAGCAATACTGACATCAGGCACAGCCCAAGATTTATCGACCGAGCCGGTGCCGGTATGTCTGGTCGGCTTGCGCGGACTAGTGTGATCACGGCCACCAACAGCAGTGTCAGAGAGTTGGCCGTCAGCAATAGATTGCGAAAACCCTGAACGCCGACCAGAGGCACGACAAGCTCGGCCAAGGCGCGCCCACCGTGCATGTACCTATGGTAAGGAACAAAGCGGTATGACTCTTCGTTCCCGTTTACGACCTGGTCCATCAAACGACCGCAAACTACCTCTATCAGAGGATTGTCCTCGACTGTCTCGCGGCCTTCGATAAGCGGGCGCCCAAATGGTGATACTGCCCTCTCCAACGCGGTTCCATGAGCGTTCAGCGCCATCGACAAGATGAGGCAATCATTGTCTTGAAACACGCCTCTTTCCCGGTTGTTGAGCAACCGATGCACCGCAGTCAAATTCCCTTCTTCAATCGCTTCCGCGACCTTTATTCTGAGCTTCGCGTCGTCGGTGACGGCACTTGCCAAGTTCAATGCTAAGAAAAAAGCCCCTGCAACGATTATCACGACTATGGCGATCAGAATTGCCGAACCGAACGCGCGCCTGATTTCGCGCCAATCGACTCTCTTGCCGGCGATAGTTACTCCAAACATTCGTTACTCCTTCGGCACCTTGACGCTTGGAAAAGGATCCTGCGCGGCCGACCACATGAGACAATTGCTTAATTTCAACCAATCAAATCAGCTTATATAATGAAACGTGAATTCCCAGAAAAAAGTTCACGGGCTGATTGATACGTCGGTTCGTTTTGTTGTTTTGGTCTGTCTTCTATGGGGTAAAGAGCAAGGAGGTGTCCCTTGGGGAACCTAGCCCCGCTAGGACACGGCAGGTGCAGGTGTCTTCTGCGTGTGCTGGTCGCGCAGCAGGTTCTTTTGTACCTTTCCCATAGTATTGCGCGGCAGTTCCGAGGCGATTTCATAGCGGCGCGGATGTTTGAAACGCGACAGCTTACCTTTGACGGTCCCCGCAATCTGTTCCACGTCAAGTTTCGCGCCGGGCTCGGGAACCAGAGTGGCAATGATCGCTTCGCCGAAGTCGCTATCGGGAATTCCGAAAACGGCTGATTCCAAAACGCCATTGATGTCGTTCAGGACGTCTTCAATTTCCTTGGGGTAGACATTGTACCCACCGGTGATGATCAGATCCTTCGACCGACCCACAATCGACAGGTAGCCATCCGCGCTGTATTGGCCCAAATCACCGGTAATGAAAAAGCCGTTGTCACGTAGTTCTTCCGCCGTTTTCTCGGGCATCTGCCAATAGCCTTTGAATACATTGGGTCCACGTATTTCGATCATTCCTACATCGCCCTGAGGCAGTGTTTCTCCGGTTTCGGGGTTGGTGACAATCACCTCGGTGCCGGGCAGAGCCATGCCAACAGTTCCCGCGCGGCGTTCGCCATCATAGGGGTTCGAGGTGTTCATGTTCGTTTCGGTCATGCCATAGCGCTCGAGGATGCGGTGGCCTGTGCGCGTTTCAAACGCCTGATGGGTTTCTGCCAGCAATGGGGCAGAACCGGAAATGAACAGGCGCATGCCCTGTGTGATCTGTTTGGTGAAACCGTCATCTTCCAGCAATCTGGTGTAGAAAGTTGGGACACCCATCAAAAGGGTCGACTTGGGCAATTCCTGCACGATCGCGCTTGCGTCGAACTTTTCCATCAGCCGAACTTTGGCACCGGCGAGCAGCGACGTATTCATCGCTACGAAAAGTCCGTGCGTGTGAAAGATCGGCAGCGCGTGAATCAAGCGGTCGTCGCTTGTGATGCCCCACAATTCCACGAGAGTTTGGGCATTAGACAAAAGGTTCTGATGGCTCAGCATTGCGCCCTTAGAGCGGCCCGTGGTTCCCGATGTATAAAGCAAGGCTGCAAGGTCGTCCGGGGCGCGATCCACGGTTTCAAACTCGTGGGGCTGTGCGTCAGCCTCGCGGCTCAGACTCGAAGTGTCGCCGCCAAGGGTCCGCAGCTTTGCGCCATAACGGGCCGCCAGTTTTCCGACCTCAGTTTCGTCGGTGCTGTCGCAGACGATCATGGCAGGTTGGGCATCGGCGATGAAATAGTCCAACTCTGCCAACGTATAGGCGGTATTGAGCGGTAGGTAGACTGCGCCCGCCTGAACCGCAGCAGCGTATAGCGCCAGTGTATCAGCCAGCTTTGGGGCCTGCACAACGATGCGGTCTCCAGGAGAAACTCCGCTGTTCTGCAAAACATGCGCGATCTGTGCGGCGCGTTTCAGAAACGCATCATATGACATCACCTGTCCGTCATCGAGTTGCAGGAACGGAGCCTTGTTTCCCGCGTGGTGGGCAAACAAGCTGTCGTAGAGAGTGTTGGTCACGCTGTATTTTCCTCTGGTCTGGCCGCAAGTGTTGCGGTTGAAGCCGCGCGCACGGAACGCGAGGCTTCGATTGTGGCATGTGCCGCAAATTCTTCGTGGTGACGTTCTGTCTTTTTCAAATCGTAGAGGTAGTTGACCATTGCGCCGCCGGATTGGGATCGTCCGTTCTGCGACAGGTCGGCCTCGGCATGCAGTTCGTGAAGCTCGGCACCGTTTCCCAGATGAAAACGGGCCACGGGATCCAGCGGCATCCCATCTTCGCGCTTGGCGAATAACAGGTATCGGGCGGCCATCGCCCGCACGTCCTGTGCAAAGGCTGTTCCCGCAAGTACGGCTTTGGCGGCATGCCCATGCTCGGGGTGCCCTCTTTCGCCAGCCAACCACCGGTTCATACCCGGGATCGGGGACAAGGTCACAAATGTATCAAGCCCCGGCAGCTCTCGCGAGAGTTCCGTCACAACCTGCTTGATCAACAGGTTTCCAAAGCTGATGCTCGTTAGACCCTTCTGGCAGTTTGAAATGGAATAGAATGCCGCGACTTTTGCCTGTTCGGGTTCGATCGGTTCTCGGACTTGGGACAAAAGCACATCAATCGCATTCGGAATTTCAGCCGTCAAAGCAACTTCGACAAAAATCAGTGGCTCATCTGGCATTGAGGGATGAAAAAACGCAAAACAGCGACGGTCGGGCGGGTAAAGCCTGCGCCGCAAGTCGTCCAGATCGTTAATCTGATGGACCGCCTCATACGCCACGATCTTGTCCAGAACGCGGGCTGGTGTATCCCAACTGATCTGTTTGAGGACCAGAAACCCCCGGTTGAACCAGCTTCGCAGCAAGTGCACGAAATCTATATCTGTGCGCCTGAGTTCGGGGTTGGACTTGAGAAAACGCAACAGGTCGACGCGCATTGCCACAAGCTCTTGCGTTGCGCCGGAGGGTTGATTCAGCCGGCGCAGCAATTCTTGCCGTCGAGGTTCGGCGGCCTCGCTAAGCCTTTTATATAGATCGACGCTTTTATCTTTGGTATAGCGGCGCGCGGTTTCAGAAAGCCGATCCGCGTCCAACTCAAGCTGGTCATTCAAATAGGCGAAGAAGTTCAGTTTTTCCGTGTCGTCCAAGGTCTGGTATCGATCCAGGATCGTGGAGGCGAGCACGAAACCCGATACTTCACCTTCTGCAGACAAGAGTGCTTCACACAGCTCTGATATGGATCGCTTGTCGTCTTTGCCTCGCTTTTTTCCGGGGCGGTCGAACAACTGATCGAGCAGGTCGCCCAGAAACCAGTTCCGCTGCATTTCAGGGCTCCATCTGACTGCTCAGATACTCACCAGTTCGACGGTAGTGATCGATCAAATGCCGTGTTGCGCTTTCTGCGTCGCGATCCAGTGCCGCGTCCAGAATTTCCTGATGCTCTGCGTTGATATCGCGCTTTTTGTAACTCGACCCACCAGCCGCCAGATAACGATAGCGGATGTTCAGGTCGTAAAGCTGCGAACAATACCGCAACAGCAACGGCAGTTTCGCATTGTCCAACAAGGCCATATGAAACGCCTTGTGTGCGTCTTCAAAGTCGTGTGCTCCTTTTTGGCCCGCCTTCTTCATATGGTGGTGACGCAAAACAAGCCTGTCTTCCCAGGCTGAGTCTGCATTGGCGATGGACGCGCGCAACGCGGTTTCTTCAAGATTGCATCGCAGCAGCAGAATTTCCTCGAAGTTGCACTTGCTCACTGGTGCCGCCCTGAAGCCGCGCTGGTCAATTCGTTCCACCAGCATGTCCGAGGTCAAAAGGCTTAGTGCTTCGCGAACCGGGCTTGCGCCAGTGTCTAGCAGCCCGCGGAGCTGCTCGATCTTGAGCTTTTGACCGGGTGGCAGCTCGCCAGTCAGGATCATTTCGCGCAGCCTTCGATACGCACCATGAGTGGCGGAAGTCTCTTTGCCCTCGGTGTCAAGCATGGCGTCCATATCTGGCTTTCCCTTCTTCGTGGCGCAATCTTCTGGGGCTCTTAGCTGAGAGCGCTCGTTCCAGTCGAGAGCCCGACTGAGATGTTCAATGAGCCTTCGTTTATCATCCATCGCCGAAGTACAAAGCTGCGCGCCCCGCTTTTGTGCATCGGGTCATCCTCTGCCAGCTTTCGGGCGGCTTCGAGACTGTCGGCCCTATAGATGATGAGGCCCATCCCCTGCATATGCTCGCCGGTTTCATCCGACATCGGCCCGGCAAAGGCCAGCTGCCCGGAACGTTCAAGCTGTGCCTGATATGCCAGGTGATCTGGAAGGGATGCCTTTACATCTTCTGGCGCTTTGGCGGGCGTGCTGTGCGCAACGTAAAGCTCTAGAGCAAGTGCGCCCCGGCCTTTCGCTTCTGATTTGTAGTCTGCCCAAGCAACCATTGCCGCCCTCCTAAAAATATCGATATTATTTGACATATGGCAAAATAGTCGGCAAAAATCAAGCGAACTGACATGGATGGTGAAAATGAAATACCTGGTGGGAGAGACTTCGGAAGGCACTGCGGTTTTTGCCGTGAGCGGTGAAAACGCTGTGAATTTAACGGCTTTGGACCCCGCCATCGGTTTCGACTTGATGGGTTTGATAGCCAACCCGGAACTGGCCGACTCACTGGCTGACAAAATCGCCGCTGCAGACAGTGTGGCTGTGTCTTCCATTGTGCCAGCCTTGCCCGTGGCGGCACCCGGCACGATTATTTGCATGGGGTTGAACTATACCGACCACATCAAGGAAGGCGGCTATGACATACCGGAGTATCCGACACTTTTCATGCGTGGGAAAAACTCGATCATGGCGGCGGGGCAGCCAATGGTGCGGCCAGCCTGTTCCGAGAAGCTCGACTACGAGGCCGAGCTTATGTTGATCGTTGGAAAACGTGGTCGTCATATCTCGGAAGCGGACGCGCTGGATTATGTCTTTGGCTATACCGTGTTCAACGACGGTTCGCTGCGGGACTATCAGCGTAAAACCGTTCAATGGACACCCGGCAAAAACTTCGATGACACGGGCGCGATCGGTCCTTTCACCGTAACGCCCGACGACCTGCCCGAAGGAGCGTCCGGCCTGAAAATCGAAAGCCGCGTGGGGGACGAAATCCTGCAAAGCTCGAACACCGCCAACATGATCTGGGGGGTTCCGCAGGTCATCGCGACGATCTCGGAATATACCACTTTGGAGCCGGGGGATCTGATTGCGTTGGGGACGCCGCCGGGTGTTGGCCACGCCAAAAAACCCAATCCACGTTGGTTGAAGCCGGGTGAAACCGTCGAGGTCGAGATTGAAGGCATCGGCATATGCGCCAGCCCGGTCATCGACGAAAAGGATGCCAAGTCAAAGGTGGCCGCAGCATGAGCGCACCAACCGGGGCAGAATTAGAGGCACTTCGCGCCAAGGCGCAGCAAGATCATCGCGATCTGCGCGAGCGTATTCCCCGTTTGACGGATGACGCGATCGCCCTGATCCTGCGCGAATCCAGGTCGCACTACGCATGGACCGACCAGCCAGTTTCTGACGAATTGCTTGAAGAGATATACGACATCACGATCAACGGCGCGACCAGTATGAACACGCTACCCGCCCGCTTTGTATTCGTGAAAAGTGCCGAGGGTAAAGAGCGGCTTGCCAAGTCTTTGAAGCCAAAGAACGTGCCGAAAATGATGGACGCACCGGTTACTGCCATCATTGCGTATGACATGGAGTTCTGGAAAGAGCTGCCCTTTCTTTTCCCGCACGAAGATCGTCGGCCCCTGTTCGTGGACAACCCCGAATACGTGGCCGACACTGCGTTTCGCAATGGGACTCTGCAGGGTGCCTACTTCATGATCGCAGCGCGGGCCGTCGGGTTGGACGTTGGTGCCATGTCGGGCTTTTCAAACAAGATCGTCGACGAGGAATTTTTCGCGGGCACGACGCTCAGGTCGAACTTTCTTTGCAATCTGGGCTACGCGGATGAAACAGGTTTGTTCCACAAACTTCCGCGATTTCCGTTTGAAAAGGTTTGTTCTTATGCATGAGGAGGCGCTGCCGTGGGCATGAAAGTGAAACCCGTCGTGACTTACCGCACGACAGCTCGGTGCCCGACACACGCGCGCACTGAGATACCAATACGCGATCTGGATGTGGTTATCGACGAACCAGTCGAGCGGGGCGGGACAAATCTTGGTCCGTCTCCGACTGAAACCGCGATGGCAGCGCTGATCGCCTGTACCAACGTCATCGGGCACAAGAATGCGCACCGTCTGGGAATTGATCTTGGCACAGTGACAATCGACGCGAAATGCAGGTTGGACCGGCGCGGTGTCCTGATGGAGGAGGAGATTGATGTTCCGTTTCCAGAAATTGAACTCACCGTGAATTGTGAAACCCCCGCCAGTCAGGAGGAGCTGACACGCGTGGGTGAAGAGACAGCCAAATATTGCGCCATCGCAAAACTGTTTGAAGCGGCAGGCACCGACCTGACCGTCAACTGGGTCAAAGCAAACAAATAAAAAAGACCCGACTTTCTGGGAGGAGAGAAATGAAAAACTGGACCAAACGCAGTCTAATGGGCGCCGCTTTAGCTGGCGTTATGGCGCTGCCCGTTGCCGCAGAAGAAACCATTTCCGCGGTGGTGATAGATGGCTACCCCGACCGCGCCTTGTGGGTGAAGGAATTCACCAACTTCTTCATTCCAGAAGTGGACAAACGGCTGGCCGAGTCCGGCAACTATAAGATGAACTGGCAAGAGAACTACGGCGGTTCGATCGTAAAGCCAAAGGGCGTTCTGGAGGGGATACAGCTTGGTCTTGGCGACATCGGCATCGTCACAACGATCTTCCATTCCTCCAAGCTGCCGAGCCAGGGTATTTCCGGCTCGACGCCTTTCGTGGCATCGGATTCCCGTGCCGTTGCCAAGGCCGTGGATGAAATAGCACGTGAATTCCCGGCGATGCAAAACGAGTTTGCCGCGCAAAATCAGGTCTATCTGGCAACGGGCGTCGTACTCGACACCTATCAGGTCTTCTGCACGGAACCGGTTTCAACTGTTTCTGATCTGGAAGGCCGCAAAGTGGCTGGGGCCGGGTTAAACCTGCGTTATCTTGAAGGTATCAAAGACGCGGCCGGTGTTCGCGGTGGCCTGACCGATTTCTACAACATGCTGCAAACTGGCTTGGTGGATTGTGCGATGCTCTGGCCCGAAGCCGCCAAGACCTTCAAAATCGCTGAGGTTGCTCCTTACATGCTTAAGGCTGACTTGGGTGCGGTAAATTCCAAGACGATCACGGTAAATTCTGACTATTGGGCAAAGCTGCCCGACGAAGTCAAAGACGTTCTGAAAGCCGTCGCCATTGACTATCGTGATCATGTGGCCGGCATCGCCATGGACCGCGCCGCGGCCTCAAGGGATGCTTATACCGAAGCAGGCGGGACGATTGTCGAAGTTTCGGACGAAGATCGCGCGGCTTGGGCCAACGCAATGCCAAATGTTGCACAGGAGTGGGCCGCCACGCTGAATGAAAACGGCGAGCAAGGCGACGAGATTTTGGCCGCCTATCTCGGCAAGCTTCAGGACGCCGGGTTCACCGGAGTGCGTGACTGGACGGTCGAGTAACCACCCGGCGACCCGAGAAAGGGGCCTTTGATGCTGAAGACCGCAGTTGCTGGCCTGTCGCGGGTCGCCAATTCGCTCGCAATAGCTGCCAACGCATTGGGCACGCTCGTCGTCCTTGCGTTGGTGGTCATCCTGAATGTCGACGTCATAGCGCGCGGCCTGTTTTCGGCCCCATTGCGTGGAACCTATGAGATGGTTCAGTTCTCGGTCGTGATGATCGTTTTCCTGCAGTTGGCCGACGTGGTCAGGGTGGACCGGCTGACACGTTCAGACGGGTTTCTGAACCTGATGCACCATCGTCGCCCCGGCCTGACGGCCAACCTCAGGCGGATCATCAATGCGATCTCGGCGATCTTCATGGGATTGATTGCCTATGTGACCTTCCCGGAATTCCTGCATATGTGGGAGACGCAGGACTATTTCGGAGTGCCCGGTCTTTTCACATTACCCTGGTGGCCGGTCAAACTGGTCATCGCGTGCGGGACTGCGCTTGCCTGCGTGATCTTCCTGCTCAAGGTCGTCACGGCGCAGGACCGCCCGCAACTTGTCCGCACCCCCGAGCATGACGAGGCCGCAGAATGACTCCGATCGAGATTGGCCTGATCTCGGTCGTTGCAATCGTTTTCCTGATTTACGCAGGCGTCTACATTCCGATTGCGCTGGGCGTCGTGTCGTTCGTGTCAATCTGGCTGATGCGGGACAACTTCACACTTGCGCTGAACCTTTTGAAAGTTGCGGTCGGCGACAGCGCGATGGAGTACAGTTTCGCGACCATTCCGCTGTTCACCTTTATGGGGCTCATTGTCTCGAAGGCCGGGTTGGGCAAGGACATCTACGAAGTCATGACCATGCGGTTTCGCAAGGTCAAAGGCGGCATCGGCATGGCAACCGTCGGAGCCAACGCCGTCTTTGCAGCCGTAACCGGGTCTTCAATAGCCTCCGCTTCCGTGTTCACCAAAGTCTCGGTTCCTCAGATGATGGCGCAGGCTTACAACCCGCGCTTTGCTGTTGGGGTGGTCGCCGGGTCTTCGGTTTTGGGTATGATCATCCCGCCTTCGGCCATGCTGATCATCTATTCCTTTGTCGCCGAACAATCCGTGGGCGATATGTTCCTGGCAGGCGTTATTCCGGGGATCATGCTGGCCATTGCCTACGTCGCCGCGATCTGGGTTATGGGCCGTTTTACGCCAGCTTTTGTTGGCGGTCGGGTCGTGGAAGACACTGAATGGATGTCCGGCCGCGAGGTCGCGTCGAAAACCCTGCCGACACTGTTCATTATCACAGTCGTGCTCGGCGGGATTTACACAGGGTGGCTAACCGCGGTCGAGGCCGGAGCAGCCGGGGCGCTGGTTGCGCTTATCATCGCTGTGGCACGCAAATCCATGACGCCCAGAGCCTTCTGGGACGCCCTGCTGGAAACCGGCCACATTACAGCGGCGATCCTGTTCCTGATCACTGCGGCTTCGATCTATAGCCGGATGCTGGGGCTGGCCGGGTTGCCCAATCAGTTACAGGACTTGCTTGCGGGGAATTCGGCGTCCTTCTGGACGATCATGCTGCTTTACGTCCTGCTGATGTTGTTTCTGGGAACATTGCTGGACACGGCATCAATCATTCTGATCGTGGTCCCGCTGTTCCTGCCCATGGCCGAAGCCCTTGATATGTCGCTGATCTGGTTTGGCATTATCACCGTTGTGGGCGCTGAAATCGGGCTTTTGACGCCACCTCTGGGTATTTCCTGCTTTGTTATCAAATCCACGATTAACGATGACCGGATAACACTCAAGGACGTGTTCATGGGCGCGCTGCCTTTTGCGTTTGTGATGCTGATCGTTCTGTTCATTCTGATCGAATTCCCGATCCTCAGCCTTGCCCTGATTTAAGGAGACCCAGATGCGCTCTGTCACCAAAGACAATATCACCGACGTGTTCATGGGATACCTGTCCAAGGACACCGATCCGAGGATGCGAGAAATCATGGGCTCTCTGGTCAAGCACCTGCATGACTTTGCCCGAGAAACCAACCTGACGCATGAAGAATGGCGCACCGGAATCGCGTTTCTGGAAGGGTGTGCCGCAGTTGAAACAGAAGACCGGCATGAATTCGTGCTGGCCTCGGACGTGCTGGGCCTATCGTCGCTGGTGGATATGCTGCATTCCAGCCCGGATGCGACCAGCTCGTCCGTATTGGGCCCGTTTCACGTCTCTGGCGCGCCTGCTTTGCCGATCGGTGGCGACATGAAACGCAACTACGGCGGGCCGGTGCTGCTTGCAGAGGGCGTCATACGCGATACCGAAGGCAATCCGATTGCCGGGGCCGAGCTCGATATCTGGCAAACGGCCCCGAATGGCCTTTATGCCAGTCAGGATGAAGAACAGGATACGTATTCTTTCCATGGTCTGATGACCACTGGTGAAGATGGTCGGTACGCGTTCACCACCGTGAAACCAGTCGAGTATACCGTACCGTCAGATGGGCCTGTCGGGGATATTCTGCGGGCATGTGGCCGCCATCCATGGCGACCGTCGCACCTGCATTACATCGTCAAGGCACCCGGCCACCGATCTTTGGTAACCGAGATTTTTCCCGACGACGATCCCTATCTGGATCAGGATACGGTGTTTGGCGTTCGGGACGATCTGGTGATGACCTATGTGGAACGACCAGCTTCGGAATTTCCCGAAGGAATGGAGCTTTCTGGAAAGATTACCGAACCCTTCTTACACGTGACTTTCGACGTGAGGCTTGCCAAATCCTGATAGGTGTTGAGGATGTTTGTGGTGCTGAGACATACCTTCATCATAGGTGCAGCGCTGTTCTGCGGCGCGGCGATCGCTGACGAGCGACAAATCTTCGATGCGCATATTCATTACAGCCATGATGCCGTAAAGCTGGTTCCACCGGAACAAGTTGCCAAAATCCTTCAGGACGCAGGCGTGAGGAAAGCACTGGTTTCCAGCTCGGACGACAATGGAACGCAATTGTTATTGGCGGCAGCCCCGGAAATCGTTGTTCCGGCACTTCGCCCTTATCGTCGCCGAGGTGAAATCAACACATGGATGCACGATGAAACTGTCATCGACTATCTGGAGGCAAATCTGGCCAGGAACGAATACGAAGCTATCGGAGAGTTTCACGCATATGGCGACGACATAAAAACGCCAGTTATCCAACATATGATCGCGCTGGCGAAAGAAAGGAACCTGATTCTGCATCACCACGGCGATCGCGAGGCTGTTGATCTGATCTTCCAAACCTGGCCAGACGCTCGGGTTTTGTGGGCGCACTCTGGCTTTGATGATCCGACCCGCGTGGTTGATGCCTTGGACACATATCCCAGGCTTTGGGCAGACTTGGCTTTTCGGTCGGATATGGTTTCACGCGGCCGTTTGGACCCGGATTGGAAGGCCGCGTTCGAGGCGCATCCCGATCGGTTCATGGTTGGTACGGACACATTTGCGCCGGAACGTTGGTACTATGTCGGCCCCCACGCAGATTTTTCGCGTGAATGGTTGAATCTGCTGCCGGATCGGATCGCAGACAACATCGCGTATGCCAACGCAGAACGTTTGCTGGCATCAGAATGATCCGCTGGGTTGTCTGGCTTATTGCTTCCCCCGGCGCAGCAGTTGCTTGTGATGCTGTGGGGCAACGCATGGGTTCGCAAGCCCCAAATGCACCTGAGGTTTATGTGGATGTCGGCGCAATTCCGTTGGCCCAACCGTTTTCCGTTCAGATTTCAGTCTGCGCTGAAGCCACGGTCCATCAGGTACGTGTTGATGCATTCATGCCCGCGCATCAGCACGGATTGAACTACGCTCCCGAAGTTTCGGCATTGGGTGACGGAACGTTCCGGGTCGATGGTTTGCTGTTTCACATGTCGGGTCTGTGGGAGTTGCAGGCCGACGTTGAGTTCAGTGGGCGATCGGTGTCCTACACGTCAGAGATTTCGCTAAAATGAAGCTCTGGGCCGCAGCCGTGCTCGTGTCGCTTCCGGTTGCGGTGCACTCAGAAGTTCTGTTGTCCGAAGATGAAATACAGCAAACGCTTTCCTTCGGGCCGTGGCCACCAACATACCAGTCAGACCCCAGCAATCGAGTTTCAGGTGACACCAGAGCGATTGCGCTCGGCGCGGCCTTGTTCAACGATCCCGTGCTGTCGGTAGACGGCGCTTTTTCCTGCGCGAGTTGTCATGACCCCGAACAGGCATTTACCACGTCCGAGGCGCGGGCGCTCGGCCGTGTCCTGTTGGATCGGAACTCCCCATCCCTGAGAAACCTTGCAGGTTTGCGCTGGTACGGTTGGGGCGGCAAAAGCGACAGTCTCTGGGCTGCCAGCCTGCATCCGATCATCGAAGGACAAGAGATGGCTCATAGCAACGAAAGTCTAAAAGCGGCCATTTCCGAGAGTTCTTATGTTGCCGATTTTGAAGCCATTTTTGGCAGTATCCAAAACCAAGACCCCGAGTTGCTGTTGGTCAACACCGCTAAGTCTCTATCGGCCTACTTAGAGACGCTCAGAACCGAGCGGACACAATTTGACGATTTTCGCGATGCGTTGGAACGCGGTGATCTGTCGACGGCTGGGAATTATCCCGAAGCTGCTCAGAGAGGTCTAAAGCTCTTTTTGGGGCGCGGAAAATGTGCCCTTTGCCACAATGGTCCGACATTTTCCAACAATGAGTTTCACGACGCCGGTGTGCCTTATTTTCTAAGTGACACCGAAGTGGACGAGGGGCGGTTTGGTGGTTTGAACTTTTTGTTCTCAAGCGCATACACACTGGATGGGGAATGGAGCGATGATCCGGCCAAGCAAGGTGCATGGGCGGTTCGCAGTGTGCGCAGGCGTCATTCTGATTTTGGAACCTTTCGCACGCCAAGCCTGCGGGGTGCGGCCGAAACTCCGCCCTATATGCACGACGGCAGTCTGATCGACTTGGAAGCGGTGATCCGGCACTACAGCGAAATTGATACCGAAAGGCTGCATGCCGACGGCGAGGCCATACTTTCTGAACTGACCTTGTCCGAACACGAGATCGCAGACCTACTCGCATTTCTGCTGACTTTGACCGGAACGCCGTAGCCCTAGACTTGAGTGCCCGCCGGGTAGAACTGAAGACGAGGTGCTGCGCAGGTTTTCTCCATCGAATTCGGCGTTCAAACAGTCTGTGTCTCCTTAGGCCACTTCAATCGGAATTTGCTGGGCATTGCCCCATTGCCTGGGCGACTGCCCATACATTCGTTTAAACTCACGACTGAACTGAGAAGGGCTGACATAGCCCACGTCCATCGCCGCCTCTGCTACAGGTGTGCCCGCTGCAATCTTCATTGCTGCATTGTTCAGGCGCATCGACTTTACGAATTGGATTGGAGCCATTGTGGTGACTTGCTTGAACTTTCGATGAAACACCGCGCGGCTCATGCCTGCCAGGGTCGCCATATCATCGATTGAAATCGGCGTGTCCAAATGGGACGAAACATGCGCAATAGACCGTGCAATAGCATTGCCAGCGCCAAAGGCCCGTCTGGCGAAGGTGCCTGCTTCGCCCTTCAGGATCGCGTAATACAGCTCGCGCAGTCGCGCATCCCCAAGAACCGCCGTATCCATCTGGCTGGTTCCAAGTTGCAGCAGCCGCAGCAACGCCTGAGTGAAACTGTCATCCCATCCCGCCAGTCTGATCCCTTGCGATCTCACTGCGCCGTTGGCCGCGGGTAGGGCAGCTCCGGCATTTTCCATCTCCATCGCCAGTTGGGACATTATTCGCGGGTTCAAAGAGATCAAGACGCCATAGAGAGGGTTTTCCAGCGATGCGGAAGGCGTGCCAGCCTTGACCGGCAGCGACAACGGACAGCACAGGTATTGGCTGCTGTCATAGAGGTATCTGCGGCCATCCAGCACGGCTTCCTTTGCGCCTGTCAAGATGGCCACGACGCAGGGTTCGTAGACTGCCGGAGCGCACGGGATGGCTTGCGTGGCTCGAAACAGGCGCACGCCGTCGATGCCGGTATCCGTCAGGCCGTCTTGTACGGTTCGGTCTTCGATAAGTTGCTTGATCTGGTCTCTGCTCATGACGGACACTAGGTGCCTCGAATTGGCTTTGGCAACCACTTTGATACAATCAGGCAAGAAACTGCGACGATCTCGTCTGTTAAGGTTCATGGAGGAGATTTATTTGCAACTCCAGGATGGACGCAAGCCCACACGACACAGACGCCGACGCCATAAGGAACAATAGTATGACGGACACGACATTTGGCCCCAAAGGTTGGACCCCAGAGCGCCTCGGAAACCTTGAGGGGAAAACCTACCTCATTACCGGAGCGAACGCGGGCGCGGGATTTCAGGCCGCGCGCACGCTGCTGAAAAAGGGTGCCAAGGTTGTGATGCTGAACCGTTCGGTGGAAAAGTCGCAAGCCGCCGTCACGGAACTAAGAGGCGAGTTTGGAATTGGCGCCGATGTCACCTTTGTCCGCATGGACCTTGCCTCTCTCGCCAGTGTGCGTGAGGCCGCGGCGGAGGTTCTGGGAACCGTTCCACATATCGACGCCCTGATTTGCAACGCCGCCATCGCCCAAGTGCCAACGCAGCAATTTACCGACGACGGGCACGAGAGCATGCTGGGGACGAACCATTACGGTCACTTCCTTCTGTGCGGACTGCTCTTCGAGCGGATACAAGCGTCCAGGGGCCGGATCGTGGTGGTCAGTAGCCTTGGCTACAACATGGGTATCAAGACCATCCAGTTCGACGATATGAACTGGGACGAGAAATATCATCAGAACCGGACCTATTGTCAGAGCAAACTGGCCCAGATGATGTTTGCCTACGAATTGCAGGATCGGCTTGCGGTTGCTGGAAGAACCGAAGTTGAGGTCTTTGTTTGCCATCCCGGTGCCTCGCGCACGTCACTCGTCCAAACCAGCGCTGATCTGAAGACGCGGATAATGTTCGGTCTCATGTCCGTTCTACCTATCGTGCAATCGGCCGAGAAAGGCTCTTGGCCCGAAGTCATGTGCGCGACCGATGATGGTCTGGAACAGCGTGCGCTGTATGGCCCGACCGGTCTTTTGGAATTTGTTGGTCCTGTCGGCAAGGGCACGCTGCATTCCCACGCTTACGACAAGACGGTGATGGCAAAGCTGTGGGACGTGTCTGAGCAAGCGACGGGGTTCACCTGGACGCTTTGAACTGGTCCTTGATTGATCCGGGCGACGAACGCTTGATACCGTTCCCCAGCTATGCCTGAAGCCGATAAAACCGTTTTGCCGTTTCGCAAAACACGTCGGGCTGCATTTCGGTCGGAATAATACTCAGATACCGGGAAACAAGGGCTTCGTAGGTCGAAGACAGGCTGTCGACCGGAAAGTTTGAGCCGAACATGCAGCGCTCGCCCCCAAACTGCGACAAACAAGCATCGACGATCGGCTGAACACTTTCCGCGCTCCAGTCATGATCGAACATCCCGAGGCCAGAGAGTTTGCAGTGCACCTGAGGCAAGCTCGACAAGGCTCGGAGGGCGTTCTTCCATTGCCACAACCCTTCGGTGGTGCGGTCATAGGGCGAACCTGCATGACACAATGCGACCCGTGTATGAGGTGCCTGTTTCAGCACGTCGGCGGTTTGTTCCATCAGTTCAGGCAGTAATTGAAGGTCAAAGGAAAGGTTGCGCTCGCCCAATTGCTGTAGGTTGGCCAGAAATCTTGGATTTCTCAGAACTGCGTTGGTCCCCGTTTTTGCATCTTCGCCCGGTGCCCGCCCGATAATTTGGCGAACGCCGCGTACCGTCGGAAGGGTTTGAAGTTGATCAAGCTGTTCCTCCGCGTTCGCTGCGGTGAGGTCACAGAAGGCCACTTGCACCAAGGGCCAATCAGGATATTGGTCGGCCACGGATTGCACCCATTGCGCCTCGGCCCAGGGGTCGGCCGCGCCAACCTGGATGTGGACCGAAGCGGTCATACCTTGCGCTGCGGCATCGGTGCGGAATTCCGGCAAGAGGTAGTCGCGCTGGATCGGGGTAGGATCTCCGAAGAAACGGACCGCACCTTTCTCCATCAGCCAAGGGTAAGTGACGGCAGATAGATCCCACAGGTGATGATGCGCGTCGATCCTCATGGTGTTTCGATCCCTGTGGTGCGGGTCAAGATATCGACCCCCTGTCCACGCCAGAAATGCAGAAGGTCGATAAAAATCCAATTTTCGGCGAGCTTGTCACCAGCGCGCCTGTAGATGTCGATGACTCTGAACTCACCCGGCTTGCCGGTGGCTGGCATCCCCATGAACCCGCCTGACGGTACAGCCGTGAAGTTCGGCCAGCCGAAGAAGCCGCCATACAACCCCTCAGCCATACGGCAGATATGGTTGGTTTTGGATCTATCGGTAAAGCCTGCGCGAAACGGGCCCGAATGCTGTTTGGCGTATCGTTCAATCGTATAGGTCGCACCGATCCCCTCGGGACCCCACCAGATCATGTCGTCATGCCATGTTCTGGCAAGCTCATCCTCTAGCGACAGGCCGCTGTTCCATTGACCCAGATCCGAGATCATCGCGTTTATCAAGGCCAGCGTCTTTTGGCCTTCTTCCGGCGGCTGAGGGTCAAGCAGCACACCGTCATGCGGCATCGGTCCGGGCTGTACCAAATGCGCTGCGGTCTGCGGGGGAAACGGGTTTTGGCCAGCCTGCACCATCAAGTGCGGGATGTCGAAATACATCGCCGTTTCCGAGATCGTGTTGTTCACCACCTTGTAGAAGGCGCAATACCGCAGAAAGACCATTTTACCAGTGGGTCGAATGCCCAGCCAAGGTCGGTCGAACAGACCCATCAGATGCCCCATGCAAGCGACCCAAACCTCGTCCTCGTCACACAGCGAATTCTGTCCAGCAAACAGAATATCGACCCGGTTCTGCAAACGGGTCAGGCTGTGTTTGAGCGGCTGCCAAAACTGTCGGGCAACGCTTTCTGCCCCGGTGATTTCGTTGAATGGATGAAAGCCACGCCACAGCATGTCTGGGGCGCAGAATTGGTTCATGGCATTGGGCAGATCAGCTTCAATCGCGGAATGGAACGCGCAGACAAGATTTTTTTCGGCCTGGAAGTTCAAAGCTTTTGCCTTTCAAGTCAGTGTCTTAGGGGCGCAAAGATTCCGACATGAGTCGAATTGTCAGCGCAGTCTTGCATACGTATGCAAAAAAGTCTTGCCAGAAATGATATGCGCTGATTACATTTTTGCAAACGTATGCAAGCGAATCTTTCTCGGGGGGATCATGGCGGAAATTCAGCTGCGCAATGTTGGCAAGCGCTGGGGCTCTTTCGTTGGGGTCCACAATTTCGATCTGACCATCGCAGACAGAGAGTTCCTTGTTCTTCTCGGCCCATCTGGATGCGGCAAGACCACGACCATGCGTATGATCGCCGGGCTCGAGGATGTCACCGAAGGGGACATTCTGATCGACGGAAACGTCGTGAACGACCTAGAGCCGAAGGACCGGGACGTGGCGATGGTGTTCCAAAGCTATGCGCTTTATCCGAATATGAACGTCTACGAGAACATCCGCTTTCCTCTGAAAGTGCGCGGGATTGATCCATCTACCCATGACGAAAAAGTTCGCCGGGCCAGCGCGATGGTAGAGTTGGATGACTTCCTGCATCGCAAACCTGCGGAACTGTCCGGTGGACAGCGTCAGCGCGTGGCGCTGGCCCGCGCCATCGTGCGCGAGCCGAACGTGTTCCTGATGGATGAACCGTTGTCCAATCTGGACGCCAAGCTGCGGGTATCGACGCGGGCGCAGATCAAAAACCTCAGCCACGAACTGGCGGTGACGACGATCTATGTGACCCACGACCAGATCGAGGCGATGACGCTGGCCGACCGCGTTGTCGTCATGAAACAAGGCGTGGTTCAGCAGGTCGGCAGCCCGACCGAGATTTACGACCGGCCTGCCAATACGTTTGTCGCCAGCTTTATCGGTTCCCCGGCGATGAACCTCATGGACGGAGAGGTGTCGGGCGGAGTGTTTCGCGCCGAGAACGTCCAGATTTCGGTCGATGCCCCCGACGGCCCCCTGACCTTGGGTTTCCGGGCCGAAGACGCGGGTCTTGCCGAAGGGCAGGGCGAAATTACGGCTCCGATCTACACGCTCGAACTGCTGGGCGATGCGACCATGATCTCGGTCCGCGTCGGTGGTGCGCTGGTGTCCGTGAAAGCCGACAAAGCATTCCGCGCCGAGATCGGCGAAAGCGTCTCGTTCTCGGTGCCGAAAGACATCTGTCACCTCTTTGAAGCTGAAAGCGGTGCGCGGATCGGGGCATAGCCCCATAACAGCCCAACCGGGCAAACAACCGGTCCGGACGTCGACGACGGACCGATCCTGACAGGGAGAAACGCATGAAACTCAAATCAATCCTCTTGGCCGGTGCCATGTCCTTTGCCGCCGCAGGCGCGTGGGCGGACTGTGCCTTTGAAAACGATGTCCCGCTAAAGTCGCTCTCGGCCGGGTTTGAAGCCTGGAAAGCCGTGACCGACGCGATGGCCGAGTGTGGCAATTTCAGCGCCTCGCTCGATCAGGAATTCCGCGAAAAGCAGCCCGAAGCGTTCGCGGCTGACCCTGCGCTTTACCAAATTGGCGGCGTCTCGAACGCCACGCTGGTGCCGTTGCTGAATGCGGGCACCATCCGGCCGCTGGATGATCTGGTCGAGAAATACGGACAGGACCTGCTGCCGAACCAGTTGATCAAGGTGGACGGCAAAACCATGGCGATTGCCATGATGGTGAACGCGCAACACCTGATGTATCGCGATGACGTTCTGGCCGAGCTGGGCATCGAAGAACCCAAAACCTATGCCGACGTTCTGGCCGCAGCCGCCAAGATCAAGGAAGCGGGCCTCATGGACTATCCCATTGGCGGTACGTTCAAGACCGGTTGGAATCTGGGTCAGGAATTCGTCAACATGTACCTTGGCGAAGGCGGCCAGTTCTTCGGCGACGGCAACATGCCTGCGATCAACAACGATCAGGGCGTCGCCGCGCTTGAGACGATGAAGGCCATGACCGAGTACATGGACCCGGAATATCTGGTGTCGGACTCGACCTATGTTCAGCAGCAGTTCCAGCAAGGCAAGATTGCGATGGCGAACCTGTGGGCCAGTCGCGCGGCTGCCATGAACGACGAAGCCGAAAGCCAGGTGGTTGGCAAGGTCACGATGGCCGCAGCCCCGATGGGATCGGCTGTTCCTGCGACCACGATTTGGTGGGACGGTATCGTGCTGGCCTCGAACATGAGCGATGAGGAGGCCGACGCTGCCTTCCGTGTCGCGCTTGAAGGTATGGACGGTGACATGGTCAGCTCCAACAACGACACGGCGGTCTGGCTTAGCACGGCGTATACTCCGGGCGATCTGGCTGCCGGTGCCGCGGCCTCGGCCGAAGGTGGCGCCAAAGCCTATCCTGCGTCCGGTCCGATGGGCATCATGCACACCTCTCTGGGCAATGGTCTGGCGGACTATCTGACTGGTGCCAAGGATGCGCAAACCACATTGGCTGATATCGAGGCGGATTACATCACCGCTGCGAAAGAAGCTGGTCTGATCAGCAACTGATCCTCTCTGGGGAGGGCCCTGTGCCCTCCCGCTTTTTCCACCCGAGAACCATGAGAAAGGCAGAGCCATGAATTTCCGGACATTTGCCGCCTTTGTCGGCCCCTCTGTCTTTATGATGCTTCTCTTTATCGCGTTCCCGCTGGTCAGCGTGTTCAAGCAGAGCTTTTACTTCACCCAGCCGATTTACGAGACGGTTGAAAAGGAAACCTGCACGCCGGGCTTTCTCACGCAGACCTGCGTGACCGAGCTGGTGTCGCAGCCGAAACTGGACGAACACGGCGAGATTATCACCCAGACCCAGTATGTCGGATTGCAAAGCTACCGTAACGTGCTAGAGCCCGAGCGAGCTTGGCGCGCGATCAGCGACGGGAATTGGCAGGTTCTGTCCACGATCAACTTCTGGAAAGCGCTGCGCTTCACGCTGACCTTCACGCTGATCACGCTGCCTTTGGTGGTCGGATGCGGGCTGGGTATCGCGGTTTTGATCAACAATGCGGCCCGGTCGATACGTGGTCCCGTGATCTTTGTCTCGCTGCTGCCCTTCATCATCACACCTGTGATCGGCGTGTTGTCGATCAACTGGCTGTTCCGCGGTGACGGGATCATGACGGCGTTGATCGAATGGTGGTTGAACCGCGACATCGCGTTGTTTGCTCAGGCGTGGACGATCGAAATTCTGATGATGCTGTATCGCGTCTGGCACGTCGCGCCGTTTGCCGCCATCGTCTTCTATGCGGGTCTTCAAACCGTCAATCAGGACAGTCTGGAAAGCGCCGTCATCGACGGGGCAACCCGCTGGCAGCGGATGAAGTACATCGTGATCCCGCATCTGATGCCGCTGATCATCTTCGTGTCGATGATCCACCTGATGGACAGCTACCGGGTGTTTGAAGAGATCGTCGGCTTCTCGAGCCAAGGCTACGTCATCTCGCTGCAATGGCTGACCTTCGACTACCTGACGCCGGATCAGGCGGGCAACCGGTCGATCAGTCGGGCCTCGGCCAACTCGATGCTGACCATGATCGGTGTTGTCATCCTGCTTATCCTGCCGCTGCGCCGTACATGGCGCGATCACAAAGGAGGCCACTGATATGTCCTCACGCGCGCTTCGCCAGCCTTTCAGCCTGCGACTGACCTCGAACATCTTTCTGGCGCTCTGGTGCCTGATTGCGGCCTTCCCGATCTTTTGGATCGTGGTGATGAGCTTCAAGTCACCCGTCGACGCCTTCGACAGCAACGCGCTGAACGTGATCTTTGGCCCCGCGACCCTGGGCGTCGGAAAGGGATTGTCCCTGCTGGATATCATTCTGGGGATCGCGGTGATCTGGGGAACGATCACTCTGGCAACCAAAAGGCTGCCGTCGATGATCAAATCCTACGCCAAGCCCGGGCAGGAGTGGTTTGGCTGGCTGATCGGCGTGCTGGCCTTGCTGGTTGGCTTCCTGCTGGTGTTCTTTGTTGTACTTCCCGCCATTCTGAATGTGCTGAATCCATTGTTTGGCCCTTTGGGGCGGGACGTGCTGGGGCTGACCACCGAACATTACAAAACGGTCTGGATTGACCGGGGGTTCTCGAATAACTTCAAGAACTCGCTGATCGTTACGACCGGGGTGGTTACCGTGTCCCTGACCGTCGGAACGCTGGCCGGGTACGGTCTGGCGCGGTCTGGGTCGACGCTGGCGTTCTGGATTCTGATTGTGGCGCTGGTGTTCCGCGCACTGCCGCATTCGGTTCTGGTTGCTGGCTACCTGCCGGTCTTCATCAATTCGGCCGAATGGCTCAGCCCCATTCTGGGGGAAAACGCGCCGACCCTGTATGGCAAGCCTTTCGCGGTCATCGCGGTTCTGGTTGCGATCAACCAGCCCTTTACCATCTGGATGCTGCGGTCCTTCTTTCAGAATATCCCTGCCGAACTGGACGAGGCCGCCCGTGTCGATGGATGTAGCCATTTTCAAGCGTTCCGCCGTGTAATCATGCCGGTGATGTGGCCGGGGGTCATCACAACCGGTCTGTTCAGTTTCTTGTTGGCCTATAACGACTTTCTGGTCACCGCGCTGCTGCTGGACGCCCAGAACCAGACCATGGTTCCGGCCATCGTCGGTATGTTCAACCGCGAGACCACGACCACCGATCAGGTCGTCGCCGTGGCCGCCGCGGTTTCGATCACTGCACCGCTGATCTTCCTTGTCCTGATCTTCCAGCGCCAGATTGTCAGCGGTCTGACAGCAGGGGCGGTGAAGGGCTGATGAGCAACCACGCCCGCCATAACGCCATGTCGCGCCACCCGGCGCTGAACAGGATGCCCAGAGATTTTCTGAGTGTCGGGGGTCACGCCCCCAACACCACTCTCTGGAAACCTGAAAGGATATGGAAATGAAAGGTTCGCGCCCCGAACAAGCGGTTTTGACCCGTGACACAGACCTGAGCAAAACAGACGACACGCGCCGGGTCATTGAAACCATGGTGGATGGTCTGAATGACCATCGCATTGACGACATTGGTGAGTTTTTCGCGCAGGGCTTTCGCTGGATGGGTAATCAGGGCTGCGGCACGAAGACCGGCCTGCAGGAATTCCAGAACAACTGGCAGCGCCCGTTTCAGGCGGCGTTTTCCGACAAGGTCTGCATTGATGAGGCCCGCCTTTACATGGGGGAATGGGCTGCCGCCTTTGGCCGTCAGGAAGCAACCCATTCGGGTGAATTTCTGGGCATCGCCCCGACAGGAAAGCGGGTCGAGATCCGGTACATGGATTTCTGGAAAGTCGTCGACGGCAAGATCGTTGACAACTGGGTGAACGTGGATTTTGCCCATGTCGCAGCCCAACTGGGCGTTGACCTGTTCAACGGCCAGGGCTGGGAAGCATTTGACCGAGGGGAAAAACTTCCGCCTCGGCCCGAAAACTGAGGATTTAAAAATGGCAATCGAGTATCTCAAACGCGGTAAATCTGACGCTGACCGGGCCGAAGATGACGCCAAAATCCGTGCCGTGGTCGAAGCGACGCTGAAAGACATTGAAGCCCGCGGCGATGCCGCCGTACGCGAACTGAGCGAGAAGTTTGACTCTTATTCGCCTGCCTCCTTTCGCCTGAGCCAGCAGGATATCGAAGACCTAATCAGCCAGCTTTCCGACCGTGAGCTGGCGGATATCAAGTTCGCGCAAGAGCAGGTGCGCAACTTTGCGCAGGCGCAACGGGATTCGATGCTGGATATCGAGGTCGAAACCCTGCCAGGCGTCATACTGGGCCACAAGAATATCCCAGTGCAGTCCGTTGGATGTTACGTTCCCGGCGGTAAGTTCCCGATGGTGGCTTCGGCGCATATGTCGGTGGCGACGGCGTCCGTTGCGGGTGTTCCACGCATTATCGCCTGTACGCCTCCGTTTCAGGGCAAGCCAAACCCGGCGGTCATCGCGGCCATGCATCTGGGCGGAGCGCACGAAATCTACGTCATGGGCGGCATTCAGGCCATTGGCGCAATGGCGCTTGGCACTCAGACAATCGACCCCGTTCATATGCTGGTCGGCCCCGGCAACGCCTTTGTTGCCGAAGCCAAACGCCAGCTATTTGGCCGTGTCGGTATCGACCTGTTCGCAGGCCCGACCGAAACGATGGTGATTGCAGATGAAACCGCCGCCGATGCGGAATTGTGCGCCACCGACCTGCTGGGTCAGGCTGAACATGGATATAACAGCCCCTGCGTGCTTTTGACCAACTCGCGCAAACTGGCCGAGGAAACTCTGGCCGAAGTTGACCGGCTGCTGGACATTCTGCCGACGGCTGACACCGCCAAAGTATCATGGGCGGAATATGGCGAGGTCATCGTTTGCGACACATATGACGAGATGCTGAAAGTGGCGGACGACATTGCCTCGGAACATGTGCAGGTGATGACGGATCGGGACGATTGGTTCCTTGAGAACATGACCTGCTATGGGGCGCTGTTCCTTGGGCCTCGTACCAATGTGTCGAACGGGGATAAGGTGATTGGGACGAACCACACCTTGCCCACGAAGAAAGCAGGGCGATACACGGGCGGTCTTTGGGTCGGCAAATACCTGAAAACGCACTCGTACCAGAAGGTTCTGACCGACGAGGCCGCAACGCTGATCGGTGAATATGGCTCGCGCCTGTGCATGCTGGAAGGGTTTGTGGGGCACGCGGAACAATGCAATGTGCGCGTTCGCCGGTACGGGGGCATCAACGTGCCTTACGGAAAGGCCGCCCCGTATAGGGATGCGGCGGAATGAGCGATCGGCACAGTCTGCACAAAGACCTGATCGCCCCGCTGAGGGCGGCGATGTACGACTTTTCCGAAGCTGGGGTGCGTCGCGCCCTGGCTGACATTTGTGCACCCGACGCCTTGTTCCGCCTGTGTCATCCGTTCGGAGACATGACCGGCAGTGATACCTACTACGATGACGTCTACAAGGGCTTGCTGACGGCATGGCCCGATCTGGAGCGGCGCGACTATATCGTCATGGCCGGACCGGATGAGTTTGGCGCTGATTGGGTCGGGTGCGGCGGGTACTACACTGGCACCTTCACCGGACCATGGCTGGATATCCCGCCCACAGGTCATCAGGTTACGATGCGGTTCCACGAATTCTACCGGTTCGTGGATGGTAAAGTGGTCGAGATGCAGGCGCTTTGGGACATCCCCGAAGTGATGATACAGGCAAATGCGTGGCCCATGGCCCCCAGCCTTGGCCGCGAATGGCACGTGCCCGGCCCTGCGACGCAGGATGGGTTTGTGCCCGGCCCCTATGATGCGGCCAAGGGCAAGGAAACCTGTCAGCACATCATCGACATGCTGGAATACCTCAAGAAACACCCGTCAGAGGGCGGTCCCGAAGTGATGGAGATGGAGCGGTTCTGGCATCCCCGCATGAACTGGTACGGCCCGTCTGGGATCGGCACCGGGCGGGGTATTTCCGGGTTCCGTAACTGGCATCAGATACCCTTCCTGAGCGGGATGCCAGATCGCGGGCAATATGTGGATGACATCACCTATCACTTCTTCGGAGATGGAGAGTATGCGGCCGTCACTGGTTGGCCCAACATGATCCAGACCGTGACTCATGACGGCTGGATGGGCATTGCGCCTTCAGGCAAAAAGATCACCATGCGCAGCCTCGATTTCTGGCGTCTCGAAGACGGAAAAATTCGCGAAAACTGGGTGCTGGTCGATCTTCTGGATGCTTACCAGCAGCTTGGCGTTGACGTCTTTGCCCGTCTGCGGGAATTCAATAAGGCCCGAAATTTGGGCCGTATCGAAATACCTGACGGAATGAGCCAATGACAGAACTGCCCCGAACGCCATCCTTTTCCCTGAACGGCAAAACCGCCCTGGTGACCGGAGCGTCCTCGGGCATCGGGCAGGGATGTGCCGTTGCTTTGGCCGAGGCCGGGGCGCATGTGGTGTGTGCGGCGCGCGGGGCAGATCGGTTGCAGGACACCGTGGCCGCATTGCAATCGAACGGCTGGTCCGCGGAAGCCTTGGCGCTTGATCAAACGGACCTGGATGCGTTGAAGGCCCTGTTTGCGTCCCGTGTGTTTGACGTGGTCGTCAATTCCGCGGGATTGGCGCGGCACAGCCCGGCGACCGAGACAACGCCCGAGGATTTCGACGCGGTCACAAATCTGAACCTGAGATCGGCCTATTTCCTGTCGGCCTTTGCAGGCAAGGCTTTGATTGGGGCGGGCAAGCGCGGGTCAATCATACATATCTCAAGCCAGATGGGTCATGTCGGCGGGATTGACCGGGCCGTGTATTGCGCGACCAAGCACGGGCTGGAGGGCATGGTTAAGTCCATGGCCATCGAATGGGGTAAACAGGGCGTACGGATCAACACCGTGTGTCCGACCTTTATTCGCACGCCGCTGACGCAATCGACCTTCGACAATCCCGAACGGGCCGCATGGATCATGGACAAGATCAAGCTGGACCGCGTGGGCGAGGTCGAGGACATCATGGGTGCCGTGCGGTACTTGGCGTCGGACGCCTCGGCGCTTGTGACTGGGACATCCATGTTGATTGACGGCGGGTGGACGGCAGACTGATGGCTGAGAAAGTTACATCCCTTCAGGTCGCGCAGCGCGCAGGCGTCAGCCAGTCCGCAGTCAGCCGCGTCTTCACGCCCGGAGCATCCGTCAGCAAGAAGACCGAGGAAAAAGTGCGCAAAGCCGCCGAAGAATTGGGGTATCGCCCAAACGTGCTGGCCCGCGCCATGGTCTCGGGCAAAAGCCGTATCATCGGCTTGGTGGTCGGTTATCTGGACAACTACTTTTATCCCGAAGCGCTGGAGAAACTGTCGAACGGTTTGCAAGAGCATGGCTACCACGTTCTGATATTCATGGCCTCTCGGTCGGCTGGCAACATCGACGACGTGATGGAGGAGATTCTGGACTATCAGGTCGACGGCGTCGTTCTGGCCTCGGTTCCGATGTCTTCCGATATCGCAACGCGGTGCCAGCAGGCGGGTGTCCCGGTTGTCCTGTTCAACCGCAGTCAGGATATCGAGGGGATCACCACCGTCACGTCGGATAACTACGCAGGCGGCCGCAAGGTGGCCGAGTTCCTTCTGGCGGGTGGGCACGAACGGATCGGCTATATCTCGGGGTGGCAGGGCGCCTCGACCCAGCGGGACCGCGAGGCGGGTTTTCGGGCGGTGTTGTCCGAAGCGGGTCGATCCGTATTTGCCGTGCAGGACGGGATGTTTCACACCGAAAACGCCCAAGCCGCTGCGCGTCAGATGTTTGATGTAGACCCCGGCGAACGCCCCGACGCGGTATTTGTGGCCAATGACCACATGGCATTGGCCGTGATGGACGTGATCCGGTTTGAACTGGGACTGCGCATCCCCGAAGATGTCTCGGTCGTCGGATATGACGACGTTCCTCCGGCTGGATGGCCAGCCTATAACCTGACAACGATCCGACAGCGGGCCAATCTGATGGTTGCGGAAACCGTCGCGGCCCTGCTGGATCACATTCAAAATCCCGATGCCGCCGAGCCACGCAAGGTCGCGATTGACGGCCCGCTGGTCGTGCGAACCTCGGCGCGGCTGCCGCAGGGTTGGACTCCACAAAGGACAGAAACATGAAGGGCTTTGATCCGAAATTCCGGGATTTCCCGGACTATATCGTCGGTATCACCAAGGAAATCTGGGAAGATCGCGGTATCGCGACCTTGCACGATTATTACGGTGAGGACATCGTGGTCCGCTCGCCCGGGTCCGTTGTTCTGGGGAACCAGAACGTGATCGGTGCGACCATGGCGACCTTGGCAGAGTTCCCCGATCGTCAACTGCTGGGCGAGGACGTGATCTGGTCCGGCACCCCGGAACAAGGCATGCTCAGCTCTCATCGCATTCTGTCCACGGCCACACACCTAAGCGAAGGGGTCTATGGCAAGCCCAAGGGAACCAGACTGCAATACCGGATTCTTGCGGATTGTCATGCCAAGGATAACAAGATTGATGATGAATGGCTGATCCGGGATCAGGGGGCGATCGTCCGTCAGTTGGGCTGGGATCCCAAGGACTATGCCGCCGATCTGATCGCGCGGGAAGGTGGCCCTGAAAAATGCGTTCGGCCCCTGTCCCCGTCCAACGATGTCGCAGGTCCCTATAAGGGAAAAGGAAACGACAACGCGTGGGGCCAGCGCCATTCCGATCTGCTGACCCGGATGATGAACGCCGACATGGGCGCGGTCGAGCGTGACTATGACAGGGCCGTGCAATCCGAATACCCGGGTGGTGTCACTGGGCATGGGTGGGACCCGGTTGACCGGTTCTGGATGTCATTGCGTGCCGCGATGCCCAACGCCACGTTCACCATCCATCACCAGATCGGGCGCGACGATCCCAACATGCCGCCGCGTTCGGCCCTGCGGTGGAGCCTGCACGGAACCCATGACGGTTGGGGCACATTTGGTGCGCCCACAGGGGCCGAACTTTATGTTCTGGGCATCAGCCATGTCGAGTGGGGAGAGCTGATTGGCGGTGACATCAAGGTTCGCCGTGAATGGACCCTGTTCGATGAAACCGCTGTTTGGAAACAGGTGCTGCTGGCCACAGGGGACGTGTAATGCCGCAGACCCTTGCCTTGCTCGATACCAGCGAAGGAACCCGGCGGCTGCATGGTCATCGGGCGTCTTTGCGGGCAAGGCGGCTGAACAATCGTCCTCCGGGCGCAATGGGTTTGACCGACCCGCCGCACTGTTATTCGTTTCGGAGACTATCATGAGCACAATCCAACACCGCATCGTTCGCTATGGCGAACTGCAGCCCTGCAAAACTGCCTTTATCGACGCCCACACACCGGGTTCGGACCAAAAGGAAAACTTCACGATCATCGGTGGCGGGGTGTCAGAGTCGCCTGATCAGCACGTCCATATCACTGACAAGATCGGGTTCAACATTGGTGCGGCGGGACAGCCGCCCAAGTGCCGCAACTCGCTGCACAGCCACACCACGGCCGAGGTGTTCTTTGTTGCCAAGGGCCGTTGGCGCTTTTTCTGGGGTCGCTACGGGACGGCGGGCGAGTTCATCGCCGAAGAGGGTGATATTTTCAACATTCCCACGGGCATCTTCCGAGGCTTTGAAAATGTCGGCCAGGACTACGGCATGATCATGTCGATCCTTGGCGGGGATGATGCAGGCGGCGGGGTGACGTGGGCTCCGCAGGTGATCGAGGACGCTCAGGCGCATGGGCTGATGCTGGGCGACAACGGGGTTCTGTATGACTCCAAAAAAGGGCAGGATTTGCCCCACAATGTCCGCCCGATGCCCTTGCTGACCGAAGAACAACTGAAAGACTATCCCGAAGTTCCTGTCGAGGATGTCGTCGGCAAATATGTCGCGCGGTATTGGGATCTTATGGCGTTGTCGGCCAACACACCCGCGCAGGTGATCGGCGAGAACGGGATGATCAGGGACAAGCCCGGGTTTGAGGTTGACTTCCTTGGGCGCGGGTCTTGTGTGACAGACCCGGTAAAGGCCGAAAGGCCGGTGGTTCTTATGCCCGCAAGCGGCCACTGGCGCATTGCGGTCGATGGATATGAGACGACATTGTCCACGGGGGACACCGCTTTGGTTCTGCCCGGTGAGACCTATAGCGTGTCACCGTCGATGACCGGGCACGCAGGCTTGTATCGCATCACCGCGACCGACGACCCGGCGGGCGCGACCTGGATCGGGCAATAGGAAACCGGAGGCTCTGCATGACCAAAATCCATACCACACATGTGGGGTCTCTGCCCCGCACTCAGGACGTCGTGGACTTTATCTTTGCCCGCGAAAACGGAAAAGCGTTCGATCAAGGCGCTTTCGATGCATGCATGGCGGACGCGGTCGCAGAGACGGTACGCAAGCAGGTCGAGGCCGGAATTGACATAGTCAGCGATGGCGAGACCTCAAAGATTTCCTACGCAACCTATGTCAAAGACCGCTACACAGGTTTTTCCGGTGACAGCCCGCGCAACGCGCCTGCCGACTTGAAGATGTTCCCCGGCTTTCTGCAACGGCTGGCGGATGACGGTGGCACACCCCAGTACGCGCGGCCAATGTGCACGGGCGAGGTTCGCTCGAAAGGGCAGGGGGAGCTTGAAAAGGACATTGCAAACCTGAAGGCGGCAATGAAACAGCACGGGGTCGAACGCGGGTTCATGAACGCGGCATCTCCGGGTGTCATCTCGCTGTTCCTGCAGAACGATTTCTATCCCACGCGCGAAGCGTATCTTTCGGCATTGGCAGACGCGATGAAAGAGGAATACGAGACGATTGTGGCCGCTGGTCTGGACCTGCAACTCGATTGCCCCGATCTGGCCTTGTCGCGCCATATGCTGTTCACGGACCTGACCGACGAAGCCTTCGTTCAAATCGCTAACATGCATGTCGAAGCCCTGAACCACGCGCTTCAGAACGTGCCGCAGGACCGCGTTCGGGTGCATATCTGCTGGGGCAACTACGAAGGGCCGCATTGTTGCGACATCGCGATGGACAAGGTGTTCAGCACCTTGATGGCCACTAAATCGCGCTATGTGCTGTTTGAAACCTCCAATCCGCGCCATGCGCATGAATGGACCGTTTTCCGTGACCGCAAGGCTGAGATTCCCGACGACAAGATCCTTGTACCCGGCGTTGTCGACACGACGACCAATTTCGTCGAGCACCCGGAACTTGTGGCGCAGAGGATCGGACGCTTTACCGACATTGTCGGCGCGGATCGGGTGATCGCCGGCAGCGATTGCGGTTTCGGCACTTTTGCGGGTTTTGGCGCCGTTGATCCTCAGATCGCATATGCCAAACTGGGCGCGTTGTCCGAGGGCGCAAAGCTGGCCTCGGCATGACACCGTTGATCCTCTTGCCGGGCATGATGTGTGACGCCCGTCTTTTCGGACCCCAGATCGAAGTCTTGTCCGGCAGGATGCCTTTGATGACCTTTCCGCTAGGCATGCATGACAACGTTCAGGACATGGCGGCCGACATCCTGAGCGCTGCGCCGCCGGTCTTTGCTCTGGCCGGTTTGTCGATGGGTGGCATCGTGGCGATGGAGGTGCTGCGGCAAGGGGCCGGGCGTGTTTCGCGTATTGCGCTGTTGGACACCAATCCGCTGGCCGAGATGCCCGAAGTCAAAGCGCGACGCGGACCCCAGATGGCCGCCGTGCGCGAGGGCCGTTTGTGGCATGTGATGCGCGATGAAATGAAACCCAACTATCTGGCCGACGGGCCGCGTCAGGGCGCTATTCTGGACTTGTGTATGGAAATGGCGACGAATCTGGGCGCGGACGTGTTCTTGCGCCAATCCAAGGCGCTGATGGATCGCCCTGATCAGCGGGCGACCCTGTCCGCCTATCCGGGAAAGTCGCTGGTGCTATGCGGCAGGGAAGATGGTCTATGCCCCGTCGAGCGGCACCAGTTAATGCACGATCTGCTATCACACAGTGTGCTTGAAATCATCGAAGGCGCGGGCCACCTGCCGACGTTGGAAAAACCAAATGAAACCACGGCGGCCCTGATCCGCTGGTTGGAGGACACATGACACCGTCCCTTTTGTCACTACTTCGCAAGGTTGATACGCCAACCGTCTGCAACGCGATCGAAGTTGCGCAGGGCAAACGAGGCTTTGACGGCTTCACACGCGGAACCATGTTGTGTTCTGCACCGGACGAACCCCCAATCGTTGGCTACGCCCGTACTGCCAAGATCGCGGCGGTAAACCCGCCCACCGAGCCTGCGGACGTCATCCGAACCCGTCGCATGACGTATTACAAATATATGGCAGACGCGCCCGCCCCATCGGTGGCAGTGCTTGAAGATGTGGACTTTCCAAATTGCGTCGGCGCCTATTGGGGTGAAATCAACACCTCAATTCACAAGGGGTTCGGAATATCCGGCGCTTTGACCAATGGTGTGATGCGTGACCTCGGGGATGTGCCAGCAGGTTTCCCGGTGGTTGCTGGCTCTGTCGGGCCAAGCCACGGTTTCGTCCATGTTCGAGAGATCGATACCGCCGTTTCGGTTTTTGGCCTGACCGTCAATCCGCATGACCTGATACACGCCGATCGGCACGGTGCGCTTGTAGTGCCTGAAGATGTTGTCGATCAGTTGGAAGGTGCTATCCAAAAGCTATTGTCGACCGAGCGCATTATTCTGGATGCAGCCACGCAGCCTGACTTTGACTTTGACGCATTCCAAGCCGCGTGGACAGCTTTTGAAAAAGCCAGGGTTTGAGGGCAGGCACCCTCAAGCCTAAGCTACTGCCCGGTCGCCCGCTCTTGTATCGGCGATGTCTGTCTTGGCAGGCGGAACCTTACGCGGCGCCTTCCGTCACCTCATCAGGAATATTCAATCCGCCTATCCGGGCCAGCAAAGCGACGATTTGATCAACACCTTTGCGGTGCCGAAGTGCGGTGAACACGAAGGGCCGCCCATTGCGCATCTTTGTTGCGTCACGGTCCATCACATCAAGCGAAGCCCCCACATGCGGGGCCAGATCGGTCTTGTTGATGATCAGTATGTCAGACTTCGTGATTGCCGGGCCGCCTTTGCGCGGGATTTCCTCGCCCGCTGCCACGTCGATCACGTAAAGCGTCACGTCTGCCAGTTCGGGGCTGAACGTGGCCGACAGGTTGTCACCGCCGCTTTCGATCAGCACAACCTCGACATCCGGGTGGCGTTCTTGCATTTCGGCCACTGCCGCAAGGTTAATAGAAGCATCCTCGCGGATAGCTGTATGCGGACAGCCGCCAGTCTCGACCCCGATGATACGGTCTTGAGGCAGGATCTGCATCCGCATCAGGGCCTCGGCATCTTCGCGTGTGTAGATGTCATTGGTGATCACACCCACCGAGAGCTTGTCGCGCAAAGCCTCGGACAGGGCCGCGGTCAGAGTGGTTTTGCCTGCACCCACCGGTCCACCGATGCCTACACGCAGAGGGCCGTTCATGCTGCTCATGTTCGGAACATCCTTGAGTATTGAGTTTCGTGTTTCATCGACGCGATGTCGGACAGGAATGTGGTTGATCCCAGATCGTCCAGCCCAGCGTCCAATGCGGTTTTCGCCACCTTCTGGCAAATCGGCGTGAGATCGCGGATCATTCGTTGCCCCTCGGTCTGACCCAAGGGCACAAGCCGCGTGGCGCAGGCGACCAGATTTGACATGAAGGCCTGAAGAAACATTTGTGCCGTAAGGGGCAGGGGCAAACCTTGGCGTTGCGCTGCGTGGCCTACCGCCACCGGATAGGTCAGACTCTCTATTTCCATTGCCCAGACGTCAGCAGTTACGCCGCAAAACGCTTCGCCCAGAAGTCGGGTTTCCAGTAGCCGCTCGGACGAGGCGCAAAAGGCGCGTGCTGTCTGATCGGCAGCCGCGAGGTCTGCCCGAGTTTTCGCGGAATATGCAGAGGCAAGAAACACGCAGTCATTTCGACCCGAGCCGTGCTGGATCACGTCTGCAATCCATTCCTGCGTGTCGCTTGCATCGGTGACGCTTCCACATTCGATGGCCCATTCCAGCCCGTGCGAATAGGCGAAACCGCCCACGGGATAGGCGGGTGACAGCCATTGTGACAACGTCAGGATATCCATGTCAGTGGGAGTGGCCATGGGTCCTGCCGTGGCCATAAGCGCCGCCCTCGGGGGTGAACGGCTCTTGCACCTCGCGCACAGTTGCGCCGATTTTCAGAAGCATGTCCCGAATGACATGATCCACCTGGATCAGCAGCCGATCTGCCTCGACCTGACAGGGCGTGTGGCGGTTGCCGATGTGCCAGGCGATACGGATCAGATCCGGTGCGGTGACTTCCAGCAATGCCTCGGGCGCTGCCTGAATCCCGACCTCGCGCCCGTCATCAAGGATGAGCGCTCCGCCGTGGTCCAGCGACGTGGTCTGAGCCAGATCGATAAGGATTTGCTCGCCGCTTTCGCAGGTCAGAACCTTCCGACGCAAAAAACGGTCTTCATAGGTCAGTGACAGGTGATCCGCAGGATCGCCATGTGAGTGACCTGAATACTGGCGTGCAGTGCAGAGCAGGGCGGTCATGCGTACGCCCCCACTGCGGTACCGGCTGTCAGAGCCAGATGGAATCCGCGAAGACGCGGTGCACGATCCGATCGCGTTTCAAGCCAAGCTTGTCCAGTTCCTCGTCGCTGAGCGACTGCAGGTGCTTGACGTGCTGAATCCGAGACTGGGCTTCGCCCATTCTGATCAGGGCCGAGTAAATCGACGATCCAACTGCGGCGATTACGCCGGACAGCGAAAAGCCGGTTTGTGTGTGTTGTGTCGTATCTGCCATTTGGACCCTCGTAAGTATTCAAAACGTTGGTCCTCCCTTGGGTCATATATTTTGTCATTTCAGCCTCACTGAGTAGTGGGTGTTTGATCATGGCTGCATTGCGCATGCCGCAATGCAGCATAATTTTTGGTCAGAACATAAAGTACCTCTGAGCCATCGGTAGAACTTCGGCCGGTTGGCAGGTCAGCAATTCACCGTCGGCGCGCACTTCGTATGTTTCAGGGTCGACTTCGACCTCGGGGGTTGCGTCGTTCAGCTTCAAGTCGCGTTTGCCGATGTTGCGCGTGTTCTGGACGGCAATCGTTTGCTTGGCCAGCCCCAGTGTATCACCGATCCCCCCGGACTGCGCGGCTTCGGAGACAAAAGTGATCGCCGAATTTTCGACCGAGCGGCCATAGGCTCCGAACATCGGGCGGCTATAAACCGGCTGCGGCGTAGGGATCGAGGCATTCGGGTCGCCCATTTGTGCGCAGGCAATCGTACCGCCCAGCAGAACCATCTCGGGCTTGACCCCGAAGAAGGCCGGGTTCCACAACACAAGGTCGGCGCGTTTGCCTTCTTCGATGCTGCCGATCTGATGGCTGAGGCCGTGGGCAATCGCCGGGTTGATGGTGTATTTGGCGATATAGCGGCGCACGCGCATATTGTCGTTCTCGCCGGTTTCTTCGGGCAGTCGACCGCGCTGTTTCTTCATCTTGTCAGCAGTTTGCCATGTGCGGATCAGAACCTCTCCGACCCGGCCCATCGCCTGACTGTCCGACGCGATGATCGAGAACGCGCCCATGTCATGCAGGATATCCTCGGCCGCAATCGTCTCGCGCCGGATGCGGCTTTCGGCAAAGGCCACGTCCTCGGGGATGGATTTGTCGAGGTGGTGGCACACCATCAGCATGTCCAGATGTTCCTCGACCGTGTTGACGGTGAAAGGGCGGGTCGGGTTGGTGGAAGAGGGCAGAACGTGGTTCTCGCCACAGATTTTGATAATGTCTGGGGCGTGGCCGCCGCCTGCGCCTTCGGTGTGGAAGGCATGAATAGTCCGGCCTTTCATCGCGGCCACGGTGTTTTCCACGAACCCGGATTCGTTCAGCGTGTCGGTGTGGATCATCACCTGCACGTCCATCGCATCCGCGACCGAGAGGCAGCAGTCGATGGCGGCGGGGGTGGTGCCCCAATCCTCGTGCAGTTTCAGGGCGCAGGCACCCGCATTGATCTGTTCCTCCAGCGCGGCGGGCAGCGACGCATTACCCTTGCCCGCAAAGGCCAGGTTCATCGGGAAGGCGTCTGCGGCCTGAAGCATCCGCCCGATATGCCATGGCCCCGGCGTGCAGGTGGTGGCTAGAGTGCCGTGCGCGGGGCCGGTGCCGCCGCCTAACATGGTCGTCAGGCCGGAATGCAGCGCGTCTTCGATCTGTTGCGGGCAGATAAAGTGAATATGACTGTCGAACCCACCGGCGGTCAGGATACGCCCTTCGCCAGCGATGGCCTCAGTCCCCGGACCGATGATGATGTCGACGCCGGGCTGCGTGTCGGGGTTTCCGGCCTTGCCGATCTTGGCGATGCGCCCGTCTTTCAGACCCACATCCGCCTTGTAGATGCCCGAATGATCCACGATCAGCGCATTGGTGATGACCGTATCTACGGCTCCTTCGGCGCGGGTGGCCTGAGACTGCCCCATCCCGTCGCGGATCACCTTGCCGCCGCCAAACTTGACCTCTTCGCCATAGAGCAGCGCGTTGCTACCTGCCCCGCCGGTCGCGGCGGCCCCAGCGCGTTCGGCGGTCAGGTCGCGTTCCACCTCGATCACCAGATCGGTATCGGCCAGCCGCAGCTTGTCGCCGGTGGTGGGGCCGAACATGGCGGCATAGTCAGAGCGTTTGATTGTTGCTGGCATCAGAGCGACCCCATAACTTTTTGATTGAACCCATAAACCTTACGTGCGCCGCCGATTGGGATCAGCGTGACCTCGCGCGCCTGACCCGGCTCGAACCGCACGGCGGTGCCGGGGGCGATGTCCAGCCGCAGGCCATGAGCTGCGTCCCGGTCGAAGTCCAGAGCGGGGTTGGTTTCCGCAAAGTGGTAGTGCGAGCCGACCTGAACAGGGCGGTCGCCGGTATTGGCAACCATCAGAGTAATGGCCTTGGCGCCAGAGTTCAGGGTGATCTCGCCCTCGGCCGGGAACAGCTCTCCGGGGATCATTTGTTCAGCTTTACCATCAGGGCCAAGGCAGCCAGCGCAACGACCGCCAGACCAACGCCCAGAGTTGCATAGTCCGAACCGTGCGCATGGACATGCGTTCCGTTATGGGCTGCGGCAGGGCCAGCAAGGATCAGTGCGGGAAAGAGCATACGGGTCATATCGGTGTTCCTTTTTTCAGCGAATGGGGTTGTGGACGGTCACCAGCTTGGTGCCGTCGGGAAAGGTAGCTTCGACCTGAACCTCGTGGATCATCTCGGGTACACCTTCCATGCATTGTTCCCGGGTGATCACCTCGGCCCCGGCCTGCATCATGTCCGCGACCGAGCGACCGTCGCGCGCGCCTTCGACGACGGCGTCGGTGATCAGGGCGATCGCTTCGGGGTGGTTCAGCTTGACACCACGCGCCAGTCGCTTGCGGGCGACCTCGGCGGCCATAGCGACCATCAGTTTATCTTTTTCGCGAGGGGTCAGGTTCATGTCAGATCATCCAGCATCGGGGTAGAGTGTCGTTGTTCAATCGTCGCAGCACCGGCATCAGCGAACGACGGAGTGTGAAACTGTTTTCAGCCAGCAACCGCACTACAAGAAGGTCGCTTTGAATCAGGCTGGCTCCGGCGGTTTCAGGCAGCATCTCGCGGATCGCGTCCAACTGGCCCTCGGCGGTATGCGAGGCAAATGCGATCAGCGCCATTGCCCCAGCATTGTTCGCAATGTGGGGCTTGGATAAGTGAGCGTGCAGATTTCCAGTGAACCGAGTGGCGTCCAGAAACACAGCCTCTCCGTCCCGCCGGATTTCAATTCTGTCCTGCAGGCGAATATTGGTCAGGGTCTCACCCATTGCCGCGCGTCCAAAGACCAGTGGTTCAACCAGCAGTGCAGTCGCATCCGGTGCCATTTCGATCGACAGTTTTCGATCCAGCGCGCTGCCGTCAAAAAGGATGGTTTCCTGCGGCAGCCAGTTCAGCCGCGCCCCGGCATCAACCATCACGTGATTGTTGATTTTACCCGCTGGCCCGGGTTTAGCCTTGTACGCCCTCTCACACGCTTGGGTCGTTATGGTCAGAGTGGTGCCGTGTCCCGCGTGTCCGTGAAAGCGGAACGAGTCCCCGCCAGTGATCCCGCCAGCCGTGTTCAGAAGCACTGCGTCCAACGCGTTTCCGTCGGCTCGGGGAAACAGGCACTTGAACGACCCGGACTGCCGAAACCCGTCCAAAACCGACTTTTCGCCCATTTGCTTGGCACTCAGGCGAATCGCACCCTTTGCACGCGGAGGCATTGCGTCCTGCTTGGGCAATATGGAGGCATGATGAGTAATGGCGCACCTGCGAAACAAGAAGTTATGCCGCTTGTTTCACCGTTCTCGCGTCGGAACTCTATTCCGCGACGCCGTTTTTCGACGGTTTTCCCTAGCGCGAGATTAAATTTTAGGCACGCTCTGAAAGTTGCGATCAAAAATTAAGCAGAAACCGCCGATGTGGGAAATTGGTCTGACAACTATTTGCTAAAACGTCGGCAATACAGAATCCGTATGGGTGCCCGCCGTGGAGATGACCCGGGGGTGTGTGACGGCTGCGCGAATTGGACCTCGGACACAACCGCCACACGGAACGCAACAATAGTTGCGGGGATCAGGTAGAAGAAGACCGCGCCTATGTGCAAGTCCTCTCGCCCGGAACCCGCCAGGAGGATTACATGAAATCTCTCAAATCCACACTCGCCGGTTCGGCGGTATTCGCAGCCATGGCAACCGCTGCGCTGTCGGCTGAAGACACCATCAAGGTTGGCGTGCTGCACTCGCTGTCGGGTACAATGGCAATTTCGGAAACCACCCTGAAAGACACCATGCTGATGCTGATCGACCAGCAAAACGCCAAGGGCGGCCTGCTGGGCAAGCAGCTTGAGGCCGTTGTGGTCGACCCCGCATCCGACTGGCCGCTGTTCGCGGAAAAAGCGCGCGAGCTGCTGACCGTGCATGAGGTGGACGTGATCTTTGGCAACTGGACATCTGTAAGCCGCAAGTCGGTTCTGCCGGTGATCGAAGAACTGAACGGCCTGCTGTTCTACCCGGTTCAGTACGAGGGTGAGGAATCTTCGAAGAACGTATTCTACACCGGCGCCGCGCCGAACCAGCAGGCCATCCCTGCGACCGACTACTTCCTGGACGAGCTGGGCGTCGAGAAATTCGCGCTGTTGGGCACTGACTATGTGTATCCCCGCACCACCAACAACATTCTGGAAAGCTATCTGAAGCAGAAGGGCATCGCGGACGAGGACATCTTCGTTAACTACACACCGTTCGGTCACTCTGACTGGTCCAAGATCGTGGCTGACGTCGTCGCGCTGGGCGCGGATGGCAAGAAAGTCGGTGTGATCTCGACCATCAACGGCGACGCGAACATTGGTTTCTACAAGGAACTGGCAGCGGCTGGCGTTTCGGCCGATGACATTCCGGTTGTGGCGTTCTCGGTTGGTGAGGAAGAACTGTCCGGTCTGGATACCGCAAACCTGGTCGGTCACCTGGCAGCTTGGAACTATTTCCAGTCGGCGGACACCGAAGCCAACGCGGAATTCGTTGAGACATGGAAAGCCACCATGGGCGATGAGCGCGTGACCAATGACCCGATGGAAGCTCACTATATCGGTTTCAACATGTGGGTTAACGCCGCGACCGCGGCTGGCTCGACCGAAGTCGACGCTGTGCGTTCGGAAATGTACGGGCAGGAATTCCCGAACCTGACCGGCGGTACCGCGGTTATGCTGCCGAACCACCACCTGGCCAAGCCGGTACTGATCGGTGAGATTCAGGAAGACGGTCAGTTCGACATCATCAGCGAAACCGACGTTGTGCCGGGCGACGCCTGGACCGACTTCCTGCCGGAATCGGCAGTGTTGAAATCGGATTGGAAGGAACTGGACTGCGGTATGTACAACACCGAGACCAAGACCTGCGTTCAGACTCTGTCGAACTACTAAACGATCCTGCAAGGCGGGTTTGTTCACCCGCCTTGCCCCAAGACATTCGGGTTTCACTAAATGTTACGACTTTTCCTTGCGGGCCTTGCATTCCTGTGCGCCTGCATGACGGCCAACGCGCAAGAGGTCGGTCTGCAACCGATCCTGCAAGAGCATCAGGAAACTATCGCCAAGAGTTCGCGCAAGACCATCGGGCCTGCGATTGACGCTATTGCGGCCAGTGGATTGCCACAAGCGCAAACCATGCTTGAGACTTGGGCTGCCAAGAACATGTGGATGCGCAAATCCGATGGGCTGTTTTTTGCAGGCGAAAAGGCCGAGGGCCGGTCGTACACGCTGACCGATCTTGATACCGGCGAGGTCATCGGTACTTTTGAAAAATCGGATCTGAAGCAACTGAAACCCAACAGCGGCGTGCGGGCGATGATCGGCACGGCGCTGGTGCAATTTCAACTGACCGACCCAAGCCGTGCCAGGCGTCTGGCCGCCTTGGAATCCATTCAGCGAGACCCCGAAGGTGCGTTGCTGGAACCTTTGCGGGCTTCGATCGATGATGAACCCGACGCGGATCTGAAGGCGCGGAAACAACGACTCGAGCGACTGCTGACGATTGGGTACGACACGGACACTGCGGCTCGTTTGGCCGCGATCGAGGAAATGTCCGACGATCTGGGTGTGGATGTACGCGCTGCGCTGAACCCTCTTGTCGTGACCAGGCGACAGGCGGCTGTAGACCTGCCGTCGGACGTCAATATCGCCGAAATTCTTGAGCCGGGCTCGGATGAGCTTTCGCAGGATGAGGCATATGACCTACTGGTCGCCGCCGACCTTGCCTCGGCGCGCGTTTCGCCCGATGACGTTCGGGCCGCGCTGACGGCCAACATAGATGGCGGGCGTGTTGGCGGTATCCCGGTTGCACAGCTAAACACCGAAGCGGCACGCGCACAGGCATATGCAGCGCTGGCCGAGGCTGGAACCGTGCCGGCGCTTGCCACCCAAGCCGACATCGACGCAGCGCTTGGATCGCACGTGTTTTATGAAACCTATGCCGAGCCGGTGCCAGAGGTGACTGCCGCCGCCGAAGCAGCCTTGGAACAGATCGAAGTGAAGGTCGGCCTGAACCAGACACTCGACCTGACGCTGGACGCGATCTCTCTGGCTTCGATTTATTTTCTGGCGGCCATCGGGCTGGCCATCACTTTCGGCGTGATGGGCGTGATCAACATGGCACACGGCGAGTTCATCATGATGGGCGCCTACACAGGCTATGTCGTGCAGCAATTCATCCCGGATCATACCCTGTCAATCATTGTGGCCATTCCCATGGCGTTTGCTGTTACCTTCGCTATGGGCGTCGCGATGGAGCGGCTGGTGATCCGTTGGCTTTATTCGCGCCCGTTGGAAACACTGCTGGCGACTTTCGGTATCTCGATCGCGCTGCAGCAATTGGCCAAGAACATCTTTGGCACACAGGCGCGCCCACTTACTGCTCCGGGTTGGCTGGACGGGGCGTGGGTGCTGAACGATGTTGTTTCGATCAGCTATATCCGCATCGCGATTTTCGTGCTGGCGATGATCTTTCTTGGGCTGTTCCTCTACATCATGAAGCGCACGCGCCTGGGGCTTGAGATGCGCGCTGTGACACAAAACCCGCGCATGGCGGGGTCAATGGGGATCAACCCCAGTCGGGTAAACATGCTGACGTTTGGTCTTGGCTCGGGCATTGCCGGGATCGCTGGTGTCGCCATTGGTCTTTTTGCCAAAGTCACGTCTGATCTGGGTAGCGACTACATCGTCCAGAGCTTCATGACCGTGGTTGTCGGCGGTGTCGGCAACATCTGGGGCGCGCTAGCCGGCGCAGGCATGATCGGCTTCCTGCAAAAAGGGATCGAGTGGATGAATCCCTCTAACACCCTTGCAGCGCAGACCTACATGATCGTCTTCATCATCATATTCATTCAATTCCGGCCCAGAGGCATCATCGCTCTCAAGGGCCGCGCAGCGGGGGACTGAGTCATGGAACGCAGTTTTGTCGCCAAGAATCCGTCCGTGCTTGTCTTTCTGGCCATCCTGTCCTTGTTCACCCTTGGCGTGACCATCCTGTCCGAAGGGTTTGGGATTGGCGTGATCTCGACCAGCTTCGTCAAGACTTTGGGCAAGACCTTGTGCCTGTGCCTGATCGCTGTGGCGATGGATCTGGTCTGGGGCTTTACGGGCATCCTGTCACTTGGCCATTTCGCCTTTTTCGGGCTGGGCGGTTACATGATCGGCATGTGGCTGATGTATGAGCGCACCCGCCTGATCGTGGTCGAGTCGCTATCGCAAGCCGACATCCCGCCAACCTCGGCCGAGGTCGTGGATGCGATCGGTACGCAAATCTTCGGCGTCGTTGGGTCGTCGGATTTTCCTCTGATCTGGGCCTTTTCAGACAGCTTGGTGCTGCAACTGGCGCTGGTCGTGCTGGTGCCGGGCCTTCTGGCGCTAATCTTCGGTTGGCTTGCCTTCCGCAGCCGGGTGACAGGCGTTTATCTGTCCATTCTGACACAGGCGATGACGCTGGCGCTGGCGCTGTACCTGTTCCAGAACGACAGCGGATTGCGGGGCAACAACGGCCTGTCCGGGTTGCAGAACCTGCCGGGCGTCACCGCCTCGCAGGACGTGGTGTCGGTCTGGTTCCTGTGGGCTTCGGCGCTTGCGCTGGGTCTGGGATACATGCTGGCCGCCTGGGTCGTGTCGGGCAAGTTCGGCTCGGTCATTCGCGGTATCCGCGACAACGAGGCGCGCGTTCGGTTCCTTGGGTATTCGGTCGAGGTTTACAAGCTGGCCGTATTCACGCTGACCGGCTGTGTCGCGGCCATTGCGGGCGCGCTGTACTATCCACAGGCAGGCATCATCAACCCCGAAGAGATGGCCCCCATTGCTTCGATCTATCTGGCTGTCTGGGTCGCCATCGGCGGGCGCGGGCGCTTGTACGGTGCCGTCATCGGCGCGGCGTTCGTCAGTCTGCTTAGCACGTGGTTCACAGGTGGTCAGGCACCGGATATTCCGCTGGGGTTCTATACGATCAAGTGGGTCGATTGGTGGCAGGTGCTGCTGGGTGTCTCTTTCGTGCTGGTCACGTTGTTCGCTCCGCAGGGTATCGGTGGACTGTTTGACCTGTGGTCCAATCGAAAGCACCCGGACAGACACGGAGCCAATCTTGGCCCGGATGACGGAGCCCTGCGCGAGAAGGAGGCTATCGAATGAGCACCCTGTTAGAGGTCAGCGGAGTCTCGGTCACGTTCGACGGGTTTCGCGCAATCAACAATCTGTCTTTCCAGATCGGCAACGCAGAGCTGCGTGCCGTGATCGGGCCAAACGGCGCTGGCAAGACGACCTTTATGGATATTGTCACCGGCAAGACCCGGCCCGACGAAGGCCGTGTGATCTGGGGCGAAAAATCCATATCTCTGCTGCGCATGAGCGAGGCTAAAATCGCGCAGGCCGGAATTGGGCGAAAATTCCAGAAACCCACCGTGTTCGAGGATCAGACCGTGCAGGAAAACCTGCTGATGGCGCTGAAGAACAAGCGCGGCTGGCTGGGTGTGCTGTTTTACCGACCCTCGGCGCAGGATCTTGGGAAGGTCGAGGAACTGGCCGCCGAGATTGGGCTGAAGGATGAGTTGAGCCGCAAGTCGGGTGAGCTCAGCCACGGTCAGAAGCAATGGCTCGAGATCGGTATGCTGCTGGCGCAAGAGCCGCGACTGCTGCTTGTGGATGAACCCGCGGCAGGAATGACCCCGCAGGAACGGGAGCACACGACAGACCTGCTGGTGCAGGCTGCGAAAACCCGCGCCGTGGTAGTCGTAGAGCACGACATGGAGTTCGTCCGCCGCCTGAACTGTAAAGTGACAGTTCTGCATGAGGGGTCGGTTCTGGCCGAGGGGTCTTTGGACCACGTGACATCTAATCAGGACGTCATCGACGTCTATCTGGGGCGCTGAAAGATGCTGAAACTGAACGATCTGACCCTTCACTATGGTCATTCGCAAATTCTCTACGGCATTTCGATGGAGGCGGCACAGGGCGAAGTGACCTGCGTGATGGGCACCAACGGTGTCGGCAAAACAAGTCTGATTAAGGCGATCTCGGGCACGCATCCACGTTCGGGCGGTCGGATGGAGTTGAATGGGGAAAATCTGGGTATCCTTCCGGCACATCGGATGGCTTGGAAAGGCGTGGCCTATGTCCCTCAAGGGCGCGAGATCTTCCCCCTGCTGACCGTGCGCGAGAATCTCGAGACGGGATTTGCCTGTCTTCCGACCAGCGAGCATTTCGTCCCAGACGAGATATTTGAGCTGTTTCCAGTGCTCAAACAGATGCAGAATCGGCGTGGCGGTGATTTGTCTGGCGGCCAGCAGCAACAACTGGCGATCGCGCGTGCACTGATCACCAAGCCCAAGCTCTTGCTACTGGACGAGCCGACAGAAGGCATCCAGCCCAATATCATTCAGCAAATCGGAGAGGTCATACGCCACCTTCGCTCCAAGAGTGAAATGGCAATTGTGCTTGTCGAGCAGTATTTCGACTTTGCCTACGATCTTGCAGACCGTTTCGTCGTGCTAAGGCGTGGCGAAATACTGATGAAGGGAAGCAGGCAGGAACTTTCACGCGATCAGGTTCTGCAGGGCGTCACTGTATAGAACGCACTTTCAGGCAATTTTTAGGACCGCCTCGTGGAAACGGGGCGGTTTTTCCGTCTGACGTTAAAGATTTCTTAAGAATCACATCCCGACTCGCCCTCTGACGACCGGGTTTTGGACACAAATCTGCCCAAAACGAACAAAAATTCCCGTTATGCGGGAATTCCTTTTCGTTTGAGGGGAGGTTTGGGCGTCAAACAATTGGTAACGATTTTATTAACGGGGATGTCTGCCTCGTGTGTGTGCGAATTTCGCACTTGGTAAAACAGTCTGGAGTAAAAATTATGTCGAATACTATTCGCAAGTTCTTTCTGAAGCTACGCAAAGACGAGCGCGGTGCGACCCTGGTGGAATATGGTATCGCCCTGCTGGTCGCGATCGTTGCCGGTGGCGGCGTTCTGATCACCGTTGCACAAAGCACCAGCTCTAACTTCGTAGAAGCAGATGGTGCTATCACTGCACGTTCAGCGACCTCAACTGCGCCCTCCCAATAAGTTTACCACTCGGGCGCGGCTTATTCTTGTCAGTTGGCAGCGCGCTCGAGTTCTTTCATTGGAAGACCATTCAGTTGATCCCGTCTTCCAAGTGGAAAGACCAAAAAATTCAACTCTCCCGGAGCATCTGCTGGGTGAGTTGGAACATTCGACCCAAAATTGCGTCAGTGTGAATGCTGATTTGCTCAGTTTGATTGAAGATCGCCCAAACCTGACAGCCAAAGCTAACTTCGGAAATTGGAGGGCAAAATGCGCGTTAAGTCTTTTATGATGACAGTCTTCGGTGTCGCCTTAGCAGGTGGCGCGGTGTTCTGGGCAAAGGACCAGCTTGAGAGAAACCAAGCTCAGGAAGCGGAAAGCGCTATCGTGCGCGTCGTTGCTGTTGCAGAGGATATTCCGTTCGGCAACCCGATTGAGGGACACAAGCTGACCACGATTGATTGGCCTGCTGACTCCGTGCCGTCCGGGGTCTTCACCAACTTTGACGACGTAGTTCCACCGGTCGGCGGAGAGCCGCGCCGTGCCAAACGCGCCTTGGCTCAAGGGGAAATCCTTTTGATCTCAAAGGTTTCGGAATTCGGTGAAAAAGTAACGATTGTTCAGACGCTTGGTGAAGGTAATCGCGCAATGGCGATCAGCGTTAACGCCCAGACAGGCGTTGGCGGGTTTGTGACGCCGGGTGACTTTGTCGACATCGTTTTGACGCGGGGCAGAGACGCTGAGCTGCGTGCTCTGACCATCCTGCAGAATATCCGTGTCATAGGGGTCGACCAGAAAAACGATGAAGAATTGGATCAGCCAGGGGTCGCTCGTACTGTGACTGTCGAAGTGACGCCTGACGAGAGCCAGCGACTGGCCCTTGCTCAAAAAGCCGGTCAGCTGAGCCTGTCTCTGCGGTCGCTCGATGAACTTGACGATGAACCGCTGGAAACCGTCCGCCTAAGCGACATCCTGCTGGAAAAATCGCCGGTTGATGATGGAACGCCTCAGCCGATCGTCAAAGTGCGCCGTGGAATTTCCGATGTTCAGGAAGTGCCGGTGGCCGACAATACACGTGAAGAAGAAGTGCCCGTTACAGATACGTCCAGCGCCGTGAACTAAAGCGCACCGAGTTAAGGAGGGTTAACGATGTTCTCGCTAAGCAAGTTCAAGAAAGAAGAAGACGGTACGATCCTGATCTTTGTCGCCTTGTGCTTAGCCATGATCGTCGGATTTGCCGCGCTAACCTTTGACTTGGGCCGCATGGCCTCGACCCAAACCGACCTACAGGCTTATGCCGATCACGTCGCATTGGCCGCCGCTGGAGAGTTGGACGGAAACGCGGACGCAATCACTCGTTCCACAAATGCTGCCGGGGCGATGATCGTAGACAAACAGTTCTTTGCCGAGGGTGATCAGACCCTGGACTCGGCTGCGGACTTCTCACTGCGTTTTCTGACTGGTCTGCCGACCCCGGCGGCTGATCCCGATGATAACGACGCGGTCGATAGTTTTGTTACAACGGATCCCACTCTGGCCGTAATGGTCGAGGTGACAGCCACGCCCAGAACAGTTTTCCTGCCATTCGCCCGAGCCTTGGCGACCCTGGTAGGAGCTGCTGCTCCAAACGAACAGATCAGCGCGCAGGCCATCGCGGGTTACACGTCTTATGCCTGCGATGTGACGCCGCTGATGTTCTGTATTCCGCGTGGATGGACATCCAATGCGAATAAAGGGTCCACAATCAAGCTTCGCACCGGAGGGAATAGTTCTGCGTGGGGGCCGGGGAATTTCGGGTTCCTTGACCCAGAAGATATTGGAATCAACCCGAACGGTCCTTGTGTGGACAGTTCCGGCAAAGAGTTGACCGGCTCCAAACTCTATATCTGCTTGATTGCCGCAAACGGCAACTTGACCAAATGCGTTGCTCAACGAGGTGTCGACACCGAGCCAGGTCAAAGAAACGGGATCGGCAGCGCCATCTACAATTCGCGCTTTGACATGTTCAATGCGACGATGAAGAGCTTCAAAAATGATGCTGCTTATGCACCTGGACCCCAAGTGATTTCCGGCTGGGAAAACACAGGCGGTAGCTGCCTTGGCAATAACCCGACGCTGTCACCCGATACGATGCCCTTCCCGCCCGATGATTGTTTTGCAGAAAATACCTGTGCTTCGGCGGTTCCAAATGGCGCTGGTCGGTTTGGGGATGGTGACTGGGGTGACGGCAAAAGCGACTACCTTGCCTTGAACTATGGCACGGGTCTTGACCCCGAAAACAATCCCCTGGAACAGCATCCGGCGATTGAAAGTGGCCTTGTCACGATGCCGGCGGGAGACACTCGCTATCAAATGTACCTTGATGAGATCGAAAAATTTAAGGATGTGACAAACATCCTTGAAAATCGGAGTGAGACTGGTCGAGCGCAATGTGCCACGCAACCAAGTTCCGATCCCGATCGCAGAACCTTTATCGCTGCCGCGATCAATTGCGACGACAACCCAGTGGCAGGTCGTGCAGAGAACGTCCCGGTCCAGGAATTTGTGAAAGTGTTCCTGATCCAGCCGCTTGAGGAATCCACTGGCAGTGATTTTGACATCTACGTTGAGGTTGTCGAGAAAGTTGGTGGATCTGGCACAAGCACCGAAGAAGGTATCTTCCGCGATGTCGTGAGGTTGTACCGGTGAGGCGTCTGATTGCACATATCACGCGGCTCAAGCGTTGTGACGCTGGCGCACCGATGGTTGAATTCGCCATGGTCCTTCCTCTGATACTGCTGTTTCTCGCAGTGATCATCGAAGGGGGGCGCATCACCTGGATTCATCAGGCGACGGCGGCAGGTGTTCGGGACGCGTCTCGAATGATTGCACGTATTGCGCCCGTGGATTTGTGCAGCGCGGGGACCGTCGCCAATTACGACACTTTGGCGACAACTATCGTGACCAACCAATTGGGCGGTTCGTCAATCATGCCCGCAGGCGCGACAATTGTTGATGTCACCCCGACTTGCATCCCCCGGACGGGAACGTACCGCGTAAGCCCGGCATCCGTTGTTCAGGTCACAGCAGAGATCGAAATCGATTATCTTTTTGGCGGAATATTTGGCTGGTTTGGTGACTCACTAACGTCGTTGACCGCAGAAATCTCGGATCAAAGCAGGGTGTATGGCGTATGAAACGGTTTGCACAAATCTCCCGCAGATTTTGGCGTCAGGAACGTGGATCGGCTCTGGTCGAGTTGGCCATCGTTATCCCGCTGTTTTTGCTTCTGATTTTCGGAGTAGTGGACTATGGTCGCCTGTTCTGGTCAACGACCGCTGCGCAGAAGGCTATGCACACGGCCGCCAGACTTGCGACCGTTGGCCCGCCTTTGTGCGGAATTCTTCCCCCGGAACATGAACTGGCAGGTGGTGTGACCACCAACCCTAGATTTGGGACTTTGTGTAGAACAGGTGGCTCAGGTGGTATTTGTGTGAACGAAACCGCGAACCTGCCAGAGCCGTGTACCCTTGCGGAAGTGCCGACGATATACACAGGCACTGATGACCAGCAGCCTTTCTATGCGGATCGCATCTGGGATGAGATTGGGCCTTTGCTGCCGCCGGGATCGTCCCCTGCCAATGTTCAGTTTACCTATTCGCATGATTGGCGGCTTGGTTTCCTGGGTGGCCCCTACACACCAGTTGTCACGGCGGACCTTATCGACGTTGATTTTGATTTTGTAATGCCACTGGCGGGACTGGCTGCATTTGCAGCACGCAATCCTGCGGTCACGTCCAATACCCCAAACAGCATTTCCCTTCCCGCCATGAGCACTTCGGTCCCTGCCGAGGACCTTGCTGTAGGTGACGGGGTGGTAGAGTGAGGAGAAAGATAATGAGTTCTAAGCAGGTTTCCGTATTGCTGATTTCGCCTGATGAACAGATCTATTCGGCTATCGAAGGATCGCTGGCTGATCAGGACAACTGCGAGTTCACGGGCCGAAAGGATACGGTGGAAGGCGTAAACGGGTCGGCAATCTCACTTACTGCGCTGCACGACGTGGTCCTTTTTGATGTCGACGAAACGTCCGACAATATGCTGGACACGGCGCAATCGATTTGCGACGCGCGTATGCCGAACGCAATTATTATCGCACTGGCCCCCGAGGATCTGCCGCTTGAAAAGGCCCGGCAGCTCAAGAAGCTGGGCGTGGATGACGTGCTGCCCCGAAAGGCGATCAACGAAGAGATCGTCCCGCAGGTAGACGCAATCCGGGCTCGCCGCCAGGCGCAGTTGCCTGCTGTTTGGGGCGGTCAGGCGACTCTCGGCAAAGTTATTGCCGTAGCGAAGTCCCGGGGTGGGGTCGGGTCTTCGCTGGTTGCCGCAAACATGGCCAACGAGTTGCAGTGCAAGGAAGGTTTCTTCAAGAAAAAGGCTGCGAACGAAGTCGCGGTTGTGGACCTCGATTTCCAGTTCGGCTCCATTGCGGCCTTGATGGATGTGGAAGAAAGCGACGCGATGTGGCGGATGGCGATGGAAGAAAGCATCCCCGATTCCGCATTTCTTGAGCAAGCCATGACAAAAGCGCCCTGCGGCGTGGACGTATTGGCCGCGCCTTCGCGCTATGGCCCGCTATCTGCCATCAAGGAGGAGCAGATTTCCGCGATCCTTGATAGCCTGAAGCGCACCCATGACTATGTCGTTGTCGACCTGCCGCGTGCGCTTGTGGAATGGATTACTCCGGTGTTGGCCCAGGCCGACAGACTGTACCTTGTGACGGATGTAGCGGTTCCCTCGGTGCGTTCAGCACGCAAACTGATGGATTTCTATCAGGCTGAAAACCCGGCCATTGATATCCAACTGGTCGCCAGCCTTGAGAAAAAGCCGCTGTTTCCCGCTGCGCATCATCGCGCTGCTGCGAAACTGCTGGAACAGGACTTCGCCTATTGGGTGCCAAAGGATGACCGTACGGTGCGTGAATCCGTGGATCGCGGCATTCCTCTGCAGGACGTTTCAAACAGAGCACCTGCGACGCGGGCGATCAAGAAGCTGGCCGATGAAACACGTATCTCTATGCCTCCTCGTGTGGGCAAGTGATCGTTCATCAGAAAAAGACGTGAATTAACAAGTAGTAAGGGTTGGAATATGTTTCGTGAATTTGACAGAACAGGTCGCACGTCCGCTGGCGCAGCCAAGGTTGTGCCTTTGGACACGAAGCAGGTTCCCGACAACGTGTCGGATATTGCTGCATTTGATGCCGAGAAAAAGGCAAATCAACAAGCGTTGGAACTGGATCGAATTGATCTGAAGGCGCGGATGCACAACTCTTTGCTGGACAAGCTGAACCTGGCAGTAATCGACAAGGTCGAGGAGGACACACTCCGCGGTGAAATCGGCAGGCACGCGACCGAGCTTTTGCGCGCCGAAGGCCGCGCCATGCGCAGCGAAGAAGTCAAGCTGTTGGTTGAGGAGTTGATGCACGAGGTGCTGGGGCTTGGGCCTCTGGAGCCCCTGCTGGCCGATCCGACGATCAACGACATTCTGGTCAATGGACACCAGCAGATTTTTGTTGAACGTGGAGGTATTCTTGAAAAAACCTCTGCCCGTTTCCGCGACGAGCGCCACTTGCTGAGAATTATCGACAAGATTGTCAGCCGCATTGGTCGCCGTATCGATGAACGCCAGCCTTGGGTGGACGCGCGTCTCGAAGATGGTAGCCGCGTGAACGCGATTATTCGCCCCTGTGCGCTGGACGGCCCAGCCTTGTCCATTCGTAAATTTGCGCGCGTTCCCCTGACGATGCAGCGCTTGGTTCAGAACGAAGCCCTGAACGATAGCGCGGCGACCCTGTTGCGGGGACTGGTCGAAGCAAAGATGAATGTCTTGATTTCTGGCGGTACGGGTTCCGGTAAAACCACCATGCTGAACGCCCTGTCGTCGTATATTGGGGGCAGAGAGCGGATCGTAACCATCGAAGATGCCGCTGAATTGCAGTTGCAGCAGGAACATGTGCTGCGCATGGAAACACGCCCTGCGGGTCTGGATGGAACCGGCGCAGTTGCACAGCGTGACCTTGTCCGAAATGCGCTGCGGATGCGACCCGACCGCATCATCGTTGGCGAGGTTCGCGGCTCAGAAGCCTTTGACATGTTGCAGGCGATGAACACCGGTCACGACGGTTCGATGACCACGGTACACGCCAACAGCCCACGGGATGCATTGTCGCGTGTTGAACAGATGGTTCAGATGGGCGGAATGGAGCTTCCACACTCGGCGATCCGGGCGACCATCGCTTCGGCCATCAATTTCGTGCTGCAGCTGAATCGCTTGTCCGACGGGACACGTCGTGTGACTTCCATTGCCGAGGTAACCGGTATGGAAGGCGATATTGTCACCATGCAGGACATTTTTGTCTTTAAACGCGAAGGCAAAGACGAAAATGGCAAGGTTCTGGGGCGCTTTATGGCTACTGGTATTCGTCCGAAATCCAGTGATGCCTTGGCTGCCGCCGGGATCGACCTGTCCTCTGTCAAGTTCAACTGAGGAGATCAGACATGTTCGAGCAAATTCGGTCTTTCTTTGAGAACCTAAATCTTAACGCCGTCATGGGCCCAGAGATGGAAGTGGCCGGGTTTGACGTTCGATTTGTTCTGGCTTTGGCGATCTTTATCGGCGCCCTGATTGCCTTTGAAGGAATTCGACAATTCCTCAAGCGCGGTGAGAACCGGGATGAGGCAATCAACCGCCGAATTCAGATGCTGAATGAAGGCAAAACGGGCGAAGATGTCCTGAGCCTTCTCAAGCCTCAAGAAGCCAGGCCGTTTCTGCGAAAGTTCCCTTTCGTGGGCGACTTGCCTGCCGCGCTGAAGGCTTCGGGTCTGAATATGGTTCCCGAGATGTTCTTGATTGGTTGCGGTACGGCATTCCTGATCTGTGCGATTGGCGGGTCCATGGTTGCCAATCCGCTTCATGTGATCCCGATCTCTGCGTTTGTTTTCCTGATTGGGCCTTTGATGGCCTTGGGGGCCACGCTTCAACAGCGCAAGGCAGCCTTGATCAAGCAACTTCCCGATGCTTTGGATCTCATGTCGCGCGGGCTCAAGGTGGGACATCCTCTCAACGCGACTCTGCAAAGCGTCGCAGAGGAGATGCCGGATCCGATTGGAACTGAATTTGGATTGGTTGTTGACCAGGTCGCTTTTGGTGAAGAGCTTACGACAGCCATGAAAAGCATGGCCGACCGTATCGACGAAGAAGATGTTCGGTATTTGGCCGTCGCATTGATGATGCAGCACGGTTCAGGTGGTGATCTTGCGGGTATTCTTAGAACGCTCGCGCGGGTGATCCGAGCACGCATGTCCTTGCGGCGCAAAATCAAGGCGATCTCAGCCGAAGGCCGTATGACCGCCTATATTCTGTCGGCCATTCCTGTCGCAATCGCCGTTTTCATGACAATCCTTACGCCGTCTTATTACGGCGATGTCATGGATGCTCCGGCGTTTTGGCCGGTTATGAGCGTCATTGCGGTTGCGGTCGTCCTGAACGCTATCGTGATGTTTAAGCTCGTGAATTTCCGGATATAAGGGGTATTTGCGATGGAGTATTTCAATTCACTTCTCGACGGCGGATGGGTAACTCAAGCTCTGATCCTCGCCTTGGTTCTAGTTGGTGCAATTATTGCCTTTCTGGGGATTTCGTCATCGCTGAGCGAGCGGTCTACGGCCGCCGAACGCATGATGCCGACACGACAGCGTCAGAATCTTTCAAGGGCCATCCCGGACAAGGTCGAAGGAGATGAGCCCACCGGATTGAGCGCCGCCCTTATTCCAAGTGACGCCAGCGTGCGTTTTGAAGTTGGCCAGGTCTTGGCGAAATCGGGCTTTCGCGGAAAAAACGCGATCGCCGGATACTATATGCTTCGTCTATTGCTGGCGACATCTTTGCCGCTGTTGTTCATTCTTCTGCTGAACTGGCAGCCTGCGAACAGCATTGGCTTCTCCGTCGGCGAATATATGTCCAGCCTGAACATGTTGGAAATCATGCGGAATGTGGCCATCCTATGTGGGATCGGCTTCTTTGCTCCGCATTATTGGATGGAAGCGCGCATCAAAGAGCGCAGACGCCTTATGGAAAATGCGTTTCCCAATATGCTGGACCTTCTTCAAATCGGCGTTGAAGCAGGAATGGGCTTTGATCAGGCGTTGCTGAAAGTCGCTGTAGAAATGCAGCTGGTTTCCCCGGAAATGTCCGAGGAAATCCTGATTGCCTTGAGCGAGATCCAAGCTGGACGAGATCGGGACACCGCCTTGATGCGCATGGCCCGTCGTACAGGCATCGAGGAGATGAGCTCATTCGTCAGCGTCGTGCTGCAGTCAACGCGGTTCGGGGTGCCTCTTGCCTCTGCTCTCAACACTTATGCAGAAGAGATGCGCGAGCTTCGTGAACTGCGTGCGCAGGAGATGGCGAACAAGCTGCCGGTTAAAATGTCTGCGGTAATGGCCTTCCTGATGCTGCCCGCTATCGCTGGCCTCATCCTGGCGCCCGTCTTCATTCGCTATGCAGAAGCATTTGGTGGCTGATCGTTAGCGTGTCATCTGCAGTATAGACAGCGCGATCAGAACCAAACCCGAAGATCCGATTGCGATGCCCATTGGAAACTCGCGTGACTGGGCGGTGGACTTGAAGCGCGGCGAAGCGCTGCTGGCAAAACGCCTAAACAGAGACATCGCAACCAGCCCAACGGCCATCGCAGCCGCAAACAGCAAAAGGTAATAAGACACGACATCTGGCGGGATGGTCAGGAATACAACGGGCAGCATTTTGGCGTCGCCGCCACCCAGCCAATTGATGGCAAAAAGGGTTAGGCAAATAACAAAGCATGCCCCACCGATTAAAAGGCGAATAAGCAGATCATTCCATTCCAGAAATGGTGCTGCTGCAACAAATACGACAATGCCGGCGATACAGTACGAGTTCGGAATCCGGAGTTGGGTAAAGTCCGTCCACGCCATAGCTACGAAAAGTGGCGCAAACAGCCAAAGAGCAAGCCAATTCTGCCAGTCGTGTTCAGGCATCAAGCCCTTGCCTGATGCTGCTTTCCGTGCAGTGCTTCGCGTTCCTCAACCGATACCAAGCGGCGTGCCAGCATGTGAAAATTATCCAAACCAGTTTTCGAGTAGATATGCTTCAAATGCGTTCTAACGGTTGCCGGGCCAATTCCAAGCTCTTCGCCGATCCCCTGAGGAGAAATGCCGCGAGAGACCAACGTGCAAACACGCCATTCCGCGCGCGTCAATCCAGCCGGGTTTCCGGTGCTGAGGATCGGAGTGTCCGTAGCGCTTTTCCGGATTGTAGACACCGTTTGACGAGACAAGGCTTCGGTGACCAAACCCGGTCGGCGGCTTTGGTACGTTTCCGATAGCTGAGGAGCGATTTGTTCAATAGCTTCCTTGAACCCAGGTTCCGGGTTTTGCGCGAAATGCAGCTCAAGAAAGTCGATTTCACCGCCTTGATGGTCCAGGCAGACAAACAGGATGTCTCTTACCTTTCGGTGAGATACCCAGTCGACCAGGACGGCTGACAAGTTGCCGGGGTCTTCTCCGTCATCTTGCAGGCTGAAAACAGAAGCGCGCTTGGGCATATTGCGGAAAGAACCCAGCGCATCATTCGCAAAAGACAGGAACAGCGGACGGCTGACCGTGGGGTCGTGCGTATCTGCCCTGGCGGCCACACGATGTGCGCCTTTGTTTAGCCACAGCCGACTGATAACACCACATTCAGCGCCGAAGGCTTCAACAATACCTTTCAGCGCGGCGTCCAATACCAGACCGCCCTGGCTCCAGTGAATGAAATTGATGATGGCTCTTGCGTGAAGTGCGTTTGGCAGCCACACCCCGCTATGAGCTTTCCCCCCATCCATGTCACACCGTTCCGTTACTTGTTACAAAAAAAATTACAGGCTTATGATTTATAATGTCTTTTCACTTCTACCGATTCTACTCGGCCTTCTAGAATTATCATCAAAAAATTAACCCAAAATTAATTTCCACTAAATTCGAGGGCATCTGATGGAAGCTGTGACTAATTAGTCGCCGTGGCGGTGACAATGCCCCTGTGGGCGCGGCACTGTATCCTAATAGGGGTCTGCGGATGCGCCTGGAAAATACCTTTACCGTCACTGCCTGCGGCGATTTTTCGGTTTTCAGGTCCGGCATGGCCCTCAGTTTTGAGCGTGGGACTTGCATGAAAACAAGCGGCGGGCTTGGTCTGGAAATTCCAATTTTGCACTACGCTCTGGTTCTTTCGGGCCAAATTGGTTGAAGGCTTGTGGGAAAATATTTGTTCTGCTCGGTGCAGCGACCCATGGAATTTACTAATTATCACAACAAAAATAATGGCTAACCGATAGCTGATGAATAAATGGTTACAGATTTTTCAGCGCCCTGTGGATTTGTTTACACAAGATTCTTGCAAAATTAATGGGTTGTTGTGAATTTTTCAGAAGCGCCTCCATACTTGCCCTACGCAGAAATGCGATTTCGTCCGATGGAAGAGGAGCCAGAGGGCGGAAAACGGGAAATGGGAGGAATTAATGACTAATAAATCTGTCACACGCCGCGGCGTGCTGAAGTCCGGTGCCGTCGCGGGGACCGGTCTGGCCCTGCCAACGATCTTTACGGCTTCGTCGGCTGCCGCCTACACCAACGAACCGACAGGGTCCTCTGTCACTTTGGGGTTCAACGTCCCTCAGACGGGTCCTTACGCTGAAGAAGGCAATGACGAACTGCTGGCGCAACAGCTGGCGGTCGAGCATTTGAATGGCGAAGGCGACGGTGGTTGCCTGAACACGTTCTCGTCCAAGGCTCTGCAGGGGAACGGTATCCTCGGCAAGAAGGTCGAGTTCGTCACGGGCGACACGCAGACCAAGTCGGATGCCGCACGCGCATCGGCCAAGTCGATGATCGAAAAAGACGGCGCGATCATGATCAACGGCGGTTCGTCCTCGGGCGTGGCTGTTGCGGTTCAGGGTCTCTGCCAAGAAGCAGGCGTGATCTTCATGGCTGGCCTGACCCATGCCAATGACACCACCGGCAAGGACAAGAAGGCCAACGGCTTCCGCCACTTCTTCAACGCCTATATGTCGGGTGCGGCCCTTGCACCGGTGCTGGCGGCCGAGATGGGCAACGAACGCCGTGCCTATCACCTGACGGCAGACTATAACTGGGGCTGGACCCAGGAAGAGTCGATCGTCGCCTCGACCGAAGCCTTGGGATGGGAAACGGTCAACACGGTAAAAACACCACTCGCGTCGACAGACTTCTCGTCTTACATCGCTCCGGTTCTGAACTCGGGCGCGGACGTGCTGGTTCTGAACCACTACGGCGGTAACATGGTGAACTCGCTGACCAACGCGATTCAGTTCGGCCTTCTGGACAAGGTGGCTAACGGCAAGGACTTCAAGATTGTCGTGCCGCTCTATTCCGAGCTGATGGCCGCGGGTGCGGGCGAGAACATCAAAGGCGTTCTGGGGTCGATGAACTGGAACTGGCAGCTACAGGATGAAGGCACCAAAGCCTTCGTAAAGTCCTTTGGCGAGAAGTATGGCAAACCGCCATCCAACTCGGCCCAGACCTGTTATGCGCAGACACTGCTATATGCGGATGCCTGTGAGCGTGCGGGAACCTTCAATCCCTGTGGTGTTGTCGAAGCTCTGGAAGATTTCGAGTTCGACGGATTGGGCAACGGTCCGACCTGGTATCGCGGTGCTGACCACCAGTGCTTCAAGGACGTGCTGGTTGTGCGGGGCAACGAGAACCCGACCAACGAGTATGACACGCTGGAAATCGTTGAGATCACGCCACGTGCGCAGGTTGAATACGATCCCGAGCACCCAATGTTCGCCGGTGGCGAGCTGGGTCAGTGCAACCCGGGCGCATAAACCTGAGGTAAAGGTCTGGCTGCCTGACGGCGGCCAGACGTTTTTGGCAGGCTCGACGGCCTGCTGAACCACTCAATCCAAGCTGACCAATCTCGAGGTGGGGCCAATGGACGCCATCCTATTGCAAATTCTGAACGGTCTGGACAAAGGGTCGGCCTATGCGCTTATCGCATTGGGGCTGACGCTGATTTTCGGAACGCTGGGGGTTGTGAACTTTGCGCATGGTGCGCTGTTCATGATCGGTGCGTTCTGCGCCGTGACCCTGCAAAAGCTCATGAATCTGAGCTTTGAAACCGTTGACGAAACCCAAACGGACTTTCTGGGCAACCCGCTGAAAGTTGAAACGCCCTATGTCGAGGCTTGGTTCGGACCCGAGGTCGGAGCGAGCATCATCGACTGGTCTGTTCCTCTGGCGATCCTGTTTGCCATTCCGATCATGCTGTTTGTCGGATACGTGATGGAACGCGGCTTGATCAAACATTTCTACAAGCGCCCGCACGCGGATCAGATCCTGGTGACTTTTGGCCTCGCCATCGTTCTGCAAGAGATCGTCAAGTATTTCTTCGGTGCAAACCCGATTCAGACCCCGCCGCCTGACGCGCTGAGCGGTTCGGTCGATCTGGGGACCATGATCGGCTTTGACCCGAACGCGATCATCTATCCGATCTGGCGGCTGGTCTATTTCGGGTTTGCTGTTGCTATCATCGGCGCCGTGTTCTCGTTCCTGCAGTTCACCACCTTTGGTATGGTCGTGCGGGCAGGAATGGCTGACCGCGAAACCGTGGGCCTGCTGGGTATCAATATCGACCGGCGCTTTACCATCATGTTCGGTATCGCCGCAGCGGTCGCTGGGTTGGCCGGGGTGATGTACGGGCCGCTCAATCCGCCGAATTACCACATGGGTATGGATTTTCTGGTCCTGAGCTTTGTTGTGGTTGTTGTGGGCGGCATGGGATCGCTGCCCGGAGCGGTGCTTGCCGGGTTCCTGCTGGGTATCCTTGAAAGCTTTGCTTCGACCACCTGGGCCACGACCACGATACCGGGCATCAACCAGATCATCATTTACCTTGTCGCCATCATCGTGCTGCTGACGCGGCCGCGCGGTCTGATGGGGCGCAAAGGCGTGATGGAGGAATAATCAATGTTGGGACTGAACAAAAAAGACACCAGCCTGCTGATCATCGTTGCGATCCTGACCTTGCTGGCCCCCTTCATCCTGAACCCGTTCCCCGAGGGCAGCGCCATGGCGCAGTTCAACGCGGGCTACCCGGACTTGATGCAGCGCTTTGTGATCTTTGGCATCTTTGCCATTGGGTTCAACATCCTGTTCGGCCTGACCGGATACCTGTCCTTTGGCCACGCGGCCTTTCTGGGTGTGGGGTCTTATTCGGCCGTGTGGATGTTCAAACTGCTCAGCTATAACGTCATCCCGGCCATCGCGCTGAGCGTTGTCGTCGCCGCGCTGTTCTCGTTGCTGATCGGCTTTGTCAGCCTGAGGCGGTCGGGCATCTACTTCTCGATCCTGACGCTGGCCTTTGCACAGATGAGCTTTGCGCTGGCCTATTCGGTGCTGTCGAACCCCAAGTTTAACCTGACCAACGGGGAAACGGGTCTGCAGGTCTATGCAGACGATCCGCAAATCCTTCAGGGGGCCAATGCGCCCGACCTTCCACACCTGTTCGGGTTGCCGATGCGTGCGACCTATACGATGGACGTGGGCGCGTGGAGTTTCGATTTCAACGCGGGCTACTATCTGTGCGCTGTAATCATGATGGTCGTGTTCTATCTGGCCATCCGCATCTTCCGTTCGCCCTTTGGTATGATGCTGCGGGCGGTGAAATCGAACCAGCAGCGGATGAACTATACCGGTCTGAACTCCAAGCCATACACGCTGGCGGCCTTTGTGATCTCGGGCATGTATGCGGGACTGGCCGGTGGTCTGATGGCGGCGATGGACCCGCTTGCCGGGGCTGAACGGATGCAGTGGACCGCCTCGGGCGAGGTGGTGCTGATGACCATTCTCGGCGGCACTGGTACATTGATCGGTCCGGTTCTGGGCGCGGGCTTCATCAAGTATTTCGAGAACATCTTCTCGAAGATCAACGACAATGTCCTGCACAGCTGGTTCGCCTTTTTGCCCGACGGCCTGGAAGACGCCGTTGTGTTCCTGATCCACCCGTTCATCGGAAAAGGCTGGCATCTGACGCTGGGTATCCTGTTCATGCTTGTCGTCATCTATCTGCCGGGTGGCCTTGTTGAAGGTGGGCAGCGCTTGCTGAATTGGTTCAAGCGCAAGAAATCAGGCACCGACGACGCGCCGTCGGGCAAAACGGAACCAGCGGAATAAAGGAGGGCGATCATGGCAATTCTGCGAGTCAAAGACGTCAGTAAACGCTTTGGTGGCCTCAAGGCGCTGACGGATGTGAACCTGAGCGTCGAGGAAAACTCGGTGCACGCGATCATCGGGCCGAACGGTGCGGGCAAGTCGACGCTGCTGAACTGTCTGGTGGGCAAACTGATGCCGGATACCGGATCGGTTCTGTTCGACAACAACTCGGTCCTGGGGCTTGAGCCGTACCAGATCAACCAGATGGGCATCAGCCGCGTATTCCAGACGCCCGAAATTTTCGGCGAACTGACGGTGATGGAAAACATGCTGATCCCGATCTTCGCCATGCGGGATGGTGCGTTTCGGATGCACGCCTATGAGACGATTGCCAACGAAAAAGAGGTCGTCGAACAGGCCGAGGCGATGTTGGTCGAGATGAACATGGCCGACAAGCGCGAGATGCACGCCGCATCCTTGTCGCGCGGGGACAAACGACGGCTTGAGATCGGCATGTGCCTCAGCCAGAACCCGCGCCTTTTGCTGCTGGATGAACCCACGGCGGGTATGGCGCGGGCCGATACCAACAACACGATCGACCTGCTGAAACAGATCAAGGATGAGCGCGACATCACCATCGCCATCATCGAACACGACATGCATGTGGTGTTCAGTCTGGCCGAACGGATCACCGTTCTGGCGCAAGGCACACCTCTGGTCGAGGACACTCCGGAAAACATCCGCGGCAACCCCAAGGTCCGCGAAGCCTATCTGGGCGAGGCAGCGTAAGGAAAAGCTATGAACGAGAAACCTGACTTTTCAAAAAACGCGAATATGGCCAGCACCGCGCCTGCCTTTCTGTCGGTGTGGGACATGCATTCCTACTATGGCGAAAGCTATATCGTGCAGGGCGTCAGCTTTAACGTGCATGAGGGCGAGATTCTGGCGCTGCTCGGCCGGAACGGGGCAGGCAAGACCTCGACCCTGCGCTCGATCGCGCGGGTGGGTGAGCCCGAGGTGCGCCATGGCGAAATCTGGCTCGATCATCAGCCGCTGCACAACATGACCAGTTATGAGGCCGCGGCTGCGGGCTTGGGTCTGGTGCCCGAGGACCGCCGGATCATCCCCGGCCTGACGGTCGAGGAAAATCTGCAACTGGCCCAGATCGCGCCCCCAATCGGGTGGTCACTAGAGCGGCTTTACGAACTGTTTCCCCGTCTCGGCGAACGCCGCAAGCAAGAGGGCGTGACCCTGTCGGGCGGTGAACAGCAGATGTTGTCAATTGCTCGCGCGCTGGCCCGTGACATCAAGGTGCTATTGCTGGACGAGCCTTACGAAGGGTTGGCCCCGGTGATCGTGGATGAGATCGAAAAGACGCTGGTCCATGTCAAACAGCAAGGCATGACAACGATCATCGTCGAACAGAACGCTGTGCGTGCGCTGGAGCTGGCAGACCGGGCGATCATTCTGGATACGGGCAGCATCGTTTTCGACGGCACAGCCAGCGAAGTGCTCGACAATTCCCAGTTGCGCGAAGAGTACCTGGCTATCTGACACGCGCAGAACGGCAGTATGTTTCAATTCTATTGTGGCGGGATGGGTTTTCATTCCGCCATTTTCATTTGGTGGACCGGCTGCTTTCGTACTTCTTCGGTCAAAATAACTCGACCTATCAGGTGACTACGTTGGACTACGGGAAACCCCCTATATCTTGCCCCAGCATAAGTGGTTAACACAGGCTTATCCAAGGAATGACCACGGACAATACCACTTTTCCCCTGAGGGGCTGGCGACTTACCCCCTAAGCTGGCCCCTCGCTATCACGAGGTCAGTTGGTCCATCTCATTCAGCACTTCATTTACGAGCGCAGTCAATTTGCTGGCGTGGTCATACGTGCGCGAATGTGGAATTTCTGAAACGGGTGTTTTTCGATACCCTTCCGTGAACAACAGGAACGGAACCTTCGCCCGCTGTGCTGTTTCCGCGTCAACTTCACTGTCCCCGACATAAAGGCGCGGGCCAGCGGATGTCACCGCGTCAAAGCTTGCGTTCAAATGGGCAGGGTCCGGTTTGCGAACCTGTAACGTATCTCCTCCGAACACGGTGTCAAAATGATGGTCCAGCTTAAGGGCGCTTAGGATGTGTCGGGCAGGGGCCTCGGGTTTGTTGGTGCACACGCCAAGGACACACCCCATCTCTTGCAACTGTGCCAAGGCGTCAGCAACGCCGGGATAGGGGACCGTTCGGTCGCTTGGCGCAGCGTCGTAATATGTCAGCGTTTTTTGCGTCAGTTCTGCGTGCCGCTCTATCGGCAGCCCGCAGTGAAGGATCACACGCTCGACCAGTTTTGGCAGGCCGTTGCCGACGAACTGTTGGATTGTGTCCTGCGGCAGAGGTGCCGTGTCCACGTCCTGCAGCATGCTGTTCGCGGCCGCAGCGATATCGGGGATGCTGTCGACTAGCGTGCCGTCCAGATCGAACATGATTGTAGCGCTCATTACTGTCTCCGCCTGTATTCGCCTGGTGGAAGACCTAGCTTGGGCAACGCCTGTGTGCAATTTCGCAAGGCCGTGCGATCGTAATCTATTGTTGCTTGACATACCTGACTAAAATAATCAGATTAACTTTGGAGAGAGTCAGCCAGCCCGGAATCGGGTCAGCCAGATAATTGAGATGAAAACAGAACGGCTTGTCGCCTGAGAACCTCTGGAGTTGACCTGATGAACATGCAGAACCCGAATCCCAGCGAGTCTTTTGCTGTGTCCATGCTTCCGGCGCATAAGGCCGAAGACCTCACAAAAGGCGGTAATCTTGCTCATATTGAACTGGGCGATCAGCTTTACACGCTGCGCATCACCCGCGCCGGTAAATTGATCCTGACGAAATGAGCGGTTCGTCTTCGCGCGGCGGAGCACCGGTCGGTCATTTGGCCGACTTGAGTCCGGTTGAGGCCGGTGCCGTGATGTACCTGCGTTTATGGAGCGATGGCGGCCAGTCCCGCGTCGATGCGGCCAGCGATTTTGAGATTGCGCTGGGTGCGGACGTCGGGCGCGCCGCCATGATGACATTGGATCGGCTGTGTTCTCTTTGCGCCCATCATGGGCGTCGGCCCTTGATCCGGCATGGGGTGAATTGTTCCTGCTTGGGTGCGGATGAAAACTGTTTCGCCCAGATGATCGCCTCGGCATCTGAAGGTGCACGCGAGGATGCCATGATGATGGCATCGCTGATCGTGCGGGCGGATTTTGCCCCCGCATTGGCCTCGTTATCTGAAGAATTGGGGCTGGCACTGCGCCGCATGACGTCCGAAGTTCCTATGCCGACAACAGGGCATAAAATTCCTACAGCCGTGCTGCATTAACCAGCGGGCGAGAACCCTCGGCGCTCTCCTCGTGCCGAGGGTTTTCTTGTGTCAGCAGCAGCCGCATCCGGCATGGTGATGGTCATGATCACAGGTCGGGGCAGGGGAATAGTCGCCCACCTCGGTCAGCACGTCACGCAATGCCCACAGGATCATGTCGACATCATCCGCCTCGATCGTCAGGGGCGGGCGAATTTTCAGGATGTTGTCCTTTGGCCCTTCGCTGCCGATCAGTATGCGGTGATCACGCATCCGGTTTTTAACGTATTTACAGATTTCAGTGCCTTCAGAGCCGTCGGAGTTGATCAGCTCGACCCCTAAAAACAGGCCCATGCCCCGCACGTCGCCGACGCAGCCAAAATCAGCTTCGATCCCGCGCAGACCGTCCATTAACCGCGCGCCCATCACGCGGGCATTGTCCTGCAGACCCTCATCATCGACGATGTCCAGCACCTCTTTCCCGATCCGGCAAGACAAGGTCGATCCGCCAAAGGTCGAGAAGAACTCGATCCCGTTGTCAAAGCTTTGCGCGATTTCCTTGGTGGTGACCAGCACACCCAGAGGGTGCCCGTTGCCAATGGGTTTGCCCATGACCACGATATCGGGCAGCGCGCCCTGATGTTCAAAGCCAAAGTAATACTCACCCAGACGCCCCAGCCCGGTCTGCACCTCGTCGGCGATACACACCCCTCCGGCGGCGCGGATTTTTTCATAGACCGCAGGTAGATACCCTTTGGGCGGGATGATCTGGCCGCCAACCGAGGGGAAGGTTTCAGCGATGAAACCGGCGATGCCGTGGCCCTTGTCCTGCAAAGCGGCAATCGCAGGGTCCACAAAATCCGCGAATTTTGTGGCGCGTTCGGGATCGTCGCGTTTGAACGACCCGCGATAGTCGTCGGCCACCTCGACCAGTTCGACCCAGTCCGCCTGACCGACCCCGCCGGGTTTGTTGAATTTGTAGGCTGAGATCGCAACCGCCGCGTTCGTATTCCCGTGATAGCCGTGATCCGGCGTCACGATCCCCTTGGCCCCGGTATGGGCGCGGGCCAGCCGCAGGGCGAGCTCGTTCGCTTCGGTGCCGGAATTGACGAAGAAACAGACCTCAAGATGATCGGGTAGTTTCGACAGCACCTTATCGGCAAACGCAGTCTGCGCAGGGTGCAGATAGCGCGTGTTCGAGTTCATTCGCCGAAGCTGATCCGCAGCCACTGCCTGTATGCGTGGATGGGCATGACCCACATGAGGGACGTTGTTATAGGCGTCCAGATAGGGGCGACCCCATTCGTCGAACAGGTGGTGTTTCCACCCCCGCACCAGCATGACAGGATCGTCATAGGTCAGGCTCAGATTGCCGCCAAAATGATCATGCCGCCCCTGCAGGATCGCCCGTTTGTCGGTTGGCTGGTAGAACACCTTGTCGTCAGGCAAGTTCAGCAGCACCGCAGGGTTCGGGCAGACGGCTTGCCACAGCTCAATCTCATCCGGATCACCGACGCCGGGCCAGTTATTCTGCATACCGTCTGTGGTCATGGCCACCTGAAAGTGGACATGCGGCGCCCAGCCACCATTCTGAGAGACGTCCCCAAGCCGCGCAAAGGCCGCGCCTTGTGCCACGGGGTCACCGGGTTTCAGACGGTCGCAGACCTCGGTGTCAAGGTGGCCATAAAGCGTATAGAACGGATCGCCCTCGGGTGTTTCGTGGTGCAAGATCACGACACCACCATAGTCCAGATGCGCGTCGCGGTTCTCAACGGCCTCCACCCGCCCGCTCATCGGCGCGTGCAACACAGTTCCGGCTGGCGCAAACACATCTACAGCCAGATGAACTGTGCGCCGGTCTGACGCTTTCCATGGCCCCTTGCGGAATCCCGGTTCCGCATAGATCAGGCGCGGTTCGTTGTAATACCCCATCCACGGACCCGGCCCATTTTCCTCTCCCACACGGGCAGCTTCGGCCAAAGGCATATGGAACGGGTTCTGCGGCCATGTGCAGTTTTCAACTGAAAGCGAACCCATAGGGATGTCTTGCAGGCTCTGCCCGAGCAACTCGGCGAACTGACCGCGATGATCCGTCAGATAGGCTTGGATGCGCTCAGCCCCCTCAGTCACCGGCAACCCGCAGGCCACGCGCAGCCTTGCAGGCATCAACGCGCCATTAACAGCCGCGTTCTCTAGGAACCGCCACGCCGGCGCCTGGCTGATCGTTACGTACGGATCATCGGGGATTTCAGCGGCCATCAGCGTCGAGTTCACAACAGAAACCGCCAGCCGCATTCGCAACAGCGGCCAGATCAGGTCCACCTCTTCCGCCCGCAATCGATTTGCCGCGTGGTATCCGCGCACCAAAGCCGCTAGCGCGCGTTCCGGTCTTGGGTGGTCCAGAACGACGTACGCGCCTGCAATCGCGAGATCGCAAATGCGTGGCGCAGCGCACATGTCGCCCAGATCAATCAGGCCAGACACGGTCTGACGTTGCCCTAATTCGCCCTCGACCAACACATTGTAATCGTTTGCATCATTGTGAATTGCCTGTTTGGGTAGCTCTGCCAGCGTCGATGAGATCGCGTCGAACCCGTCGCAAATTTCTGTCAAAAGCGCCCGTCGCGAAGGGTCCGTGATCGCGTCCAGCTTTTCCGAGATCCAGCCCGCCTGCGTCAGATCCCACTTGAAGCCGGTGCGGTTCAAACCGCTATGCGAAAACCCTTCCAATGCGCGATCCGTTGCCCCCAATACGCGCCCCAATTTGAGTATCAGGTCTTCGGATTTAGGTGCAGCCTTGGCGTAACACTGCCCTGGAAGGCATTCCAACAGCCACGCCAGACGCGGCGCACCATCCTGATCGGCAATGTGTGGCAATACCACACCCTCAAGGTCTTGAAACACCTTCGGAAAGGGCAGCCCCGGCGCTGCGTGCGCGATATGGTCCAAAGCCTCTACCTGAAGGTCCACGAACTCCTGCTCACATCCGGTCCGCATGACCTTGAGCACATAGTCCTGCCCGTTGGTGGCCTGCACCAGAAAGTTAAGATCGTATTCGCCATCCAAACGGATCAGCCGGGCGTCCAAGCCCCAATGCTGACGCAGTGCGCTCGTCCAGAAATCAATCAAGTCGCTCATTTGAATTCCCGTCCCGCGTTCAGCGGGATCCTTTTCATCTGGCCCTAAATATCCTCGGGGGTGAATTGGGCCGGCGGCCCAAGAGGGGGCAGACAGCCCCCTTGCTTCATCCCAACGCGCGCAATCGTTTGATCAGGGACGAGGTGTCCCAGCGCCCGCCGCCCAGTTTCTGTACATCCTTGTAGAACTGATCAACCAGGGCCGTCACAGGCAGGGACGCGCCGGTTTCATCTGCAGTGCTTAGGCAGATGCCCAAATCCTTGCGCATCCAGTCAACGGCGAAACCGTGATCGAAATGGTCGTCCAGCATGGTCTCGTACCTGTTCGCCATCTGCCAGCTTCCAGCCGCGCCCTGGCTGATCACCTCAACCACCGACCGACCGTCCAGCCCGGCTTTCTCCGCAAAATGCAGCGCTTCACTGAGACCCTGAACCAGCCCGGCTATGGCGATCTGGTTGCACATCTTCGTCAACTGACCAGCGCCGCTGTCGCCGATCCGACGGCAGATTTTCGAGTATACCTGCATGATCGGCTCTGCCGTGTCATAGGCCGATTGGTCCCCGCCGCACATGATTGACAAGACGCCGTTCTCAGCCCCCGCCTGTCCGCCCGAGATCGGGGCGTCGACAAAAGCGATGCCGCGTGCCTTACCTGCGTCGTAAAGTTCGCGGGTCACCTTGGCGGATACGGTCGTGTGATCAACAAAGATCGCACCATCGGACATGCCGTGAAACGCGCCAAGTTCTCCGGTGCAGACCATGCGCAAGTCATCGTCGTTGCCGACACATGCCATGACAAATTCCGCGCCCTCGGCTGCGTCACGCGGGGTCTCTGCCATCGCGCCGCCGTGCTGGGCAACCCACGCTTCGGCTTTGGCTTTCGTCCGGTTGTAGACAGTGACGTCGTGGCCTGCCGCTTGCAGGTGACCGGCCATCGGGTAACCCATGACGCCCAAACCCAGAAACGCGATTTTTGCCATTTGGAGATCCTTTCTGATGCCCGCCCTGGATCTGTGTCACCAGGCTGGGATGTTTGCCAGAGACAAAGCAAAGCTGCGTCAAAAGAGCAACCCCGCGTCACGTTTTGCCGCCCAAATCCTGCAGGATTGGACAGTCGGGCCGATCATCTCCGGCACAAGCGTCAATCAGGTGCCCCAGCGTGTCGCGCATGGCGTTCAGGTCTGCGATTTTCGCTTCGATCTGGGCCAAATGCGCCCGCGCGACTTTCTTTACGTCGGCGCTTGCGCGGGTATCGTCCTCGTACAAGGCCATCAAGGTTCGGCAATCTTCGATGGTAAATCCCAAGGCACGGGCGCGTCCCAGGAAATTCAGCTTGTGCACATCCTGGCTGCGAAAGCGGCGGTATCCGTTGTCATCACGCAAAGGTTTGATAAGGCCGATATCTTCGTAATAACGGATCGTTTTTGCTGGCAGGCCAGTCTGGTTCGATACATCGCCGATATTCATGGTTGCACCGCCTGCGAAGTCTGGACATGTGCGCTTTCCGGCAGGCTTGCGCGAACGCGGCGCAAGCGCAGGGCGTTGGTCACGACAAACACGCTAGAGAGCGCCATCGCGCCTGCGGCAAGGGCAGGTGACAAAAGAGGGCCGCCAAATGGATAGAGCGCGCCTGCCGCGACCGGGATCAACAACGTGTTGTACCCGAAGGCCCACACAAGGTTCTGCCGGATGTTCCGCATGGTTCGCTGACTGATCTCAACCGCATTCGCGACACCGCGCAAATCACCGGACATCAGAACAACGTCGGCTGTTTCGATCGCTACATCCGTGCCTGTGCCGATCGCTACACCGATATCCGCAGCAGCCAGCGCGGGGGCGTCATTTATGCCGTCCCCGACAAAGGCAAGCGCGCCGAACTTGTCGCGCAGCCCATTGATCGCCTCTAGCTTACCGTCCGGCAGAACCTCGGCCGTAACATGATCAATGCCGAGCTTCCCAGCCAGCGCTTGCGCGGTGGCAAGGTTGTCGCCCGTGACCATCGCCAGCGTCAGGCCCATTTCGTGCAATCTGTTCAATGCCTCGACCGTGCCGGGCTTGAGCGGGTCTGAAACTGCGATCACTGCTGCCGCCTGGCCGTCAATGGCAACGAATAAAGTGGTCGCGCCTTCGGCTGCGCGCAGGTCGGCTTCGGGTTTCAAATCCGATAAGTCTACTTGGTTCTGTGCCATCAACCTTGGCGATCCGATCAGGACGTCATGCCCTTCGACCGATGCCTGAACACCCAGCCCGGTCAACGATTGAAAGCTGGTAACCGGTGGCAGTTCTGCTGGTCCGGCGCGCATGATCGCCGTCGCAATCGGGTGTTCGGACCGAGACTCGACGGCGGCTGCAAGGCGCAGGACGAAATTGCTGTCAAAGCCGTTCGCCGTCGAAACGCTCTCCAGCTCTGGGTGACCTCGCGTCAGCGTGCCGGTCTTGTCCAGCGCCACGACCTTGGCCTGCTGAAGCTGTTGCAGCGCATCACCCTTGCGAAACAGAACACCCAATTCGGCAGCACGACCGGTCCCCACCATGATCGAGGTTGGCGTTGCCAAACCCATGGCGCAGGGGCACGCGATGATGAGAACGGAAACGCCCGCGACCAGTGCCATTGGAAGGGCAGGCGCAGGACCAAAAAGCATCCATCCTCCGATCGCCAGCGCAGCGACTGCGATTACTGCTGGCACGAACCATGACGTGATGCGGTCGACCATTCCCTGAATCGGCAGCTTGGCGCCCTGAGCCTGCTCTACCATCCGAATGACTTGGGCAAGAACCGTATCGGCCCCGACGCGGGTTGCGCGCACGCGCAGTGCGCCGGTTCCATTGACGGTCCCCGCGACAACCTGATCTTCGGGGGACTTGCCAACCGGAACAGGCTCGCCCGTAATCATGCTTTCATCGACATAGGATGTGCCGTCCAGCACCTCGGCATCCACCGGCACGCGCTCGCCCGGCCTGACTTGCAGGACATCGCCCACTACGATCTCTGTGATCGGGCGTTCGATGGTCGCACCACCTTGTTCTATCCGAGCGGTTTTCGGTTGTAACCCGATCAGCTTTCGGATCGCTGCGCCAGTTTGCCCCTTGGCGCGGGCTTCCATAACGCGGCCCAAAAGGATGAGGACCACGATTACCGACGCGGCTTCAAAATAAACATTTGCGCTGCCCCGAGGCAGGACGTCCGGCGCGAACGTTGCAACGACCGAGTATAGATACGCGGCACCGGTTCCGATGGCGACCAGCGCGTTCATGTCAGGGGCACCGCGCAGTAGCGAAGGAACACCTTTTGCGTAAAAGACCCGCCCCGGACCGAACAGGAGAACCGAAGTTAGCGCGAATTGAATCAGGTGGCTGGCCTGAGTGCCGATTACAGAGTGAACCCAATGGTGAAATGCTGGGACCATGTGCCCGCCCATTTCCAGAATGAAAACGGGTAGTGCCAACGCGGCGGCAAACAGTGTGGCACGGGTCAGTGATTGCGTCTCTTGCGATTTGTTCCGGTCGCTTTGGGTTTGCTCCTCTGCCTCCACCACGTATGCGGGATAACCTGCCTTGGTGCAGAGCTCCGCCAGCGCCCGACGGGTTGTCGCCCTGTCCACATAGGTGATCACGGCGCGTTCGGTCGCGAGATTTACCTGCGCGTCGGTCACGGCAGGATCGCTTGTCAGCAGGCGTTCGATTTTTCTGACGCATGAGGCGCAGCTCATGCCTTCGATTCTCAGTATCGTATGCTCAAGCGCGGCCGGATAGCCCGCTTGGTCCAGCGCGTCTGTCAAAGCCTGCACTGGCCCGGCATAGGTGACACTTGCCGTTTCGGTCGCAAAATTCACCGAAGCCTTGGTAACGCCCGGAACGCTGGTCAGAGCACCCTCAACGCGCCCCACGCATGAGGCGCACCCCATCCCGGTGATTTTCAACTGCAGTGTTTGCGGAACGCCCATTCGACTCGTCCTGATATATCTTGTGGCTCCTAAATGGGGGTTCCAGTCACGGGAAGGTCAAGGGGGGTGCGCGTATTATTTGCGGCTGCTGAAGGAAATCAGTAGGCGGCTTTGCGATTTAGCGACTTGCGAGATGTTCCAGCAAAAGTGAGTTGTTCTGAGGCGGCGGGGAACTGCGCACAGCCTCGGGGGACACAAAAAAACCCAGCATCAGAATTGCGGATGACAGGACGCAACTCGCAAGGCAAGCGAACGCGAAATTAAGTGTGTGACGCGGCATAACAATCTTCCTTGTTTCCAAGACATCGGGTCTATTCGGGAAATCGTTTTAGGCTAGACCTGCGAGCCGTTGTTTCAGATCCTCGTTTTCGGCCTGGAGTTGAGCCAGTTGTTGACCCAGGTTATTGAGATGTGGCCGTAATTCGGCCTCGGTGAAGCGCGGCGTGATATGGCGCGGACAATTCCAGTCCAGCCCCTCGACATGAATCACGACGGCGCGTTCGGCCTCAGCCTCAGCGCCTTGGGGATAGAGGCTGGCGGCTGCCTCCTTGCCTTCGTTGAATTTGACCCGGCCCAGAATCTTTAGGCGTCGTCGGTTAGCGTAATCCATCAGGATCATCGCGATGCGGTCGTTGCCGTCCAAATTCCCGCGAGAGATATACTGCTTGTTTCCAGAGAAGTCGGCGTATCCAATGGTTCGGGCGTCGAGGACCTTGAGAAAACCAACGGGACCGCCGCGGTATTGCACATAGGGCCATCCGGTTTCGGACACGGTGGATTGATAGAAACCGTCCCGGGCCTCTATGAATGCCTTTTCAGCCTCGCCGATTTCATGTCCTTGCTGCGGTCCGCCTTCGATGAATTTGGCATAAGATTTTGCGGATCCCATACGCTCTTGATGTGCGCGGACAGTCGGGGTGAAGGTTAGTTCCGAGAATGCGCGTGGCATTGTAGATCCTTTCTACAGATTCAATTCGGTCAATCCGGGGTGATCTTCGGGGCGCGGGCCTTGCGGCCATTTTCGGCCATGCGCACATTTCGCTGCGCTGTGTTCTAGGTGAACGCCGGCAGGGGAGGGCGGGTCATGTCGCGATCCATCATGCAAGCGAGGCGGCAAGCAAGGCAACGGCCAGCAGAAAGGGAACGTATTGAGGTGAGATTGGGCTGGCTCGGCGTCGCATTTGCGAACTCCTTGGTTTACTGATCGGTACATCTTGCGGCTAAATGTGTACAGATCGGTAATCTATTTCAAGGTTTGATTTGAGATTTATTGTCCAATTTGGGTTTCATTGCGTGAATTTTTCTGCTTTTAGTCAACTTTTCTTGTAGGTAGTTGCAGTTTTTCGTCGGGAATAATATGTACAGATCGGTACATACAGGAGCAGTAGCATGCGCCCCAATAAACGAGACGAATTGGTCCGCAAGGCTTTGCAAGTCTTCTATCGTGACGGATTCCACGCCACCGGTATGGATAAGCTGGTTGCCGAGACCGGCGTGTCCAAAACCTCGATGTACAAGCATTTTCGCACCAAAGAAGAATTGATCCTCGCCGCGCTGCGCCTGCGTGACGAGAACTTCCGAAATTGGTTCCTGCGTCGAATTGAAGACCTTGCGGTTACGCCGGCCGACCAGTTGATCGCGAGTTTCGACGCTCTGGGAGAGTGGTTCGCAGAGGACGGTTTTCGCGGGTGCATGTTCATAAAGGCGGGCGCGGAGTTTCAGGACAAAGATCATCCGATTCACGTTCAGGCCGCTGAGCATAAACGCCTGCTGCTTGAGTATTTCACTGACTTGGCGCGCAAGGCCGGTGCCGAGGATCCGGCCGCCTTGGCATGTCAAATCCTGTTGTTGAAGGAGGGCGCTATCGTGACGGCGGTTCTTCTTAAAAGCTGCGATCCAGCCCGCGATGCCAAGGCAGCCGCGAAGGTGCTTTTGGATCGCGCTTTGGTCTGATGTCGCATCCCCGGAGGGCCGATTGCCCAAAAGACGTTGCGTAGCACGTCTCGGGACACATTGGATCGAATGAAAACCACGGCTACCTTGCCCGGAAAGTTGAATAGGGAGGACGCGCGATGTCGCTATTTACCACAACCGCTGGCTGGGTGACTGAAGAACACCATATGTTCGCTGAAATGGCGGATCGGTTCATGGATGATGAGCTGGTGCCAAATATCGAGCGCTGGAACGAAAATGGCGTGGTCGAGCGTGAGTTCTGGCGCAAGGCTGGCGACATGGGGTTGATGGCGGGGGCCATCTCGGAAGAACACGGCGGCGTCGGCGGCGGCATCGGATTTGACGCTGTCACGATGTATGCGCAGACGTCGCACGGGGATTCCGGCTGGGGTTATGCGATTCAGTCGATCGTGACTCATTACATCTCTGCCTATGGCAGCGAGGATCAAAAGCAGAAATGGTTGCCGAAACTGGCTTCGGGCGAGATGGTCGGCGCGTTGGCGATGACGGAACCTGGCACTGGATCGGATGTGCAGGCCGTGCGAACAACGGCAGAAAAGGATGGCAATTCCTACCGCCTGAACGGGTCCAAGATTTTCATTACGAACGGCCAAACCGCAGACCTGATCCTTGTTGCGGCGAAGACCGACAAGAGCCTCGGTGCCAAGGGAGTGTCACTTGTCGCCGTAGAGACTGGTGGGGCAGAAGGATTCCGAAAAGGGCGCAACCTCAAGAAGTTGGGTATGAAGTCCAACGATACGGCCGAGCTGTTCTTCGAGGATGTCAAAGTTCCGATGACAAACCTGCTTGGCCCGGAAGAGGGGCAGGGCTTTTATCAGATGATGAAGCAGTTGCCGTGGGAGCGTATGACCATTGCAATCGGTGCGCTGGGCGCGATCGATTTCGCCATTGCTGAAACGGTAAAGTACACCCAAGAGCGCAAGGCCTTCGGGCAGCGCGTGATGGACTTTCAGAATACACGCTTCAAGCTGGCAGAGTGCAAGACCAAGGCGGAACTGCTTCGCAGTTTTGTCAACGATTGCATCGCGCGGCTGGAGGCGGGCACGCTGGATGCGGCTACGGCTTCCATGGCCAAGTACTGGGGTTCGGAAATGCAGAACGAAGTCATGCACGAATGTCTCCAGCTTTTTGGAGGCTATGGTTTCATGATGGAGTATCCTATTGCCCGCCTGTATGCCGATGCGCGGGTGCAAATGATCTATGGCGGGACAAACGAGATCATGAAGGAACTCATCGCCCGTTCTCTGGACAATTGATGACAGCCGGCGGTCTCCCGCCCGTCGTTCATGTTTCTTAGGAAACATCTCCTCCCGTTGGGCAGGGCAAGCGCGGACGCAGTCTGCGCTTGCCCTGCCCCCCCGCCGTCCGCAGGACGCAAGGCCGAAGGCCGCGCAGTTTTGAGGGGCGGGACTTTATTCTTGGGGAAATGAAGCGGTTTGTTCCTGCAGCCAAAGGCGGAAGGATTTCAGCGGTTCGGATTCTGCCCGGGACTGCGGCCAGACAAGATAGAAATTGCCCAGGCTGAAACCTGGCCCGCGCCAGGCGAGAACAAGCCGCCCGTTTCTCAGGTCGTCTTCGACAAGGTAGCTGGGCAGCAGCGCGACCCCCAGCCCGTGGATGGTTGCCTGACCCATCGTCGCGAATTGGTCGAACAGCATCCCTTTGATGCCAGCGACGTCCCGTCCCTGCATGGCGAACCATTTTTCCCACGCATCCGGCCGTGTTTCCAACTGCAACAGGGGCGCGTCCAGCAGCCATTCGATGTTGTCGTTCTCTGCCGGCAGCAGGGACGGAGCGCAGACTGGCAGGACATCTTCTCGCATGATCGGCAGGTAGTTCACCCCGGTCCAGTCCTTGCGGCCAAAATGAATTGCGGCGTCAAAGCGCTCTCGATCGAAATCAAAGGGGCGGAGCCTCGTGTTCAGGTTGACCGTGACCTCTGGGTGGCGTCGGGCAAAGTCCTGAAGGCGCGGAGCCAGCCAATGCATCCCGAAAGCGGGCAGGATTGAAAGGTTCAAGGACCCGCCCATCGGGTTGGCCTTGAGTTTCAGCGACGCCTGAGCCAACTGGTGCAATGTCGTTCGGGCGACTTGTACATAGTCTTTCGCCGCGGGTGTGAGCTGCAATCGCATCTGAGAGCGCTGGATCAGTTTGACTCCTAGTTGCTCCTCCATAGCCTTGAGCTGGCGACTGATCGCGCTTTGTGTCAGTGACAGTTCCTCGGCGGCGGCCGAAGCGCTGCCCAATCGGTCGACCGCCTCGAGCGCCAAAAGCGAGGGGATTGACGGCAAGAACCGGCGGGGCGCAATCATATGACAAATCCTCATACCTTTCGGATTCAATATCACTGGCGTTTGAAGTCTGCCAGCCCGATACAGGTGGGCAGATTCGGGCGGCCTGCCATCAGGTAAGACAATCCCGTACCGAGAAATCATGGTGCCTGCGGCTTTGTTTTGCCAATGCCGGGGGAAGTCTGCAAAAAAGGGTGGGGCGTGTTGCGGATGCTCTCGCCAAATTGAATAATAAGAGGCCGCTGATGGATCGCGCTCAGATCGTTCACGACAATTTTCTGGCCCGGGTAGCGCAGAGGGATCTGCCAGAAGGCCCGTTGCCTTGTCCGGGACTAAGCAAGACGGATGCCGTTTCCCTGTTTCGATCACAGGTGCTTAGTCGGGCGTTGGACCGAACCAGCCGCGCGATGCAGAAGGCGGGGCAGGGGTTCTATACCATCGGGTCCTCGGGGCACGAAGGTATGGCTGCGGTGGCCCATGCGTTGCGTCCGACCGATATTGCGTTCCTGCACTACCGCGACGCGGCGTTTCAAATCGCGCGGTCCGAGCAAGTGCCGGGTCAGCAGATAGCGTGGGATATGTTGCTGAGCTTTGCTTGCTCGAAAGAAGACCCGACATCCGGCGGGCGGCACAAGGTCTTGGGCTCCAAGGCTCTGATGATTCCGCCGCAGACATCCACGATTGCAAGCCACCTGCCCAAGGCGGTCGGGGCGGCCTATTCACTGGGCGCAGCGCGACGCCACGATCCCGAACACCGGGAACTGCCTGAAGATGGAATAGCGGTGTGTTCCTTTGGCGATGCGTCGGCCAACCACTCGACAGCTCAGGGCGCGATCAACACGGCAGGGTGGACCAGTGTTCAGTCAACGCCGTTGCCGCTTTTGTTTGTGTGTGAGGATAACGGGATCGGTATTTCGGTGAAGACGCCCACCGGTTGGATACAGGCATCCATGCAGCACCGGCCGGGGATAAAGTACTTCCAAGCCAACGGGCTGGACATCTTTGAGACTTTTGCCGTGGCTAAAGAAGCCGCCGACTACGTCCGCGCCCGGCGCAAACCAGCCTTTCTGCATCTGCGCACCGTGCGGCTGTACGGTCATGCCGGGGCGGACGTGCCCACGACCTATTTGCCAAAGTCCGAAGTTGAAGCGGATGAAGCGAATGATCCCCTGCTGCATTCGGTGCGCCTGCTGGATCAGGCTGGCGCGCTGACGCCCGATCAAGCGCTGAAGATTTACAAGGACACCTGCGCGCGTACCGATCGCATCGCGGCCGAGGCCGCCACGCGCCCGCACTTGGCCAACGCGACCGAGGTCATGGCAAGCCTGATCCCTCCGACACGCGCCTGCAAGCCAACCAATGGCCCGAGCGCCGAGGCACGCGCGACCGCGTTCGGAAGCGATATGCGCGCGATGGACGATCCCCAGCCCATGAGCCGTCTGATCAACTGGGCGCTGACTGATTTGATGCTGGAGCATGGCGAGATTGTCTGCATGGGCGAGGATGTGGGCCGAAAGGGGGGCGTCTATGGCGTGACCCAAAAGCTGCAGCAAAGGTTCGGGCCGGATCGGGTGATTGATACGCTGCTGGATGAACAGTCAATTCTCGGGCTGGCGATCGGCATGGGGCACAACGGGTTCATCCCGATCCCCGAAATCCAGTTCCTTGCCTATTTGCACAATGCCGAAGATCAGATCAGGGGTGAGGCAGCGACTTTGCCGTTTTTCTCGAATGGTCAGTACTCGAACCCGATGGTTCTGCGGATTGCGGGGCTGGGGTATCAGAAAGGGTTCGGAGGGCATTTCCACAACGACAACTCTCTGGCCGTTCTGCGCGATATTCCCGGGGTGATCATCGCTTGCCCGTCGACAGGATCGGACGCTGCGCAAATGCTGCGCGAATGTGTGCGGCTGGCGCGGGAAGAACAGCGCGTTGTGGTGTTTCTGGAACCCATCGCGCTGTATCCCATGCGCGATCTGCACGAAGCTCAGGATGCCGGGTGGATGACGACCTATCCGTCGCCGGATCAACGTATCGCGCTGGGAGAGGTTGGGGTCCACGGTGACGGGACCGATCTGGCCATCGTTACCTATGGCAACGGGCACTACCTGTCACAAAAGGCACTGCCTGCTTTGCAGGCGGCTGGGCTAAAGCCTCGTGTCATTGATATGCGCTGGCTTGCACCCTTGCCGGCCGAAGCGCTGCGCGCGACCACCAAAGGATGCAAACATATCCTGATCGTGGATGAATGCCGCCGGACCGGAAGCCAATCCGAGGGTTTGATGGCCTTTTTTGCCGAAAATAGCGCCGATACCCCTATCGCACGGGTCGCGGCAGAGGACTGCTTTATCGCGACCGGCCCCGCTTATGCCGCACCGCTGCCATCCGAGGAAAGCATCGTCGAAGCCGCGCTCAAACTGACCGGAGGTCGCCCATGACCCGCACCGCCGTTGTCATCTGTCCCGGACGGGGCACCTATAACAAGCCCGAGTTGGGATACCTACATCGCCACCACGGTAATCGCATGGACATGTTCCGCCGGTTTGACGCTCTTCGCACTGAGGCTGGGCAAGAGCCCGTAACCGATCTGGACGGTGCGGCGCTCTTTGCGGTCAGCAAATACTCGCGCGGGGATGTGGCGTCGCCGTTGATCTACGCGGCATCCTTGTCGGATGCGCTGGATCTGGCTGACGATATCGAGGTGGTCGCCGTTACCGGCAATTCGATGGGATGGTACATTGCCCTGGCCGTGGGGGGCGCTTTGTCGCCCGAGAACGGGTTCAACGTCGTGAACACCATGGGGACGCTGATGCAGGATCACCTGATCGGTGGGCAGCTTGTCTATCCTTTCACGGACGAGACTTGGAAAAACGATCCGGTCCGTAAGGCGGACTTGCTGGCCGATGTCGCGCGGATCAATGCGATTGACGGTCACGATCTGGCATTGTCGATCGACTTGGGTGGCATGTTGGTATTGGCGGGCAATGAGGTAGGGTTGAAAGCCTTTGAAACCTCTCAGCCTGTTGTTCAGGACCGGTTCCCCATACGACTGGCGAACCACGCCGCATTCCACACGCATCTGCAAGCGCCCGTCGCAGCCGAGGGGCGGTTGCGTCTAGGGGTTGAGCTATTCGACCAACCAACCCGACCCCTGATCGACGGGCGCGGCAAGATTTGGTGGCCCGGTGCCACGGATACGCGGGAACTTTGGGACTATACGCTGGGGCATCAGGTGACGGACGCTTACGATTTTACCCGCTCTGTACAGACAGCGGCCCGCGAATTCGCACCTGACCTTTTCATAGTCACCGGTCCCGGCGCAACGCTGGGCGGTGCGGTTGCGCAGTCACTTGTTCAGGCAAACTGGCGCGGGTTGAAGGACAAGGCCGCGTTTCAGAAACAGCAGGACACGCAGCCCATCCTTCTTGCCATGGGGCGCGAGGATCAAAGGGCCCTTGCAACCGGCTGACGCAAGCCGGATGATCCGCCCAATTTTCAAGGAGCAGCCCGTGCGCGACCACGACCATTCCCTTTGGCAAAAGACCTGCCGCGAACGGGTCGAAAGCGCCGTGCTGACAGAGACTCTGACAGTCGATCTTGCGGTGATCGGCGGAGGGTATACCGGCTGTGCGGCGGCGCTGACAGCAGCGCGCGCAGGGGCGTCGGTCTGTTTGCTTGAGGCGCAAGAGATCGGGCATGGCGGATCAGGCCGCAATGTGGGTCTGGCCAATGCCGGATTGTGGCTGCCGCCCGAGGATATCCGGGCGCATCTGGGCGCAGAGTCGGGGGATCGCCTGATTAACCTACTTGCTGCCGCACCTGACGATGTCTTTGACTTGATCGAGCGGCACGCGATTGATTGTGAACCTGTGCACAACGGAACCCTGCATTGCGCCCATTCCGGGGCGGGTATGAAAGACCTGCAAAACCGCCATGCGCAGCAACGCGCGGTGGGTGCGCCGGTTGAGTTGTTATCCGCAGAACAGACGCACCAACGCACAGGCAGCGCGGCCTTCCACGGATCCCTATTTGACCCACGGGCCGGAACCATTCAGCCGCTGGGCTATGTACGAGGGCTTGCAAGGGCTGCGTCTGAGGTCGGGGCGCAGGTTTTCACGCGTAGCCCGGTTCAGTCGCTGACACGTCACGGGGATATCTGGGTAATTGAAACGGAACGAGGGTCCGTCCGGGCCAAGGCCGTGATTCAGGCCACAAACGCCTATCATCAAGGTCTTGCGGCTTCGGCACCGGCTTATGTCCCCGTCTACTATTTCCAGTTTTCCACTGCCCCCTTGTCGGACAACTTGCGCGCCAGCATTTTGCCGGACGGTGAAGGGTGTTGGGATACCGGCCTGATCATGACCTCGTTCCGCGTCGATCAGGATGGCCGGTTCATTATCGGTGCGATGGGTGACCTTGCTCATGCAGGGGGTGGGGCACACCGGCGTTGGATCAAGCGCAAACTGGCTGAACTGTTCCCGCAACTGTCCGACCAGCCGTTGATCGAAGGGTGGCACGGGCGGATCGCGATGACCTCGGATCATATCCCCAAGATCACTGAGATCGGCCCTAATGCACTTTCTGTTCACGGGTATTCCGGGCGCGGCATCGGGCCGGGAACCGTGTTTGGCCGGTTGGTTGCTGAAAGCCTGTTGCGCGATGATCCTGATCTCTTGCCGGTCCCCTCGGTGTCGGACTATCGCGAAAGCTGGACCGGCCTGCGCCGCGCTTATTTTGAAACCGGCGCGGCGCTGACCCATTTTGTCAAAGCACGGTTCTGAACTCAGACCGACCGGGTAATACCGCCGTCAACGCGAATGTTCTGGCCCGTGATGTAGCCGCCGCCTTCTGACGCAAGCAAGGCAACGACCGAGGCGATCTCATCATAGCTGCGTCCATATCGGCCCAGAGGGATGCGGGCGCGGAAGTCCTCGTTCTCGGGCAGGCTGTCGATGAATCCGGGCAGGACGTTGTTCATGCGGATATTGTCGGCGGCGTATTTGTCCGAAAACAGCTTGGTGAAGGCGGCAAGGCCCGCGCGAAACACGCCTGAGGTTGGAAAAACGGGGTCAGGCTCGAACGCGGCAAATGTTGAGATGTTAATGATCGAGCCTCCCCCTTGCGCCTGCATGATCGGCGTCACCAGCCGCGTTGGTCGGACGGCGTTCATGAAGTACACATCCATTCCCGTGTGCCAGTCATCATCGGTCAGGTCCAGAATAGGTGCGCGCGGCCCGTGCCCCGCCGAATTTACAAGCACATCAATGCGCCCCCAACGGGCCATGGTTGCATCGACCAGTTTCTGAAGATCATCTGTCGATTGGTTCGAGCCGGTCACGCCGACCCCGCCCAGTTCATGCGCCAATGCCTCGCCTTTACCCGACGAGGACAGGATGCCCACTTTGAAACCGTCCGCGGCCAAGCGGCGGGCGGAATCTGCCCCCATGCCGCTGCCGCCTGCAGTAATAAGCGCTACTTTCGTCATCTCAAGTCTCCGATGTCTGATGTCCTAAAGATGCGCTCTGACCGGCGGTTTGACCAATCAGTTCTTCTGCTTCTATGCTGTAGAAAAACTACAGGATAGGCCGATGGCAGCTTTGCCCCCACTGAACGCGCTCCGCGCCTTTGAATCTGCGGCCCGGCACTTGAATTTCCGGCTTGCCGCTGAGGAGCTTGGCGTCACTCAGGGCGCCGTGGCGCAGCAGGTTCGTGGGCTTGAGGCGCGACTGGCAGAAAAGCTGTTTGAACGCCTGCCGCGCGGCCTTGCGCTGACCGAGGCAGGTCGTCGTTTTCACGCGCCGCTGCGCCGCGCGTTCAGGCTGATCGAAGAAGCCGTGGATGAATTGTCCAGCGAGCGGCAGGTTGTTGTTTCTGTCACACCCAGCTTCGCTTCAAAATGGCTGGTGCCGCGATTGCAAAATCTGACAGACAGGCACCCAGAGATCACGATCAAAATCGACGCTCGGGAACGGCTGGCGGATTTCAAGGGTGACGGCGTAGACATCGCAGTGCGGCAAGGACGGGCACCGTTTGGGCCTGACTTGACATCAACCCCGTTGTTTTCAAGCGCGTTCGTGCCAGTTTGCAGTCCCGAACTGGCGCGGCAAATCACACGGCCAGCGGATCTTTTGAACCACGTTCTTCTGAACGATACGCATGGGTTGTGGCCGTTGTTTCTTGAACGGCTTGGGCTGGCTGGCAAGCCTCGGGTGATGAGTTTCAGCCAGACGAGTCTTGCCATTGACGCCGCGGCCTCGGGGCAGGGGATTGCGCTGGCCCAAGAGCCTCTGGTCGCGACGGAAGTTGCATCTGGACAGCTTGTGCGGCCTCTGCCGGATGTTCTGATCGAAGACCTTGGGTTTCATGTGGTCATCCCCAAAAAGCCGCGACACCCTGAATTGGTAGCGATGATGAAAGAGTGGCTGCTGTCTCAGCCCTGAAGGGTCGCGGCAATGGTTTCTATTCTTCCACGCAACCAACGATGTGCGGGATCATTGGCAAACCTCTGATGCCAGACCATGTAGATCGAGACCGGTTCGCAGTGAAACGGCAAAGGCGCGCAATCCAGCGCGGCAAGAGGGCCGCGCTTCATCAATGCCGTGTCGGTTGATATCAGATCGCTTCCTTTCACAAACGAAGGGATGGCGTTGAAATGGGGTAGTGTCACCGTGGCCGGCCTGATCTGGCTTTGATCCACACCCCGCATGACCGCACGCGAACTGCGCCCATCCGTGAACCGCACCTCGACATGTTCGGCTTTGCAGTAGGATGACCAACTGTCGGGCGGGGCGCGTCGATTGCCGTCGTAGTAGATCATCAGCGGGCTTTTGAGCAAGCGTTTCTGGAATATGTCTGGCCCGTCTGGTGGCAGGGGTGACAGCATCAACTGGCATCGATCACTGCGCAACAGATCCGGGTCAGGTACACCGGATGGGATGAAGCCAAGCCTCAGCCTGACGCCTTCCGCACGTAAGGTATGCATCAGTTCGGGAAAGATCAGCTCGCGCGGCATGTCGTTTGTGGCGATCTGGATGTGCATTTCCTCGGACAGCGGATCGAAGGGTCGATCGTCGGTCAGGGCGCGCATCCCGTCCAGCACGCGTTGCACCGGGTCTTTCAAGGACAGCGCCCGCTCGGTCGGGGTCAGTCCTTGACCGGAGCGGACGAACAAAGGGTCGCCCAAAACGTGCCGCAGCTTGGCCAGCGTATGGCTGATCGCTGACTGGGTCACACCCAACCGGTCAGCAGCCTTGGAAACCGAGTTTTCATCAAGGATCGTGAGAAAGACGCGCAAGACTTTGCCGTCCAGTTCAGTAAAATCAATTTTGCTCATGCCGACTATGATTATTCATGAATGGTTTGAAGGTCCATGACGCATTAGGTGACTGGTAGGAAACAGGAGGCGCACGATGGGGATCCGCTTTTTCTCGGACAAGAACAGGCCGGTCCATAAGGGGCCGTACCCGTTGGAACGGCTGGCCCGGCAGATCGCGATGCCTGATCTGTCTGGGGTCCGTCAGATGCCGGTTCTCAGTTTCCACCGTCCTGATCGGCCTGAAAGTATCGTGAATGCGATGGGAGAGTTTCAGGCGATGATGGATGCGATCCGGGACGGGTTCGTGAACCCGGTGCCGTCCGAGATACCCGCAGATCCCACAGAGCGTGCCAACCACCTGAAAGCGTTTGGGTATTTCAACGATGCCTCCATGATGGGCTGTGGCCCTCTGCCCGCCGAGGCTTTGCTGTCCGAACCCCGCCGCAACCCCGATATTGACCGTCTGGCTCATGCGTTGAAGACGCGCCAGACCAAGACGCTGGCCTCGGGCATTGACCTGATCATGGCCGATCTGAAAGAAAGCATGGAGGCCGAGCCGCGCCCAATGGACCGGCATCGTCACGCCATTGTCTTTCTATACGAACACAATCGCGATCCCGATCCGAATGAACCCGGCGCGGATTGGATCACGGATGCGCAGGACCACCGCGCTTGTCTGTTGGCCACCGAGAACGCGGTGGTTATCGCCAACTACATCCGCATTCTGGGGTTTGATGCTCGGGCGCACACGGTCATGTCCTCCGAGGTCGATTTGGGCAAGTTGGCGGTCGCCGCCGGGCTTGGCTCGGTCGAGGGCGGTGAGGTTATTGTTCCGTGGTTGGGCAAACGGTTCGGGCTGGCGGCCGTGACGACCGAGATGGAGATCGCGCACGACCGGCCTTTGGTCCCGATTGCACAGCAGCCGTGGTTTCGCACCCAAGGTCCGGCATGGTGGCTGGGCGCGGGGTTTGCCAAGAACGCGCTGAACCGCGATCCGTATGCCAAGCGGCACTATGTGGATGGGGCGCATCCGTTTGAAAAACTCAAGCGGATCGACGCGCCCACCACGTATATTGACGAAGAAAACGTCGCCCGCGTCCCCAAGCGCGCCGACATGTTTGCCCGTGCGCAATTCGGCGACATGGGTAAAAACCTGCAAGACGCGGCGAAAGGCGGCTACTACGTGCGCAAGGCGGCCCCCAGTTTTGCACAACGCCGCGCGCTGGGCGCGTTTGTGTTGTTGCAGGACGGAGAGAGCGCGGACACCACGCCCCCTGCCGACGCCGCGCGGAACGCTGCGAATATCAAGGCGGCCACGTACTTTTTAGGGGCCGATGCGGTGGGCCTTAGCCGCTGCCCCGAATGGGCGTGGTATTCCCATGATGCGACGGGGGAAGAGATCACACCGCCCCACGATCAGGCCATCAGCATGATCATAGACCAGGGCTATGAAACGATGGAGGGTGCAAGCGGCGATGACTGGATCAGCGTCGCCCAGTCGATGCGCGCCTATCTGCGGTTCTCGCTGTTGGGCGGAGTGATCGCGCAGCAGATCCGTAACCTCGGCTACAAGGCCCGCGCGCATACGGTGATGGATGGCGAGGTGCTGCAACCGCCCCTCTTGTTGCTGTCCGGGTTGGGTGAGGTCAGCCGGATCGGAGAAGTCATCCTGAACCCCTATCTTGGGCCGCGTCTAAAGTCCGGCGCGGTGACCACAGATATGCCGATGGCGCATGACAGGCCCATAGACTTCGGCCTGCAGGCCTTTTGCGAAAGCTGCAATAAATGCGCCCGCGAATGCCCCTCGGGTGCGATCACCGCCGGGCCAAAGCTGATGTTTAACGGCTATGAGATATGGAAGTCCGACAGCCAGAAATGCGCCACCTACCGTGTGACCACTCCGGGCGGCGCAATGTGCGGGCGGTGCATGAAGACCTGCCCGTGGAACCTTGAGGGGATTTTCAAAGAGCGTCCCTTCCGCTGGGCTGCGATGAACATCCCCCAAGCTGCGCCTGCGTTGGCGAAACTGGACGACACTGTCGGCAATGGCGGCCTGAACGACATCAAGAAATGGTGGTGGGACATCGAATTGCAATCGGACGGCGCGTATCGCCCGACCGAGCATCCGTTGAACCGGCGTGACCTGCAAACCGATCTTGACCTGAAATACGAGGACCAGACGCTTGCGGTCTACCCCGCCTATCTTGCGCCGCATCCCTGGCCCTATCCCTTTGCCATGGACCGTGAGGCCGGGATCGCCGCGTATCAGGCGATGGTAACTGCCGATGAATACAAGGCGCGCAAGGCGGCGGGCGATCTGTCCGTGATCCACCGCTACTCAATCGCGGGCGATGCCCCGGTGATGCGCGTTGAACTGACCAAAGTCGGTAAGATGACGGCGGATGTGACCAGGTACGAGTTTTCGACACTGGACGGCTCGCCCTTGCCGGAATGGACGGCGGGCGCGCATCTGGACGTGCTGGTCGCGCCGGAATTTCTGCGGCAGTATTCGATGTCCGGCGACCCGTCCGACCGCATGACCTATCAAATCGGAGTGCTGCGCGAGGATGACGGGCGCGGCGGCTCGGCCCTGTTGCACCGGATTTTCAATGAGGGGCGCAAGGTTTTCATCTCGAAACCCATCAACCATTTTGAACTGGACGAAGGCGCGACGAAAACCTTTCTGATGGGCGGCGGGATCGGCATCACGCCTATGATCGCCTTTGCCCACCGGCTGCACGCCTTGGGCAAACCGTTCGAGCTGCATTATTCCGCCAGCACCCGCGCCGGGGCCGGGTATCTGGAGGATTTGGCAGTGATGCCTTGGGCGGATCGTGTGCATTATCACTTTTCAGACGAAGGCACGCGGGCCGATCTGGATGCCATCCTGAAAGACTATCAGGACGGTTGGCATGTCTATACCTGCGGACCGGACCGATACATGGACGGCGTCATGCAGGCGGCGGAGCGTCAGGGCTTTCCCGAGGACGCGCGGCATCTGGAGTACTTCTCGGTCCCTGAACAGCCGGAATACGAGAATCACGCCTTCACCCTGAAACTGGCGAAATCGGGCCGCGAACTGACAGTGCCCACCGACAAGGACGCCGCGCAGGTGCTGAATGAGGCGGGCGTTCACGTGGATGTGAAATGCGCTGACGGTATTTGTGGTGTCTGCAAATGCGGCGTGATCTCGGGCGAGGTCGAGCACCGAGACTTCGTTCTGTCCAACAAGCAGCGCGAGGGGGCTATCATTCTTTGCCAAAGCCGCGCCGCGCAACCGGATGGTGTGATCGAGATCGACCTCTGACCAGAGGTTCAGAAACGACATTTTGAATCGCGAAAATTGGTCGTTCCAGCCATGGACGCGGGGGCAGTGCTGCACTAACGTCCCCTGCGAACCCCAGTGAACCCTGATCAACAGGTGCGAGGTATTTTCATGGATTATCACAGCCCCGCCAGTTTTGCCGAGGCGTCGGCTCTGGCCGCAAAAGCCACCGGCGTCACCCGCTTTTTGGCTGGTGGAACAGATGTTCTGGTGCAGTTGCGCTCGGAACTGGTCACGCCTGACACGCTGATCGACATCAAGAAGATCGACGGTGTCAGCGACATCACCCGCAATGCCGATGGAAGCTGGACGCTGGGTGTCGCCGCAACCGGTGCCGAAATGAGTGAACACCCCGAGCTTGGCCGTGACTGGCCCGGAGTGGTTGAGGCGATGGACCTGATCGGGTCCACCCAGGTGCAGGGCCGCGCGACTCTGACCGGCAACCTGTGCAACGGCTCTCCGGCAGCGGATTCGGTGCCCGCGATGGTTGCGGCAGGTGTGACAGTGACGGTCACCGGCCCCGAAGGTGAGCGCGAAGTGGCTGTTGAAGACATCCCCACCGGCCCCGGCAAGACGTCGCTGGCTAAGGGCGAGGTGATCTCAGCCGTGAACATCCCGGCGCGCGGAGACAACGCGGGCGACGCCTACCTGCGGTTCATCCCGCGCACGGAAATGGACATCGCCGTGGTCGGCGTTGGCGTCAGCCTGCGTGTGGACGGCGACACCGTGACCGAGGCCCGCGTGTCACTGGGCGCGGTCGCGCCGACCGTCCTGCTGGTTGATGATTGCGCCAAGGCCATCATCGGCAGCACACTGGACGACGCCGCGCTGGATGCGCTGGCGACGGCGGCATCGGCCGCCTGCAATCCGATTGACGACAAACGCGGCACGATCGCATTCCGCACCGAGGTCGCTGGCGTTCTGGCCAAGCGCGCCGCCAAAATCGCCTATGCCCGCGCGAAGGGAGAGAAAGCATGAGCAAGCTCCACGTATCCACCACCGTAAATGGGGACGAGGTCGATTTTCTGTGCGACCCGCGTGAAACCCTGCTGGATTGTCTGCGCGACAAGCTGAACCTGACCGGTGCGAAAGAGGGCTGCGGCACCGGCGATTGCGGCGCGTGTTCGGTCACTGTGGACGGTCGTCTGGTCTGTTCCTGCCTGATGCTGGGGGTTGAGGCCGAGGGCAAGCAGATCGAAACTGTCGAAGGCATCGCCGATGGTGACGTCCTGCATCCGTTACAGCAGAAGTTCATCGAACACGCCGCCCTGCAATGCGGCATCTGCACGCCGGGCATTCTGGTGGCGGCCAAGTCGCTGCTGGAGAAAAACCCCAACCCGACCGAGGAAGAAACCCGGTACTGGCTGGCAGGTAACCTGTGCCGCTGCACCGGTTATGACAAGATCATTCGTGCCGTCATGGAAACGGCAGAAGAATTGCGGGAGGCGTCGTAATGGCTCTGGACGATCGTAAAACGGAATTCACCTTTGTCGGCACCCGCCCGAACCGCCCTGACGGGTTGGACAAGGTGACGGGTCGCGCCAAGTTCGGCGCGGATATGTCGGCGCCGGGTATGTTGCACGGCGCCATCCTGCGCTCGCCTCACGCCCATGCGCGGATCGTGAAGATCGACGCATCCAAGGCCGAGGCATTGAAAGACGTCAAAGCTGTCGTGACCCGCGCTGATTTCGCCGAGGTGCCGTTCAAGCCCGGTCTGGAAGGTGAGTTTTGGAATGTGCTGGAAAATGTCATGGCGGGTGAAAAGGCGCTCTATGACGGTCACGCGGTTGCGGCTGTCGCGGCGACGTCTGCTCTGGCGGCGCGCGACGCGCTGAAACTGATCGAGGTCGAGTACGAGGTCCTGCCCCACGTCACTGACGTGGACAAGGCGATGGCCCCGGACGCGCCAGTCATTCGCGAAGGGGCGGCGGATTATTCCGTGCCCGAGGGGATGCATCCGAACGTTGTGCGCTATCACGAAAGCGGCCATGGCGATGTCGAGGCCGGGTTTGCCGAGGCCGATCTGGTGATCGAAGACAGTTTCGTCACCGAGGCGACCCATCAGGGCTATATCGAACCGCACGCCTGTCTGGGGATGCTGGGCAATGACGGCAAGGGTGAGTTGTGGTGCACGACCCAGGGCCACTGGATCGCGCAGAAAACCTGTGCCGCGCTTTTGGGCATCGAAACCTCGCAACTGCGCGTCACCGCGTCCGAGATTGGTGGCGGTTTCGGCGGCAAGACAACGGTATTCATCGAACCTGTCGCGCTGGCGCTCAGCCGCAAGGCCAACCGGCCGGTCAAAGTTGTGATGACCCGATCCGAGGTGTTCCGGGCGACCGGCCCGACCTCTTCGGCGTCGATGGATATCAAGATCGGGATGAAAAAGGACGGCACGATCTCTGCCGCGCAGGGTGTTTTCCGCTTGCAGGGCGGGGCGTTTCCGGGTGCGCCCGGCGACATGACCGCCATGTGCGCCTTTGCGCCTTACAACCTGACCAACGTCAAGCAGATCGGCTATGACGTCATGGCTAACCGTCCGAAGCAGGCGGCCTACCGCGCGCCGGGTGCGCCGATGGGCGCGTTTGCCGTCGAATCTGTGATTGACGAGCTGTGCAAAAAGCTGGGTCTGGACCCGGTCGACGTGCGCCTGAAAAACGCAGCCCATGAAGGGAGCAAGGCCAGCTATGGCCCCCGTTACCAGCGGATCGGTCTGGTTGAAACGCTGGAAGCAGCCAAGGCGCATCCGCATTACTCGGCCCCGCTGAAGCCGGGGCAGGGGCGTGGGATTTCCTGCGGGTTCTGGTTCAACCACGGTGGTGAGACAAGCGTGTCTCTGGCTTTGTCCGAGGACGGCTCAGCCCAGTTGATGGTGGGGACGCCCGATATTGGCGGCTCGCGCGCGTCGATGGCGCTGATGGCCGCCGAGGTGCTGGGCATTCCCTATGAAAACATCCGTGTGACAATCGCGGATACGGCGACGCTGGGCTATAATGACGTCAGCCATGGCAGCCGCGTGACCTATGCGTCGGGTCTGGCGACGATCAAAGCGGCCAGACATGCGGTTGAGAAACTAAGCGAACGCGCGGCGGCCAAGTGGGGCATCCCGGTTGACGCGGTAAAGTGGGAAAACGGCTGCGCTGTTCCGTCCGGCCCCAATGCCGGAGATTTCGATCCGATGCCGCTGGCCGATATCACGGCCAATATGGGCAGCACCGGGGGGCCGATCTCGGGCCACTTCGAGGCAACGCCCGAAGGTGCAGGCGTATCCTTCGGTACGCATATTGTGGATGCCGAGGTTGACCCGGAAACGGGTAAGACCAGCATCACCCGCTATACGGTCATTCAGGACGCGGGCAAGGCCATCCACCCGACTTATGTGGAGGGACAGTACCAAGGCGGTGCTGCACAAGGCATCGGCTGGGCGCTGAACGAGGAATATGTCTATGGCGAGGATGGTCGGTTGCAGAATTCGATCTTCCTTGACTACCGTATCCCCGTCGCCAGCGACCTGCCCATGATCGACACGGTGATTGTCGAAGTCCCCAACCCCGGTCACCCGTTCGGTGTGCGCGGAGTGGGCGAGACAGGCATCGTGCCGCCTCTGGCCGCTATCGCCAATGCGGTATCGCACGCGGCAGGTGTGCGGATGAAGCAACTGCCGATGTCGCCGCCACGCATTCTGGCTGCGCTCAAGGACAATGGTTGAGGTTCACCTCTGGTCCGGTCTCCGGTCTCTGACCGGGGGCCAGCAGGTGGTTGAAGTCGACGCCAAAACCACGGGTGAGCTGTTGCAGGAATTGGTGCGGCTACATCCTCAGCTTCAGGGGCCGATTGATGCCGGTGTGTCCATTGCCATTGACGGACGCGTTGTAGCCAGCGGCCTGACCGAGCCGATCCCGGAAGGCAGCGAAATCTATCTGATGCAAAGGCTGAGGGGCGGTTAGCCCTTCGGCGACCACGGCTCGCGCCCGACCATCCGGTCAGCCTCGGCAGTGATGTCGTTCATGTGATTCTCAAGGCTGAGGCGCAGCGTTTCGATCTGGTCTTCTGTCGCCTTGCGCGGAACGGGATCCGTCCATTCGCGACACAAAAAGACGCCTTCGTTCCGCCATGGGCGTGGCATCAGAAGGCGATCCCAGGTTCCGGCCTCGCTGCCGTGTTTGGCCGAGAACGTGATGCCAAAGACCCGTTTGCCCGAGGTGCGCGCCCAGATCAGAGGCACGGTCGAGGACACGCGTTCAGGCCCACGCGGGCCATCGGCGGCAATACCGATCGAGATGCCCTCTTTTATCTTTCCAAGAACCTCGCGCGATAAGGCGACGTGGCGCTTGTGGCTGGACATGGCAATCGTGTCCATGCCGAACAGTTTCTGTACCCGGCCTACCATGCTGCCTGCGCGGGCTGCCGAGGTGATCGAACAGATGCGGCCCTTGTCCAACGGAAAGAAATAGGGCGATTGCGTCAGTCGCTGATGCCACAGGACAACGATGACCGGTTCGCCCTGTTCGACCAGTTGGTCCAACTCTTCGTACCCGATGCGCTGCCACTTGGTATTGCGGTTGACCATACGGATATAACTCGCAATACGCCGTGCGGCCCAGTTCAGGACGGCTTCGCTGTCGGCAATTTTCTTGCGGAGGTTCACGTCAGGCGTCCTTCTGTTGGCGAAAACGTGTCTTATAGAACTCAACGCCGCGCGCAACTTGTTTGTGGAGTACACAACAGTGGCTAAATCTGAAAAAGCCTCTTGAGTCCGCCGCGCGGCTGGCATATCTGGGGCGCACCTTAGGGGTATAGCTCAGTTGGTAGAGCGACGGTCTCCAAAACCGTAGGTCGCGGGTTCGAACCCTGCTGCCCCTGCCATTTAAAATCAACAACTTAGCCGGCGAATTTTCTTGAGGTTGTAGCGTAGTTTACACCTCGTTTTACAGTTTTGTTCGCGAATCCTCCTTCGGTCACTGCCGGTGTTACGACATTTGCTATTTTTCACTTCTACAAAATCGAAGCTATGAAGTGTTTGTTGATCGCCAATAGTTGTTTTGGTTATGGCGCGCTTGAGGGAATCTTGCCTGACACCAGTTGTGCTAAAGAATTAGAACAAAATGGGAACTTTGTTGTTGCCAGTGACAGAGTTACTTGCTACAAAAACTTGGTCACATTGGGTTGTGACTTTTCAGCTAAACTCAGCGGGCCTTTGGGTCCGCTTTTCTTTTTCCGGCGTGTGGCAAGTCGTTGGCCAGTAGCATTGCCCAAGCCCACTCACGTCCGATTTGTGTTCAGTTGCGTTTTTCTCTTTGTGGGCTTTGCGGTTTACAGAAGTTCTCTAAGTCATTGAATATCCGATCAGTAAAACCAACCCTGCGCTACAAAATTGTCGTTGTAAATCAAGGAAAAGCCAGGGTCTCCAAAACCGTAGGTCGCGGGTTCGAACCCTGCTGCCCCTGCCATTTCTCTAGAAATCTCTGGTAAGCCTGCTCTGCTCAAGCCGCAGCATTTCGGCCACGATTTCTGTATTCTTGGCAAACCAAGTATTGTTGTCCCCGTTCTTGATAAGTTTGAGCCGCTTTGGGGGCAATTCATGCGTATTTTCTTTAAGCAAAGCCTTGTGGCGTTCTGGTTCGTATGGTGGGCCTTTGCTTTTCTTACGGACTTTATCGGTGGCCTCGAGCTGCTGGGGTATACTTCCACACCCTGGTTCGATGGGCACAACTACCCATTCCTGGAAAAAACACTTGAACAGTTCGGAGCGACTCCGGCCGTGGATATCGCCCTTTTCGTCGGTATCATTGTCTGGGCTTTGATTTCGGCTCTGCTGTTTTTGATTGCGGCTGCAACGCCTTATGAGAACAAAGGGCTATGGATCAAACGTGTCGATACGGCCTTTGTGGTGTCTATCGGCCTGTGGCTGGCGTTCTTTCTGTCCGACCAGACGGTCATGAAATTCGACCTTGAAGAAAACCACATGGTTCAGGGCGGTTTTCAGCTTTTGTGTTACCTGACGATTCACCTGCTGCCGGATTGAGGTAAAATTCGGCGGAATGCCCAATCGCGGTTTCCACAGCTTTCCGAATACAATACTGTCGGCGGGAACTTGATCAGACGGATGGAGACACATGTCGCGCTTCGATGGATATTTCCTGCGGCAACAGCTGATTCTGTTCGGCTTTTTCACTCTGGTTCTGGTGGGGGTTTTCTGGATCACCCGGTCGGTCAGCCTGTTTGATCGCGTGATCAGCGGCGGGCAGTCGGCAATGGTGTTTCTAGAGTTCACCGCCCTGACCCTTCCAACCTTGATCCGAACCGTGATGCCGATGGCGGTGTTCGCCGCCGCCGTCTATGCCACCAATCGCCTGAGCCGGGAAAGCGAGTTGACAGTTATGCTGGCCACCGGGTCCAGCCCGTGGCGGTTGGCCCGCGCCGTGTTTCTGTTCGGGCTGATTACCGGGCTGATGATGGCTGCAATCAGCGTCTTCCTTCGTCCCGCGTCCGTTGATCAGCTCGAGCGACGTCAGGCCGAAGTAGCGGGCGATGTCACCGCCCAGCTTTTGAACGAGGGTGAATTCATGCACCCGGTGGCTGGTGTCACGGTGTATATCGGGCGGATCGACTTGGATGGGACGCTATACGAAGTGTTCGTCTCTGACCGTCGGGATGAGGATAACCCGGTCAGCTACTCAAGCAAAACTGCCTATCTGGTCAATCACGGTGCCGGGATACACCTCGTGATGGTGGACGGGGTTGCTCTGCGATTGACGCAAGAGGGACGGACGCTGTCATCGACCCTGTTCGAGGATGCGTCCTATGACATCTCAGGGATGACAAACGCCAACCGGATAAACAAACGCAGTCTCGAAGCCATTCCGACCCTAGAACTGCTGCAAGGCCGTGACGCGATTATCGCTGCAGAAGAATTCCGCGAAGGTGAGTTGATCGACGAACTGCATCAGAGGTTTTCGTGGATTGCCATATGCGTGGCGGTCGCGATGGCCGGATATGCCACTTTGATGCTGGGAAGCTTCTCAAGGTTCGGACTCTGGCCGCAGATATTCGGGGCGTTTACGATTCTGGTTTTGCTGGAAGGCGTGCGGGGATTTGTGTCGCCCGTCGTGATCGACGACCCAGATTTGTGGATATTGCTCTATCTGCCGGCGATTCTGGGCATCCTGATTTCATGCGTGTTTCTGTTGATCGCAGGTCGTCCGCTGTTTCGCACCCGACGCCAAACAGCGCCTTCTGCGACCTAGCCCGGACCTCTGAGGTCAGTCACGCAACCCAGTACACTTTCCATGGCTGGGCTGTTCTTTCGGGCGATCAAGTAAACGGGCAGCAAGAGGTCGCGCGAACCTGTCACGAGGCATAGATCGCCAGCGCGTAAGTACTCATCAACGAGATATTCGGGAAAATAGCCGGTTCCGCCTCTTTTGAGGATGTAGCGCAGGGCCATCATGCAGTTTCCCAAAAAGACCGATTGGGTCGACGCCTGTCGCGCGATCGACCGCACGTGATCCTGATAGACCTCTCCCAGTTCCAGATTGACGAAGACGGGGTCGTGCAGGTTGGCCGCCGCCTGAACCAATATCAGCCGTTCCGGGGCAAGCTCCTTATGCTCAACCCGCGCATCCGTGGGCTTTTCATGAGTCAGCGCCACGTCCAGAACATGCGTTGCCACGGCGTCGACCATATTGAGATCGTGATCATAGTTCAGCGTCAGCAGAATTTGCCCAAGGCGTTGTTCAAATCGCACGGCCAAGTCAACCAGCAAAGGATCCCAAACGCTGAGTTGCGCGCCCAAGCGCAGAGCGACCCGGTTCTGTGTCTGGGCTGGCAAATCGTGCGATGCAAATGACCAGAGCGATAGCATCTGTTCGGCATAGGGCCGGAATTGGCGTCCGAATTCCGTCAGCCTGGTGCCCCCGGCACCGCGTGTGAACAGGGGCTTTCCGGTTTCTTTCTCGATCAGCCGGATGCGGGCACTGACAGCCGTCTGGGTGACGTTCAGCTTTCGGGCGGCGGCGTGAAAGCCACCTGTTTCGGCAACGCACAGAAAGGTTTCAAGAGCTTTGGTTTGCATGTCGAAAGTATTTTTTGATTAGTTTGATAAAATCAATTCATTTTTTTGCAGTGCACCACTCGGCTATTCTGCCCCGCGAAAGTTAGTCAAAGGACCGCGACATGCTGGACAAAAGCCACAAGCCCACCTGGACCAGTTTCGAGGAGGCGACCAAGGCGGATTGGGACGCCGTGATGGAATATGAAGAAGCGTATAATGCTGCTCTGCCCGACCGTATTCTGGATGCGATCCGGTCGCTGGACGAAGACTGGACGCCCTATCCGGTCAACCGCTATCAGCACAGCTTACAGGCCGCGACCCGTGCTTTCGAGGATGGCGCGGATGAGGAACTGGTGGTCGCCGCCCTGATCCACGACACCGGTGATATCCTGTCGCCCTACAACCATGGTGAGTTGTCAGCGGCGATGATGAAACCCTATGTCAGCGAAAAGACCTATTGGATACTGAAACATCACTGCGTGTTTCAGGGCTATTACTACAACCACCATCTTGGCGGCGACCGCAACGCGCGCGACAAGTATCGCGACAGCCCTCACTGGGAGGATTGCCGTTATTTCTGCCACGAATACGACCAAAAGGCGTTCGACCCGGACTATCCGACCAAACCGCTGGAGTTCTTCGAGCCGATGTTGCGCCGCGTGTTGAACAGGGGCGAAGGGCACATGGAGCTGAACGAAACGGCCGAGGGTTAACAGGCCGCCATCAGGCGATAGACGATTTGCGCGGCGGTAAAGTCCCAAGCCGCGTTGCCATCGGGGGCCAGCTCGACCACGTCGAAGCCCACACATCTGCGACCTTTCAGGGCATGTTCGACCAGCCGCAGGGCTTGGTAGTAACCAAGCCCGCCCGGAACAGGTGTACCGGTGGCTGGCATTTGCGAGGGGTCCAGCCCGTCCACGTCAAAGCTGACATAGACCAGTTCGGGGAAATCGTCGGGCAGGTCGACGGCGTGGATGTTGCCGGTGACAAGTTCCTCGGCATCCACGTGAAAGACGTGGTTTTTCAAACGACTTTTGGCTTCTTCGGTGGAAAAGGCGCGGACGCCGAACTGGGCCAGATTGATGCCCTCCTCGGCCAGCAGGTGCATGACCGAAGCATGTGAGTGTTTCTCGCCCTGATAAGCGTTGCGCAGGTCGGCATGGGCGTCGATCTGCACGATCCCGATGGGTTGATTCAAGGCCCGCGCCACGCCCATAACTGCGCCATAGCTGAGCGAATGCTCACCGCCCAGTGTGACCGGTACCTTGCCCGCGTGAATGGCGGCCTCGGTACGTTGGGCGAGGCGTTCTATAACCTCAGGCAGGGGGCCGTCGCAGTCCAGTGGGTCTTCGGTGTAGATGCCTTCGACACAAGGTTCGGCGTGGCCGGTGATACGCTCCAGCTCGTTGCTGGCTTCGATAATGGCTTCGGGGCCTCTGGCGGTGCCCGAGCCGTAGGAAACAGTTCGCTCCAGTGGCACGGGGATGACGCGGAAACGGGCGTCTTCGGTGCGCTCGGATGCGGTTAGTTCGCTGTCGAGGAAAATGCTCATGAGAGGCGGTCCTTAAAGTCGTCATAGCCGAACTGTTTGATGATCTTCAGCTCGTCCGTTTCGCTGTTCCACAGGGCGATGGTTGGTAGAGGCACGCCGTTGAACGTGTTGGTCTTGACCATCGAGTAGTGCGCCTGATCGAGGAATGCGAAGCGCTGTCCGATCTCCAGCGGTTTGTCCCATATATAGTCGCCGATCACGTCACCGGCCAGACAGGACGGCCCGCCCAGACGATAAGTATGGCCTGTGTCGGCCTCGTCCATCAGGGCGGGGCGATAGGGGGCTTCGATAACGTCAGGCATGTGGCAGGTGGCCGAGATATCGGTGATTGCAAGGGTCATGCCGTTGGTCGGCAGGTCGAGGATTTCGCCCACCAGAATGCCCGCGTCCAGCGCGACGGCCTCTCCGGGCTCAAGGTAGACATCGACGTTGTAGGTTTCGCGGATGGTCTTGATGAACTCCACCAACCCCTCGCGGTCGTAATCGTCGCGGGTGATGTGATGGCCTCCGCCGAAGTTCAGCCATTTTAGCTGACTTATGAAGGGCTTGAGTTTCGGCTCGACCGCGTCCCATGTGCGTTGAAGGGGGTCAAAGCCCTGTTCGCAGAGCGTGTGCATGTGCAATCCGTCTACGCCTTTCAAGGTCTGGGCAGTCAGTTGGCTGACAGGGGTGCCGAGGCGTGAGCAGGGCGCGCAGGGGTCGTATTTGGGAATCTCGCCCTCGGAATGTTCGGGGTTGATGCGCAGACCGACCTGAACCTTGGCGGCTTGGGCCTTGGCGAGGAACCGTTCCTTTTGCGCAGGCGAGTTGAAGATAACGTGGTCGGAAAGCGCAAGGATTTCGTCGATGTCAGAGTCTTTGTAACCGGCGCAGAAGGTAGCAACCTCGCCGCCATATTCCTCGCGGCCCAGACGCGCCTCGTAGATACCACTGGCGCAGGTGCCGCCGAGGTGCCGGCGTACCAGCGGAGCGAGCGAGAACATGGAGAACGCTTTGAGAGCGGAAAGGACATGTGCGCCGGAGCGGGCGCCGACATTGGAGAGGACACGCAGGTTCCGATCAACCGCCTTTTCGTCAACTACGAAACACGGGGTGGGCACGCGGCTCAGATCGAAATTGCGAAACGCTCCGGCGTCGCCGGCCTGTGTGGTCATCATGTCGGACATATCAGGCGTCTCCGATTGTGGAGAGGCCGGGGGGCCAGCCCCCCGGACCCCCCGGGATATTTTTGGCCAGATGAAGAATTCGGATCAGAATTCGACCGGGCCGTCGAGTTCGTGGACTTGCCACGGCAGGCCGTGGGTGTTCAGCATGTCCATGAAGTCGTCCGGGTCGAGCTGTTCCATGTTCCATACACCCGGTTCGGTCCAGTTGCCTTTCAGCACTTGTGCCGCGCCGATCATGGCGGGGACGCCGGTCGTGTAGCTGACGGCTTGGCTGCCGACCTCGGCGTAGCATTCCTCATGGTCGCAGATGTTATAGATGTAGAAGGTTTTTTCGCCCGAGCCGTCTTTGGCCTGGCCTGTGGCAATGTCGCCGATGCAGGCTTTGCCCTTGGTTTCTGCGCCTAGGTCGCCGGGATCGGGCAGCAGGGTTTTCAGGAACTGGATCGGGATGATTTCCTTGCCGTCATGCATCACCGGATCAATGCGGGTCATGCCGACATTTTCCAGCACTTTGGCGTGGGTGATGTAGGCGTCGCCGAAGGTCATCCAGAAGCGGGCGCGCTCGATCTCGGGGAAGTGGGTGCTGAGCGATTCCAGTTCCTCGTGATACATCAGGTACATGTTTTTGGGGCCGATGGCGGGGAAGTCGAACTCGACCTTATGGGTCATGGCGGGGGAGTGTTTCCACTCGCCACCTTCCCAGTGACGCACTTCGGCCAGCACTTCGCGCAGGTTAATCTCGGGGTTGAAGTTGGTGGCGAATTCCTGATCGTTGCTACCGCCATTGGCGTCCAGAACGTCGATCTGGCGGATCGTGTCCAGTTTGTGTTTCTTGAGCCACTTGGCAAACACGCTAGTCACGCCCGGATCGAAGCCCGAGCCGAGGATGGCGGTCAGGCCGGCCGCTTTGAACCGTTCTTGATAGGCCCATTGCCAGTGGTACTCAAACTTGGCTTCATCCTCTGGCTCGTAGTTCGCGGTGTCGAGATAGTGGATGCCAGCCTCAAGGCACGCGTCCATCAGCACCAGATCCTGATAGGGCAGTGCGAGGTTCACGAGAATTTCGGCGCCGGTGTCCTTGATCAGCTGGACCGTGTCCGCGACCTTGTAGGCGTCCAGTTCGGCGGTTTTGATCTCAACGCCTACGCGTTCTTTCACCGATTTGGCGATGGCGTCGCATTTCGATTTCGTGCGGCTGGCCAGAGTGATTTCGGTGAAGATGTCCGAATTCATTGCCATCTTGTGCACCGCAGCGTGGGATACGCCGCCAGCGCCGACAACCAGTGTTTTGCCCATGGGGTCGTCTCCTTTTTTATTCGTAATAGGTGTAGCCGTTTATCGAGTCGCGATAGGCGCTCATGAGGGTTTTGCGGTCTTTGGCTTTCAGAGTACCGGTCGAGATCGCCTCGTCCACCATTTTGCGGAAGGCGGCGACGCAATCGGTCGGGTCGAATTCCACGTAGGACAGTACTTCTGAGATCGTGTCGCCTTCTTGTTCGTGCAGCAGGTCGAAGCCGCCGTCAGGTCGCAGGTCGATGGTGACGACGTTGGTGTCTCCGAACAGGTTGTGCAGATCGCCCAGCGTCTCTTGATAGGCGCCGACAAAGAATACCCCCATGAAATACTCGTCATTCGCGGGTAGGGAATGCACGGGCAAGCTGGGAGATACTCCATCGGCCAGAATGAACCGGTCGATCTTGCCATCGCTGTCGCAGGTGATGTCCGACAGGACCGCGCGGCGGTCGGGTGTTTCGTTCAAGCCTTGCAGCGGGACGATCGGGTGCAGCTGGTCAATTGCCCAGACATCGGGCAACGACTGGAACAATGAGAAATTGCAGTGATAAATATCAGCCACTTTCTCAAGCTGGTCGTCGACATCCGTTTCCAGAGTGTCACTTGCGGCCAGTGCCTTGAGGCGGGCCATCAAGGAAAGGTAGATGCGTTCCGCACGGGCCATCTGGCGCAGGTCGACATAACCGCGCCTGAAAAGCGCGCGCAACTCGTTACGGTAGAATGTGGCGTCGTTCCAACATTCCTGAAGGCGGTCTTTGCTGAGATAGCCGTGCACCGCAGCGAGGTCAGCCACGAGATGGTGGTCGTCTTGTTCGACTTCAGGACAGTTTGGTGCATCGTACAATGTGCTTTCCAGTACGTTGAACACCAACATCGAGGATGTCGCGACCACAGCCCGGCCACTTTCGGTTACCAGTGCCGGATGGGCGACTGCGGCTTCGTCCATTGCGTAGGCGACGGTTTCCACCACATTGGCGCAGTATTCCTCGACCGTGTAGTTGATCGAGTTCTCGGCGGCCTTCTTTTCGCCCGTGTAATCCACACCCATGCCACCGCCTAGGTCCAGGTGGGTCAACGGAACGCCTTCACGCGTGAGCTCGGTGTAATAGCGGCACGCTTCTCCGACGGCGCGGCGCACATCGTTGACGTCCTGAACCTGCGAGCCGAGATGCGAGTGCTGCAGTTTTAGGCAATGTAGAAGGCCAGCCGCTTTGAGCTTGTCCACGACAGCCACCAGTTGATCGGTATTCATGCCAAAGGCGGAACGGTCGCCGGAACTTTCTTCCCACTTGCCGCTGATCTGGTTGGTCAGTTTCACACGAACGCCAATCAGGGGTTCTATGCCAAGCTCATTATATGCCGCGATGACGGTATCGGCTTCTTTGGGGCTTTCCAGGACGATAACCGTGTTGAAGCCGATCTTGCGGCTGAGGATCGCAAGCTGGATAAATTCGGTGTCCTTTACGCCGTTGCAGACGATAAGCGCCTCGCTTGCCAGTCGATGGGCCAGTGCAATGACCAGTTCCGGCTTGGACCCAGCCTCGAGGCCGTAATTGTACTTTTGGCCAAAGTCGACGATCCGGTCGATCACCTGAGCCTGCTGGTTCACCTTGATAGGAAAGACGCCACGATATTTACCCTTATAGCCAGTGCGAGCGATGGCCGCTGAGAAACTGTCGTTGATATGGGCGATCTCGTTTTCCAGATACGAACTGATACGCAGGATCATAGGAGCCTTGATGCCCCGTTCGTCCAGATCGCTGAGAATTCCGGGCAGGCTGATCGCGGCCGTTTGCGGGGACATCGGGTTGCGCAGACCGATCTCGCCGTGCTCTGTCACCTCGATGAGGCCCTTGCCCCATTTATCAACCCCATAGATGGAATGCGGTGCGTCGGGCGTCTGTTTCAATCAAGTCAGTCCTTAACGTAGGGGTGCAGGTCTCGCGCCCGCCAAATACGGCAGCAGCTTGATTCTTCCAAGTGTAATCTATGTTGCGGGGTTTGCCGAATTCACGCGGAGTGCCAGACGGGGATCAGGTGATTGTTCCATTGACAGGTCTGACGCGCCGACATCCGTGGCCCCGTCCCCAAGCGTTCCATTATGCCCCGGCTACCCTTGCGTGCAGATGCTCGGACCGCATACGTCCTTCAGGGCGAATGCAAGGGCAACGACGACCGCGCGCATTACAGGCTCTCGAGAAATCGAATGAGCGCCGCGCGGTCTGGCCTTGGCATGGATACCACCCTGTCCCGAGCTGGTTGTGCTTCACCGCCGTGCCAGAGGATCGCCTCCAGCACAGATCGGGCGCGGCCGTCATGAAGAAATTGAGTGTGCCCCGAAACCTGTCTGGTCAAGCCGATCCCCCATAGAGGCGGTGTGCGCCACTCACGACCTGTCGCGCGTGCCTCGGGCCGATTGTCCGCCAGTCCGTCGCCCATGTCATGCAGCAGCAGGTCGGTATAGGGCCAAATCAACTGGAAACTATGCTCGGGTCGATCTTCCATCCGGTGGGTGACGTGCGACGGCGTGTGACATGAGGCGCAGCCTGCTTCATGAAACACCTGTTTGCCGTGCAGTACTTGTGGATCGTCCGCATCTCGCCGCTCGGGCACGCCGAGGTTGCGACTGTAGAATGTGACCAGGTCCAAGCCCAGTTGGTCGATTTCAAACACGCGGTCGTCCGAGCCTCCGTGAGGGGCGTTCACACAGTCGACCTGCAACTCGGTGCAGTCTCCGTGGTTCGCGGGGTACAGCGGGCTTGAGATGCCGATGTCGCCCGCAAAAGCTGCTGCTGATTGCTCCATGATGGTCGGTAAGCCAGCCTTGTGACCGAAACGGCCCATCATCGGCTCGCCATATTCTACGGACCAGACAATATTTGGCCGTCCCGATATCCCGTCACCATCGGCGTCATCGGGGTCTGCTTTCGACAGTAGATCGGCGACCGGGATCGCCTCAAGCAGCCCCAGCCCGATCATTTGCGGAGCAACGCGTGGGCTGATCATCGCTTGGGGGTGTAGTGGGCCATATCCAAGGTCGGCAGCTTTGTAGACCGGGTGGCGCAGCGTCGCGACCTCTCCGTCCGATAGCATGATCGGATCGTCCCGGTACGTAATGTCCAGTCGGTATTCCGCCGGATGACCCGGCAGGGAAAGTTCCTGCAATTGACCGCCGTAGTTCGGTTCAGGCGAGGTGGCGATATAGTCCTTGATCTCGTCCACTGTGTTCCCGCCGGGAACCGAAACACGCAGGAACATCGAAACAGCGTTATCCGATGGCCCGTTCGGTGTGTGGCCGCGCCCATCTTTTATGTGGCAGCGTTGACAGGAGCGCGCATTGTAAAGCGGCCCCAAGCCATCAGAAGCCAGCGTCGAAGACGGAGACGAAACCCAGATCTTTTTGAACAGCCCATTGCCGACCCTGAAGTCCAGCTCTTGCTCGAACTTTAGGTTGCCCGAGGGTTGCGAGAACGCGTCCTGGTCCGCGCGCAGACGGACAGTGGCAGCCCCGGCGGGCAGTTCCTCGAACCGTTGTGGCGCGTCGAAACGCTCGGGTGCCGCTGTGATGCTCGCAATCCGGGCTTGTTCGTCCTGAGTTCGGGGTTGGAAGTTTAGGTGCAAGTCCTGCAGCTCGGCTGACAGGGACGGCGCGGCCGCAAAAACGGCCGCCACCGCAAGAGAAAGCCTATTCGCCTTCGTCCATTTTCGATGCGTTGAGTTGCGCATAATTGGCTTCGCCAATCCTTTCATACAGATCAAGCTGCGTTTCGAGGAAGTCGATGTGGTTCTCCTCGTCGCGGATCAGTTCCTCGAACAGAGACATGGACGCATAATCGCCAGCCTCGCGGCAGTATTCACGCGCCTCAACGTACAAAGCCCGAGCATCGTTTTCGGCGGCCAGATCGCATTCCAATGTTTCCTTTGGGTTTTGACCGATCCTCAACGGGTCCAGTTTTTGCAGGTTGGGATGGCCCTCCAGAAAGATGATCCGCTCGATCAACTTGTCTGCGTGGCCCATCTCCTCGATGCTTTCTTCGCGGCTTTTCTTGGCCATATGACCAAGACCCCAATCCTCTTGCAGCCGGTAGTGCAGCCAATATTGACTGACCGCCGTTAATTCATGCCGCAGGGACTTGTTGAGATACTCGATTACCTTGGGATCGCCCTTCATCTACACTCTCCTGTGTTCCTTCTGTGCGCAACGCACGAAGCTGCATGGGGACTTCCAGATTATCGCTGGCTCGCATCATGTCTAGGAAAAGCGGCATACAACCGCCACAATCCGCTGACTTTCCAAGAGCATGGTAAATTTTGCCGGGGGTGATGATTGCCTGTTCGTCAGACGACCGCATCCAGTCGATCGCGGCGCGGATGTCGTGGTCGGTTATGTTTGTACAATGACATACGATCATGACGACTCGCCGATCTTTTGATTTCTTACTTAATTAGTCGGTTATTTAGCGCGGGTCCAGCCGCAAGTTGCGTATTCACTTGGCCAAGCAGGGAAGAAGCGCGAAACGTTCCGCGCTTCGGCACCGGGCGACCTTACTGAAAGACGGCATCCGGGTTGTCCAAGCTGTCCGAACCTTCAAACGCGACTTGGTCCAGTTTCAGAGTCGCCACGATGCGTTCAATCGTTTTTGTCTGGTCAATCAGCCCATTTACGCCCGCCATGATTAGCTGCTCTCCGTCTTCGTTGCCGCGCTCCAGCATTTGGTCATATGCGAACCCGGACTCAGCGGTCGCCTTCAAGCGCCCCAAAGCTTGCATCGTATTGGCCAACTTGACCTTCATTTCGGCATCCAGCTCTGGGTTTGTCTCGCTCAGCAGATCAGAGAGAGACGCGCCGCCGACCGGAGTGCCATCAATGCGGGTATAGCTTCCCAGATAGACATTCTGGATGCCCAGCCCGTCATAGTAGTGGCTGTTGTGAGTATTGTCCGAGAAGCAATCGTGTTCTTCCTCAGGGTCGTTCAGCATCAAGCCGAGACGCATCCGCTCTCCGGCCTGTTCTCCATAGGAAAGGGAACCCATGCCGGTGAGGATCGCGCTGATCCCTGCGGTTTCGTTGGCTGTCAAAGCCGCACGTGCCTCGCCGCCTACTTTCCATTGCTCTACCATCCACGCCAGATCACTGACCAGCAGGTCCGTTGCCGCACTCAGGTATTGCGCGCGACGGTCGCAATTGTCCCCTGTGCACGCGTCGCCCTGCACATAGTCCGTGAAAGGACGGTTTCCTGCGCCAGAACCGTGGCCGTTCAGATCCTGGCCCCACAACAGAAACTCAATGGCGTGATAACCGGTTGCAACATTGGCCTCGATCCCATCCGCTTCGTGCAGGGTGTCACTCAGAAGGGCCGGGGTGATCTCGCTGGCGTCAATGGTTTTGCCTGAAAGGTCGAAACTAGGATTGGCAATCACGTTCAGGGCAGCGAACGCGTTTTCGTCGTTTGCACCGCCGTAAGACGCATCGACATAATCGATCAGCCCTTCGTCCAACGGCCACGCGTTAACCTTGCCTTCCCAGTCATCGACGACAGCGTTGCCAAAGCGGTAAACTTCCGACTGCTGGTATGGCACGCGCGCGGCAATCCACGCGGCTCGGGCGGCGTTCAATGTTGCGTCCGAAGGATAGGCGATCAAATCGTCTATGGCGGTCCCAAGCGTCTTGGCGGCGATCAGGCTATCTTCGTATTTTGCCTGGGCAATGTCGGCGTAGGTCGTCAGGATTTCCGACCGGGAAGGGGCTTCGTCTGCGGCAAGCGCGTTTGCAGCGGTCAGCGCAAGCACGCTGGCCAAGGTAATAACTCTGATCATCTGGGTCAGGTCTTTCGATTCAGAAATGGAGATTGGCGCGCTGGCATGGGCTGGCTGACTATTAACTGAGTGAAACAGTCAACATTGTCAACCGAAGTTTCGCAATGGCGGCTTCGCGCCCTCAACGTTTTCTGCCTCCCGATATCTGGTGGGGCAGAAACGTCTTCCTTGCGATTGTGCCCTGGTCATAAAAAATTTAAATAAATCAAGGTATTTCGTTCAAGGTGTAGCTGTGAAGATTAGATGCTCTTTGGTTGCTTTGGTCTTGTTTCCCGTAGTCGCCATCGCCGAAACCCTGCCAGAGATGATTGCCCAGGCAGAGGCCAACCATTTGGATATCGCCATTTCCGGGGCGGAATTCTCACTGTCCCTGACCGTTTCAGGGTCCGACATTTTCAACGACCAAGACGAAACCACGGACCACAGGTCCAAAGTGGCCATCGCGGTTTCAAACCTCTCCAGACCGTTCGACCTGTTTCAAACCCCGCGCGAGGCCGGATGTGTTGCGACTTCTGCCAATGTGACGCTTGCGGGTGCCGGCTTGGGGCGCGGTGCGATAGCTGATCAAGCTGAAAAAGCTGCGGTTGGCCAAGGTTTTCGTGCGGACTATGCGATAAATTGCAGAAACATTGATGCCGTCCAGCATATTCGTTTTGCCTATTTTGACCGCTTCCCGAATGCTGAAAAACTTGTGGTAAAGGTCATGGGAGCGGGGACGAACTTATTGCAGGAGGTAACGCGCGATAGTCCAATGTTGGACTTTGCCGCGACCCAAGGTCTTTGAGGTCAAACACCAAACCCGTTTACCTGTCTTGAGGCGACTGAGATCAAATATACGCTACCAAAGCACGGAGTCTTATGAGGATTTTGGCGAGGATCGCGAATGGCCCGGCATCTGGGCTATAGACCGTGGCCGAGCCGACCATGCCAAGCTGCGCGGCGTGCTCAGGAAGATCATTGGGCCAATCCAGCATGACAAGAACCTCTGACGCGGATCCCACGGATGCTGCGGAAAGCAGGTCAGAGCTTACGGGGATTTGGCCCCCTGCGGTGCCGGGGGAAACAACCGAGATGCCAGATTTCAATATCGCGCCGGGCACCGCGTCAAGAACCAGTTCGGCAGGCATTCCTGCCTCAAGCACAGCGGACCCGTTTTGACGGAATACCCCAACCAGCCTCAGTGATCCGGTCTCGATAAAGGGCATGACGGACCCTGTTGATCGGACTTGATCGCCGGGGGACAGGTTCACCGCGGTGACGATCCCTTCCTGCGGAGCACGGACGGTTGTGTCAGACAGGTCCAGCCACGCTATTTCTAGGCGGGCCTCGGCAGCTTCGAGAATGGCGCGGCTTTCGTCCAGATCCTGTTGCGAGATCGAAAGCCCCGGGTTTTTCTCAAAGGCGGACTGTTGTCTGTCCAAGGTGAGTGTCGCGATCTCAACTTCTGCTTCGGCTTCTGCCACGACAAGTTGATACGGAGCCGGGTCAATTTGGAACAGGACCTCTCCGGCGGTGACGGTCTGGTTGGCCACGACCGGGACATCCACCACCACTCCGTTCACCGAGGGGGCGATTTCGACCACAATACCCATGACCGCGATCCGACCCGAAGGTGTCTTGGTGTTCAACTGCGCGACGACATACAGACAGATCAGCAACCCAACCAAGGCCGAGGTGATCTTGCTGGACCGCGTCCAAGGAAGCAGTTTGAATTTGAAAAAGACAAGCCAGATAAGCCCGAAGTAAATTGCGAGGATTATCAGCATTTCAAATCTCCTGCCGATTGGTATGTTTTAGTCCAGCGTGCCGTGCCCGACGTCAGCGCGAAAGGAACAGGTCGCGGAATCTCTGCCTCATCGGAGGCGTCCTAGGTTTTGTTTTCCTCACTTGCAAACGCAGAAGCACCGAAAGACATAGCCAAAATACCAGCGGCTATCAGCGTGTTCATCAGGATACTCCTTTGGGAAGGGGCGGGCGTCAGAAGACAATGCGCGTGCGAAGACTGAACAGCGCGATGCTGTCCTGATCGGGATTAAGCAGCGGGTTGGAGATGAATTGGGCGGACGGCGTTATCTGAAGGCCCGGCGAAATCGAGAACCGATAGAACGCTTCGAGCGTGAACTGATCTCCGTCGACGCCGCGCGCCTCGGCCCAGTTCAGGCCCAGACCGGCAAGGTCCGTGTTGCGCCCATAATACCCGATTCCGGTCGAGACGGAACGGTCGTACAAAGCCGCCGTTCCCTTAGAGGCACCTGCGCGAAAGAACGGCATCCACGTGTTGCCAACGAACCAGGCTGCGGAAAAGGCGGCACCGTAATCTTCTGCTCGGCTTCCGTCCGCTGCGGCGTCTGCATGCCAAAGGGTCAGGTGGACATTGTCAAAGTAGATACGATCAAAGGCAGAGGTATAGCCCAGTTCCAACGACTTAAAGAGATTGCCGTCGCTGAATACATCGAAATCCGGGTCGGACGGGTCCGCGTTGGCGTCGGCGATGCTGGCCACCGCGTAAAGGTTCCTACTGAGTTTAAGCCCTCCGGCGATCCCCAGCCCCTGATTGGGGGTGTTGATCGTGGGGTTTGTGTTAAAGGCAAGATTTTGAAAACCGCTGTAGGGGCTGACCAGCCCGTAGATATCAACGAAATCCGTCACGTCGATTTGCCCGACCTGCAAGGTCCATGCCCCGCTCTCGGCGCGCTGGGTCCAAAAGAGATTGGTCAGCAGAAGCCCGCTATCGTTGAACGCAGTGCCAGTGATGGACAACGCGCCTCCGTCCAGTCCCAGAAACTGCGGTGCGACGTCGGTATAACTGTGGCGATCTTCGATCTTGAAGGTCAGCGACCCAAGCTCGCTTGCTTGCCAGCTCCCATAAAATCGAGCGATGCCACCGGCGGCTTCGGCCTCGCCCAGATCAGCATTCGTTGTCTGCCCAAGTGCGAGATAGTCGATGTTAAACCGAAAGCCATTCTCGGCAAGGCGGTCCTTCCACGTAAACCAATTCGGTGCGATATTGCGTGGAAAGTCGGATCGGTATTGCGGGTCGGTCAGCCCGTCACCGGGCTCAAGCTCTGCCCCTACGGAGGACGGTCCGGACAATCCCTGCGCCATAGCTGCTGTGCCGCAAGCCATGAACACCAGTGAAACGCCGAGCAATCTGATCATCCCGAACCCCTCGGGCCAGCGGATAGGCAAGCGTCACTCCAACGTATTCTTGTAGATCACCCCGTCTTTCATGATCAGGCGAATAGTCTCGGGGCTTTCGGGGCGTGGATCAGCACCGAACCACTGATCGCCGGTGCCAACCACGGAAAAATCCTCTAGCGGGTTGCCGTCGATCAGCAGGATGTCGGCATAAGCGCCTTCTTCGATCACACCCAATTTGCCCGCAGGATAGGGGTTCATGAAGTCGCCCGACAAGGCAACGATCTCACCACCCGTCGAGGTCAGTGTTGTCATAGACACGAAAGGGCCGAAGAAATCGTTGTTGAGCTTCTTTTCATAGGCGATCTGGATATTGCAGGCGTCGACCGAGCCGACACAGTCGGTTTGAAACCCGCGTTTGACAGGACATTCCTTCATGTTGTCGATATAGCCAGCAAAGGTTTCAGACGCAGACTTGGCCTTGGCAAGACTGGACGGCACGCTGGCGACAGCCGGAATTTCCAACAAGCCGGGGTCGAACGCGGTCAGGTTGGTCGTGATATAAGCGCCTTTCTCGTTCATCAGTGCGGCGATCTCGCAATCGAAGGAAAACCCGTGCTCGATACTTTTGACGCCCGCGTTGAGCGCATTCATGATCGCTTCTTTCCGGTAGGAATGCGCCATGACGTAACTGCCGTATTCACTGGCAACCTGCACGGCGGCCTCAATTTCTTCGGGTGATCCAGCCAGCAGTTGCCACGGATCAAAAGCCGACACCACGCCGCCCGACTGCATGTATTTCAACTGGGTCGCGCCCATCCGAAAGTTGTTGCGGCCAAATTTCTGAACGTCCGCAACGCTGTCAACTTCCTGCGCCATGTTCAGGCGACCAAAATTTGTCGACGCGCCGGGCGGAGAGGTAAAGCTGGCAAAATCCGCATGCCCGCCCCGCGTGCCTAGAAACGCACCCGAGGGATAGTAACGCGGGCCAAGTATCTGCCCAGAGTCGATGGCCCGGCGCAGCCCTCCATTCGCGCCCCCGGCGTCGCGTACAGTTGTGAAGCCCTGCATCAGGTACATCTCGGCCATACGCGTCCCGTGGATGCCGAAATCCTCCCACGTTGCGTTGGCTTCCATCGCGGGAATGCTTGGCCCCATCAGCATCAGATGCGCGTGCGTTTCGATGAATCCCGGCGTCAGGGTGCGGCCCTCACCGTCGATCACGGTCGCATTCGGCGCGTCTATCTGTGAGGTCGAGACAGCTTTGATCAGGTTCCCTTCAACCAGAACGCTCGCGTTTTCAATCCGTTGTTCATTCACGCCATCGAAGACATGCACATTGGTGAAAAGCGTCTGTTCGGGCGCTGCGTCCTGCGCAAGAACAGGGCCAGAAAATACCAGTGACAAGAATAGGCCGAACTTAAGGAACCGCATCCATCCCTCCCGACTACGTGGTTTAGAAAAACTTTTATATTTTTGAATATGATAGAGTGTTTACCGCCAAGTCAACGGTCTAAACCCGGCCTGCTTTGCGCAGTGGTGCTCAATGCCGCTTCACAGGGTGAAGCGTGGCCCAGAGTTTCAGCGCGGGTCTTCTTGGGCGACCGGCAGGCAGTGTTTTTCGGAACGCGCCAATGAGAAGACTGTCGTTCAGAGCCTTGCTTGTTTCTTGAGGGCGAAGTTGCTTTCCGGCCAATGAAACCTGCCGAAAACTCTGTCGGACGACTGCTGCTTATGTGTTTTCGACAAGGTGCGTGAAATTTATTTCGGGCAATGAAGTGATTTATTGTCAATGTGTTGCGGCGAACTTTGTGAGTTATGAGGGCAAAATGAGGTACGAACCTCAAAAAAATCTAGACTTGAGGTACGCACCTCAAATAGCCTTGGAGGTATGCCGCGATTCGCACATCCTCGATTGACGGCGAAAAAAGGGAGGAATGGATGACTTACACAAAACTGGCCTCTGCCAGCGCATTAGTCTTAGCCGCTACTACTCTTTCGACAACGGCAAAGGCCGAAGATCTGACGCTGTGTTGGGCGGCATGGGATCCGGCAAACGCGCTTGTCGAACTGTCCAAGGAATTTGAAGCGGAATCAGGCCACACAATGAACTTCGAGTTTGTGCCGTGGCCGAATTTTGCAGATCGGATGCTGAACGAGCTGAACTCGGGGGGCAAGCTCTGCGACCTGCTGATCGGAGACAGCCAGTGGATCGGCGGTGGTGCTGAAAACGGCCACTACGTGAAGCTGAACGATTTCTTCGATGCGGAAGGCATCAGCATGGACGACTTCGCGCCCGCGACCGTCTATGCGTATTCGACATGGCCGAAGGGTACGCCGAACTATTACGCACTGCCTGCGATGGGCGACGCGAACGGTTGGTTCTATCGCAAGGACTGGTTCGAGAACCCCGAAATTCAGGCAGCCTACAAGGATGCCACCGGGCAAGACCTAAGAGAGCCGCAATCACAGAAAGAGCTGTTGCAGATCGCTCAGTTCTTCCAGGGCCGTGAAATTGACGGAAAGACGGTGTACGGTGCGGCGATCTTTACCGAACGTGGTTCGGAAGGGATCACGATGGGAGTGACCGGTGCGCTGTATCCTTGGGGGTTCAAGTACGAGAACACTCCGGGCTCTTATGACATGGAAGGGGCCGTGAATTCCCCCGAAGCAGTTGAGGCGTTGGAATTCTACAAGGAATTCTACAAGACCGCGACACCTCCGGGCTATACGAACTCGTATATGGGTGAAAGCCTGGATGCCTTCAAATCCGGCCAGGTTGCGATGGCGATGAACTGGTTCGCGTTCTTCCCCGGTCTCTATGCCGATCCGAATACGGGTGGTGACAAGATCGACTTCTTTGTGAACCCGCCGCAAAATCAGGCCGGCTCGACACTGGGCGGTCAGGGGATTTCGGTCGTCAGCTATTCCGATAAGCAGGATGCGGCGCTGGATTACATCAAGTGGTTCTCACAACCCGAGGTACAGGCAAAGTGGTGGGAGCTGGGCGGATATTCCGCGCATAACTCGGTACTGGAAGACCCGGGTTTCGTGGACAGCCAGCCGTTTGCAGGTGATTTTCTGGAAGCGATGGCAGGCGTTCAGGACTTCTGGCAAGAGCCAGCCTACGCCGAACTGCTACTGGCGATGCAAAAGCGCATCCATGACTATGTCGTTGCCGATCAGGGCACCGCGCAAGAAGCGCTGGACCTTCTGATCGAAGACTGGACGGAAGTCTTCGAGGACGAAGGCAAACTGTGATCCGGAACTAGGGCCGGAGCGGGCACGTGCCCGCTCCACCTTCACCCGTGAGCCCGAAACCGACAAGAACTGGCAAAGAAATGTCTGACAGGACCATAGATCGCGTTGCGCAGGCAACGCCCGTGCGAGTTGCGCGAAAAATCCGGGGATTATCCGACCGAGCGATCGCGTGGATATTCATCTCTCCAACGATTTTTCTTCTGCTTGCGATCAACATCTTCCCGCTGATCTGGACCATTCAGCTTAGCTTTACCAACTACAAGGCCAACCGGATCGGGCGTGAAGTCAAAGAGGTCGGGCTGAGGAACTACGAACGTATCCTGACAGATTCCGACACCTGGCTGAACATGCAGGCGACCGCGCATTTTCTGTTCTGGACTATCTTTTTCCAGGTGCTGATCGGGTTCACGCTGGCTTGGTTGATCAACAAGAAATTCAAGGGGAACGATCTGTGGACCACGATCATCGTGCTGCCCATGATGTTGTCACCGGCGGTTGTCGGGAACTTCTGGAAATTCCTCTATCAACCTCAGATCGGCTTGTTCAACTACATCGTTTCCTGGTTCACAGGCAAAGACCCATCGAGCTTTGAGATGCTGGGTTCGGTGCAGTTGGCACCTTGGGCGATCGTGATCGTGGATACGTGGATGTGGACGCCATTCGTGATGCTGATCTGTCTGGCCGGTCTGCGCAGTATCCCAGACTATATCTACGAAGCCGCAGAGATCGACCGGGCTAGCAAGCTACGCCAGTTCTTCACGATAACAATACCGATGGTGCTGCCGTTCCTGATGCTGGCCGTTTTGTTCCGCGGGATCGAAAACTTCAAGATGTTCGACCTTGTGGTTCAGTTGACCGGCGGCGGGCCGGGTTCAACGACCGAGCTGACCTCGATCAATCTGAAACGGGAAGCCTTCGAGAAATGGCGCACGGGCTACGCCTCGGCCTATGCGATCATCCTGTTCGTGACGGTCTTTGGGCTGGCGTCGATCTACGTGAAGGCATTGAACAAGGTGAAACAAAGATGAGCAGTTTCTCGATCACCGAACCCACAAACCGATCCAAGTGGATCGCCGGATTTCTGGTCATCTCTTACGCGCTGATCACCATGATCCCGTTGGTTTGGATCCTTCTGACCGGTTTCAAATCTCCTGCTGACGCGATCAGCTATCCGCCGAAGGTTGTCTTTGACCCGACACTGGAAGGCTACGTGAATCTGTTCACCACCAGAACGCGGCAAACGCAGGAATTTTTGGAGGCGAACCCACCGCAGAACTGGGCCGACGAGATTGTCAGGCAATATGACATGGTGATTGTCGGCCCTTCCAAATTTGGTGAGCGGTTCATGAACTCGGTGATTATCGGGTTTGGATCGACTTTCCTGAGCATTTTTCTGGGCACTTTGGCGGCCTATGCCTTCAGCCGTTTCAAGGTTCCGCTCAAGGATGACCTTCTGTTTTTCATCCTGAGTACGCGGATGATGCCGCCGGTGGCCGTGGCTATCCCGATTTTTCTGATGTTCCGTAATCTTGGGCTAAGCGACACGCATCTTGGGATGATCCTGCTTTACACAGGCGTGAATATTTCGCTGGCGGTGTGGCTGTTGAAGGGGTTCATCGACGAAATCCCGCGTGAATACGAAGAAGCGGCGCTGATCGACGGCTACACTCGGTTTCAGGCTTTTTACAAGGTTGTCCTGCCACAGGCCGCCACGGGCATCGCGTCCACTGCGATATTCTGCCTGATCTTCGCCTGGAACGAATACGCCTTTGCCGTTCTGCTGACGTCGGCGAACGCGCAGACCGCTCCGCCATTTATTCCTACGATCATAGGTATCGGTGGCCTTGACTGGCCTGCGGTTGCCGCCGGCGCGACCCTGTTCCTGATCCCCGTGATGATCTTCACCATCCTGATGCGCAAACACCTGCTGCGCGGGATCACATTCGGAGCTGTGCGCAAATGAGCGATTTTCTGACAGGTCTCATCCGACTTCGCCGCGGCCCTTGGGAAATGGTCGCAACCATCCTGATAGCCTTGGGTGTCTTCATGTTGATGCAGCCCTTTGTTCTGTGGGCGTTCACCTACTCTTTCATCGTCACGCTGATTGGAACGGTCATGTTCATCATCGTCAGCCATTTCCCGGAGTAAAAATGGCCCAGATCGTAGTCAAAAACGTAAAGAAGATGTTCGGCGATTTCACGGCGGTCCGTGAAAGTTCGTTCACGATCGAAGATGGCGAATTCTTCATGCTGCTTGGGCCTTCGGGGTGTGGAAAGACCACGACGTTGCGGATGATCGCAGGGCTTGAGCTTCCGACATCGGGTGAGATTTACTTGGATGGAGAGGAAATTAGCCAAAGACCTCCGTCTGAACGAGACATCGCTTTTGTTTTTCAGATGTTCGCGCTCTACCCGCACATGAACGTCCGCAAAAATATCAGCTATCCTTTGATTTCACAGGGGATGTCCCGTGCAGCGGTAAAGGACAAGGTCGAAGAGGTGGCGGGAATCCTGGGTATCCGGGACATTCTCGATAGCCCTGTAGGTGGTCTTTCCGGTGGGGACAGACAGCGCGTTGCTCTTGGGCGCGCCATCGTGCGTGAACCCAAGGCATTTATGATGGACGAGCCGCTGGGCGCATTGGACGCCGAGTTTCGCGAGCACATGGCAGAGGAGTTGCGGGCGCTGCATGATCGAATGGGGGCAACAACGGTTTACGTCACTCATGACCAGCTTGAAGCCATGCAGATGGGGGACAAGATCGTCGTGATGAACAACGCGGTGATTGAACAATTCGGGACGCCGCAGGAGATCTACGACAAGCCCGCCACGATGTTTGTGGCGAATTTTATCGGATCGCCGTCTATGAACTTCCTGCCGTTTCAGGGGCAGGTCGGACCTGGTTCCGACAAGGTACGTTTGAATGGTCATGATGAGGTCGTTCCAGCGATGCGGGAAGGTGCCCAAGGCGACCTGGTTTTTGGCGTCCGCCCCGAACACGTATTTCTGTCAGACGACAGTGACTATCGCGCCAAGGTGCTGGCGGCGGAATACCTGGGCACGACCCAGATCGTAACCCTGCAGAGCCCGAATGGTGAACTCAAGGCCAGGATCGACGCGCGGGAAACCGTGCGGGCCGGTGAAACCGTGGGGCTGGAGTTTCGATCCTCGACCGTGACTTTGTTTGAACAATCAAGCGGACGCGCCCTGCGTTCGGAGCTTAACGATGAGGTTCTGAAAAATGGCTGAAGTCGTTCTTGAAAACATCTCAAAATCCTTTGGCAACGTGAAGGCGGTGGACGGTATTTCAATGACGATACCGGACGGAGCCTTTGTCGTGCTGTTGGGGCCGACCGGGGCCGGTAAGACCACAACGCTGCGGCTGATCTCGGGTCTGGAAAAGCTGGATTCCGGTTCCGTGCGGATTGCGGGTCGAGATGTCGGCTTTGAAACACCTGCTCAGCGCGACGTGGCGATGGTGTTTCAGCAATACTCGCTCTATCCGCATATGACGGTCAGAGAGAACCTGTCCTTTCCCCTGCGTTCTCCGATCCTGCAGACCCCCGAGGATGAGATCACGCGCAAGGTAAATGAGATCGCCGAGATTCTTCAAATTCCCCATAAGCTGGACAACAAGGCGACAGAGCTTTCAGGAGGAGAGATGCAGCGCGTCTCGATCGGCCGTGCGCTGGTGCGGGATCCTCAGATATTTCTGATGGACGAACCGCTGAGTTCGCTGGACGCCAAGCTCCGGGCGGATCTGCGCGTGGAGCTGAAAAGAATACAAGCCGATCTGGGATCTACGCTGCTGTACGTGACGCACGATCAGGTAGAAGCCATGACAATGGCAACCCATATCGGGGTTCTGGAGGAAGGCAGGCTGGTTCAATACGGAACGCCGCGGGATATCTATGAAAACCCCGGCAGTGTTTACGTCGCCAGCCGACTTGGGTTGCCCCGGATCAATATCCTTCCGTCCGACCTGTTTGGCGGCGACCACAAAGGCCCGCAAATTGGCCTGCGCCCTGAGAATATCGTCGAAGGCGAGGGGACTGATGCCCGTGTCATCCGGGCAGAGCACCTTGGCGACCAGACGCGGCTGCACCTTGATCTAAACGGTCATCCCGTCGTGACCCTGATTGATGTGCATCAGGACTATCCTGCTGGAAAGATTGTTAAAATCAGACCGCAAGACCCGCTTTATTTTGACGCCTCAGGCGCACGAGTAAATTAAGGAGCAAATGCATGGCCCAGTTCCTCAATACCAAAGAAACTCTGGTTACAGATGCCATCGACGGCCTTCTTTCATCCTCCGGGGGCGCGTTGACGCGGCTGGATGGATACCCGCACATCAAGGTCGTTTACCGGTCGGATTGGGACAAGTCCAAAGTCGCGTTGGTCTCGGGCGGGGGGTCGGGGCATGAACCTGCGCATGCCGGTTTCGTCGGGGCGGGAATGCTTACGGCAGCGGTATGTGGTGAAGTGTTCGCCTCGCCATCTGTTGAGGCTGTGCTTGCTGGTATTCTGGCCGTAACGGGCGAGGCTGGCTGCCTGCTGATCGTCAAGAACTACACCGGCGATCGTCTGAATTTCGGTCTTGCAGCAGAGCGTGCGCGCGCCCTTGGGCGCAAGGTTGAAATGGTGGTGGTGGACGATGACATCGCCCTGCCTGATCTGCCGCAGCCTCGTGGGGTGGCGGGGACGTTGTTCGTGCACAAGATTGCAGGCGCTCTGGCAGAGAACGGCGCAGATCTGGACACCGTGACCCGGGCTGCAAAGGACGTGATCGGCAAAGTTGTCAGTATCGGCATGAGCTTGGACACATGCACCGTTCCGGGATCGCCAAAGGAAGAGCGGATCGCACCGGGCAAGGCCGAGCTGGGCCTGGGCATCCACGGCGAGCCGGGGGTTGAACAAGTAGATTTTGCGACGGCTTTGACGGCGATGTCCACCGTCGTCGAAAAGCTTAGGCAACGTGTCGGGTCAGGTGAGTGCGTGGCCTTGGTGAACAACCTTGGATCGACGACTCCGCTGGAGATGGCCGTTTTGACACATGCGCTGGCCGAAACCGGGATTGCGGGTCACATCATTGGGCCTGCGCCAATGATGACATCGCTGGATATGCATGGGTTTTCCGTGTCGGTATTGCCCGTAAATGGCGAGGACCTCGCGGCCCTCGAAGCGCCGGTGGCGCTTGCCGCGTGGCCGGGCGTGAACTCAATCGACCCGGTCAAAGTCGCGCCGTTGCCGGACGGACTGACTCCGATTGACCCCATCCCGTCGAATAACTCCAAGACCAAGGAAACCCTCATCCGGGTGTCCGATCTGCTGATTAACGCAGAAAAAGACCTGAACGAGCTGGACGCCAAGTCGGGTGACGGGGACACGGGCAGTACCTTGGCAACGGCAGCTCGTGCACTGCAGGGCAGTCTTGACCGTATGCCGTTGGCGGACTTGACCCAGTTGTTCCCGGCGCTGGGCAACGAGTTGAGCCAGACCATGGGCGGCTCATCCGGTGTCATTCTGGCGATCTTCTTCAACGCCGCCGGTGACGCCTGTGCCAGCGGGTCTTCCATTCCCAAATCCCTTGTCGAGGGTTTGAACCGGGTTAGCCAGGTGGGTGGCGCAAAGGTCGGAGACCGCACCATGATTGATGCCTTGGCACCGGCGTTGAACGCGCTGCCCTCCGGTCTTTCACAGGCGGCCAAGGCGGCGCGGGAAGGTGCTGACACGACAGCGAAAATTCACCGTGCCAAGGCCGGCCGCGCAGCCTATGTTCCCGAAGAAAACCTGATGGGGCATAACGACCCGGGTGCCGAAGCTGTCGCATTGTTGTTTGAAGGTTTGGCGCAGGAGATTGAGGGCTGAGCAAAACGTGGAAGACCAAAAGCAAAAATTGGAACTGGTGAGAAAGCCAACGGTGAACGACATTGCGCGGGTTGCCGGTGTCAGTTTGGCCACGGTTGACAGGGTGCTGAACAGGCGCCCTGGCGTAAGGGCCGTCACTGTCCAAAAAGTGCACAAGGCAATAGATGAACTGGGCTACGTTCGCGACACTGCTGCGGCAAACCTTGCCCGAAAGCGTGTTTACAACTTCCTCTTTGTTCTGCCCGATACGGACAACGAATTCATAGAAGCGCTGAGTTCCCAGATTGTCGAGCAGTCAAGGGACCAGTTTATCGAAAGAACGCGCCTGTCCATCAGTAAAGTGGCCCCGTTCGAGCCACAGGACATTGTCGAGATTCTGGATTCTGTCGATAGCCGCGAGGTTGATGGATTGGCAGTTTTCGGCCCGGAAACACCTTCGGTCCGCGATGCGGTTAAGAGAATCCGAGACAAGGGCGTGCCGGTCGTCGCCTTGGTGTCAGACCTGCCAAGTTCGGACAGGGATCACTTCGTAGGCATTGATAACGTATCGGCCGGCCGTACTGCTGCGCAGCTCATGGGACGGTTTGTGCACCGAAAAGGGAAAGTTCTGGTCCTGACCGGATCGCGTCTGGCGCGGGACCATCTCGAGCGCCGCCAGGGGTTTGACCTTGTCGTTGCAGACGAGTTTCCACACCTTGAGGTTGTCGCGTCGGTCGAGGGTCGTGACGACCCGACGCTGATTTACAAGATGATGCCAGAGATTTTCGAGACCTACCCGGATTTGGTTGGCATCTATTCCTCTGCGGCGGGCAATGCCGGGCTTATCCAGTTTCTTTCGGAAAGCAAGATCAGCAAGGATCTGGTGATCATCGCGCACGAGCTTACTCCGCTGAGCCGCGAGGCGTTAAAGCGGGGAACTTTCGACGCCTTGATCTCACAGGATTCGGGACACATCGTGCGTTCGGCCGTTCGCCTGCTGCGCGCGACATCGGATAAAGTTCCGTTCAACAAGGCGCAAGAACGTATTCGCATTGACATCTATCTAAAGGAAAATCTGCCGCCGTAAGGGTATGTTTTGGGGAGGAAGAAATATGAAGACCATCAAAGGCCCGGCTTTGTTTCTGGCGCAGTTCGCCGGGGATGAAGCACCTTTCAATTCATGGGATGCAATCACCAAATGGGCTGCGGACTGCGGCTATAAGGGGGTGCAGGTTCCCAGTTGGGATGGTCGTCTGTTCGACCTGGAAACCGCAGCGACCAGTGCCACCTACTGCGATGAATTCAAGGGCAAGGCCAAAGAGAACGGCGTAGAAGTCACTGAGTTATCGACGCACCTTCAGGGTCAGTTGGTGGCGGTGCATCCCGCCTACGATACAGCGTTCGATGGGTTCGCGGCGGAAAGCGTCAGAGGAAATCCCAAAGCACGGCAGGAATGGGCCGTGGATCAGGTAAAAAAGGCGCTTTCAGCCTCTAGGAACCTTGGCATTTCAGCGCATGCAACCTTTTCTGGCGCTTTGGCGTGGCCGTATGTCTATCCGTGGCCGCAGCGCCCGGCAGGTCTTGTCGAAACAGCGTTTGACGAGCTTGCGCGCCGCTGGGTGCCCATCCTTGATCACGCCGATGAGTGCGGAGTGGACGTATGCTATGAGATTCATCCGGGCGAAGACCTGCATGACGGCATAACCTACGAGATGTTCCTTGAACGGACTGGCAACCACGCCAGAGCGTGCATGTTGTACGACCCCTCGCACTATGTGCTGCAATGCCTCGACTATCTGGACAATATCGATATCTACAAAGACCGGATACGCATGTTCCACGTCAAGGACGCAGAGTTCAACCCGACCGGTCGCCAAGGCGTGTATTCAGGGTACCAAAGTTGGGTGGACCGGGCAGGTCGTTTCCGCTCGCTTGGGGACGGTCAGGTGGATTTCGGGGCGGTGTTCTCAAAGATGGCGGCGAACGACTTTGACGGTTGGGCTGTGGTTGAATGGGAATGTTGCCTCAAACACCCTGAGGATGGTGCCCTTGAAGGCGCTCAGTTTGTATCGGACCACATCATACGTGTGACCGAGAAAGCCTTTGACGACTTCGCGGACGGAGGAACCGACGAAGCGGCCAACAGAAAAATGCTGGGGATAGAGTGATGGTGACCGGACGCAACGAAGACACCTCGGGCCGCATTCGTCTTGGCATGGTTGGCGGCGGAAACGATGCTTTCATTGGTGGGGTGCATCGCATCGCCGCGCGGCTTGATGACAAATTTGAACTGGTCGCAGGCGCGTTGTCATCAACGCCTGAAAAATCTCGTGCCAGCGGTGAGGCGCTGGGCCTTGCGCGGGTGTACGAGGATTTCAAGCAGATGGCTATCAGGGAAGCGCGCCTGAAGTCCGGGATCGAAGCCGTGTCGATCGTTACCCCCAATCATGTTCACTATGCCGCCGCGCGGGAATTCCTGAAGCGCGGTATTCACGTGATCTGCGACAAACCCCTGACCTCAACGCTTGGTGACGCGAAAAAGCTGGTAAAAGCGGCAGAAAATGCCGATGCCCTGTTCATCCTGACCCATAACTACACCGGTTATCCAATGGTTCGACAGGCTCGGGATATGATCTCTGCTGGTGATATCGGCAAGATCCGCGTTGTACAGGTCGAGTACCCGCAAGACTGGCTGACCGAACAGCAGGACTTTAAGCAGGCCGAGTGGAGGACCGACCCGGAACGCTCGGGCGCGGGTGGCTCGACCGGCGATATCGGGACGCATGCATACAACCTTGCCTGCTTTGTCACCGGTTTGGAGGCTGAAAGCCTTGCCGCAGACCTGCAAGCCTTTGTGCCGGGACGTCAGGTCGATGACAACGCGCATGTGTTGCTGCGTTTTCGGGGTGGCGCGCGGGGGATGCTCTGGTCATCGCAGGTCGCGCCAGGCAACGAGAACGCCTTGCGATTGCGGGTCTACGGTGAAAAAGGCGGGTTGGAGTGGTCGCAAGAGGATCCGAACTACCTGTGGTTTACGCCCTATGGCGATTCCAAGCGTCTGATTACCCGAAATGGTGCCGGGGCCGGTGACGGTGCAAATCGCCTCAGCAGAATACCTCCGGGGCATCCTGAAGGGTATTTGGAAGGGTTCGCCAACATATATAGCGAGGCCGCCGAAGCGATCCTTGCCTTCCGCAACGGGCAAACGCCAGACGCGTCGGTGACTTGTCCAACAGTTCAGGATGGGTTGAAGGGCGTCAAATTTGTTGCTGCATGCGTCAATAGTTCCGCGCGAAACGCGGCTTGGGTGAGCCTTGAGTAAGCCAAGGCTTGCACGTCTGGGGGCGTTGCTGAAACCGTTCAGCTTGGCAGGATGTTGTGATTGACCCTAAACAGGTTGTCGGGGTCATACCTACCTTTGATCTTTGACAGCTTGTCGCCATTCGCACCGTATGCACCGGCCATGTGATCCGCTTCGTCCTCGGGCATGAAATTCACATAGGCGCTGCCGGTCGAGTGTGGTTTCATTTTATCATATAGGTCGCGGGCCCAGTCGACACATGCGCTGTCTTTCGCGGGGTCCTCCCACCGGGTATGCACATTCATGATGAAATGCGCCGACCTTTGCGGATAGGCCGTTGCATCCGCATCGACTCTGGCCATTGCGCCTCCGACATGGGCGATGAAAACCTCGCAGGCCGGATCAGGAAGTGTGGCTATTGCGTCAAGTACCCCCTTGATCCCTTCTGACGACAACGTCTCAAAATCGTGGCTTTTCCAGTAGTTCCGCGCTCCGGGTGTCAGGAGCGGATCAAAAGCCGCCTGCCAGTCCACGAATTTGTGCGGCGAGATGACATCTACAATCGGCTCGCCCAGGGCGCGCAATCCAGCCATCGCCTTTTCGCCATCCGCCATCGGACCGGCGTAGCAGGCCGCAAAGATCAGAACCTCGCGCCCGTGCCATTCTTCTGGCAGGAAGGGTAGAGGCGGAGCTTTTCGCATAACGCTCCAAACTGTAAGCTCGTCCGGCGATCCGTCGGCGATCTTTGCGTATTCGGCCAGCAGATCAGGAGCCTTTTCGAAGGGATGTACAACCAAGCCAGACAGGACATCCGGCCCCAGTTCGTGAAGTTGGAACTCGAAAGATGTCACAACACCAAAATTGCCGCCGCCACCTCGGATTGCCCAGAACAACTCGGGGTGATTGCTTGCGGATGCAGTGACTATCTCGCCTTCTGCCGTGACCACTTCTGCAGAAATCAAGTTGTCGATCGTCATGCCGAACTTGCGCGTGGTCCAGCCGAAGCCGCCTCCCAGAGTAAGCCCTGCTATGCCGGTGGTCGAATTGATGCCGGTCGGAACAACAAGACCATGGGCTTGCGTTTCCCGGTCCACGTCGCCAAGCATTGACCCTGGCGCGACCCGGGCTGTTTTGGCAATCGGGTCAACGTGAACAGACCGCATATGGGAAAGGTCCAGCATGACCGTTTCGTCGGCAACCGCATGACCGGCAATCTGGTGGCCGCCGGATCTGACCGACATCACCAGCCCGGCGTTGCGAACAAAGTTTACCGCCTTTTGAACGTCGCTGGCCCCCAGGGCGCGGATGACGAAACCGGGGAAACGCTCGACCATGCTATTCCAGGTTGTTCTGGCCTCGTCGTATTCGCGATCGCCGCGATGATATACCGCCCCCCTGAGTGACGCGCTGAGGGCATCAAGTGCGTCCCGATCAACATTAACCGTTTCGCCGTCCAGAGATTTCAAATCAAACATTGGGCAAGCCTTTCTTGGTCAGAAAAGGCTTCTTGCGTCGCTGCCTCGGCAATCGTGGTATCACCCAAACCCACCTGTTCCCGGTGATGAGGTGACTGCGTATCCTGAATGGTGTCAGCTTGATCCTCAGGCAAAAATGCCGGGGTCTATCCGATCAACCGGCGTAATAACGTCTGCCGGAATGTTCAGCCGTTCAGCCGCTTTCCGCAAACTTTCTTCATCCGGTGCTTCGTAAAGGCAGTACGTCTTGCGCTTGTCTGCGCTGAGGAACGAGAAAATCCACTCAATACCTTCTTCGTCATTGATATCCTTGATCTTGATCCTGTCGTCGTCGGTAATATCAAGCTGTTCAGCGAAATTTCTTTCGATAATGTATCTTGGCATCATGTTCCCCCGGTCATTCTTCAATCGATTAGATGGCAGTTCCTTCAAGTTTTGACCTAAGGGAAACCATACTTAAATTCTGGGCCGTTGCCAACGCTTCCGCTTCCAGTTGAAAAGCCTGTTTCATGTCACAGGCACGTCCACGCCGCCGTAACGCGGCCGCAAACGCTGCTTTGCTGTGTGCAATCCAGGGGGGCGATGCCATGCGCGTGTCGATCTCGATGGCTTTTTCAAACATGCTTTCGGCGGTATCCCAGTCCGAAAGAAGTGCTGCGAGGTTCCCCAAGCGGCGCGCGGCGGCCCCGGTGCATACCGTGGTCGCGCCAGCCGTTATCGTCAGGTCTTCGTAGGGCTTGAGAATTTCAAACAGCGACTCGGCATGTTTCTGGTTGCCAACCGCGACGCTGATATCCGCAAGGTACGACAACGTTGTCGAATACATTGCGTCCGGTTGCAGAGAAAATCCATTTTCCGCCATTTCATCAAGAATTCGCTCGGCCGGTTCCTTGTAGCCTAGTTCGGCAGCGATCAGTCCGAACCCTGGCCGCCACGCGACATCGCCGGGACTTTCCGACATAAGGTTTTTGATAACAGGCGCGACTTCGTGCAAGCGACTTTGTTCACGGCGGATTGTGAACATCTGGACCCCAAAGACACCTTCGACGTGTTCGCCATGGGTCTTGCGACCAATTTTGACCGCTTCGGTCGCGTGTTTCTCTGCGGCTTCAAAATCTCCATCCATGATGGCGATCATGGCGCGGGCGTGCTTTTGCACCCAGTAAAGCTGTAGGTGGGTGTCCTTCTCGGAAATCTCGGTCAACAACTCAAGCGAGCGGTCCATCAGTTGGCGGTCGGCCATTTCTGCGCCCACAAACAGGCTCAGAGTCCTGTTTCGGCCCTGATCAATGCTGCCCAGCTTTTCAGCAACCTTGTGCATGGCTTCCAGGTTTTCGCGCCAGTTTCGGGCCTCGCTTTCTTTTCTGGCCGCAAAAGGTGCGCCAAAGTGCATCATCATGACTGAGAACTGGGATTTGTAGTCACCCAGCTTTGCCGCCAGTTCCATCGCAAGCCGACCGAACTGTGCGCCTTCTTCCAATTGGCCGACAAAAATATAGGCCCGAGCAAGCTGGCTCATCAGACGGCAGCGGCGTGTTTCATCTTCGTCCGAAAGAGTTTGCAGCGTTTCCCTACACAGCCTAATGGCCTCGCTGTGGCGCTCGCTCGACATCATGCATGAGTCTGCAAAATGGTTGGCGGCGTCGGCGGCGAGTTCGTTGTCGCCAATCGCACGCGCAGCGTCCAACGCATTCTTGAGCGTGGCAATGCCTTCGGGCAATTCACCCAGACTGTCGTAGCTTCTGCCGACAAGGATTTGCCCGATAACCGTTTCACGGCTTTCGTCAGACCCAATTTCCTTTGCTGCTTTCAGGGCTTCCTGAGCGTTGACCATAGCCTCTTGGCTGGCGGACCGTGCAAGCGCCATTTCGGTCGCAGTGCGCCATTTGTCGAACGCCGCCGACCAGTCTTCGGCTTCGGACAAATGGCGGGCCACCAATTCCGGCCGGCGCTCAACCTCGGCGGCGCGAAGCTGGTTCAAAGCGCGCGCGACATCCGCGTGTTGCTGTCGCCGCGTTGAGCCAAGCATGGATTGATAGGCCGTGTCGCGGATCAGCGCGTGGCGAAAAACAAAATGCCCCCGATTGTGCCCGCTCTCAAAGATCAGGCCGGTGCGGGACAATTCCTCAAGGCTGGTTTGCACGTTCTGCTTGTCGATGCCCATAGCGGCACCCAGCAATCCCGGCTCGAACTCGCGGCCGATGACCGAGCCTGTCAGGGCGACCCGCTTGGCCTCGAGGGAAACCGCGTCCAGCCGCGCCATCAAAGCACCTTTCAAGGATGACGGTATTGCAACTTGGCCTTGCTCTCCGGCCTCAAGGATCGTGCGCGTTAGTTCCTCGACGAACAGCGGCACTCCGTCCGTTTTTTCGATGATCAGCGAAATCATGTCTTCGTCGGGTTCTGTCCCGGAAATGTTCCGGATCAGATTTGCGACGTGGGCAGAGTCAAAACGGCGCAGTTGCAGGGTCTGGACATGTGCTTCTGCTTCGCTTTTGCCAAGTTCCCATTCCGGCCGGTGCGTGATCAGGATCATCAAAGGCAGGTCCGCGCAGATCGCTTTGAACCTTTCCAGCAGGGCTTGTGTCGAGGGATCAATCCAATGGGCATCCTCGACACACAGGATTACACGCCGCACGTTTGACCGTATCTTGACAGTGTTGATCAGGGTTTGGATCGTTAGGTCTCGTTGTTCTTGCGGAGACATTTCAAGCACTTTTCGCGCCAGCGTACTGCGCGGGGCGACCAGCGCTGCGAAGACCGGCAGAACCTCGTCCAAGTCCAGCCCGGGGCGCGTTTCCAGTAATTCACGCACATGTTCCAATATCTGATTGTCGTCAAAGCCGGGTTCGACATGTGCGTCCTGCGAGATGCGTTCCGTCACTGGATGAAACGGGCTGCTGGTCAGGTAGGGAGAGCAGTTCAACCGGATGACATCCGCCTGGTCGTCCGCCGCGGTTTCAGCAAGAAACTCTTCTGTCAGTCGGGATTTGCCGATGCCAGCCTCACCCGACAGCAAGACGACCTCTCCTTGTCCGTCCCTGGCCCTTTGCCAGGATTGCAGAAGAATACCCTTCTCATAGTCCCGTCCTATCAGGGCGCCGCCGCTTTCGTCCCCGTGGGATGCCCTAAATCGGCTTTCAGCGCTGCGTTCTGCCACGACTTCCAATAGTGTGCGCGGTTGTTCAAAACCCTTGAGAGCAACTTCGCCAAGGGACTTGAACTTGAAAATACGATGTAGGGCGGCTTCGGTTTCCTCTTGGGGGACAACAACCGTGTTGGGTCTTGCGTGTTCCTGAATCCGCGCTGCAAGGTTCAGGATCGGCCCAGTCATGGCACCTTCTTCATATGTATTTTCGGTGATCGTGTCGCCCACAACGACGTCACCGCTTGCGATGCCAAGCCGGGCAGAAATATGCTCGCCATCTGGCGTCCGGAGGTCCTGCACGCGCTTGATAGCATCCAGCCCGGCCTTCACTGCGCGAATGGCATGGTCTTCGTAGGCGCGCGGCCAGCCGAAGAACACAAGAAGGCCGTCGCCCAGATATTTTGCTATATACCCACCGTACCGACTGACAGCTCCTGCGACTGCGTCCTGGTAGTTGAGCAACAAAATCCGCATGTCCTCGGGATCCAGCCGGTTCGTCAATTCGGTCGAGCCGACAAGGTCGGCGAACATCACTGTCAGGTGGCGTCGCTCGGCGACTGGGCTTGCGGTGTCTGACGCCTCTGGCGCAGCCGAGGATCGTTCGGACGGATCGATAGAGGGGGTATCCAGCGCCTCGGACACAGCAGAGTCAGCGTCAGTCAACTCAGATATCGCGGCCAGCAGAATCTTGCGATGCCCCAGGCTAACGCCAAGTTCCTTCAGGTCTTCCCCGGTCAAAAGCGGCAGGACACGCGCATCCACGTCATTCTGAACGAATGCGTCAACATATTGGTCCAGACCAAGACTATTCAGCCAGTTTTCGATCTCAACTCCCATCATCGGATCATGCTGAGTTGTCGAATACTAATCAAGAAGGTCGAATCTGATTGCCGGTTGGCAGAGCCAACTGCTGCTTTTTGAAGGCCAAAGGTCTACTTCAGTCCAAGCGCAATCATTCATAAGGGGATTATGGTAGCGGAGGAGGGACTTGAACCCCCGACACGCGGATTATGATTCCGCTGCTCTAACCAACTGAGCTACTCCGCCACGAGTGAGAGGCGATTTAAGGGAGGGGCCCGAGAGGGTCAAGAGGGAAATGACCCCCAAACCGGGATTCTTTTTGGCGCTGCTTCAGCCCGCCTTATCTGTGGTGCCCGCTGCCTCTGCGATGCGGCGGATAAAAGCGACACAGGTGTCAGGGGCGGTGATGGGTATCATATGTCCCAGCCCCTCAAGCCGTTCATCGGTCAGGCCGAACTGCGTCATGGGTGCGGCATGTGCTTCGGGGGACAAGATGGCGTCTTCTTGGCCGTACAGGATGCCGCCGGGGACTTTCAGGTCTGAGTAACGCGCGACCTGCGCGTCCATGCTGTCTTCAATGCCCGCAACATCCTGCGAGGCTGTGACAAAAGCCGTTGGGCGCAGACCCAAGGCACCCCCTGCACGATCGAGGAAATCTTCGGGCGCGGGTTCAGGGCCGAACACGATGCCCAGAGTATGAGGCGCGGTCTTGGCGGCCATCGGCACTGCAATCGTGTTTCCGATAAAGCTGCGCAGCCATTCCGTTCGGATCGCCAGTGGTTTGAAAACATCCGGCGGACCCTGCATGACCTGAGTCAACGGGGCCAGTAACGCCAGCGCCTTTACTTTGTCCGGATTGTCCAGCGCCATCGCCAGTGAGACAGCTCCGCCCAGCGAATGCCCAGCCAACACGGCATTTTCCACGCCCTTGGCATCCAGCAGCTCTTGTATCATCCGGCCCTGTTCGTGCAGTTGACCCAGATCACCAGTATCGCGCGTCGAATACCCACAGCCGGGGCGGTCGACCGCAATGACGTGGTAGTCATCCGCCATCATATCGACCATTGCATAGGTGAAATGCTGCAACTGCCCGGCCAGACCGTGGATCATCACGATGGTCTGTTTCGCTGGGTCGCCTGCCTCGACATAGTGAACACTGCCGCCGCGTACCGGAGCGATCTGACCCAGTTGCGGAACCTGCTTTAAGCCGTCCTGAGTCAGCTTTCGGGTCCAGAGGTTCATGGCTCCGAAAAATACGGCGATCAAAAGAACGATAATCAATAAGGTGGTCATCTCAATGCTCTCCACTTTGGGTCGGGACGACCGAGTATTGCTCGATCCCGGACTGCGCCATGCGCTTTTCATATTCTGAAACGGTGCCGGGCCAAAGGGTGGTGTTGCGGCCCTCGGCATCCTGATACCACGAGGTACACCCTCCGGCCTGCCAGACACTGTCCACGTGCCGGTCCTGCATTTCCTGCAAGAAGGCCGCCTGTTTTGCAGCATCCGGCGTGATGGTCTGGGTGCCATTTCGGTTCATTTCGTCCAAAACGCGCCCGATATGACGCACCTGCGCCTCAATCATCAGAACGACCGAGTTATGGCCCAGCCCCGTGTGCGGTCCCAGCAGGATGAAGAAGTTCGGAAAACCTGCGATGGCCGTGCCCAGATTGGCTTTCATTCCGTCAGACCACGCATCCCGCAAACTCAAACCATTTGTTCCGGCGATATCCAGAAACTCGACCGTTTCCGTGACGTTGAACCCGGTGCCCCAGATCAGGATATCGGCCTGAATTCGTTTGCCGTCAGCGGCGATGATCTGATCCCCCTCGATTGCGGCCACACCTTGCGGCACGACCGTTACATTGTCGCGCGCAAGGGCAGGGTACCAATAATTGGAGCTGAGGATACGTTTGCAGCCGATCTGATAGTCGGGCGTCAGCATGTCGCGCTGGGCCGGGTCAGAGATCGCTTTTTCCAGCGAAGTGCGCCACATCTTCATGGCAAAGTTGACGGCCCCCTTATCGCCGCGAAAGACCCGGTGGCGATACTCGAAAACCAGATAGATCAGTTTGCGGCGAAGCCGGGGCAATACGGGCAGACGTTGATACAGTCGGCGCACCCAAGGCGCGATGGGTCCATCGGGGCGGGGCAGCACATAAGGCGCGCTGCGTTGAAAGATCGTGACATCGCCCGCCATCTTTGCGATTTCGGGGAGGAACTGGACAGCCGAAGCGCCTGTTCCCACGACTGCGATACGTTTGCCTGCAAGGGGAACATCGTGGTTCCAAGTGGCAGAGTGAAAGCTGGGGCCGGGAAAGCTGTCAGCGCCGGGAATATCTGGAATACTGGGGATATGCAGGGCGCCAATCGCTGACACAAGAAACCGAGCCGACCAGCGCTGCCCCTCGTGGGTTTCGACCTGCCAACGCGCCCCGTCCCACCGCGCCGCTTTCAGGCGCTGGTGGAAATGGCACAGGTCGTAAAGCCCTTCGTCCTGTGCGACTTTTTGCAGATAAGCCTGTATCTCGGCCCCGCCCGCGTAGGCGCGGCTCCAATCAGGGTTCAGATGCGTGGCCATGGAATAGAGGTGCGAAGGCACATCACAGGCCACGCCGGGATAGGTGTTCTCGCGCCATGTTCCGCCGATATCGCTTGCCTTTTCAAGGATCGCGATATCGGTGATCCCACGTTTTCGCGCCTCGATCGCCATGATCAGCCCCGAGAACCCGGCACCAACGATCAGCATGTCCGTTTCATGTTCCATGCGTCCGCCCCTCCCAAAGCGACCGTGGTGGTGCGTTCAGGATATAAACTGAGCAGGCGCGTGGATAGGGTCCCGTTAGGTCAGGTGTTGATCACGGTTTGATCAGGCGCGCAGTTTTTCACCTTTCGGGTCAAAGGGCGGCTCATGCAGGATCACGGCCTTATGGGGACGGCCCAGTACCATCACCTCGACGTTGTCGCCGGGCCGGGCATCCTTCACATAGCCCAGAGCCAGCGACATGCCGACGGTGTAGCCATAGGTACCCGACGTTAGACGACCGATCCCCTTGCCGTCTTTGAAAATCGGTTCACCGCCCGTTGCGTCAGCGTTTGACGCCGACACATCCGCGTCAAGCAGATGCAGCAGCACCAAGTGTTCCCGGGCCGGGTCTTCCAGAACCTTCTGCGCGGCGTTCTTGTTCAGGAAATCCTTGCCGAACTTGCACAAGCGATCCAACCCGACCTCATGCGGCCAGTATTCGGGGCTGTATTCCCGGCTCCACGAGCCATAGCCTTTTTCAACCCGCAGTGACATCAGCGCCCGGCTGCCCACAGGACCCGCGCCAAATTCCTTGCCTGCCTCAAGCAAAGCGTCATAAAGCCGAGCCTGATCTTCGGTCGCGCAGTGGACCTCCCACCCCAGATCGCCGGTAAAGGATACACGCAGCCCCAAAACGTCGATCCCGGCCAGTTCGAGTCTGGCCGATCGCATGAAGGGGAAATCATCGGTGGCCAGAGAGGTGTTGGTCAGCCGTTGCAGAATCTCGCGGGATTTTGGGCCTGCGACGTTGAATCCGCACATCGCTTCGGTCTTGCTTTTGAAAACCGTACCGTCCGGCAGAGGGACCTGTTTGAAAAACCGCTTGTGATAGCGCTCGGCCATGCCGGACCCGATGACCCAGAACTCATCTTCGGCCACGCGGGTCACGGTGAAATCCCCCGCAATCCCCCCGCGCTTCGAGATCAGAGGCGTCAGGCTCGACCGTCCAACCGTCTTGGGCATCGTATTGGCAAAAACGGCATTCAGCCACGCCTCGGCCTCCGGACCGCGGCAGACGTATTTGGCAAAGTTCGAGATGTCGATGATCCCGGCCCGGTCACGCAGCATTCTGCATTCTTCACCCACCGGCCCCCACCAGTTCTGCCGGGTAAAGCCGTTGGTGTCGGTAGCCCCCGGCGTATCGGCGAACCACAGCGGGTGCTCCCACCCCGCGTTCAGGCCGAACACGGCCCCCATCTGCGCCTGCCGGTCATAGACGGGCCGCGTGCGGGTCGGACGTCCGGCGCTGCGCTCCTCATTCGGGAAGTGAATGGCGAAACGGTTTGCATATTGGTCCTGCACGCGGGCCTTGGTGAAGTCCTTCGTGGCCCATGTATCGAACCGCGCCATGTCCCAGGCGAACATGTCGTATTGGGTTTCACCTTCGATGATCCACTGCGCGGCCATCAGCCCCATACCGCCCGATTGCGAGAAGCCGGGGATGATCCCGTTGCAGCAGAAATAGCCATCCACCTCGGGCACCGGACCCATCAGCACGTTGCTGTCCGGCGACCAGATCATCGGGCCGTTGATGACGCGCTTGATCCCGGCCTTACCCACGGCGGGCAGGCGCTCAATGGCGTTCATCATGTTCTCTTCGATCCGCTCCAGATCGTTGGGAAACAGGTCATGGGCGAAATCCAGCGGCGTGCCGTCTTCGGCCCAGAACTTCATGTCTTTCTCATAGGCGCCGACCAGCAGGCCGTTGCCTTCCTGACGCAGATAGTACTCTCCATCGCGATCACTGACCGAGGGCAGGCGGGTGCCGTGCGCCTGAACATCCGGCATCGCTTCGGTCACGAAATACTGGTGTTCGGTCGGTTGCAGGGGCAGCTTAATCCCCGCGAGCTTGGCCACTTCGCGGCCCCACAGACCGGCGGCATTCACAACCCAAGGCGTGTGGATGTCGCCCTTGGGCGTGCGCACGATCCACGTGCCGTCCTCTTGCTGATCGGTGGCGGTTACGGGGGTAAAGCGGTGAATTTCCCCCCCGCGCTGGCGTGCACCCACTGCATAGGCGTTGTTCACGCCCGAGGGGTCCACGTTGCCGCCATCGGGTTCAAACATAACGCAGCGGATGCCGTCATAATTGACCAGCGGGTTCAAACGCTGCGCCTCTTCTATGCTGATCTCATAGAAGTTCATCCCATATAGCTTGGCCTTGGCTGCCTGCAGTCGCAGTTGATGCTCACGTTCCTCGGTCTGCGCCAGATACAGCGAGCCGGGCTGGAACACGCCGCAGCTTTGGCCAGTCTCGGCCTCAAGCTCTTTGTACAGGGTCATCGTATAGTGCTGAATGCGGCTGATATTGGTGCTGTCATGCAGCCCGTGGATGTTCGCCGCTGCGTGCCATGATGAGCCCGAGGTCAGCTCATCCCGTTCCAGCAGCACAACGTCCGACCATCCCAGTTTGGTGAGATGATAGAGGATCGAGCATCCGATCACCCCGCCGCCAATCACCACCGCCTGTGCATTCGTTTTCATGAGCCTGCCGTATCCAAGTTGGGTTCCTCGCGCTTTCTGTCACCATCGGCGCAGACCGGACAACGGACATAATTCTCATGCTGGGTTGAGCAGGTTTAACGCGAAGCTAATCTCAGAAATCCAATCGATGCGCGCGCCCATAAACGGCCAGTCGCGCATTCAGCGAGTCCGCTTCGGGCGCGCCGGATTCCAGCGCAAAGACAAAGGCATGGGTCAGATAAAAGCAGGCTGCATCAATGTCTTGCGCAGCCTCACGCTCGTCAGCAGCCATCGTGTAATAACGGACCAAGGCGTCATGATCGTTGCGATCATGCGCCTCAAGCAACAGACGATCCAAATCCGTCTTGTCCATCGGGTCTCCGTCAGGATCGGTCGGCGCAGGCCGACCGGTTCGTGGTTCTATTCCGCGCGACCGTTTTCGATTTGCGTTGCCACCCAGTGATGGAAGTTATGCGTCGGCCCGTCCATCGCAGGCGAGAAACGTCCGCCATCGAACAATACACCGTGGCGGCCTTTTTGCATGCCTTCAACAACAAACACGTCTTCTTCAAACACCGTCTTCCAGAGCTGCGCGTTCGAGGCGCGCAAGCCGTCATGCTGGGGCGTGTCCTCGACACTTTTCGCATAATACAATTCGATATGTTCGATCGTGTTTTCCTGATCGACCGGCTCAAGCACGATTGCAAAGGCGTGGTCGCGCTGAACGCCCAGCAGGACATTCGGATAGAGCGCCACATATTCCGCGCCCTCATCCCATTTGTCACTGAGGCCGTCAAAATCATCAAAAGTCGCGCCGTCCTGATCGGTCAACTGGCGATAGACCAGCGTGCCCTGACCGGAATAATGCCCGCGTTTTTCGATGTTGTAGTGATCCTCAAGCCGGGAATAGCTGTTCAGGCCCGGATGGACCCACGGCAGGTGATAGCTTTCGCAATAGTTCTCGACCGCCAGTTTCCAGTTGGTCTTGACCTCCAGCTTGAACGAGGATGTCTCGCCGCCGTGATACACGGGCAGGTCAAATTCCTTCCAACGTTCCAACAGGGCGGCATGGGCGTCCTCGAACGCGGGGGCGTTGCCGTCCACGTTCACAAAGATCACGTCACGCCAGACATAGGAGCGGACGCGGACCAGACCCAGATCCTTGCGGTCAACGTCTTCATGGGTGTTGTGGCCCGGGCCGCCTACGTGCGGGGTCGCGCGCAGCTCACCTTTCAGGCTGTAGCACCAGCTATGATAAGGGCAGCGGATCGCGCCGCCGATCTTGCGCGGCGTGTCCACAAGGATCATACCCCGGTGGCGGCAGGTGTTCTGGAAAACGCAGACCTCTCCGTCGCGGTCGCGCACGATAAGCAGGGGCATTCCCAGAAAGTCGACTGGCTTGGCGTCGCCTTCTTCGGGCACATCCTTGCCGAACCCGATCCCGGACCAGTTTGCATAAAGGACCGACTTCCGTTCCTCGGCAAACACGACCGGGTCGACATAATGTTCGTTGGGCAGACCGTTGGCGACATTCACATCGGCCAGAACGGAGGACAGCGGGCTATGCTTGTTCATCGGGCTCTCCTGAAGGTGGTGCTGGATGCGTTTGATCTGTATTGGCGGAAGGGCAGGGCTCCTCTCAATATCAGAAAACCTCATCAGAGATTGACTTCACCTAAACCGAGCCGTCTTGAACCTCTTGAATGATCCAGTTTTTCAGCGCACGCGCACTGTCGGAGAGGTCTTCATCAGGGCGACCGACGAGGTAGAACTGGTTCGGCGCGGTCAGTTGATGAGGGCCGATGGCGACCAGTTTGCCAGATTGCAGCATCGGCTGGATAAGGCGCTGCCATCCCAGCGCCAACCCAGCCCCCTTGCGGGCAAGCTGCAGGGCGACCGAATAGCTATTCACGCGGGATTCAATAGGTATTGAGCCGTTATACCCCAATTGCTGAAACCATTCGGGCCAGGTCGTCCAGCTTCGGTCTTCTGACTCAAGGTGTATCAATCGCTCGGATGCAAGCTCGTCCAAACTGGCTCCGGTCAGCCTGTCAGCGACTTCGGGGCTGGCCACCGGCACCAGATGATCACGGAACAAAGGCGTGTGCGATAGGCTGGCATCACTGTCGCGTCCGTAGCGTATGAAAAAGTCTACATCCGGCCGGTCCCGAAACGCGCGGTCCTGAGAGAGCTGATCAACGTTGACCTCGGGCATGTCGCGCCAGAACCTAATGACAGCGGGTGACAGCCATAGGGCAGCAACGGCCGTGGTGGACCCTACGGTGACCTTCCCGACCGAGGCGCGATCCCGGATAGTTCCCAGCGTTTTCGAGATACGGGCGAAAGAGGATGCCAGCGCCTCATACAAGGCTTTGCCATCTTCGGTCAGATCAACGCCCCGGTGTTTTCGCTGAAACAGGGCCGTGTCCAGATCGCCCTCAAGCGCCTTGATCTGGTGACTGACCGCGCCGGGAGTGACCGAAAGTTCCTCGGCCGCGTTCTTAAAGCTCAGGTGCCGCGCTGCGGCCTCAAATGCGGATAACGTGGTCAGGGGCGGCAAGTTATAGTGACGTCTGGACATGGCGCGTGGGAATCACTGTTGGATTACGAGTTAGTTTGTTTCACCTCAGTATTAGTTTATTTGCGGGTGAAAGCCAGAGCGCTTTGAAGATTTGGTGTTTTTTGGGTTCACGTTTAGGGTTGATGTCGCCAAATTTGACCAATGTGTCGGTTCTGGCCGAATTCCAACGGTGACGACACTATAGTCAGCCTCACCAATAATTGTCGTGTCCAGTAGGCCATCTGGGGGCTCTTTCCCAGAAATGCAAGACGGTACTGCCGCAGATCGACGACCCAAGCTGACGCTAGCATAAGGCCAACAGGGAAATTGATGGACACGCGGAACACTTCCCCAAAAGAAAGCATCGCTATTCACCGGAATGCCAGGTGGGTTGAGTTCACTGCAACTCACGTAGGGTCAAAACGAAACGTTTTTGCCAGAGGATAATTTGGTTTGGACCTGATTTTGCGTCGCTCTCAAAGTCAGCATCCTTGAAGTTCAACACAGGACTGGTTGGCCAGGCGAGACTTGGGCCGGATTTGGTCGACCCCAGAACAAAGACGACAACACGGAGGAGAACATGTCGATACCCGAACCCTTTACGGACGTTGAGATAGAAACGGCGGATGCCGGTTTCTACGAAAACTACAGCGTCCCGATTGCGCTGATCAGCAAGGCCATAATGGTCGGTCTGGTTCTTTGGGCGCTTGTATTCCCAGCCAATGCAAACAGCACGCTTGGCAGTCTGAACGGTCAATTGCTGGAGGTTTTCAACAGCTTTTACATCGTTATCGTGGGTATATTTTTCTTCTTCCTGGCTGTTGTCGCTATCCTTCCGGCTACTGGCCGTCGTGTGATGGGCATGCCCGGAGAGAAGCCTGAATTCTCGAACTTCTCGTGGTTCTCGATGATGTTCGGGGCTGGTCTGGGCGTGGGCCTGATGGTTTTTGCCACAGCCGAACCTCTGGGATTGTGGGGATCGAACCCCGTTGTCGTGTCAGGTGACGTTGCAGGAAACTCGCCCGAGGCGCTGCAATCGGCTTATCGTTTCACCTATTTGCACTACGGTTTTCATGCCTGGGCAATTTACGTCGTGACCGGACTGTCGCTGGCGTATTACGCCTATACGCGCGGTATGCCTTTGACGATCCGCTCGGCGCTGACACCGTTGTTCGGTCGTTTCGTCAACGGCTTTTTCGGCCACGTGGTCGATGTTCTGGGCGTTGTTGCGACGATCCTCGGCGTGTCGGTCACAATCGGATATGGCGTTAGCCAGTTCATTGACGGTCTCTACGCCATCACTGGGATGGAGTGGATCATGGACCTGGGTGGCGAAGTTCCGAGCCCAAGCAAAGTGGGTCTGATCTCGGGTCTGGTGGTCATCATGGGCCTGTCGATCATTTCGGCGGTTTCGGGTGTCGGTCGTGGTGTTAAATACCTGTCGAACCTAAACTTGGTTCTGTCGATCATCCTGCTGGGCACCTTCGTTGTGTTCGGGTCCTTCGTCTTTGCCATGACCACCTATGGCTCGGCGATGGTTGACTATATCCTGCACTTCATCTCGCTCAGCTTTAACGCCTACGGTCCTCTGTCGGCCGAAGCATTCGCGGCGGCTCTGCCGGTTGAAGCACAGGCACATGCGGCTGATCTGATGGGTGGCGCGACCAACGCATGGGGCAGCTTTGACGGCTTCAAAGGCGGTCTTGAAGGCGCAGCAGCCGAGCTGGACGAAGCGACTTTGGCCGCAGCCTATGCAGCGGGCGAGCAAGGCCGGCAGTTCGGCTGGCAGGCAGGCTGGACCACGTTCTACTGGGCTTGGTGGATCGCGTTCTCGCCCTTCGTGGGTCTGTTCCTGGCGCGCATCTCCAAGGGTCGCTCGGTTCGTGAGTTCATTCTGGGCTGTGTGTTCGCACCGGCGCTGGTGTGCTTTGCCTGGATGACCGTGCTGGGTGGTACCGCGATTGATCTGGAACTGGCCGGTGCCGCAGAAGGCGCGATCATCGGTGCCTCGAACACCAACAAGCTATTCGTGACCCTGTCCTACATGATCGACGGTGGGCTGCTGTCCATGCTGAACGTCATGTGTGTGATCCTGATCATGACCTTCTTGGTGACCTCGGCGGACTCGGGCATTCTGGTGATGAACACCATCATGTCCGGCGGTAGCCAGGAAACCGGTATCAAGCACCGGATCATCTGGGGTGTTATCCTGACGGCTGTAATCGGCGCGCTGATCTTGGCAGCCGGTGAAAACAACCCGATGGACGCCTTGCGCAATGCGATGATTATCGGGGCGCTGCCGTTCACCATGGTGATGGGTCTGATGTGCCTGTCACTTGCCAAGGCGCTGTTCCGTGACGGTCAGCGTGACAAGCACGGTGCTGCGACGCAAGCGGCTGAATAAGTCAGCCAGCATTGCCTGAAAATCAGCGCCGCCCTATTTGGGGCGGCGTTTTTCCTTTCCGCAACCGTGTCGTTTCCTGCAACCACATATCGCAATCAGAGAGGTGCGCGGCGCGCGAATCCTTCAGTCTGGTTTCCAAGATTGGAGGATTGCCCCGTGAACATTCGTACCTCGACCCGCTCGGGCGGCCGTTCTGCCCGCCGCGCCCTGCGCACTGCGCCCAACTTTGACATGCTGCCTGGCCTGACCCGTGGCATCCCCTTGTGTGAGGTGATGGATGACGCTCAGGTTGATCGCATCGACAACGCATCGATGGACATTCTCGAGAATGTCGGCGTTCAGTTCCGCGACCCCATCGCGCTGGAGGACTGGAAGAAAGTTGGGGCCAAGGTCGAGGGTGAGCTGGTCTATCTTGATCGTGGTCTTGTACGCGAGTTGATCGCGACCATCCCCAGCGATTTCACCTATCACGCGCGCGATCCGAAAAAGAACGTGCGGCTGGGTGGGCCGCACTCGATCTTTGTGCCCATGACCGGAGCGCCCTTCCTGCGCGATCTGGAGGATGTACGGCGGAACCCCACGCTGGACGATCTGGCGATGTTCCACAAGCTGTCGCATATGCTGCCCGCGTTGCATTCCAGCGCGCATCACATCGTCGAACCCTATGACCACCCGATCAGCCAGCGGCATCTGCGGATCACCTATTCGTCGATGAAACACTCGGACAAGACTTTTATGGGCATGACCACCAGCCCCAAAAACGCCGAGGATGTGATGGAGATGTGCGCCATCCTGTTCGGCGAGGATTTTCTTGAGGATCACCCCGTCACCACCGGCAACTGCAACGGCAACTCGCCTCTGGTCTGGGATGAGACGATGCTAGGCGCGATGCGCGCGTTTTGTCGCCGCAAGCAGCCGGTCTTGTGCTCACCCTTCGTGTTGGGCGGGGCGAACACGCCCGCGTCTGTGCCCGCCACGGTCGCGCAGTTGAACGCCGAGGCGCTCAGCGCGCTGGCTTATACGCAGGTCATCCGCAAGGGCGCGCCCGCGATCTATGGGCATTACCTGTCGACCGTCTCGATGAAATCCGGCGCGCCGATGGCCGGGACGCCCGAGATCAGCCTGATGAACTTCATGATCGGTCAGATGGCGCGGCATTACGGCGTGCCGTGGCGCACATCGAACACGCTGGGCGGGGCCAAGACATTTGATGCGCAGGCCGGCTATGAATCCGCCACCACGTTGCAGGCGGTGATCCATGCAGGCGCCAACTATATCTGGCATAGCGCGGGTTGGAATGAGGCCGGAATGCACTGCTCTGTCGCCAAGTTCATCGTTGACGCCGAACAATGCGCCATGGCGTACCGCATGGCCGAGGGGCCGAAATGGGGCGATTTCGATCAGGCCATCGCTGCCGTGCCTGATGTTGGCCCCGGTGGGCACTATCTGGGCCACCCGCACACACAGGACAATTTCCAAAGCGCATTCTTCATGCCGGAACTGTTCGACAACAACTCGATCGAGCAGTGGCAGGCCGAAGGCAGTGTCGAGATCACCGAACGCGCCCTGACCCGCGCCAAAACTCTGCTGGCCGAGTACCAGGAACCCAAGCTGGACGGGGCCAAAAACGAGGCTCTGCTGGATTATATCGCCCGCCGCGAGAGGGAAATTCCCGCAGCCGATGAATTGAACCAAAGCTACTAAGGTCATCTCCCCCGAAACTTGCCCGCCCGTCTCCTCGGGCGGGCTTTTTCAAACCAGAGGTACTATGGATCTGTCAGGAAAAACCGCCCTTGTGACCGGGGCCGCAGGCGGGATCGGAGCCGCCATCGTGAAGCGCTTGCGCACTGCCGGGGCGCGGGTCGCGGTGGCGGATCGCGATGTTGCAGGGATTGTAGCGGACGCCCATTTGCCCGGCGATCTGCTGGATGCAACCTATGCAGACGCTCTGCCGCAAAGCGCCTTTGATGCGCTGGGTGGTCTGGACATCGTGATCAACAATGCAGGTGTCATCACACGCGGTTCGGTTGCCGAGACCTCGGATCAGGATTGGTCCCTGTCACTGGGCGTGAATGTCGAAGCTCCGTTCCGCATCTGCCGCGCCGCGATTCCCATAATGGCCGCAGCGGGCGGTGGGGCCATCGTCAACACCGCGTCATGCTGGGGGTTGCGCCCCGGTCCCAATCACGCGGTCTATTGCATGACCAAGGCGGCCATCGCCTCATTGACTCAATGTATGGGCATGGACCACGCGCACCAAGGTATCCGCATCAATGCCGTCTGCCCGAACGAGGTGAATACGCCGATGTTGCGCTCGGGCTTTGCAAAACGAGGCTTCGACCCGGACAGTGCGGTGGCCGAACTGGGCCAGACCGTTCCGTTGGGCCGTATTGCCGAACCTGACGATATCGCGGATGTGGTGATGTTTCTGGTCTCGGACGCGGCGCGGTATATGTGCGGAGCGTTGGTAGAAGTGAACGGAGGCAAACCTGTCGCATGACACGTTTTGAAGGACAAACCGCATTGGTGACCGGCGGACGCAGCGGGATCGGCCGTGCCATTGTCGAACGCCTGCGGGATGAGGGCGCACAGGTATTTACCGCGCAGCGTGGAGGGGATGAATACGGGATCGAGGCTGATTTCAGCGATCCCAACAGTCCGCAGGCGGTGGTCGATCAGGTCATCGACCGGGCCGGGCGGCTGGATATCCTGATCAACAACGCTGGGATGATGCAGGAAGACTCGGTCGAAGACATGAGCCTGGACGATTGGCAACGCACTCTGACAGTCAACCTGACCGCTCCGTTTCTACTGATCAAGGCCGCGCTGCCGCATCTGCGCAGGACAGGGGGCACCATCGTCAATATCGGGTCCATCGAAGGGTTGGGCAGCAATCCCGGCCACGCGGCATATTGCGCGTCTAAGGCTGGGCTGCACGCGCTGACCCGCGCGGTTGCCGTGGATCACGGGGCCGAGGGCATCCGCTGCAACGCCGTGGCTCCGGGCTGGATCGACACGGAGTTGAACGTGGATTTCATCGCCTCGATGCCTGATCCCGAAGGGTTTGCCGACGATATCAAACGCATCCATCCCATCGACCGCACCGGCAAACCCGAAGAAGTCGCGGCGCTGGTGGCTTTCCTCGCTTCCAAGGATGCCAGTTTCATCACCGGTCAGGTCTACACGATTGATGGCGGGCGTATGGCAAAGCTCAGCTTGCCCTGATCATTCATCCCGCGCGCGCCATTCCTTCCACCGCAGCACCGCATTCGCGCCAAGTTCGCGGAAAGGCTGGGGCGGCAGGCGCTTCGGGGGCTGTTCGGCCTCGAAATGGCGGGTGATGTCGGACCTGTGCCCGCAGGCGCGTTCCGCTGCTGCGATGCCCGTTAAAGTTCCGCGCGCCGTGCCCAGCCCGTTTTGAACACAGCCGGAGTAGACACCCGGTTCGATTTCACGCGCGACGGACACACCATTGAGGCTCAGGCAGAGGTGACCGGCCCATTGGTATTGCATCTTCAGGCCCGTCAGCTGAGGAAAGCGCTGATCGAACTTGCGCTGCATAACGCGCCCAGCCCGGCCAAGATCGCGCGCAGTGGTGGTCATGCCGGGGCGCAGTGCCGCGCAGGTGCGGGTGATGATCCGGTTGCCGCCCTGACCGGTATCAATGCGCCGCATCGTGGTTCCCATCGGGTCGGACGGCGTCACACCCCAGCGCGACTGGCCACCGATGACAGCCATCTGATCCGCGTCCAGTTCGGGTGTCATGGCCGCAAACAGGAAAAGTTGCATCAGCCGGTCAGTCTCGATCCCGAAGCTTTCCAGATGTCCATTCACCGTCAGGATCACAGCACCCGTACTGACCGAGCCGCGCGCTGTTTGCACCTGCCATGCGCCGCCCTGTTGCGCAAAGCCGGTTACGGCGGAGTTCTCGAACAGCGCTACGCCATCTTTGATCAATCCAGCAGCCAGCCCGCGCACGTATCCCGCAGGTTGCAGCATCACCGTCCCCGGCGTGTACAGGCCAGACCGATAGTGGCGCGAACCTGTCAGCTCATGCATCTGCTTGGGGTCCAGCACCTCGGCAGTCTCACCCAGATTGGCCAGATGCTTTGCGTAGCTTTCGTTATGGGCGTGACCCGCTGCACTGGCCGCGCCATTCACCTTGCCCGCCGGATCGAAATAGTTCGGGTCGATCTGGTACTGCTCGACCGCTTCGCGCGCAAAGGCGATGGCTTGCCGGTTCAGAGCGATCATCGCCCGGTCATCGCCTGCGCCCGCATAGTCATCCGAGGCCAGATCATGCGGCAGGTCGATCATAAAGCCCGAGTTCCGCCCCGCTGCGCCTTCGGCCACGCGCCCGGCTTCGAGCACCACGATCTTTGCATCTGGTTGCAGTTGGATCAAACGCCGGGCCGCCGACAACCCGGCAAACCCCGCGCCGATAATGGTGAAATCGGCAGCGATATTGCCTTCCAGCTCGCGGGCGGGGGGCTGTGCGCCAAGGATGGCGCTCCAGGCTGCTGGCCCACGGTGGAGGGGCAGGGTTCGGGCGGTGTAACTGCTCAATCCACCGCCTCATCCGCGTCATCGGCCAGATCAATCCAGATGGTTTTCAACTGGGTATGTTGATCATGCGCGTGGACCGAATTGTCCCGCCCGCCAAAGCCCGACTGCTTGTACCCCCCGAAGGGCGTGGTGATGTCGCCCTCGCCAAAGCTGTTCACCGTGACTGTGCCCGCCCGGATCGCCCGCGCCCCGCGAATGGCGCGTTTGGCGTTGGCCGTGAAGATCGAGGCGCACAGGCCATACTCGGTGTCATTGGCGATTCTGATGGCCTCGTCAAAGCCCGAGACTTCGATCACCGATAGCACGGGGCCGAATATCTCCTCACGTGCCAGTACTGCGTCATTGCCGGGGACTTCGACCACCGTAGCTTCGACAAACCCGTCTTTGGCGGTGCCGCCGATCACTACGTTTTCGGCCTGTTCCAGATAGCCGCAGACCTTGTTGTAGTGCCCGTCGCTGACCAGCGCCCCCATGCGGGTCTCGGGGTTCAGCGGGTCGCCGATATTCCACTGTTTTGAGTGATGCGCGATCCGCTTTAGCAGTTCGGCCTTCACATCCTTATGCACGATCAACCGCGATGAGGCCGAGCAGTTCTCGCCCATGTTCCAGAACGCGCCATTGACGATATGCGCGGCCACGCGGTCCAGGTTTTCGGCATCCTCCATCACGATGGCGGGGTTCTTGCCACCCATCTCAAGCACTACTTCCTTGGCGTTGCTTTCCGCCGAATAGGTCAGAAACCGCTTGCCGGTGACGGTGGACCCGGTGAAGGACACCATGTCGATATCCATATGCCGCCCGATGGGTTCTCCCACCTCGGCCCCGCCGCCGGGCACGATATTCAAAACGCCACGCGGTAGACCGGCCTCCATCGCCAGTTCAGCCAACCGCAGGGCGGTCAGCGTGGTCTCGGCCGCCGGTTTCACCACCACGGAACAGCCCGCCGCCAGAGCAGGCCCGATCTTCCATGCCAGCATCAGCAACGGGAAGTTCCACGGCAGCACCAGCCCCACCACACCAATCGGTTCACGCACCACCATGGCGATATGATCGTCGCTGGCAGGCGAGACCTGATCATAGATTTTGTCGATCGCCTCGGCATGCCATTTCAGGCAGTGGATTGTCTCGGGAACGTCCACGGTTTCGCAATCATAGATGGTCTTGCCGCTGTCGATGCTCTCCATCACGGCAAGTTCGCGGGCGTTGCGCGTCATCAGTTTGCACAGACGGATCAACACGTCTTTGCGCTCGGACGGGTGCAACTTGGACCAACGGCCATCGTCAAACGCCTCGCGTGCCTTTTCAACGGCAAAGTCCACATCCGCTGCACCGCAGGCGGCGATCTCTGTCAGTTTATCACCGGTTGCGGGGTTCACCGTCTCAAACGTCTGGCCCGAGATCGCAGGGCGGAAGCCGCCGTCAATGAACGCCCCGGTGGGCAGGTCCAGACCTGCGGCGATGGATGTGTATTCGTCCTGTGTCAGCAGTTCCATTGCCTTACTCCTCCGCCACGATGTCAGCGATTGTTTTTTTCAACACGCGCGTCACCTGTTCCAGCGCGCGCTTGTCATCCTTGTTCAGACCTTTCAGCGGAGGCCGCATCACACCCGCGTCAATCCCGTTCATGGTCACGCCGTGCTTGATCGTCTGGATGAACTTGCCGCCCTGTTCCAATACCCGCATCAAGGGCATCATTGCCGACATGATCCGGCGGCCCTTGGCAAAATTCCCTTCGACCACGCAGGCGTGATACAGCGCCACATGTTCCGCAGGCAGAAAGTTTGACCCGCCGCAGACCCAGAAGGGCGCGCCCCAGGCAAAGAATTCCAGCGCCTGATCGTCCATGCCGCAGCCGAGTTGGATATGAGGGTAGTCCCGCGCCAGCAGATGCACCCGGTTGATATCGCCCGAGCTTTCCTTGATGCCGCAGAAGTTGCGGCTGCGGCCGACACGGTCAAGGAACTCCTCGCCCATCATGGTGCCGGTGCGGTGCGGATAATTGTACAGCATCACCGGCAGGTCGGCGGCCTTGTCGATGGCCAGTGCGTTCAAAGCGTTTTCCCGGTCGGTGGGCACTGAATAGGGTGGACTGGCCAGCAGGATCGCGTCCGCGCCAATCTCGCGTGCACCGGAGGCCAACGCGATCGAGTCCGGCGTCAGCATCGCGCCAGTCCCCACAACCAGCGGCAGGCGGCCTTTCAACTGTTGATGCGTAAACTTCGCCAGCTCCAGCCGTTCATCGACGGTCTGTGCATAGTTTTCACCGGTGGACCCGCCCGAGATCAGCCCATGCACGCCATTTTCGATCAGGTAGTCGATCACCTGTGCCAAGGCATCCCAATTCACGGACCCATCGTCGTGATGGGGCGTGACCACCGGGGTATAGATCCCCTCAAACTTGAAAATCGGGTTCATTGCATCCTCATGCAGGTTTTGAAAGCGGAGCACCCATAGGCACATCCAGCGCGTCAGGCATCACGAACAGTTCGATCTGATCCCGTGACAGGTTCCAGTGGTCTTCGGCCAACTGCGCAGCCGCCGCCTCATCGGCCGTTTCGATGGCGGCGATGATGGCATCGTGCTGGTGGCTGGCTTCGGACAGGTTTTCGGTCATTTTGGCCGTTTGGGGCCGATAAAAGGTCATCCCGATCCGGGCGTGATCAATCAGCAGGCGGTTGAACGAGGGCAGAAGGTAGACATTGCCCGACATCTCTCCGGTCACGTCATGAAAGCGGTTATTGGCCAATGCGCGATCCTCGGCGGACCCGGCGCGCAAGGCCGCTTTGAACCCCTGCTGCGCGTCCTTCAGCGCGTCGATCTGCGCCCGCGTTGCGTTTTGCGCCGCCAGCCGCAGAATGGCCCCGTAAACCATCGGCGCGGCCAGAAAGAAATCGCGCAGCGTGGTATAGGACATCTCGGACACCCGCGCCGAACGATTGGTGCGCAGGTCCAGATAGCCTTCGCCTGCCAGTTGCCGAAACACCTCGCGCAGAGGCGTGCGCGACAGACCGAACGCATCGGACAGATGCGCTTCGTCCAGATCGGTGCCCGGGCGTAGTCGCAGGGTCAGGATCGAGACCTTCAGGTGCTCGGACAGTTCAGCTTTGCGGGATTTGGCGTCGTCTTTCATGCGTCCCTCCTGCGATGCCAGCGCGAATCGCGCCCGGCTGCTCGTGTTGTCTCTGTATTCTAAAAAAATACAACTTGTATACAGAAAAAAATCGTGCAGCATAGCCTAACGAATGAAACCTGGGCAAATGCGGCCCGTGCAGTGGAACATCCCATGCAACAAACCCGGCACATAACTTTCATCCTGATCGAGGAGTTCTCGCATCTCGCATTTTCCTGCGCGGTCGAGCCATTGCGGATCGCAAATCTGGTGAGCGAGAAAAAGCTGTATGACTGGACCCTGATCTCAGAGAATGGCGAGAGGGCGATATGCTCGAACGAGTTGGTGACACTGGTGCACGGCGGGTTGAACGACCTGCCGAAAACGGACCAGTTGTTTGTCTTGTCGGGCATTCACATGCGCAGCCACGTCTCGCGCCCCTTGCTGGCTGCGCTCAGGCGCGAGCGTGCGCGAGGGACCGCAATCGGCGCGTTGTGTTCGGGGGCTTGGCTGCTGGCCGAGGCGGGGTTCCTGGATGGGATGCAGGCCGCGATCCATTGGGAATACCATGACGCCTTCATGGAAGCGTTTCCCGAAGTGAATCTTGTTCGCAGTGTGTTTGTCGCAGATGAAAAACACATAACGGCCTCTGGCGGAACTGCGACGGCGGACCTGATGCTGCACTTGATTGAACGCGATCATGGTGAGGAGCTGGCGATCGCAGTGGCCGACCAGATGGTTTATAACGCGGTACGCAATGCGACCGCCAAACAGCGCGTTTCGCTGCAGTCGCGCAACGGGATGCGCAACGCGCATTTGGCCAAGGCAATCCATATCATGCGCGATTGTATCGAAGCGCCTGTGTCGCCGTCTCAGATTGCCGACGATTTGGGGATTTCGACCCGGCAGCTCGAGCGGTTGTTCGGAAAGTACCTCAATACGTCACCCAAGAAGTACTTCATGGAACTGCGTCTTGAGCGTGCCCAGAAACTTCTGTTGCAGACCGAAGCCTCGGTCACCGAGGTGGCGATGGCGTGCGGATTTGAAAATCCGGGTCATTTCTCGCGGGTTTACCGTTCGAGTTTTGGCGTCTCGCCACACGCGCAGAAAAGCAAGATCGACTGAACTTTGGCAGCCGGGGGGAGCTGCTCTGCCCATGGGCGAGTCGGACCGGACAGGCGCTCGTCCCCCTGATCCCGCTCGTACCCCCTCGTTAAAATCTTACTGGTAAACTGACCCGCGGGATAGGATGGTTATACGTTGGGAAATGGGCACAACTATTGCCATATCATGACAGTTTCGTGGGGGAATTGGGCAGGAAAACGGGCCTCTGCCGCATTTTGTTGCATTCCGCGAAAGTCGCGAAAAACCTGCTTTTAATAATCTAAAAGCGGATATGTTTGCGTTAAACGTCTTTTTATGGCATTTTTGTAACTGCCAATAATCGGACAGTGTAAGTGAAATAAGGCAGAAAATAACATTCTAATGAATTTGAATTTTCCCATGTCCTCTTCAGGAATTAGTGCTGGAGGACCACAATGAACCTAGAAACCCAAGACGTCGTAGTGAATCCAGCTTCGCGCGGATTTCCGGTTGAAAAGCGCGAGCATCAAATCTGTCAGGCGTCCAAGGCAGCAGAAGCGGCGTTCGAGCGGATCGCCCGCGCGTCTTCGTTTGGGGCTGGTCTGACAGGGGATTTTCAGAGCCGGGTGTTTACCATTTTCCGCTGGTACTTCCTGTCGGCGTTTTGCACACGCCTGCTTTCGGAATCCGCACATCGGCTAGAGCACCAGACGTTGCAGGTGTCTCTGGACATTTACAGCGCAGTCCGAATGGTCCTGACCGACAGCGAGGTGGAAGAGTCAATGGCGCTGGTGCGGATTGAGCGCACTTCACCTTCATTGGTGCGTGCCAACGATATTGGTGCGCGAGGTCATACCGTTGGCTGGGTCGCGGCCGGTTTGCATGAAAAGGGTAGAGAATTTCCGGGCGAGATCGAGAACGCGCTGGCTGGTGCGCTGGCCGCGTCAAATCGCTTGAACTGAGAAAACCCGCCAATACCGCGTCGGTTCGGCGCGACTGTTTACACAAGGCGCTTTCCTTGATTACGGTTCGGATGAGTATTTCCGATTTCTAGTAATTTAGGGTTTGTAGCCATGTCAGAGACGCTGGACCTTCATAAATTTGAAAACCTGAGTCCCTTTGAAATCAAAGACGAACTCATCAAGCTGGCTCAGAAAGAGTCTCGTAAATCTACACTACCTTACTTGAATGCGGGGCGGGGTAACCCGAACTGGATCGCGACCAAGGCGCGCGAGGCGTTCTTTCTGCTTGGCCAGTTTGCGATGACCGAGGCACAGCGGCACCGCAACGAGCCGCAGGTCGGTCTGGCCGGAATGCCTCAGGGTCCGGGGTGTTATGACCGACTAAAGGCATATTGTGCCGCGCGTGACGGGCGCGATTCACCGCCGGGTGCGGACACGCTGGCGTCTGCCGTGGACTTTGCGATTCAGAAATTCGGTTTTGATCCGGATGACTTCGTGCTGGAGCTGACCGACAGTATCGTTGGTGATCACTACCCTATGCCTGACCGATGCCTCGAACATAACGAGGTGATCGTGCACGAATACCTGATGTGGGCAATGTGCGCGGGGCATAGGCCGGACGCGAAATTTGACATCTACGCGGTCGAAGGCGGCACGGCCGCAATGTGCTATATTTTCAAGGCGCTCAAGAACCAGAGGCTGCTGAACGCAGGCGACACCATCGCGCTGGGGACGCCGATTTTCACCCCTTATCTGGAAATGCCGGTACTCGAAGATTACGGGTTGAACGTGGTCGATGTGTCTTCGGAGGAGGAGGACCATTTCCAATTGACGGATGACGACCTTGAACAGTTGGCTGACCCCAAGGTCAAGGCGCTGTTCCTGGTGAACCCGGGCAACCCGTCATCGGTCGCCATCAGCCCCGAGGTTCTGGCCCGGCTGGTAGAGTTCGTCAAAACGCGTCGCCCTGATCTGATCATCCTGACCGATGATGTCTACGGCACCTTTGTTCCCAACTTTCAGTCGGTAATGGGGCATCTGCCGGAAAACACGATCGGTGTTTATTCCTACTCCAAGTATTTTGGCTGCACGGGTTGGCGGCTGGGCGCGATTGCCGTGGCGCAGAACAACATATTTGACAAGATGATTGCCGAGGCACCGCAAGAGGTCAAAGACGTCGTGAACGCACGGTACACGCCGCTGACGCCTGATCCCTCCGGCTTTAAGTTCATTGACCGTATCGTCGCCGACAGCCGAGACGTGGCGCTGAACCACACGGCCGGGCTTTCTCTGCCGCAACAGGTGATGATGACGCTATTTTCGCTGGTTGAGATGATGGATGAGGACAAATCCTATCAGGCGTTCTGCTGGGGCATCCTCAAGCATCGGTTTGACGAACTGGTTGACGGTATGGGGATCGAGGTTCCCGACAACCCTCTTTTCGATCGATATTACGGCATCATCGACTTTGAGTTCTGGCTGCGCAAATACGTGGGTGATGAGGTGGTCGAGTGGATCAAAGAGAATGTGCACCCGCTGGATATTTCGTTCAAGCTGGCGCAGGATCACGGGATCGTTTTGCTGAACGGATCCGGCTTTGACGCTCCTAACTGGTCCGCGCGGGTTTCTTTCGCAAATCTGGACGACAGCGCCTATCGTCAGATCGGACGAGCGGTGCGGGCGGTCGCCATAGGATATGTGCAAGCCTACCGCGCGTCCAAAGGTTTGCCGCTGCATGGATGATTAACGTTCAAGGTAGCCCAGCATGGAATTGATCGGTGCAATTTTCGGTGCCCACCCTGAGTTGGCCCTGTTTTGCAGTCTGGCTATCGGCTACGCCCTCGGAAAGATCACGATCGGCTCTTTCACCGTCGGATCGGTGGCGGGCTGTCTACTGGCCGGAGTACTTGTCGGCCAGACCGGGGTTGTTGTGTCGGATGATCTGAAGCAGGCGTTTTTCCTGTTGTTTCTGTTCTCAATCGGCTATCGGACGGGACCACAGTTCTTTCGGTCTTTGAACCTTGGTGCCTTGCCACAGATCGCTGTGACGGTGTTGCTGTGTGTCGTGGCACTTTTTGTGGCAATTTTACTCGCTCCTTTGATGGGTCTGTCTGTTGGTGTCGCGGCGGGGCTTTTGGCTGGCGGTGCTACCGAAAGCGCGACGCTGGGCGTGGCCATAGACGCCTTCGCCAAGACGGGCGCAGACGAAGCGGCGCAACAGATTTTCGACGCTGAAATCGCGACCGGTTTTGCGGTGGCCTATTTCGTCGGCGTCATCGCAACGATCTTTTTTCACACGCAGCTTGCTCCCCGGTTCTTTGGGCGGTCACTGAAAGAAGCCTGCGCCGAGTATGAGGCTGAACTGGAGGACACCGATGCGCCGATGGTCCCAAAGCACCGGGATTTCGAGGCCCGAGCCTATCTGATCAACCCCGAATTTGCAGGGCACACCGTGGCCCAGCTTGAGGCGCGCGTGCCCGATCATGTGCGCGCATTTATTGACAGGGTGCGGCGGGGAGACAGAATTCTTCCCACAACCGGTGACATGGTTCTTGAAAAGGGTGATATCGCTGCAATCGCCGGGATGCGCACGTATCTGATCGATCACGCCGATGTTCTGGGCGAGGAGGTCGAAGACCCCGAATTGTTGGACCTGCCTGTTGAAACCAGCGACATCGTCGTGACCAACAGCGCAGTGGTCAACAAATCAATGGGCGAGCTTTCCACCCGCCCCGAGGCCCGCACGGTCTTTGTGCGCGGTATCATGCGCAGTGGTGAGCGTCTGCCGATCTTTCGAGGTGTAACCCTTCACAAGGGCGATGTGCTGACCGTCTCGGGTACGCGCAGCCATATTGAATCTGCCGCGGCCAAGCTAGGGTATCTGGATCGTGCGACCAACAAGACGGATATGGTTTTTGTCGCGTTCTTCATCCTGTTGGGCGGGTTGATCGGCATCCCTGCGCTGAAATACGGTGCGATCGAACTTGGCCTTGGTACGTCAGTAGGTGTGTTGCTCGGAGGTCTGGTCGCGGGTTGGTTGCGGTCAGTACACAGGACGTTCGGTTTCGTGCCAGAAGCGACGCTTTGGATTTTCGACTCAGTCGGCTTGTGCGTCTTTGTAGCCTGTGTCGGCATTACCTCTGGCCCCAGCTTTGTGACGGGCGTGCTGGAAAGTGGACCTTCGCTGATATTTGGATCGCTTGCCATCGTTGTTCTTGCCCACGGTGCTGCAATCATCGTCGGGCGCAAGGTTTTCGGGATAAACGAGGGCGTTCTGGCCGGAACATGCTGTGGTGCCGGGACATCTGCGCCAGCGCTGGCCGCCGTGCAGGAGGCCGCGCAAAGTCAGGTTCCAACCCTTGGCTATGGGTTGGGTTACGCGGTGGGTAACGTCCTGCTTGCCCTTTGGGGCTCGGTCATCGTGATTGTGCTGATGTGACTTATGGAACGAATGCCACAACCAGCGGCCCCCAGAGGGTTAGGAATATGTTTGCCACCGCATAGGTCATCGTGAAGGCCGGTGTCGGGGTCGAGTTTCCGGCCTTTTCCAGCAGGGTAGCGAACCCCGGATTGCCCGACCGGGAACCTGTCACCACTGCACAGGCTTCGATCGGGTTGCGGATACGCAGGGCGAAATAGTTGATAGGAAACTGAACGATCATCGGCATCATGGTGACCACAACCCCCAACAGCAAAAGGGTGATGCCATATTGCTGTATCGCCTCAAGCGCTGGCTGGCCCGCATTAAGGCCGACGACGCCGACAAAAACGGCCAGTCCAAAGCTCTGGAGGAAATTCGCGGCACCTCTGTTGATGCCCCCAATCTTGGGCCTGCGAATACGCATGTACCCGATGATCAGGCCAGTCACCAAACAGCCCAGCCCGGACCCCAGCGCCACTTTTGTTCCTGCGATGACAAAGCTTATTTCCCCGATCAGGTAACCAATCGCGATGCCGAACCCAAGCGCAATGAAGTTCGTCACCGAAGCCGCAGGTGGCACATACCCTGCCTGTTTCGCGACGCGGTTCAGATCGTCCTTGTGACCGACGATGCTGACCTCGTCGCCTGCGTGAATCTCGGTGTTGTGCAGGACAGGAATATCATGTCCCATCCGGGTGATCTTGGAAATGTAGACCCCGCGCCGTTGATCCGCTGAAAGGGCTTCGTGCAGCTCCCGCAGGGTTTTGCCTGCAAGCTGTCTGTTGGTGATCACGACATTGCGGCGTTCTTCCACGATCGCCAGTTCGGGCGGGTATTCTCCGACTTCGCCATCGGCGGTGCCGTCAAACTTTGTCAGGGCAGATACCAACCCGGACACGACGATAATGTCCCCTGCATTGATCACGGTGTCCGGCGTTGGCTCAAGTGCTGTGCCCTCGCGCAGGAAACGCTCGACCACCAGATCACCGTCATAGTCCCCTTCGATGTCCGCCACGGTCTTGCCTATGGCGGCAGACCCTTGGTTGAGTTGATAGGCGCGGGCGTCAAACCGGTTCATGGGAAGAAACTCGCCTTCCTCCAGCTTTTGTCCGCCGCCGCCTAGCTTTTGGGCCAGCTTCAAGGCTTCTTGCCGCAAGTCACATCGCATGATGATTGGAATGATGCTGACGGCCAGAATGGGTCCGATCGAGCCAAAGATATATGTCACCGAATACCCAACGGCGATATTGGTTTTCAGCTTCTCGGCCTCGTCCGCGGCAAGCCCCAGCAGGTCGATGGCATTCCCGGCGGTGCCGATGATGGCCGATTGCGTCAGACCTCCGGCAGCCAGCCCCGCGGCCAGCCCCTTGTCCAGCCCTGCCCATCGCGCCACGACGATAACGAAGAACAACCCCCATAGCGTCATCATGAAGGCCGCCAGCAATTTGGTCAGCGCGGTGCGGTTCAACGCGGCAAAAAACTGTGGGCCACCGTTGTAGCCAACCATGAAGATGAACAGCGAGAAAAAGACGTTCTGAACATCCGTGCTTAGGTTTATCCCACCGATCTGCCCCACGAACACGGCCACAAGCAAAGTTCCGGCAATGCCACCCAGTTCAAATTTCCCAACCTTGAGCTTGCCCATTCCGTAGCCAAGGCCGAGGCACAAAAATAATGCCATAATCGGGTAGGTGCGAAGTTGTTCGGCCAAAAGATCCATGATCAAATCTCCAGGTTAAATTCGTCCTGCCCAAAGCCGGCTTTGTGTCTCAGGGCACTGAAACTTCATGTAAATTCAGATGGTCGCCGTCGCGTTCGTGTCAGGTAAGCACTCGTCCGGGATTCTGTCAAATTTGTATGGGCTGGCAGTCGGTCGGCGCGGTCAGCCTAAGAGGTCAGGGCACCATTTTCACCAGCCTGGTTTCCCAAAATGCGCTGCCAGCAGAAACGGGTTTGGCAAGAAATCACATGCTTTTGGCAAGCGCCAACTCCCATGCTTGGACTAGGCACTCCTATTTGTGTGTCACTTTGAAAACAGTAATTCCTGCCATGCGAAAGAACAGCTTCTTTAGCGTGGTCCAGCTTACGTTGGATTGAGACTCTCAGATGACTGAACATCAAAGAAAGAAAACGCTGCAAATGGCACAGCAATCTATCCTGATGGGGGCAAGCCTATTGTCCCGGCTTGCCGCCGAAGACCGCAGGATAGCAGCGCATGCAGGGGAAAGCATGCAAAGCCGCGACCGCAAAGCCTTTCGCAGATTGGCTCAGGCCGAGGCGTTGGAGGCTGTTGCCGAGGAACTCAAGCGGTTGCAACTGCAGTAACGCTAGACCGGTGATGCGGTGACCCGTGTGTCAGCAGTTCTCGCGTTTGAGCTAGATCAACAAGCGGCTTAGAAAATTCCCTATGCTTTGGCTACTCGACGAAACAGAATTCGTGAGCAAGCATTGGATTGGGCCAGCCGGTAGTTCCATTTAGGAAACATCACAGCAACCCGAATTTAGTCTGGTCATCCGGGCTTCAAAACCGTCGAGTTTTGGAGGAGGAAGAACATGACGACCCGGCGAGATGTATTGAAGGCCATTCCAAGTGTCGGCACAGCTTTTGCGGTATCCGGCGCAGTATTGCTGGATGACTCTGCGGCGTCTGCGCAAGAAGCTGCACCGCTAGAAGGACATTTTCACCCGAACGGCAAAGCGCCTTCTCAATACACGTTGGATGTTCTGGACAAGGCGCGCGATGCCCTTCCGTTTTCGGACCGACTGGATTTCGATGAACAGCAGCGCGGTCTGATTGCGGAAATGCCCGACAAAAAGATCATGGCTGATGCGGGGCATGTGGCCTGGGACAAAGAGCGGTTCGATTTCCTTAATTCTGATGCGGATTTCGACAGCATACATCCTTCATTGCAGCGAATCTCGCGCCTCAATCAGAATTACGGTCTCTACGAGGTTATACCGGGCATCTATCAGGTGCGGGGGTTCGACCTGTCGGATATTTCCTTTGTGCGCGGCAAGACCGGATGGATCGTCATTGACCCGTTGGTTTCGGCCGAACCTGCAAGGGCGGCGCTTAACTTCTTTCGAGAGCACGTCGGTGGTGAACTACCCGTGACCGCTGTGATCTATTCCCATTCGCATGGCGACCATTGGGGCGGCGTGCGCGGGGTGGTGGACGAAGCGGATGTACGGGCAGGAAAGGTCGAGATCATCGCCCCACGCGATTTCATGGAGCATACGATCTCGGAAAACGTCTATGCGGGGAACGCGATGAACCGCCGCCTGTTTTATCAATATGGGCTATTGTTGCCTGCTAGCCCTCATGGGTATGCGGGGCAGGGGCTTGGGCAGGGTGTGTCTGCGGGCTTGGTCGGTCTGATTGCACCGACGCGCATTGTTGAAGACGACATCGAAGAATTCGAGGTCGACGGGGTTCGCATGATTTTCCAGAACACTCCGGGCACCGAAGCGCCGTCCAATATGAACACCTATATTCCTGACATGAAGGCGCTTTGGATGGCCGAGAATGTCACGGCGACGCTTCACAATATCTATACGTTGCGCGGCGCACCCGTCAGGGATCCGCTGAGATGGTCCAAGTATATATCTCGTGCGCTGCACCTCTATGGCGAAGACGCCGAGGTGATGTTCTATTCGCACCATTGGCCCCGCTGGGGAAACGACCGGATTCAGGCGATTCTGCGTGATCAGCGCGACCTGTATGCCCACATGAACAATCAGGTTCTGCACTTCGTGAACACGGGCGTGACCATCAACAGGATACACAACGTCTACGAGCTGCCGCAGAGTTTGCAGGACAAATGGCATTGCCGCGGCTACCACGGCTCGCCGCAGCACAACAGCCGAGGCGTCGTCCAGCGCTATATCGGGTTCTGGGATTGCAACCCGGCCACGCTTATTCCCTTGTCCCCCGAGGATTCGGCGCCGCTCTATGTTGAAATGATGGGCGGTTCCGAAGCGATCATGACCAAGGGTCGTGAACTGCACGATTCCGGTGAATATCTTCTGGCAAGCGAAATCCTGGACAAGCTGGTCCACGCGGAGCCTGGCAATCAGGCCGCCAAGAACCTGCTGGCGGATGTCTATGAGCAGATTGGCTATCAGCAAGAGAACCCGGGGCTTCGGAATTCGTTCCTGTCCGGTGCGTTTGAATTGCGCTCTGGTATTCCCGAAGGGGATATTCCCGATACGTCCAGCCCGGACGTCATTCGCGCCATGTCGACGGAACTGTTTCTGAACTTTCTTGCGATCAAAATGGACAGTCGCAAGGTCGAAGGGCACTCATTCGCCATGAACCTCGTGACGCCTGACAATGGCGAGAAGTTTCTGGTCGAACTGCGCAATGCAACACTGACCAATGTCGAAGGGTTCCAGTCCGACACACCTGACCTGACACTGACGATCAATCGCAGCGATCTAGAATTGACAATGGCCGGAGAAAAAGCGCTGGATGAGCAGTTGGCGGACGGCACTGCGACCCTTGATGGCGACGCGACCATGCTTGGGGTGTTGGCGCAGGCCATGGTCGACTTTGATCCGTTCTTCGAGGTTTTGCCGGGAACACGTGATCCGAAGGATGCCGAGGTGTCCTCGGCGGCGTTTGAAGCGGTGACCGGGCTTCCTGCGATAGAATAGCAAGAAGTGGTCCGCGAAAGCTCGGGAAAGCCCCAGTTATTCCCGAGCTTCCAGCAACCCCCATGTTTCGCCGCCAAACCCGCCATTGAACAGGTATTTGAACCTCGACGACATCCCGATGTCTTGCGTGACAGAGGTCAGGCCGTCGCCTTTGTACTCGCCCATGGAGAATATGAAATATAGCTGCCCCTCGTCGGTGACTTGGCCGACACCTTCCGCCCGTTGCTGGCTTTCGTCATCGGATATTATCGTCCAGTGAAGGCGCACATAGTTCGCAAGACCTTCTTCCGCCTGAATCGAGACAATACCATTGTAGCAACATTGTTCTTCGATATACGCATTTATCGTGTCGTCGAAATAACCGTCGAAATATCCTTCGATAAAATACGTCCCAACAATGCTTTCCACGTCCTTGATGGGGATAACCTCCAGAGGCGCGCCAGATGCAGCGCCGGGAATAGTGTGGCAATCACGGTTCTCGATCGAACCGTCGGGCATCATGGTATTGCAGAGCTTTGCATTCAGAAGCGCCCGCTGCGCAGCCTGAGAGTTTTCTTTTTGGGCGGCTTCGTTTTTGCCTTGGTCCGTGTCGTAGAATTCTTCGATGAAACTCGCGTTGCTCAGATCCGCGTCGGTCAGGTCAGCGCCCAGAAACGACGTTCCCAATAAAAACGCATCGTCCAGAAAAGCGCCTTGAAGATCGGCCCAACTCAGGTCCGCACCATCCAAAAACGCATCTTTGAAATCAGCTTCGCGCAGAAACGTTTCCGAGAAGTCGGCGTTTCGCACGTCAGCCGCCCAAAAGTTCGCGCCCTCCAGTGACGCGCCGTGAAAGTTGGCGCGGCGCAAATCCGCGGCCTCTAGATTCGCCCCCCTGAGGAAAGAACATCGCAGCGTCGCACCCGTTAATCCCGCGCCGCGCAACTGCGCATTCACCAGATACGCGCCGGTCAAATCTGCACCAACCAAGTTCGCCGAACTCAAATTGGCCCCGCGAAAGTCCGAACTTACCATAATGGCCGAGGCGAGGTTGGCGTTGCGCAAATCGGCCTCGCGCATATCGACATGTGCCAGCTCGACGGCCTGCAGATCGGCATTGGCAAGAGACACCCCGATCAGCTTTGTGTCTTCCAGAGAAAGGAATGCACGAGCTCCTTTCGTACCGGTCATCTGTGCAGAGCAGTCGCTGCTGCGCGCAGGTGGTTCCATTGCAGCCGTACGCTTGTGAACGATGAGGTTGGCATCCTTCAGAAACTGAACGACCAGTCCCTGCCTTTCGCTGTTTATTTCCCTCATGATGGTTTGTGTCTTGGTTCTTGCGATCGCCAAAACTGCGGGTCTGGCCCATGCTTTCCCTAGCGATTGCTCAAGTTGCAATTCACCAATGGCGTCAAAATAGGCTTGCATCGCGCTTGTTTGCAGCCTGCTTTCATCCCTCTCTCGTTGTCTTAGGGTTTCCTGGCGTTGAAGTTCGTTTTGCCGCTTGACCGCGATATCATTCAGCCAGAAACCACCAACCGCCAGTACAAAAGGTACAATCAGAAGGTTTAGAACATCCCATAGCGTCCGCCCCTGAAAACCCGACCAGTTCGCCGTTAGATACGCTCCGCAGGCCGAGCATGTTGTTGCGGATGCATTTGTTAACTCACCGCAATTCGGACATTTGGTCGATTTGGTCGTCCGGGAAGGCAATCTGATACCCATCCACCACTCCCGCTTCTGAGAAACATAGATTTTCGAGACAAGCGTTCTGAAGGGTTATGCCATATTTTCGCGAATCTCGGAAAGTGTTCCGCAATGAGGTGGTGTCAGGACCACTGCGCGAACGGCGGTCACGGTTATTGGACCGAAAGGTGCGGCGACAAAGCACAACCGGCAGATTTGGCCGCAAAGCGCACGTCATTGGCGCTTTGGAACATGTCGTCCTGTTGGTGACGTTCCACATCATCTGTGTGATTGGAATGGAGATAGGCGTATGGCGAATATCGAAAGACTGATTCAAGAGCCGACCTTGGCCTCATTGAACGCCAAGATTGCGCAATTGACGCGACAGGGCTGGAGGCCGGTTGGAGGTCCGGTGAAATCAAAGTCGGGCTTTGTGCAGACTGTCCAACGGATATGCTGTATCTGCTGAAGTGTCTGTGCGATCCGAAGAAATCCTGTATGACAGAGGTATCAGGACCGAACCGGATCATCGTGCAGCGGTGTGGGACAGAGGCTTACGTTATGGTGCCGGTGGTGGATGGAAACCCAGAACGACTAATCGAGGAGCCTATCACCGATGATATATTCCGACATGGTCAAAGACCGTTCGTGGCAATGCGCCACGGAACTGGCGTTAGCTGGTGAGCACGAGCCTGCCGGAAAGATTTTACATGCCTACGGGCTTATGAAAACCGACAGTGATGATCTGGAAACAGTATTGCGACTGATGCGCGAAGCGCGCGACGACGTGAAAGTGCAGCAGAACGGCCAGAAGCCCAAACATCTCGTATTGCATTTTGAAGCCCATTTCACCGAGTGACGCAGGGGCGGCTATGGGTATGCCAAGTTTGCATCATCAAAAAGCGCCGGGCATCCGACACTGACCCAACGTGCCGTCAATGTACCGGCGGTTCAAAGACGGGTCGCGGTCCTTCCACCATACGTTTGCATAAAATCGTGGCCGTTTCAGCCGACCGGATCAGCCTGCATACTCTGCTTTGAGCCTGTGTTGCCCTTGGCTGTCCCCCAGACGACAATTTCAGCTTCGTCGCGCTTGGTAATATACATTGCAATGTCGTTGCGCTCTATTACGCGTTCAAGAACGGTCGGGTTAGATACTGCTGGTCCGCGCCGACCTCGGGCAAACTGTTTTGCAATTTCCCGGTTCAACGACCAACTAAGGCCCGCAGGTGCATTTGCCGATTGACCCCGATAGACAGTCATCGTTCGCGGCAAGCCAAGTAAATCCCTAAAGTACCGGTGCCGCGACCAGTACGGACGAAAGCGGGCCATGGCTTCAGCGTATGCTTCGTGGTCGATGCGTTCAAAGTCCGACCATGCATCCGCGATGACATCCCAAAATAACGGGCCTAGCTCGTCTTCAGGCACTTGGGCGTCAGTCGCAGCCTCAATCCAATAGAGCAAGGCGTTAGGTCGGGATGCGCTGTCATGTTTGCGATGTAGATGCTGCAGAAATAATTGCGCGGGGGACTTCATGGTTTTGTCCTCGTCAGAGCAACTAAAAGTGTACAGTATTTCCGTTTTGGAGACAATTGAGTGCTTGGACAGTTGTCAGGCGTTGACTAACTCGAAAAAACCCCAAAAAATCGGGATATCACACGGAAAGTTTGCCTCAATTCTTCTTGGCCTTGGCGGGCGCCACTCGATTAAATCTGTTCTGTGCCCGCCTTTAACCCCGCGTGAACCTTGGCGGTCTACCTGTCACACGACCCGTAAGTGTAGAAGGTTCTTTACAGGGTAGGCCCACGAGATACGCTGTTGGGGGGCAACTTGTTTTTGGCTGCAATTGGCCCGGCCATGAGTTGATACGCTGCAAATAGAAACAGTATTGCGGCCACAAATTCCGCGGCTTCCTCGAAATGTGACTTGTACACCCAGACACTTGCGTCTTCACCAAGTGTCTTGCTGACGATCGCTACCCCCACGTCTATGTCAATAATCTGCGCGGCAGCTATGAGAGTTAAAGCGACCGCAATTTGCGGCATCGTGCCGTGGGTGACTACCGCTCTTACAGTGTCTGAGGTTCGGATCATGTACAGCAATAGGCTCGCGCCCAATAAAAATATAACGATCGTGATTGCCAGCCATAGCCCTCGATCACCTACAATTGCCAAGGACAATTGCAACAAGTCATGCACGGCATCAATTTCCACACCGTTTATCACGAAGGGTTCCAGCCCTAGATGACGCTCGCCGAAGCTCATTTCGTCAAGAAATGCAACGAAGCACAATATGCCCACGGCTACGGCAGTCAGGCCGACGCCTCTGAGCACGGCAACTGAACACATGACGGCACCAAATAAGAAAGCGAAGGCTCCAAGCATTTCAATGGTCTTGTCTTCCTGCAAGTGACGCTCAACAAAACCGTCGACAGAAAGCGCTAGCCCACAGATCACTGCTGTGCAGCAAAGTGCAAAAAAAAGCCAAAATAGATACTTCTGAAAAAACACTGACAACACAACACTAATTTCAAAACGCCGAGTCTAACACTTTCGAGTAGCTTTGCAAACTCGTGAGCCTCGGCCACGATGGGGCAAGTGTGCTTTTGGCGCGCGCGGAGTTTAAGCCGTGCGACCAACCACAGGGAACAGTGCCATTGCTCGTTGGCAATATGCGCCCAGACGATCGCGCATTTGGTGTTCTGGTTTCAGGTGTGTTGAATGGTGGTGCTGCTGGAGAGAATTGAACTCTCGACCTCTCCCTTACCAAGGGATATATATGGACCAATACGAATAGTTACGGATTACTAACTATTTGAAAATGCGTTAAATGTGGTCCAAATCGGTCCAAACCGATGTGTTCCGAAACGTGTTCCGAAGCCCGATTTTCGGGGTAAATGTTCCGAAAATGTCCCGAAATTTTTGGGGCCAAACCGAGCCATATATGGGCGGATCAAAGACCGCTCAGACGAGAGGAAATAGGACGATGAAGATCGCAACAGAAGCGCAGCGCCAGAGGTTGGCGGTTCGGCGCGACCCATACTTTGAGGACATGGGCGGCAAACTTCACCTTGGCATCTACCGGGGTGAGAAGGGCGACAAGTGGGTGGCCCGCATTCCGCATCCAACCGGAAAGAGCCGTTACCTGAAACACTCACTGGCAGACGCGACACCGACGCCCGGTGGTCTGACCTTCGCCGAGGCTGCGTCTCGCGCAGAGCAGTGGCAAAAGGAAGCCATCGAATCGGCGCGCGCATCCGCCATCAAAGCGGAGCAGGTGACTGTCGAGCAGGCGGTCGACCACTGGTATGCTGATCTGATGAAGGACCGCTCAGACAGGAGCCAGACTACGACGACCAAAAACTGGAGGTCATTCGCTGATCGGGTGAAGCGGTTCTTTGGTCCGGACACACCGCTTGGAGATATTACCAAGGCGCAGTGCCACGAATTCAGGGACACGCCTGTTCGAGGTGACACGCGCGCCAAGTCGTCAGGCGATAAGGAACTGGGGTTGCTAAAAGCAGCTTTTAATCTGGCCGTGACAGACCTGAAGCACACCGGCAATAGCGAGTGGGTGGCGGCTGAGAAGCACGGCAATCGTAAGACCCAAGCAGAAAGGGCTGACACGATGAGTGTCGATGAAATGGAGAGCGGTGGACGTGCCATGTCGATGGCAGAGGTTCGGAAGCTGATCAAAGCCGCCGAGACGTTCTCTCCTGCTTACGCGACCTATTTGCGGGCAGCGGTATATACACTGCAGCGCCCGCAGGAATTGCGCATGTTGGACACGTTCGATTTCTCATCAAACCGGAGGGTGATCCGTTACCGGTACGGAAAGAACCGCCGCCACAGCGGTCCAAAGACCTGCCAGCTATTCGATAAGGCTCACGCGCTGTTTGCCGATCTAACGTCCGGCAAGCAGCCAAACGATCCAATCCTGACCAACGATGCCGGGGAGCGATGGGTAGAGGGCTTTCAGGTTGATCCGTTCTATCGCGCCTTGGCGTTGACCAACATCGATCCCGAGGGGTTGCGTCCTTACAGCATCCGCCACAGTGCGATCACTTGGGCCATTCAGACAGCGCGGATTGATCCGATGACGGTTGCGGCCATTGCGGACACGTCGGTGGACATTATCGTGCGGCACTATTTCAATCCCACCAAGGAACTCGGTGCCGGGTTCCCGGCCTAAGAGTTTGATGGGCTTGAGCCTGCCGCCGCCGCTTTTCTAAGTTGCGAAACCCGTGCTGCGCTAATGCCGAGCCTTTGACCGATGTTTCGGGTCGAGGGCTTCAGCTGGACTTGATGTATTCACGCAAGAATCCGACGCCAAATACACCCCCCACAGCGATATGGGTGGAACTGACTGGTAACCCCAGCTGCGAGGCGAAAATAACCGTAATCGCCGCCGCCATCGCGATGCAATATGCGCGCATTTTATCAAGTTCGGTGATCTCGCTTCCTACGGTTCGGATCAATTTG
>NZ_JBQFUW010000010.1:0-151326 GCF_056539385.1 Ruegeria sp. BB6
TTTTGTTTTCCAGACGCTTTGTCGTGTTTGCGACATACGGACGAATAAGAAAGTAAACGACGATCGCAAGCAACAGGCCAATCACCAGCGCGGTAGGGAAGTCGACCTTCACCAACTTCTTCACACCCTTGAGCATAAGATACGTGCCGAAGGCCCACGCCATAACGGCAACAAGGAATGGCACCATTCGGTTGGCTGCAGTCAATACAACCGATTTATAGGTTATTGTACGCTTGATGACGTAAAGGAATGTTGCCGCAATAACTCCTCCAAGGACGGGAGAATTAATCCAGCTCGCCGCGATCATCCCAACCTGATACCAGTCCGCTATGCTCCAGCCGGCCGCGGCTATCCCAGCCCCAAGTACGCCACCGACGATTGAATGCGTTGTGGAAACCGGGGCACCGACAGCTGTGGCGAAGTTCAGCCACACCGCTGCCGCGAGTAGAGCCGCCGTCATCAGCCAGATGAATGTGTCTCGGTCCGCAACCAAGTCCGGGTCGATAGTGCCTTTTTTATTGTGCCGACAACATCGCCCCCCGCAATCATGGCGCCGCCTGCTTCAAAGAAAGCCGCAATCAGGATAGCGCCGGTCAAAGTAATTGCTTGGGACCCGACGGCGGGGCCAACATTGTTTGCCACGTCGTTCGCGCCAATGTTCATAGCCATGTATCCACCGATCATTGCGGCGACGATCAAGAGCACTCCGTCTGTTCCGCCTTCTGATCTGGCCATTGCTACCAGCATGATGCCGACGATGAAGAGCAGAGCCGTTCCAAACCGGAAAAGTTCTTCGCGGTTTAGGCGAACTGCTTTTTCTACTCTTTCAGTTCTCAACATGTTTGGTCCATCGGTGTCATGTAGCAAGTCAGTCCAAACATTTGGGCAAGTAGAGTTCCTACGCCATGATTTGAATCAATGAGACATGTACGTTGCGGTAGTAGAAACATCGAGGTCAGAAAGCGCCCGGGTTTGGGAAGTGGTATCTGCTGAGAATCTTGGCGCTGCACGAACGTTGGTTGAGGTTAGTGTGCGGTCTTCCTGGAGGTCGAAATTTGCGCCATGCGGTGTTTTTGCGATCCAAAAGTTTGGATTGATTGAATGATCAAGTACTACCTACCGGTCGCAATTGGCGCGCTACTAATTGCCTTTTGGGTAAGTCCTGACGCGCAGGTGGTTGCAGCTGGGATCGCTATCTTTTTGTTTGGCATGCTTATGCTTGAAGACGGCTTCAAGCTACTTGGAGGCGGAACACTAGAACGAATGCTTCAGCGGGCGACAAAATCCGTTTCGCGATCTCTCTTATTCGGTTTCGTCTCTACTACGTTGTTGCAGTCCAGTTCACTGGTTTCGGTCATAACGATTTCATTTTTAAGTGCTGACCTGATTTCTCTGGTCGGTGGGGTGGGCATAATCTTTGGGGCCAATATCGGAACGACGACGGGTGCGTGGTTGGTTGCCGGGCTAGGATTGAAGGTGAATATCGCAACCTATGCCATGCCAATTATCGGCCTTAGCATAATCCTTGTGTTTCAGAAGCCGAAGGTGCTCCGTGGGATTGGTTACGCCCTTGGCGGACTGGGTTTTCTGTTCCTAGGCATTCATTACATGAAAGAGGGTTTCGACGCGTTCAAGGACCAGGTCGATCTAATGCGATTTGCTTTGTCGGGATTTTGGGGGCTGGTGGTCTATTGTTTGTTGGGGACTGCCGCAACCGTGATTATGCAGTCGAGCCACGCGACGATGGTGCTTACTCTCACTGCGCTTGCCGCTTCACAAATTAGCTATGAAAACGCGCTGGCTCTCGCGATCGGGGCAAATATTGGAACCACGATTACGGCGATTATTGGCTCGATCAGCGCCAATTTTCAGGGCAAGCGACTGGCATTGGCGCACCTGATCTTCAATACAATAACTGCGACGGTAGCTTTGGTTTTCATAGTCCCGCTACGTGAGATGGTTGACCTGATCAGTGGTGCCGTGGGTATAGGTGCGGAAGATTTTGCTCTGAAGTTGGCAGTGTTCCATACTATCTTTAACGTGCTCGGCGTCTTGCTCATGTTACCATTGATGCGGGGGCTGATCTCCTTTCTAGAACGCAGTATTATCGAACCAATCCCGGATGTTAGTCAACCGCGTTACCTGAACGATGCGGCCGATGATTTCCCACAAACTCTTGAGATTGCACTTCGAAAGGAGGTCATGCACCTATACGAAAACGCGATGACGTTGATCTTGCATGGCCTGAATCTGCATAGGAAGGATGTGCTTAGCGCGAACAGCGTTGCAGAGGTGGTTCGAAGCAGTCGAACACCTACCGACATGGATATTGAGGAAAGCTACCGGCGCAAGATCAAGACACTCTATTCCGCCATTGTCGAATTCTCGACGCGCATCGGGGAAAAACGTGTCGAACCAGATGTAGCGGAACGAGTTTATGCCCTGAGAGATGTCGCTGGCGACATCGTTCAAGCGGTTAAGTCGGTCAAACACCTGCGAAAGAATATCTTGCGTCACACTGTACGGTTTTCCGGGAGTGCAACCGAACTGTATGATGACCTCCGTACTGAAATTGCCAGAATACTCATTGAGATTCAGAAACTTGAAGAAGCAGAACCGGATGAGCGTAGTGCGCTCTGGCTTGATCAGGAACGTGCGCAAATAGAAGAAGATGCTCGGACCGCTACACGCCGTGTAGAACAGCTCATTCGAAAAAACCAACTCACTCCCGATGCCGCAACTTCATTTCTCAACGACTCGGATTATGCCTATAGCGCGATGCGTAAGCTGATCGAAGCAGCGAGAACCTTTTACATCGAACGAGACAGCGCCATAGCCGAAGTCGAACGTTTGTTGGCTTTAGAAGAAGAAGAACTCGGTGAGTATAAAATTGAAACCGATGCGCTCTCTAAGGAAGAAGAATCCGAAAAACATCACAGTAAAGTCGTAGAAAGCAAATAGCATGCTGAAATTGTGCGACGATCTGCGGGGGGTATTAAGATGGGATTGAAAAAACTTGCCGAAAAAATGGTCGAGTACAACTCGCGTCTTGAGGCAGGCAAAGCGGAGAAAATTAAATTCAGCCATGTTCAAAAGGTACTCAAAAAGCTGCGCAAGAAGGTGGCAGATCTTGAAGCCGAAATTCATTTGGAGAAGAATTCTGACAGGAAAGCCAGACTGGTTCGAAAACTCGGAACAGCGCACGAGAGTGTCAAACGGGCTGAGTGGCTGTTGAGCGAAATTGACTAATACTCTGGTTCAGGCTTTAGAAATTTGAGGACTCGCGACGAGTGCCTTGGTGGCCATTTTGAACCTGATGCCAACACACCTAAGCAACTGGAGTGCCCGATTTTATATGGACCACCGTTACGTCTGAGAAACGGAGGGCCGAGAATGGCGAACAAGAGACATAAGCCGGAAGAAATAGTTAAGAAGCTGCGGCAAGTTGATGTGCTTGTCGGCCAGGGAATGATGCGTGTAGATGCGATCCGCGAGGTTTGCATATGGTGGCGAAATGCCAGTCTTTGGCGCGGTGTTTGAGACAGATCAACAAATCACGGTGGCTCTGCCTAATGGGCAACCTATAATGGTAGGCCTGCCGTTGGCGAATTTGCTCGCCTTTCTTGAATCGATCCAGTCTGAATAGTCACTGACCAATCTGCTCATCCGTGTCAGCCGTTCGTCTGATTGACATGAGAGTCAACGGCGGCCCCAACACCTCGAAGGCCACAGTACTGACTAGAGTAAAGGCCATGATCGACGCGGCCCAATGTGGAAATTGCTCTCCGGCGACAAGGGCCATTCCTACCGCGACACCGGCCTGTGGTAACAAAGCTGGACCGTACCAGCGGGTCTGACGGCTAGGCAGGCCGCCAAGTCTCGCTCCGTAATAACCCCCGACGAGGCGGGCGACGGCGCGCAAGAATAGGAAAAGAGCACCAGCCCAGCCCATCAAGCCGAAGGCTTCAATATCCAACGTGGCGCCAGCCAACAGGAAGAACAGGATCATGAATGGCCACTGAATGTGCTCGATCTCATGGAAAGCACGCTCGTGATGGCGGGCGAGATTCCCGATCACTGCGCCCGCAACCATGCCTGCTACCAAGAATGAAACCTCCAACCAAAGCGCGAGGCCCGCTGTAAGAAAGACTATGCCCACTGCTTCTGCCTGCATCGGCTCTCCCGGTTTCAAGCGGCCGGTCAGATAAGCGGATGGCACGCCTAGTGCGAAACCTAACAGTATCGCCCCTCCGAAATCCCACATCGCTGTGGTCGTGATGGTGGCCCAACCATCCGAATGACCGGCCAGAACCAAGGCGATGCTAAAAACGATCAGACCCCAAGCGTCATCAATTGCGACGACGCCCTTTAATGTCTCGGTAAAGCTGTTGGACACCCCAGATTGTTTGATCACATCAGTCATGGCGGCCGGAGCCGTAGCCGTAGCAATTGTCGCCAGCACCAGCGCCAACCCGAAGGGCACGCCAATTGCGGCCAGTCCAGCAGACACAATAACAAGGGTTGCAACCACGGTTGAAATCGAAATCGTCAGAATGGCTCGGCCATGCCGAGCTAGGTTCTCGCGGGTCAATGATCCTCCAAGAAGAAATGCGACCATCGTCAATGCAACGATGGATACCTCATCGAACCACATTGCAACGTCGAGTGGGATCAACCCCATTCCGGCATTCCCTGCGATCAAGCCAAGGAAAAGTAAGGTTGTAACACGAGGAAGATGCGTGGCCCGGCCGAGTTGGTCGGCGGCCAATCCGGCAAGGAAGAGCACACCAAGGGTAATCAGAAAGCCGGCAATGTGCATAGAAAACCAAGCGTTAAGTTCTTGTCTAGACTACTCTAACCCCAACCCTGCCTGCTAGGAACCGATGACGGAGAAAATGCGAGTGTCCCGTCGCAGCTTAGGCCGAAGATCCCTAAAAAAGGGATATTGATCTGTATTAAGGCGAAAGCGCGCCGCACTTGGCACAATAACTCATTAAGAAATGAGGAGGAACTTTCGATGCCGACAAAGAAATTTAACACAAATAGCCCGACCTCACTTTTGGATGTTTTCAAACAAATGCAGCCGCCCATGTCTGGCAATCCGGCCTTCGGTGCCCAGATCGAACAATTTTGGGACGCACAAGAAAAATTGCTCGAAGAAACAGAGGCCTTTGCGCAGCATTGGTTCGAACGGCGTCATGAGGCCGTCCGGACGGCTCTACAAGCTGCACGCAATGTGTCTTCCGCGAACCCGTCCGATCCATCGAAAGCCCTTCAGAGCATGGCGGAATGGCAGCGCCATTCGGCTGAGCGGTTGGTTGCTGACGCGCAGGAATGGTTTGAAACCGTGTCCCGTTGTGCATCTTATGTTGCTGAAACCGAAGCTGAAGCTGTTGAGAAAACAGTTGGTGATGTTGCAGCCTCTACAAAGAGCGCGGGGAAATCTTCAAAGTCTAACCCTGTGTAGGGTTCCTGCTTCCGAAAAACCAAACTGAAATCATCGGAGCAGTAGCTGGGAGGGTCTTGTCCGAATAACTTTGCTTGAGCGGGGTAAAGAAACCTGCCGAGGTTAAACCTTCTCAGGCTACAGAACAGCCGACGTCCGCAAAGCCCGCAAAGCTGGCGTTCAAGCAAGTTGCAGCGGACGACCGGAGTGAGCCCTTCGCTACCGAAGCTACGCCTCGTATGGATTTCTGCTATGCGCAGTTAGGTGAAATTGGAATGCTCAGCAGCAGGCGCAAAGCATTCCTCAGTTGCTATTTGCCTTACGGCACTGCAACAGCCCGAAAATGGGCCGTTTTAAGGCAGCCACCTTGAGCAGGAGTCGCGGTTCCGTCCTACCTGGGAAGTTTGCCGTCAATGAGTTGAGACTACATCCCAGAAAGCCCAGCATTAGTATTTAATAGAAACTGGCGGAAAATTGGGCTGCTCGCCGCACCAATGCCTCGGGCGTTTTCCCCGACCGCTGCGGCTTCCACAACTGGAGGAATTAAACCGCGTTTGTCTTGGTTGATTAGGTATCGGCGAACACGTGAGACCAACTCTTCCCGCACTTCAGGTGGGAATGCACCGTCGATGAAAATCGCCTCAAAGTCGATGACCGCGCAAATAGACAGTGCGGCCTTGGCCAATTCCTGAGCCGTCGTGCCGATCCATGGTTCGACATAGCGAGAGATGCTATTCCAATCCTGGGGCTTCTTCCAGAGAATTTCAGGATCGGCACCTGCTTCGATCAATCTGTCCTCGAGCAGGAACAGCGAAGCTGTGTCGATCAGTTGCTGGCTTTCACCCAATGGGCCCGTAGTCCGCATAGCGCCTAGCGCACCGGCATTGCCTTGGTTGCCCTCGAATACGGTGCCGTTCAATGCGACGCCACCGCCGATCATCGAGCCGATGAAAAAATAGAAGTAATCCCGATACTCAGCCCCGCGGCCATAAAGGTGCTCCGCGTGACAGGCTGCCGTTGCGTCGTTAACCACAAAAACCGGCAAGTCGCTGAACTTGGCGACCTCGGAGAAGAAATTCACATTTTTCCATGACCTGAATTTCTTGGCGGCGAGCCCGGACAGATCATGCCATTTCCAAAGCTCGAACGGGGTGCCGATCCCGATACCGCATACGCGGTCGCGAAGACGTTGAGGTTCGCGAGAGAGAAGTGTTTGCAGGCCAGACTCCAGAAACCCAAAAATGACCTCTGGCAACGGATAATCGTATGTCGTGGAAAGTTGGTGGCGCGGGTTGCCCATAAAGTCGATCAAAAGCAGATCGGCGCTGCGCCGCCCGATCTTCATCCCAACTGAAAGGATGCCTTCCGGGTTGAGCTCCATAGGGACTGAGGGCTTACCTACTTTTCCGCGCAAAGGGGTTCCGCGTTTGAGAATCTCGTCCTTTTCCAGCTTGCGAAGAATAATTGAGACAGTCTGAGGAGACAGGCCCGTTAGTCGCGCGACGTCGGCACCCGCAGCAGGGCCATGCCTTTGTAAAACCGTCAAAATCAAACGTTCGTTGTGATCGCGAACCCCGCTTTGACTTACCCCGCCAGTCAGTGTTTTTAGCGCTTCTCTTTCCATAAGCCTGAACATAAACCCCTTGTTTTCTTATGAAAAGATGCCGAAGCAAATTAATAAATAAACTTTATTTATTTATTGACATGAAGGCTAGAATCGCGGTTTGCTTGAACGCAACCTGCATTGGAGGATGGAGGTGGATCTCGCTGTCATGCCACGCGGGACAAAAACAACTTTCTGGGAGGACAACATGAGAAATCTACTCAAGCTTGCCGCATCAGCGACTGTACTCACACTCGCTGCTACATCTGTTCAAGCGGCCGGGGAGACGGTTTGCCTGATCACGAAGACTGACACCAATCCATTCTTTGTAAAGATGAAAGAAGGCGCCACAGCCAAAGCTGAAGAGCTTGGCATGACTCTGAAGGCCTTCGCGGGCAAGATCGACGGCGACCACGAAACTCAGGTTCAGGCCATTGAAACGTGCATCCTTGATGGAGCAAAGGGAATTTTGCTGACGGCGTCTGACACCAGCTCGATTGTCCCTGCGGTTCAGCAGGCTCGGGACGCCGGCCTGCTGGTAATTGCTTTGGACACACCGCTGAGCCCGATTGACTCTGCCGACGCAACATTTGCCACGGATAACTACAAGGCAGGCCTGTTAATCGGCCAATGGGCAAAGGCAAAAATGGGTGACGCGGCAGTGGACGCCAAAATCGCGACGCTGGACTTGAACGTTAGTCAGCCAACAGTGGATGTTCTACGTAATCAGGGCTTCCTCGACGGTTTCGGAGTGGACCTAGCGGATCCAAATGTTATCGGCGATGAGACCGATGCCCGACTGGTTGGCAGTGACGTGACCGACGGCAACGAAGAAGGCGGGCGCCGCGCCATGGAGAACCTTCTGGCAAAAGACTCGACGATCAATGTGGTTCACACAATCAACGAGCCAGCAGCAGCAGGTGCGTATGAAGCCTTGAAGTCGATTGGGCGCGAAAACGACGTGCTGATCGTCTCGGTCGATGGCGGCTGCCCCGGCGTGCAAAATGTACAGGCCGGTGTGATCGGGGCGACAAGCCAGCAATACCCACTGTTGATGGCTTCGCTTGGTGTTGAGGCTGTAAAGAAATGGGCCGAAGAGGGCGTTAAGCCTGAAAATACACCGGGCAAAGACTTCTACGATACCGGTGTAGCGCTCATCACGGACCAGCCTGTTGACGGCGTGGAATCAATTTCAGTCGCCGAAGGTTTGGAACTCTGCTGGGGCTAACGCAGACTTAATGGATGAGGCGCGCACGCGCGCGCCATCATTCCTTTCACCAGCAAACTGAAACTTCCTGTACACTGATCTCGTGGGCGCAATGCCAGTCGCGAAAAGGGGGAGATATGTCTGAAGCAAACCAAGGCGCTCAGGGATTTGAAACCGCCGCAAATAAAACGGAAACGGTGGCGGAATTTGAAGATCATCGGCGCGGCGTGCTAGGGAAGTTACAGCACCTTCTCCACGTGAACCCGTCCTTTGTCCCGCTTATCGTGTTGGTCGGTGCAATCGTGATTTTCGGCCTGGCTCTGGGTTCAAAATTCTTTTCACCCTTTGCAATGACATTGATCCTCCAGCAGGTTCAGATTGTAGGTATCGTTGCCGCAGCGCAAAGCTTGGTCATTCTCACCGCCGGCATCGACCTAAGCGTCGGCGCGATCATGGTGTTTTCATCAGTCATTATGGGGCAATTCACGTTCCGATACGGCATTCCAGTACCAATTGCTGTTGTGTGCGGGCTTGCGGTAGGAACCATGATCGGTGCGCTGAACGGTTGGCTTGTAAGCCGCGTTAAATTGCCCCCGTTCATTGTCACGCTGGGAATGTGGCAGATCGTTCTCGCCACCAACTTCCTGTACTCCGCAAACGAGACAATCCGCAGCCAGGATATCGAAGCGAACGCACCTTTCCTTCAGTTTTTTGGAACCAAATTCAGCATCGGTGGAGCGACCTTTACTGTTGGCGTCATCTTCATGCTCGCCCTTATCTTCGTGTTGGCCTACGCGCTAAAACACACAGCTTGGGGAAGGCATGTCTATGCCGTGGGTGATGATCCTGAGGCCGCCGAACTATCAGGTGTCAACGTCCATCGAACGCTTATGTCCGTCTATATGTTGTCTGGCCTGATCTGTGCCTTCGCAGGCTGGGCTCTGATTGGGCGCATCGGATCAGTCTCGCCAACGTCCGGCCAATTGGCCAACATTGAAAGTATCACTGCTGTTGTGATCGGGGGCATCTCTCTGTTCGGCGGGCGAGGCTCCATTCTGGGGTCACTGTTCGGTGCTTTGATCGTTGGCGTATTCACACTTGGGCTGAGGTTGCTCGGCGCCGACGCGCAGTGGACCTTTCTACTCATCGGTCTTCTCATCATCGCAGCGGTCGCAGTTGACCAGTGGATTAGAAAGGTATCGGGCTAATGTCAGACGCAACTCCAGTCGTCCAAGGGCGTGGTATCGTGAAGCGCTATGGCCACGTTACCGCTATTGACCATTCCGACTTTGAACTGCGGAAAGGAGAAATCCTTGCAGTTATCGGGGACAACGGCGCTGGCAAATCGTCTATCGTTAAGGCGATATGCGGTGCCACAATCCCAGATGAGGGTGAGATTCTGATCGAAGGAAAGAAGGTAAACTTTACCTCTCCAATAGACGCCCGCAATATGGGTATCGAAATCGTTTATCAGCAGCTTGCCATGTCTCCTGCCCTTTCAATTGCGGACAACATGTTCATGGGGCGCGAGATCCGCAAACAGGGTTTCATGGGCAAGTACATGCGTCAGCTAGATCGGCCAGCTATGGAGAAGTTTGCTCGTGAAAAGCTGACTGAGCTTGGGCTGATGACCGTACAGTCGATTAATCAGGCGGTTGAAACACTGTCTGGTGGCCAGCGCCAAGGCGTTGCCGTTGCGCGCGCAGCCGCCTTTGCGACCAAGTTCATCATCATGGACGAACCCACAGCAGCTTTGGGCGTGAAAGAGAGCCGCAAGGTGCTTGAACTCATACAAGACGTACGCGCACGTGGCATTCCTATCATCCTGATCAGCCACAACATGCCTCATGTCTTCGAAGTAGCTGACCGAATCCATGTGCACCGGCTTGGCAAAAGGCTCTGCACAATTGATCCCAAGGATTACACGATGTCCGATGCCGTAGCGTTTATGACAGGCGCCAAAGAACCACCGAAAGAAGACGCTGCGTGATCGAGCAAGATGCAGCGTGCGTGTGCGACCTGATTTCCTCTCGGAGGCAGGTTGGGGTTCGGACGATTGTCGCAATCGCAGGACCTCCTGCATCCGGAAAGTCGACCTTGGCAGAGACCGTTGTGCAATCGCTGAACGCACAACAGAGCTCGGCGTTTCCATTAGCCACGCTGGTGCCAATGGATGGCTACCATTTGGACAATCGTATACTTGAAGCGCGAGGTTTGTTGGCGAGAAAAGGCGCACCAGAAACCTTCAACGCAATTGGTTTTTGCAATGCAATTAAAGGGTTGAAATCCTCGCAACTTGAGTCCTTTCACCCCATGTTTGACCGCCAAATGGATTTAGCCATTGCCAACGCGATTACGGTTCACCCTGACACTCCGACTGTTGTTGTTGAGGGGAATTACCTTCTTATAGATCGCGACCCGTGGAGAACGCTGGCGGACGTCTATTCCGCAACGGTTTTTGTCAGCCCAACTATGGAAGAACTCGAAAACAGGCTACAGCATCGCTGGATCAAAAATGGTTTTGACACGAATACCGCGTTGCAACGCGTTAAAGCCAACGACCTGCCCAATGCTGAACATGTCATTCTTGAGAGCCGGAAAGCCGATCTTACCTTGAAACAGAATTACACTGAACTCGGGATGCGCTAGTTTCAGCCGGCCATTGGTGCAGCGCCTCTGAGCGATTGTCCGCTTTAGTCTGGCTGACGACTTTGGCTTAGACGATGGGAGCAGCGGTTTGTCCGCGACCCGGTCATAGCGTGGTTTTTTGCCACCGTCCGCTCCTGCGCAAAGCGGGCATTGATAGTCGGAGTTTCGAAGATGTCACTGCAAATGTCGGCTTAGCGCATCTTTTAAGTCAACCCTGCTTCTGTCAAGTTCGCAACTGCGGCATCCCGCAGTGACTCTTGGCCAGCCGCAGGCAGCATTAGAACCGGACGTTCGTTTGGTCCGCAGCGAAGACTGAAGGGGTCGTGTCTGCAACGCGGACGTTTCTGCCGGTCGCTGATGCAGCCAAATCACCTTGATTGCTCAGCTGGATTGCCGGGTCAGAGATCAAAACCGCCAGCATCAAAGCCGCCGTCAAACCCTCCGAAATCGCCGCCGCCAAAATCGGGTTCCGGGAGCGGAACCGCAATTGGCGGGCTGGGTTCGATCGGCAAGCCGGGCTCAGGTGGTAAGACATCGGGCGGCAGAACGCCCGGCGGGCGCGGATAGTAACCACCCCAGCGCCACCAGGGGCCACGACCATAGCCGACATGGACGGAAACGCCGGTCCGCACGTTGGGCTGGCCAGTGTTAGGCTCGCAGGCGGTCAGTGCGAAGGTCGCAGCGACAAGAGACACGGGCAAGGTCAGGCGCAGTATGGGCACCATCATGCCGCACCTCCGATCAGCGACACCCCAACCGCCGCGCCGGTGGGATCGAGCAGCACGGCTGCATCTTCGGCGACGGTCAGCGGGCCTCCGCCCAGTTCCTGAGACCGGGCAATGGCCCGACCGATATCCGAGACACCAACGTAGGGCAGCCATGTCGGTTCCGCTTTGCGTCGGGATATCCGCACCAACCCGCCACGGACGGCGCCACCGCTGGAAAAGACGGTTTGACCATTCTTCTGCGCGGTCTCCCATCCGGCGAGCGCGTGATAGAAAGACCGGGCCCGGCTGGGGTTGTCAGTCAGAAGATCGGCCCAGTACCATGTGTTCTCCCGCAGTGAACCGTTCAGCGGGAACCCGCCCGGCCCGTCATACAGCACCAGCAACGCCCCGCTTGAGTCGCGAATGGTCGAGAACGTCCCGGCAGATGTGGCGAAGGGAGACCTGACCTGCTTGCCACCCCTGCCCAGGGCAATCTTCGTTGCGGCGATGGTATCGACGACGGTCAGCACGGGGACCCATTGCGACGGAAACTCGACATCAGAGCCCGCATCGGCAGAAGCGATCACACCGCCCAGCGCCTCTCCACCTCCGCTGACAGGAATATACCCGTCACTGGCCGGGGATCCGAATTGCCAGCCGAACATGCCGCCATAAAAGGACTTCGCCGCATCAGGGTCGCTGGTGATCAGATCAAACCAAGCAAAACTGCCGGGCACGATACTTTGACGCGTAGCGGCGCATCCGGCGATTAGCAGTGCCGACGCAGCCAGGGAAGTTCCCAGCATCATTCTGCGGTTCATCATCAAATCAGATCCCAACAATTCACTTTGGTCGAACTCGGTGAGTTAATCAGGCCGGCTCCGCCAAATCAACCGTCACTTGACGGTCAGTCGGGGTTCGGTTTCCAAGGAAATCTACCCGAGCGGCATTTCAGCAATCGGCGATTACGGCCGCATGTGAAACATCCGACGGCCGTGCAGTGAATGGCCGGATTGGTTTTGGACCTTTTGCACGATTCGAATGTCCGGTTTTTGGAAATCATGCCGCGCCGCCGCGGACAACACAGTGAATCGGTCGAGCAATCAAGGTGTTTTTCGCTGCGGACGCATCAGGCAGCTCCGTCCGCAAATTAGACGTTCAAGCAAGTTGTAGCGAACGACCGCATTGCGAGAAATAGCGGCCGCAATTCGAATTCAAACTTCTAAGTTGGTGGCTTCCAATTGGCCTGTCTCATTGCGTTACCAAGGTCTTCCCCGTATTGCGGATTTGCAAAAAGCTTCTCAAACAGCGCATCCACGCGACTGTCAGGCCACTCGCGTGACAGTTGTTCAGATAGAGTCTGAGCTTCAGCCTTATTCCCCAACATCTGATGTGACGCCATTAGGTAAGCAACGGTTACAGGTCCGACAGGGCCGCCTTTTTCCGTTACTCGTTCAATGGCTGACACAGCGCCTTCATAGTCCTTCATATGGAACTTTGCTGACCCCATCGCGTTCTGAAACACATAACCCCGCTCTAGTTTGATTTTTGAAAGTGCGTCCTCGCTAATTTCTACGACTTGTTCAAATGAACCGGAATAGAGCAGAACCAGCGACACGAACTCCAAAACATGTACGTCGTGTGGTGCCAAACGCCGTGCTCTTTGCGCAAATTCTATGGCCTCAGGCCAGTTTCCCTTGGCAAACTTGACCCAGGCCATTGCGGACTGACTCCACCCCGTTTCCGGGGCCAACTCGATGGCCCTGTTTGCCTGAGCGTCGGCGTAGTTCAACATTTCCTTAGCTAGGCCGGCATCTGATGTAAGCACAGCAATTGTCGCAGCGACCTGCGCAGCGCCTGCATGACCGCCGAAGTAGCTTTCGTCGTTTTCAATTGCCCCCTTGAATATGGTTAAGGCCGCGTCAAGGCGCGCAGGTTCCAAGGCCGGAAAGATTAGATCACGACCAGTATTGGCCAGATTTACAGCCTGAAGGCGCATAGGGGATGCATCAAATATGGCGCTGCGCTCGTCACGACTCAGTCCGTCGGCTGGCGAACCGACTGGATCCGCCAGTTTTTTCGATAGCACCACAACAGCAACGACAAAACAGGCTAGAACGAAGAGGCCGGCAACTCCAACGAACGGGCGACGCCAAGTGTTTGCTCTGATTTCCGACCCAGCCGGAGGAGGCTGAAACGTCTCGGGCGACCTGACCAGAATCTCAGGTGCATAGCCGCCCTTTGGCAGGTCGAATATCGTGCCTTCTTCGAGACCGTCTTTGGTATAGTATTCGGCAAGCTTGCGACGCAGTCGACCAGCATCGACCCGAACCACGTTTTCACGGCGCGACATCTCTGACGGGGTCCCACCATAAACATCCATGGCGATGGTCTTGGCACGAATATCATCGGCCCGACCGTTGAGCGATTCTTCGACCACATACACCAAAAAGTCCTGCAATCGCTGCGAACCCGCGAAGGTCGAAGATTTGACAAGCCGCTGAAGTGCCGCCCGAACATCTTTGGGAACAGGTGACCCGCCCTCATTCAGTGCAGTAGATGTGTCTTTGGTTAAATCCATATTTTCAGTAAGTTACGCATTAGATTACACCGTATTATGCCCCGATAAACCTTTTGTGAAAAGTGAATTCGGCGAAAACTCAGGGCAGTCTGCTGATCCATCGAATGAGTCATCGCAATTGGAACGTTACGCCTTTGATACCCTGTTTCCCGATCACCAAACCGCAATTGCGGATTTACGGCGCGCGGATACGGAATTCGATGAGATCTGCCGCGACTATCAGCTTCTATGTGACGAGTTTCTGTCAATGAACTCGGAGCCGGGAAGCCACTCGTACCAATTCGCCTGCGATATCCGCGATACCCTGGATGGTCTTCGGGATGAAATCCTCCAATCGCTGCGGCGCACAGGAAAGATGTAATCCATAGGGGAAGGGATACCAATGAGATCATTATTGAAACATGCCTCAGCCATGGTGCTGATGGCTGGCGCGGGTTTTGCCCAGGATGCGCCCATCATCCATGATGGAGAGTTTGAGTTCTTGCGCGCACAGTTTGGAGAGCAATGGGATGCGCAGGACACCGAGATTGAGGCGAAACTTGCCGAGATCCGCGACGCCAATGGCGGCCAGCCGCCCAATATCTTGTATATCCTGATCGACGATGTCAGCTTCGGTCAAATGGGTAACCGGACGATGAACTACGTCACCGGTTTCGATACGCCCAACATCAACGACTTTGCCACCGAAGGTATGTCCTTGATGAGGATGTATACTGAGCCATCCTGCACACCGACACGAACGGCCATGTTGACCGGTCGTCATCCGGTGCGCGCCGGCGTTGAAGAGGTCAAAGTTGCGCTGGTTGGCGAAGGTCTTGCAGCTGAAGAAGTCACGATTGCCGAGATCCTGAAGGAAGAAGGATACAACACTGCGCATGTTGGGAAATGGCACCAGGGCGATATTGAGCAGGCCTATCCGCACAACCAAGGGTTTGATTGGGCCGCATTCCCCTTGCATCAGCAGGTTCAACTCAGCCTGATGACCCGGGATGCTATGGTTGCCAACAACATGCTTGGCTTCCATCCATCCGGTCAGTCCAACCAATTCCAGCTGGATGAGCGATTCAAACCCTACGGTCTGGTAACCGGCGTTGAAGGGGAAGTAGGCGGCTTGGCTCGCGAAGTCGACATGGCGCCGGGCGAAGAATGGACACAGGCCAAATACGAAGAAATGAACCTGCGCTATCAGCGACAGGCACTGGAACAGCTAGACCGCCTCGCCTCGCAGGACGACCCTTTCTTTATGCAATACTGGCCACTCTATCCGCTGAATTTTGCTTATCCGGATCAAGCCGTTTCCCGCAATGGTGGCTTTCATGCCGACAAGTTGCAGGTTCTGGACGGCTGGATCGGTGAGGTTCTGGCTAAGCTGGATGAAACTGGCAAGGCGAACAACACCGTCGTCATGATCATGGCTGACAATGGCTTGATGTATCACTACGAAGGAACGTCCGGTCTGAACCAGTTGATTTATCGCGGCGGCAAGACGCAGCACCTTGAAGGCGGAGTGCGAACTGACGCGTTCATCCGCTGGCCCGGCGCTATTGAGCCAGGTAGTGCAGCAGGTGACATCGTGCATGTATCTGACCTGTTCACCACCTTCGCGCGGATCGCAGGCGCAACTGACCGCATCCCGCGCGACCGCGTGATCGACGGCATTGACCAGACTGCGCTGTTACTTGAAGGTGAAGGCAACTCGCGTCGCGACTACGTCTATGTGTACGAAGGGCCCGTGTTGCGTTCAGTCGTGAAGCAAGAGTTCAAAATGCATTTGCCGGCCCCCGGTCAGCCCGGAGCTGCGGCCCCCGTGTTCAATGTCTATCGCGACCCACGTGAAGAACATCCGCTTGTCGGGTATTCATTATGGTCCGGTGCATCATTCCAAGACATGGTGAAGCGGCATGAGAAAACCATTGCAAAGCACCCGCATCTGCCGCTGGGCAAGGGTGTGCCGTATGAAGGTATTGAGAACCTTCGTCCCGAAAGCGAGTTGACCCGAGAAGTCTTCTCCAGCTGGCAATGATGAAGGTAGACGGCGGCGAGAACCTGTCGCCGTCTAACCTGACCATCCAACTTCTCCCAGGTGTATGATGTTACGCAACTTCCATTGTCTTGTTCCTCTGATCTATGCACTGGTCGTGGTAGGCTCTGCTTCCGAAGCTGAGGAAAACGCGTCAAATCCATTGGCTGCGGTTAACAACACCGACATTCGATATCAGTACTTCGATTTGGCAGGGGGTGCAGACCGTCAGGATGCCTTTGTCGATGGTGCATACATGTTACGCCCCGATCTAAAACTAAAATACGAGCTCCACTACAATTCAACGAATGCTACTGGCGAAAGGTTCAACGGGTTCGAAAAGACAAGCTTCAAGCTGATCTACTTTCCCTCACAGAAACCCTTGAATGACACCTGGAGCGTGAAGTCCGCACTTGGTTTGGAGTGGATCCTCGATTTTGGTGACCCCGACGAAGGCATCGGCACCGGGTCGGATCAGATAGCCCCATTTGGTGGGTTCGCATTTGCAAACACTAATACTGGGCTGACTCTGATCCCTCTGGTCCAGCACTTTGCTTCATATAACGGTTCGACCGATGTCAGCCAGACTGCGATGCGCCTTATTGCGCTTCAGCCATTTGGTGACGGGTATTGGGTCAAAGCAGATATCAAAGCTCCATACGATTGGGAAAATGATGCGTGGCCCGCGACCGCAGAATTCCAGATCGGTAAGAACCTCAGCCCTGGAATTGCCCTCTACGCAGATGTGTTGGTCGGTATTGGTGCTGACAGACCCTACGACCAAGGTGCCGGGATAGGTCTCAGATTCAACTACTAACCGCCGCCAATATGCAAGGAAACTCCGATGCTCCATCTCAGATCAATTAGCGCACTCGTATTTCTGTCCGGCGTATTATCTATGCCCGGGCATTCCCGCGCTCAGTCTCTACCTGCGCCAGGTCAAAACGAAACAGGCTGGCGGCATGGAGCCTCATTCTATCTGTTCACACCCCTAAGAACCACAGGTACGTCAACCGTGGCTGGACAATCCGCGGAATTGGATCTGGACCTTGGTGACGTCCTGGATGTGCTCGATTTCGCGGCAGCCGGCCGGTACGAGGCTTGGAACGGGGATTTTGGGATCATCGTTGATGCGAATTATGTGGGGATCGAACAGGATACCACATTGCCTGGCCCTCTCGGTGCCGGGATTAACGTCGACGTTCGTCAAAAATGGTTTGGTGTGCTGGGGGCTTACCGTGTTGCAAATGGCGTGTACGGTAGCAGGAGCCAGCGATATGCAATCGATCTCCAAGGCGGTCTGAGGTACAACTCCATTCGTCAGGAAATTGACCTAACTACCCCGGGACCGAGAAATCCACCTACATTGGGCGGAGATCAGGGATGGATCGAACCAGTAGTCGGAATACGAGGAATGTGGCGGGTAAACCAGAAATGGACTGGGATTGCGTCTTTGGAACTTGGCGGGTTTGGTGCCGGTGGAAATGATCTCCAGTCCCGCCGCACTTCGGCCAGAGCTTTCGGCAGGTTTAGATCGAACTCGTGCGGTGCCGTGTACTGACACGCATAGATTGGCTTTTGTGTTTCCCGCCGCCACGCGGACTTCATGGCCGAGTTCTCGCGGGAACGCGGCTTGCGGGCCGTGGCGGTCCATTCGGGCGAAAAATCAGCCCCGCGTGCTAGCGCGTTGAAGGCGCTCGAAGATGGCGATCTTGATATCGTTTACGCGGTCGACATGTTCAATGAGGGCGTAGACGTAAGGGGCGGGACACGATCGCCAATGCGCTGGGGACTTCCAATGCCACAGCCGATCGCGCGCTAAATGAATTGTTGGCGCTGGATCTGATTTGCGTGGTTGAGCCTGCGGCACCCCGGCGGGCTGCGGTCTATGATTTCGGGCCTAACGCGTTTGACCTGACGGATGATGAGGACTGCGCGTCTGGTTCTACTCCGCCTGATGGTCAGGCGGAAGGCAACGTGAACTCCGCCTCAAAATGGGGCGGAGACGAATTACAAAATGGGGCGGAGTACGGCGCGACTCCGCCTCAAAATGGGGCGGCTAACGGTATACGGGGGGGGCGCGCGGCAGAAACTGACGCCTCACGCGCGGATCAAATCGACCTGTCCGGCGCTGCTTGGGATCCTGTCCCGTGGTGGTCAGAGTGACGCCCTCTCCAATCACCCCAGCGCTGCACCCTGCATGTGGCACCCGCTGTCTTTCCATCCTTGGCGCCTGTCCCTGTGTCGCCGTTTGCGCTGATGCTGGGGAAACGCAGGACGTGTGGATTGCCCTGCGCATCATATCAGCTGTCCGATCGGTGGCCGATGATGCGCAACGCCATCCGCACCCGCTGTGCTGTCTCAGCACTGACGCACCAGAGCCCACGGGCGCAACATCGCCCTTGTATCCCCCACGCTCACCACAGGCCGATGCAACGCTGCCACGGGCAGAACGGCTGTGTGTCTGGGCGGGGAGGAAAAAAATAGACCATCGCAAACGTCAAACGGAGGAAATCCCGATTACGGACCAGAACTACCAACCAACCATCACAGGAGACAAAACGATGGGGAAATTTCTATACACGTGGAACCCAAGCGCAGAAGCGCAAGACGAGCTGATGAAGGTCACCGACGGAAGCAGTTGGGGCTGCACTGACCTGAGATATTCCGGCTTTGACGATCTGTATGAGTGTTTCACCGCCACATTCGCCGCCCAAACACGGGACTGGGAAGCCAGCGGCGGCGAGGAATTTATGCGTTTCACCGCTGACGAAACCCGCGCAATGGCTGACAAGATGGAACGGGACAATCCGTCAATGGCACGAATTCTGCGCGGCTCCGGCGGCATCACGATCTACAGCTGAGCACTAGGGGAACAGACAGATGCTGAGCATCACAATTTCAGGACGTGTATAAAAGGGCGCTAAACTCACCAAGGTGGGCAATTCCGAATTGTGCAATTTCAGCGTATCGGCTGGCCGGGGCGATGACGCACAGATTGTCGGGTGCAGTCTCTGGGGCAAATGCGCTCAGGCGCTGGCGGAACATCTGGTACGGGGCGTTCCGGTCACGGTATCGGGGGCGCTGTCTTTGGAAACCCATGAGCACAATTCATACCTGAGCGTGAGCAGCGCGCAGGACATCGCAATTCTGGATACTGCCGAAAATGTGCGGGCCAACCGGGAACGGTGGAAGGCCAAGCAGCAGGCAGCACGCCAGCAGGCGGAAATGCCTCTGGATCAATCTCAGAGCGCCCCTGCACGCGCAAGGGGCAAGCGGAACCCTGTTGCAGAGGGCGGCGGGCCTGACGGAGCGCCAGTGATTGAGGGTCCGTGGCATGACCGATCATGTTGCGGACCTGCTGGCCGGGGCCGTGGTTGCTGCATCCTGCGCTGCAGAGGACCACATGGCTCGGGCCAGCGCTTTGATCAGTGCTGCAGAGGTGCCGATGCTTGCGGCTGCGCGGGATCAGTCGGGCAAGCTGGTGCTGATGAAGTCGGGGATCACGATGGAGCAGCTCAGCGCAGAGCATTAGAGAGAGGTGTTTGACGAGCTGCGCGGTTGGCCTCACACAGCGCCGGAACGCCCTGCGATGGGGTTTACCTATAGACAGGCAAACACCCAGCTCTGCGCGGACCGGATGACGGAGGAAACCACCATGACAGAACCCAAGCAATGCGCCGTGTGTGGCGGGCGCTGCAATCCGGATCCGCACCCGCTGTCTCTGCAATTGCGACGGGACAACCCTGATTACCGCTGGATCTTGGGTATGCCCCTGCAATCCCGGCGTCTGCATCCTTGGCGTCACGATCGCATCAATCTGGTCAGCGTTTGCTCAGAGGCTTGTATGCGACGGGCGATTAAGCGCAATGGATCAGCGCAAGCCCTGGCGGATCACTGGCACGCGGCGAAGGAAAAAAAAGAGACAGCCCAGCATCGATTGCGTGAGGGGCAGGCAAACGGGCAGCGCATCAGAACCTGCCCCTGCTGCGGTGAAGCGTTTCCGATCGTGCGTGCCACAGCCCAGTATTGCAGCGCGGCCTGCAGGCGTAGGGTAGCACGACAGAGGGAACAGAGCGGATAATATTAGGCGCGTCCTAAGTTATGCGCTCAGGCGTCACGCTGCCATGCGGGGTTTCTGCCCTCCCCAACCCTGACGTTCAGTCCGCCGGGCAAAGCGCTGCAGACGGGTCAGGCTTACCTCAGCATAGCCAGCGACCAAACGCGCATCTCTGGACTTGAGCCACTTCTTCGCCTCTGCCTGCACGATCGCCCGCCGAGACTTTGGAGCCACGCCCAAGCCCCATCCCTGCGCTGCTGATATCTGCGCCAGCAGGACCGACAGCCATAGACGCTGCTCAGGTGACGTGCGCAGACCATACCGCTTTACGGTTTGCACGGGGCTGGAGGCCATACGGATTGGACATGCCCACCTGTATGAGTTTCGCGCAGTTGTGCCTCTGGCCAGCCTCAACCGGTGCCGTGCCAGAGTTGACCGATCGTGCGCGTGACGCTGCCTCTTTCCAGTCGGTGATTGCCTTTGCCAGCTCTGCGCGCTCTGTCCCTCTGAGCGATCGCAGACGCTTCTGGGCGGTCAGGTATTCGGCATGTGTGGATATAGTCATGCGTTTTCTCCCTGTGTCTGGGCGGAATACTGCACGCGCTGACAGCCTTAAGGTAGGGGCTGCACGCTAAGGATCTGGGTCGAAAACGTACCGCAAAAAGCCTGCGCCTGTCTGAAATCGCTCGGAAAACGCCTCAGCACTGGGATTTTCCTGTGCTTTAGCGGGTTCTGGCCTGCCCCCCTGTCCGTCGCCTGTCTGCAGGAATGAGGGGCCACGCAGTTGGCGCAGGACGGTCGCCCGTACCAGCAACGCCTAAAGCGGCTGGGATAGCGCCTGTTTGGGGTTTTGGTGCGCCACATGTGCGCCACGGGGCAAGGCGTGATTTGCGGTAATGGGGGCTAAGTCACTGAAAAGATGGTGCTGCTGGAGAGAATTGAACTCTCGACCTCTCCCTTACCAAGGGAGTGCTCTACCTCTGAGCTACAGCAGCGCTGTGGGCGGGTGATTAGACTCAAACGAAACGGTGCGCAAGGGTGTCTGGACGGTTTTTTTCACCTCCTGTAGAGAAAGACAATGGCAGACAGAAATACACCTAAAAAACACGGCAAATCCGGTGATGCACGCGAAGAGCGGCTCAAGGCAGCGCTCAAGGCGAATATGGCGCGGCGCAAGGCGCAGGCCAAGGCGCGCGCGGCATCTGAGGACAAGACCGGCAAGGACGAGGGATAAGAGCAAATGGATTCGATTCTGGTGACAGGCAATGGGCCGCTGAATGGTCAGATACCGATTGCGGGGGCCAAGAATGCGTGCCTGACCTTGATGCCGGCCACGCTGTTAAGCGATGAACCGCTGACGCTGACCAATGCGCCACGGCTGAGCGACATCAAGACCATGTCCGCCCTGCTGCAATCGCTGGGGGCCGAGGTATCGTCGCTGCAGGACGGGCAGGTGCTGGCGATGTCCAGCCATGACCTGACCAGCCACACGGCGGACTATGAGATCGTGCGCAAGATGCGGGCCTCGAATCTGGTGCTGGGTCCACTGCTGGCGCGGTTTGGCGAGGCTGTGGTCTCGCTTCCCGGCGGCTGCGCGATCGGTGCGCGGCCCATGGACCTGCATGTCGAAGGGCTTGAGGCGCTGGGCGCAGAGATTGAACTGAAAGACGGGTATCTGCATGCCAAGGCACCCGGTGGGCTGAAAGGCGCGGTGCATGAGATGCGTTTTGCATCCGTTGGTGCGACCGAGAACATCGTTATGGCCGCCACGCTGGCCAAGGGCACCACGGTTCTGAAAAACGCCGCGCGCGAGCCCGAGATCGTCGATCTGGTGGAATGCCTGCGCAAGATGGGTGCGCAGATTGCCGGTGAGGGCACCTCGACCATCGAGATTCAGGGCGTCGATCGTCTGCACGGCGCGACTCATCAGGTTGTGACCGACCGGATTGAACTGGGCACCTACATGCTGGCTCCGGCCATTTGCGGGGGTGAGGTCGAACTGCTGGGAGGTCGTATGTCTCTGGTCGAAAGCTTCGCGGCGAAACTGGATGCGGCAGGTGTAAATGTCACTGAAACCGACAAGGGCTTGAAAGTCGCGCGTAAGAATGGACGGGTCAGCGCCGTGGATGTGGTCACGGAACCCTTCCCCGGATTCCCGACAGACCTGCAGGCGCAGATGATGGCACTGATGTGCACCGCGGACGGAGTCTCGGTTCTAGAGGAGCGTATCTTCGAGAATCGCTTTATGCACGCCCCGGAATTGGTGCGCATGGGTGCGAATATCGAAGTGCACGGCGGCACGGCGACCGTAACAGGTGTCGAGCGTCTGAAAGGAGCGCCGGTCATGGCGACCGATCTGCGTGCGTCGGTTTCGCTGATTCTGGCTGGGTTGGCTGCAGAAGGTGAAACGACCGTAAGTCGGGTCTATCATCTGGATCGCGGTTATGAGCATGTGGTGCGCAAGCTGGAAGGCGTGGGTGCCAAAATTGAACGGATCAAGGGCCAATGACAGACGCAAGTTTTCACGATGGACGCGAAGCCCCGCTGAATCTGGGGGCTGAAGACACCGATGATCTTCAGGTGATTTCGACGCTTACGCAGGACGCAGTATTTCCGATCACGGAAATGACCTGGCGCCCCTCCGAGCGTCGTTTCGGCCTGCTGCTCAACCGTTTTCGGTGGGAGGACAAGGACGCTGCGGCCATGCGGGATCGCCCATTCGAGCGGGTGCAGTCAGTACTGGTTTTCGACTCGGTTCTTTCGGTTGCCAGCCAGGGCATAGACCGAAGCGACAAGGACATGGTCATGTCTCTGCTGTCGGTCGATTTCGAGCCAGCCGATGACGGGGCGGGGCAGGTCATGCTGACTTTGGCCGGCGATGGTGCAATTCGCCTGACGGTCGAAGCGCTGGACGCCACCCTGAAAGATGTCACCCGTCCGTATCAGGCTCCGTCCGGTCAGGCACCGCATCATCCGGAATAAACGCGGCGTAGCTCGGGCTTTTATAAGCCTGCCCTCGGGTTGGGACTTGCGGCTTGCGACCGTGTTTGACGTGTTTCAGATCAACGGTTTTCTGTCTCGTTCCGGCAATTTGATCGGTATGTCTCATTTCCCCATGCGCAAATCGCTGCACCTGGTCGCGGAAGGGTTGAGGCTGGACCATCCGGGCGATATGTCCCGGTGAAACGCCCCGGAGAGCACAATATGCCCGTTTTTCTAGATACGACTTCGTCTGATTTCGAGACTGCGTTCAAAACCCTGTTGTCCGCCAAGCGCGAGGACAGCCCGGACGTGGACGCTGTTGTGGCGCAGATTATTGATGAGGTGCGCCTTCGTGGCGATGCGGCAGTCATTGAGCTGACGGCCAAATTCGACAGGCTGGACCTTACGCCTGACACTTTGGCGTTTTCCCCGGCAGAAATCGCAGACGCGGTCGCGCAAGTTTCGCCCGAGGATCGAGCCGCGCTTGAGCTGGCGGCAGATCGCATCCGTGTGTATCACGAAAAACAGATGCCCTCTGACCATCAATGGGTCGAGGAAACCGGCGCGACACTGGGCTGGCGTTGGTCCGCAGTTTCGGCGGCCGGTTTGTATGTTCCGGGCGGTTTGGCCTCATATCCGTCTTCGGTGCTGATGAACGCTATCCCGGCAAAAGTGGCCGGGGTTGAGAGGTTGGCGATTGCCGTGCCAACGCCGGACGGTCAGGTGAACCCGCTGGTCTTGCTGGCAGCGCAACTTTCGGGCGTGGACGAGATTTATCGCATCGGTGGAGCGCAGGCGATCGCGGCGCTGGCTTTTGGAACGGACACGATTGCCCCAGTGGACAAGATAACCGGGCCGGGAAACGCTTTCGTCGCCGCAGCAAAACGCCGAGTGTTCGGCAAGGTGGGCATCGACATGATCGCGGGCCCGTCCGAGATTTTGGTCATAGCTGACAAGGACAACGACCCTGACTGGATTGCGTTGGACCTTCTCAGTCAAGCCGAACACGACGAAAGTGCGCAGTCGATTCTGATCACAGATGACGCCGCCTTTGGTCAAGCCGTGGCAGAAGCGGTGGAAAAGCGTCTTGAAACCCTGCAACGCCGCGCGATTGCGGGGGCAAGCTGGCGCGACTTTGGGGCCATCGTCACGGTGCGTGATTTGGGCGAGGCTGCTGCCCTGTCCAACCGTATCGCGCCCGAGCACCTGGAGCTTTGCGTGGCCGATCCTTTGTCGCTTAGCCAGACAACCATTCACGCAGGTGCAATCTTTTTGGGCCAGTACACTCCCGAAGCAATCGGGGACTACGTTGGGGGTCCCAACCATGTGTTGCCCACAGCACGTTCAGCCCGCTTTTCTTCGGGTCTGAGTGTGATGGATTTCCTCAAGCGCACGACGCTTAGCCACATGACACCCGAGGCTCTGCGGGCGATTGGCCCCGCGGCCGAGCAGTTGGCCAGTTCAGAAAGTCTTGAGGCGCACGGACTGTCTGTTACAGCTCGGCTGAAAAGATTGAACGAGTGAGCCCTCTATGGCTTTGGGGTCTCTGTCTGCCTGCCGCTGCATCAGTTGGTTTGACGGGTCTTGAATCGCGCCTCTGATCTGCGGCGGCCTGGAGCTGGGTGTCAGGCACCAAGAAATCATAGTTGGAACGTGTGGCAACTCTTTGGGTCGGGCGTCGATTCTGCTTTCTGGAACACCTGTGCCTGAAATTTACCGCGACCCGATCAACCGGTCCGTGGCGGTTCATGCAGATCTGTTTCGGCTGAAGCTATTGCAGAAGAATGATGACGTCTGGGGTGACGCGGATATCTACGCGCTGCGGCCACTGGAGACAAAGAGCCAGTATCTCTTTCCCCGCGGCAACCGCAGGAAATGGTGTGATGGAAATGGCAGCTGCTCGTGGAGAGCTTACTGCCGTTCCTCCACGGTTCATGGTTTCGCGGCCTGTTCGCAGTGATAGGGCACGTCAAAAAGGGTGCTCTGGTCGAACATTTGCTGCAAAAGCACGGAATTAACCCAGCGGAGTATCCGATTTGGCCCATTCCCGCGTTGTCCAATTATTTTTGTTGCGATAAGCCTGATCCGACCTGAACGGACTGCACGCACATGACCCGCATTTCGCATATAGAACTGGACGACCGAAACCTGCCTCCGCCGACCCCTGAGATCGAGCAGGAGCGCAAGGTCGCGATCTATGACCTGTTGGAAGACAACTCGTTTGTCCTGCCCAAGCGTGAGGACAGGGCGGTGCCGGATGGCCCCTACCATGTGCAGTTGTCGATCCGCGACAAACGGCTGGTGTTCGATATCGCGACAGAGGCCGAGGAGAAAGCGGCCGAGTTCCATCTTTCGCTGGGACCGTTCAAGCAGGTGGTGAAGGATTACTTCCAGATTTGCGAAAGCTATTTCGACGCTGTGAAGTCCCTGCCGCCCAGTCAGATTGAAACCATCGACATGGCCCGGCGCGGCATCCACAACGAAGGCAGCCGGGTCCTGCAGGAGCGGCTGGAAGGGAAGGCCGAAGTTGATACCGACACGGCCCGCCGCTTGTTCACGCTGATCTGCGTGCTGCATTTTGGGGGGTGACGGGTGACGCCTCTGCCGCAGTCCATCCTGTTCTGTTGCGACCATAATTCGGTTCGGTCACCGATGGCCGAAGGCATCATGAAAAAGTTCTACGGCACTGGCACGTATGTCCAGTCCGCCGGGGTTCACAACGATCTGGAAATCGACGGTTTCTGCATCGCAGTGTGTCAGGAAATCGGAGTCGAGCTGTCCCGCCATCGCTCGCGCTCGTTCGATGAGATGCAGGAATGGGGCGATGACCTCAGCTCGTTTGACCTGATCGTCGCCCTGTCGCCCGCCAGCCAGCGCCGGGCGCTGGAACTAACACGGATTTTCCACCTGGATGTCGATTATTGGCCAATAATGGACCCTACTGGACTGGGCGAGAGCCGCGAAGAAAAGCTACATCACTACCGACAGACCCGCGATCAGATCATCAAGCATCTGAAAGACCGCTGGGGCGAGCCTACGGAGTGATCATGAACGAGACCGTCAAAACCTATTTCGATGCCTTCAATGCAGGTGATGTCGAGGGCATGCTGGCTTGCCTCTCCGACGACGTGGCCCACCATGTGAACGAAGGCCAAATTCGTGTTGGCAAAGAAAAGTTCGCAGCCTTCTGCGCCCATATGAACCGCTGCTACCGTGAAAATCTGACCGATATCGTGGTGTTTGACGCCGAAAATAGCACCCGCGCCGCGGCCGAGTTCACCGTGAACGGCACCTATCTGGAAACCGACGAAGGGTTGCCCGATGCGCACGGCCAGACCTATCGTCTACCCGCCGGGTCATTCTTTGACCTGAAGGACGGAAAAATCACCCGCGTCACGACCTTCTACAACCTCGCCGACTGGACCAAACAGGTCTCGAATGGCTGAGGTTACAGCCGTCCGCCCTCTGACCGGAGCGGCGCTTGAGGCTGCCCTGGACGACGTTGCCCGCCTGCGGATCGAGGTGTTTCGGGCGTGGCCGTACCTGTATGACGGCGATCTGGATTACGAACGGAAATACCTGCAATCCTACCGTGATAGCGAAAAGGCCATCGTCGTAGGTGCCTTTGATGGCGATCGACTGATCGGCGCGTCCACCGGTGCCCCTTTGACCGACCATTCCGAAGATTTTGCGGCGGCTTTTGAGGGCACAGGTCTGGACCTGTCGCAAATCTTCTATTGTGCGGAATCCGTTTTGCTCTCGGACTACCGGGGGCAGGGTGTTGGTCATAAGTTCTTCGATCTGCGTGAGGCGCATGCCCGTGTGCAGGGCTTCAAAAAATGCGCTTTCTGCGGGGTGCAGCGCCCGTCGGATCATCCGATGCGGCCCGGTAACTACCGACCGCTGGACGAGTTTTGGCGCGCGCGGGGATATGTGCCTCTGCCCGGAGCGATCGCTCAGTTTTCGTGGAAAGACATCGGGCAGGACGCTGAGACACCGAAGCCGCTGCAATTCTGGATCAGAGACTTGTAGACCAGCCCTGATATGCTTTTCGAGCGGCTATCCTGCTGCGTATTCCGGCTAATCAGACGCTCACGGGCTTGATCAAGGTCCCTAAGTATTCCCGCGTTTGGCTATCCCAGTCGCCCGGATTTTCGCCGTGCGCGACTTGCGCATGAAGCTCCATTAGCTTCCAAACTTCTTCTTTGGTTTCTGCCACTACGCTCGCGGGGCAAGCCTCCATGCCTTCACAGTCGCGACAAGCATATGAAAACGCATTTGCCATAACACTCCTCCTCCCATTCAGGAAATTATAGCAAAACTGAGGGCTTCCTCCGAATCCGGTGGCGCGGACGTGGGGCCGAATACTCAATGCCCCTTACTTTTTCGCCCCAATGGGACCCGGTTGTGGATATGTCGCTGCGGTTGCAATGAGACTGTACAGATCGAGGCGCAACTGACTAAAGTCGCGCAAATTGGCCCAAAGGATCCGCCCGCAAATGAAAGTCGCAACCGCCGCCTATAACCTCGATTGGCTCGATAGCTGGGCACAATATGAGGACAAGTTGGAACGCTGGGTCCGCGATGCGGTCGGGCAGGGGGCCGAGTTGCTGGTTTTTCCCGAATACGGCGCGATGGAATTGTCGACGCTGGATGGGGCTGAGGTTGCGGGCGATTTGGAGCGGTCAATCCACGCAGTATCCGACCGGATGGAGGATGTGCGCACCCTGCACCAGCGGCTGGCACGGGAGTATAAGGCCTATATTCTGGGCGCGTCAGCCCCGGTTGTGGACGGTCCGGGCCGCCCGGTGAACCGAGCAGCGCTTTATACACCCGATGGCAGGCAGGATCATCAAGACAAACAGATCATGACCCGGTTCGAGCGCGAGGAATGGGACATCGCCCCCGGCGGCCCCCTCAAGCTGTTCGATACCGCGCTGGGTAAGATCGGCGTGCTGATCTGCTATGACAGCGAATTCCCCTTGCTGGGTCGCGCGCTGAGCGACGCGGACCTGATCCTTGTACCATCCTGCACCGAGGCATTGTCCGGCTATTGGCGTGTACGCATCGGCGCGATGTCCAGAGCCTTGGAAAATCAATGTGTTACGGTGATGGCTTCCCTCGTGGGAAACAATGACTGGTCCGAAGCTGTGGACATGAACACCGGCACCGGCGGCATTTTTGGCCCGCCTGACAAGGGGTTCCCCGCAACAGGTGTGCTGGCAGAAGGTGCGCTAAATCAGCCCGGCTGGACCTTCGCGGAAATCGACCTTGACGCCATCGCGACGGTTCGTGCGGACGGCCATGTGCTGAACCGCAGCCATTGGGACGAGCAGACTTCCCGAGTCGAATCGGTCACATTATCCCGTCTTTAGTGATTCCGGCCTTGAAATAAGCCCAAAATAGGCTCATTTAGGCGCACATCCTCGCAGATTCTGCGAGTGCAACGTAATGATGGAGACAACATGGCCAAGGAAGATACGCTCGAATTTCCCGGTGTCGTGAAGGAACTCCTGCCTAATGCGACGTTTCGGGTCGAGCTGGAAAACGGCCATGAGATCATCGCACATACGGCAGGCAAGATGCGCAAGAACCGCATCCGTGTTCTGGCCGGCGACAAGGTTCAGGTCGAGATGACCCCCTATGATCTGACCAAGGGTCGGATCAACTACCGCTTCAAGTAACGCCCTACCCAATGGCGTTTATTTTAGGATCGGGCAGCCCAAGGCGGCTGGACCTGCTGGCCCAGCTTGGTGTGCAGCCCGATGCCATCCGCGCCCCAGATATCGACGAAACGCCCCTGAAGGGCGAATTGCCCGTCCCGTATTGCAACCGCATCACGCGGGCAAAAGTGCAGGCGGTTCAGGCGGATAGTGATGATATCACCCTCTGCGCCGATACCACGGTTGCGCTGGGGCGCCGGATATTGGGCAAGCCCGAGAACGCAGGGCAGGCGGCCGAATTTCTTCACGCTTTGTCCGGGCGTCGCCATCGGGTGATCACCTCGGTCGCGGTTCGGCGTGGCGAGCGTGTGCTACAGCGCGATGTGGTCTCTCAGGTCAAGGTCAAGCGCCTGTCCGACGTTGAGATCAACGCATATCTGGCAACCGGCGATTGGCAGGGCAAGGCGGGTGCTTACGCGATTCAAGGACCAGCAGGCGCGTTCATTCCTTGGATTTCCGGTTCCTTCACAGGTATCGTCGGCTTGCCACTGTCTGAAACCGCCGCATTGCTGCAAGGCATCGGCTACCCCCTATATCGTGAGGCATCATGAAAGGCCGCACCATCGTATTGGACCACATCGACAACCGCGAAGCCGCGGCGTTGATGGTCGACGGAAAACTTGACGATTTCCTGATCGCAGGGAACGCGCCTGTGCCCGGAACAATATATCGCGCCCGCGCAGACCGTCCGGTCAAAGGGCAAGGCGGTATGTTCCTGACAACACCGGACGGACCCGCTTTTCTGCGTCAGGTCAAAGGCTTGTCACCCGGTGCCTTGATGCTGGTTCAGGTGACCGGCTATGCCGAGCCGGGCAAGGCGTTATCGGTCACGGATCGGGTGCTGTTCAAAAGCCGCTATGCGATCGTGACGCCCGACGCTCCGGGGCTGAACATCTCGCGTTCTATCCGGGACGAGGATGAGCGTGACCGCCTTCTGGAAATCGCTCATGAGTGTATGGATGGCAGTTCCTACGGATTGATTCTGCGGTCGTGCTGTGTCGGGGAAGATGCAGGTGAGATCGCCGAGGATATCAACGCGATGTTGGCCAATGCAGATGAGGTCATAAACGATCCTGGGACCGAGCCGGAACGCCTGTTGGAGGGCGATGGGCCACATGTTCTTGCATGGCGCGACTGGACGGATCCGGCCGAGGTCGTGACGCAGGCTGGCGGCTTCGATACGCACGGGGTGCTTGACGCTCTGGATGTTGCCCGAGGGATTTCCGAGCCGTTGCCCGGGGGCGGTCATCTCTATATTCAGCCAACCCGCGCCTTGGTCGCCGTAGATGTAAATACAGGGGCTGACACGTCGCTGGCGGCAGGAACCAAGGCCAACTTCGCCTGTGCCAAGGGGTTGGCCCGTGCGCTACGTGTGCGCGGTCTGGGCGGGCAAATCACCTTGGATCTGGCCCCCATGCCCAAGAAAGATCGCCGCGGTTTTGAATCGGCTCTGCGTGCTGCTTTCAAGACCGACCCGATCGAGACAACATTGGCGGGTTGGACCCCGCTTGGGCATTTCGAGCTGCAGCGCAAACGGGGCCGAATCCCTCTGTCGGAGGTGTTGAAGTGAGTTGCCCGATCTGCGGAGAAGACACCGCTACGAAGTTTCGTCCGTTCTGTTCAAAACGTTGCGCGGATATTGATTTGGCCAAGTGGCTGAATGGCTCATATTCCGTTCCGTCCCAACGCGAAGAGGATGTCGAAACGGACATGCCGTCAGAAGATAAAGGGCTGCAACGTCCACATTGAAAAAATGTGAAAAAGGCTCTGGACACTGCCAGTGGCAAGTCATAGAACGCCCCCACCCAACGGCAGTCGCCGTTCCCGTGCCCGGGTAGCTCAGGGGTAGAGCAGTGGATTGAAAATCCTCGTGTCGGTGGTTCGATTCCGCCCCCGGGCACCACTTTTAGTCATAACCTGTTGTTCGCCATCAGTTTTCTTGTGGAGACTGCGAGGGCGTAGGACATGGCGTATGACAAATCGGTGCCTTATTCGTTCACCAAGAACGGCATTTATTACTTCGAGAGGCGGGTCCCAGCGGACCTTTTGGATCATTACAATACGAAGAAGATCGCGTTTTCCTTGCGAACGCGGTTAGTGCGGGTTGCGGCGGTACGGGCGAAGCGAGCTGCGGATCAACTTGATGAGCACTGGTACTACCTGCGGTGCAAGGACGCTGAGTTGCCGGGTAATCACCGGCTTCGCAAAGTTCAGAGCGCGGTAGTTGAAACGTCGCCAATCGCTACGTCTTACTCCTTAACGCTATCAGAGGCAGTCGCGGTCTACCTAAAGCTAAAAGGAATGGGGCGACCAACCACCTTCCATCGAGCCGCTGAGCGGAGCTGTGGCTACGTGGTCGATGTCGCTGGTGATAAGGACCTTCGGGCATATACGAAGCGAGACGCTAATGCCTTCCGTGATGCATTGATAGAGCGTGGACTTTCGGGCAGCAGCATCACACGCATCTTCGGGACAGTTCGCTCCGTTACGAATTTCGCCGCCAGCGAGATAGGTATCTCGTTCACGAACCCTTTCGGCGGAGTCTATTTCGACCGCCAAGCTGGGGTTCAGGAGCGTGAACCCTTGTCCACCGATGCAGTTCGCGCGGTGCAATGGGAATGCCAACAGCTTGATGACGAGCTTCGATGGATGGTCGCGCTCGTATCTGATACGGGGATGAGGCTTGCGGAGGCTGCAGGTCTAACGCTGGATGATCTCGAGATCGGCGGAGAGCATCCAAGGGTAATCATAAGAGAACACCCTTGGCGTAGGCTCAAGAACTTGGGCAGTGCGCGTGAGGTTCCGCTCGTTGGTGCGGCTCTGTGGGCAGCAAAACGCATCCACGATACAGCGACCAGCAAAACACACGCTTTCCCTCGTTACAACAACTCGGGTCAAACAAACGCGAACTCGGCTAGTGCAGCGCTAAACAAGTGGCTCAAGTCGATGGTTCCGGTTGGTTGCACTATGCACAGCTTCCGTCACTCGTTGCGCGACCGCCTTCGCGCGACGTCAGCGCCAATGGGACAGTTAGTCCAAAATTGTCGCGATCTTTTCGAGGGTAGCAAGGTTTACGGCGACTCCGTCTTCCTCTGCAGCTATCCGTTTTGCGCGTCGACCGTCGCCTGGCAGGTGCGCCCCGTCTTGTGAACGGATCGCAGACACGAGCTCTCCGATACCTGAGGCAAACGCGTCCTCGGACGTGGTCGAAGGGTCTATTGCTATAAAGAACTGCCCCGTCCTGGGCGGCCCTCCGGCGGTTCCGGAAAAGGGTGACGCGTTCAGGCCCAAAGTCGCCCCTGTCAAAGCGGCGGCCATGATTTCCGTAAGCAACGCGACGCCGACGCCCTTGTAGCCCCCTGAAGGTGCCATTGATCCTTTCAGACCGACATTCGGGTCGGTCGTGGGATTTCCGTCAGCGTCCAGTGCCCAGTCAACAGGAATGGGTTTTCCTTCACGGGCGTGTTTCATGACTTCGCTTTTGGCGATGGTGCTGGCGCTCTGGTCGATCAGAAGTGCAGGTTGGCCATCCGTGCCGGAGGCGGCGATCGAGAACGGGTTGGTTCCAACCACGGGCTTGGAGCCACCCGACGGCGCGATGGATGCTGGTGCATTGGTAAAGCCCAAACCGACCAGCCCGGCCTGTGCAAGGCGATATGTATGATAGCCGAGAACGCCGCAGTTATAGCTGTTGCGGATGGCAAGCGCTGCGATGCCCTGTTCGCGCGCGGCAGGGATCAGCGCGTCAAACCCGGCGTCGATGGCTGGATGCGCAAAACCGGTGGCGGCATCGACTGTGACCACACCGGGCCGAGGACGCGACAGAACCGGCTCGGCCATTCCATCGACCTTGCCGCACTGAACATGCTCGCAATAGATCGGGATGTAGGCGAGGCCGTGGCTGGCGACGCCGTCCGCCTCGGTTGCGGCTGTGGCAACGGCTAGAGGGCGCGCGTTGGCCTCGCTCGTACCGGCGGCCACAAGTGCCCGAAAGGCGAGGTCTTCGATTTCGGTCAGGGTCAGGGTGCGGGTTTCAACCATTTCAATCTCACTAATCGTTGTCGGACAGGCCCGCTCCGGCACCGCGCAGGCGGGATTCTTCGGTCGCGGGGGCATAGGTGAAGTGGGCAAAGCGGGTCAGGACGGACCAAGCCGCAGGATCAGGTGTTGCGCGTGACTGCTGCCGTTGGGTCGGCGGCGCAACCTCTGCTAACCGCACAGTAACGGTATGGGCCTGATCCGGTATCGCCCCGGACAGTTGCAGGGCCAGCCCATCTGTTTGCGCCTCTGCGCCGTCGATCGTGATCGCGACGCCTCGGTTCAATAAACGTGCTGCGTTGGATGCGAATGGCAGCAGCAATGTGGGAGCAGTCACATTGGTTAGCGTGACGGGTGCTGCCCCCAATATTTCTGCGCTGTCAGAAAGCGTACAGCCTGTGGCAAGCGGACACAGCACATCCGTTCCGGTCCATGTTTCGCCTGAAATACAGGGGGCGTGTTTTTCAGGCGCTTGTGCCAGATTCCGGTGCAGCAAGGATGCAAGCGCCTCTACGCCGTCCAACCCATGCGCGCAGAGCCAGCGGGTCGCCTTTCCTGCCTCCTCCGCATGACCCCAAGTATAACCTGCGCCACGGGCGGCACGTTTGGCGGTCGCTTCAATTTCGTTTAGCGAAAAGCTCATGCTGCAGGCTCCGGGTAAACCCAAGTGTCCGCCGTGTCTTCAGACAGTTCTTCGGGGTAGGGCGCGCCCGCATACATGCAGATCCGAACCCAGCGATCGGAACGCGGATCGAAGTGCGTCGCGCCAAAAAACGAGAGCTTGGCGCGCAGCATGTCGATGGGCATGACATCGGCGCTGATCGTGTTGTCGTGGATTTCTCCGTAAGGGGCGACACGTCCGATCTGTGCGCGCCGGATGGTGTGCCGATGTTCGGGGTGCTGCAACAAGAAGTCGCGGACCGGGGTATCGTCGCGCCAGTCAGTAAGCACCTTATACGCCGCGGCAGAGTCCCGCGCGGGGGCTAAGGGTTGTTCGTATTCGGCGATAGGCTCTTCAAACCGTTCGCCCAATCTGGGTTCCAGCTTTTCCTCGGACACATACCAGGCGCGGGCGCAATTCGGCTCGGCCGCCCAATCCAGATCAAGCGCCCATTCAAAGTTGTTCAGGATCAGATCGCGCACCTCGGACACCGACATCGCACCGTCGATGACTTGCGCATTTGGGTTGCTGTCGGCCATGCAACTTGCCAACCCGTCCACCAGATCGCCATATGGCTCGAGCACCAGCGACGCGAGAAGTTCCTGACCTTCCTCGCTCAGCGCGCCCTCAGCCCACAAGATCAGGCGGTCCCACGGGTTGTTCTGCGTCAGGACATCCCCGTCCAGATGGTTCGAGATTGCCTGAAGGTCGGACGTCAAAGCCGCCAGCTTTCTGATTTGGACAGGATGCTCGGATTGCCACCACGACATCGACAATTTGCTGCGGTCAAAAATGCTCTGGAATTGCGCGATTTCCGCGTCAGAGGCTCTGGGCAATGACCGCACGCGCGAGATTGCTTCTTCGCGTACCATGATCCAGTTGTTGAACAGGATCGGATGGTTCACGATAAACGGTGCCATACCCAGCCCCGTCGAATTGCCGATGCCCAGCCAGCGGGCGATGGCAGGGTCCAGATCGGCTGTTTTCTCTCCGCCTTTGACGCGGGCCATGTGCTGAACCAGATCGCGGACGAATGTGCGGGTCAGGTAGACCGATAGCATTTCGGTCTGGAATGGGGCGTTCAATTCCGGGCGGTCAGCGGTCTTTTCCCGGTCCGCCGCGCCGAATTTGCCTGACCCATACACGGCCGTCGTGCGCATCAGGTAGCCGACGTCGTAAATTTGATCGAGGTCCGGTTGTTGCCCATCGGCCAGTCTATCGACGACATGCGCCCACAAGCGCACAGAGCGGTTCGCGCGCGACAGTGACAGCTCGTGTTCACTGACACGGCCAGCCTCTTGCAAGGGAACATTCTGGGCAAGGCGTTCGATATCCTGCGCGGTCGGAACTCCGTCGAACAGCGTGAAAGTGGCATCCCAGGCTTCAGCAATCACCCTGTCAGAGCGTTGTTCGGGCGGCAGGTCGTGTGCGAACGCGACCAGCGAATAGGCATCGTCCGGGCCTTGTGCAGTATAGACGGCGTGGCCGACCCCATTTGCGTCGATGTCAAAAACAGGTCGGGTAAAGGTCCAATGCTCGTGCGCCATGCGTCGCGTCAACTGTCGCATAAAGCTGAGGCGGCATTGGTGCAGGGACCCCAACCGCGACAGGCGCATGACCTGAGCGGGGTCTCTGCGGGCGATATGGCGGCCGGTTTCGTTCATTTTCCCTGCGGTCCGAAATTCTGGTCGAAAAAGCGGTACCAATTCCCGCCCATGATACCCGAAATCTCATCTTCGTTCATACCAACCGCGCGCAGCCCGGCCTCGATATTTCCGAAATCGCGGTTGTCCTTAAACCAGCCGGGCATCGGCGGAAAGCCGGGGGCCGAGGCCGAGCCTTCGCCATAGTCGATCTCTTTGGTCCAACGCCCCACGCGCATCCATTCAACCACGCTGTCAGGCTGGTCCTGACACAGATCGGTGCCAATCCCCAGATGCTGAACGCCATATCTGTCGGCAGTGCGGGCGATCATCTTGCAAAAGCTTTCCACTGTGCAGGCGGATTTGTCCTTCAGGTGATGAGGGTAGACCGAAAAGCCCAGCATCCCACCGTTTTCTGTTACGGCCCGGATTACCGCGTCGCGCTTGTTGCGCAGGGCAGGGGCCCAGCCATGGGGGTTGGCATGCGTGATGGCGATTGGGCGCTCGGACAATTCAGCGGCCTCGATGGTGGAACGATCGGCCGAATGGCTCATGTCGACCACAAGGCCCACGCGGTTCATCTCTTTGATGACCTGCTTGCCCATGCGGGTGATGCCGGTGTCTTCGGCCTCGTAACACCCGGTCGCCAGCAGAGATTGGTTGTTATACGTGAGCTGCATGAACCGCGCGCCCAGATCGTGCAGGATTTCAACAAGCCCGATATCGTCTTCGATGGGCGAGGGGTTCTGAAAGCCGAAAAACACCGCCGTCCGCCCGGTTTCGCGCGCGGTGTCGATATCGCTGGCCCAGCGGCCCTTCATGATCAGGTCCGGGAATTGCTCGAACCAGCGGTTCCACTTTTCAAAGTTCAGAACGGTTTCGCGGAAATTCTCATGATAGGCGATAGTGACATGGATCGCGTCCACGCCACCTTCGCGCAGTTGCCGGAAAATCTTTTCCGACCAGTTGGCGTATTGCAGCCCGTCGATACGCATCAGTCCGGCGTCCCCGCGCTGATATAGGCGGTTTTGACCGTGGTGTAGAATTCCGCCGCCGCTTTGCCCTGTTCGCGCGGGCCGTATGAGCTGTCTCCGCGCCCGCCGAACGGCACGTGATAATCAGTGCCCGCCGTGGGCAGGTTCACGGTGACGACGCCGGTGCGCGCGTTGCGGCGGAAATGGGTGGCGCGGGCAAGGCTTTGGGTGACGATGCCCGAGGTCAGACCGAAATTGGTGTCATTGACGACGCTCAGCGCCTCATCATAGCTGTCCACCTTGATAACGCTGGTCAGGGGGGCGAACATTTCTTCGCGGTTGATGCGCATGGTATTGGTGGTGTTCAGGAACACTCCGGGCGACATGTAGAACCCGTCATGAGGCATTTGCAGCCGCGCACCGCCGCTGGCGAGTTCCGCGCCTTCGGATTTGCCAAGCTCGACATAGGCGAGGTTCTCTTGCAACTGCTGCTCACTGACGACCGGCCCCATCTGGGTGTCGTCCTCAAGCGCGTGGCCGACCTTCATGGCCTGCGCCCCGGCGACCAGTTTCTCGACAAAGGCATCATGGATGCCCGCATGCACCACCAGACGCGACGAGGCTGTGCATTTCTGCCCGGTGCCGCCAAATGCGCCTCCCAGCGCCAATGTCACCGCCAGATCCAGATCGGCGTCGTCCATGACCGCCAGCGCGTTCTTGGACCCCATCTCCATCTGCACTTTGGTCAGGTTCTGAATGGCAGCGGCAGCAATACCCTTGCCCACAGGCACCGACCCGGTGAAAGAGATCGCGTTCACCTTGGGGCTTTCCACCAGCTGTTGGCCGATACTGCGCCCTGACCCCATCACCAGGCTGAACAGACCCTTGGGGATGTCCTGCCGCGCGATGATCTCGGTCAGCGCCACGGCCGAGGCCGGGGTGATGTTTGCAGGCTTCCACACCACCGCGTTGCCGTAGCACAGCGCCGGTGCAATCTTCCACGAGGCGGTCGCGGTTGGAAAATTCCACGGGCTTATGATGGCGACAATGCCCACGGCCTCGCGCCGCACGTCAATCTCAACGCCGGGGCGGACAGAATCCGCGTTCTCGCCGATTTGACGCAAGCACTCGGCGGCGTAGTAGGTAAAGAACTGACCGGCGCGGTAGACCTCGCCCTTGCCTTCTGCCAGGGGTTTACCCTCTTCGCGCGACAGTAGCGTGCCCAGTTCCTCGGCCCGTGCCATGAGTTCGGTGCCGATGGCGTTCAGAACCGCCTGCTTGCGCTCGGGAAGGTAGGCGGCCCACTCGACCTGAGCGGCGCGCGCCTGATCCAGCGTGGCCTCCAACTGATCTGCGCTGGCCTGCGCGAAGGTGCCAACCAGATCGCTCAGGTCCGAAGGGTTGCGGTTCTCGATTTCGGATTCACCTGCCAGCCATTCGCCGGCAATCAGATTCAATTTGGTCACAATGCGCCCCAGAGTCCTATTTTGGTCGCGCGTAGTGTGCGGGGTTGTTGCGGTATCAGTCAAACTCAAATAAATTGAACAAAATTCAGAAAAGCTGAAGTATGGCGATCAAGATTGAGACATTGCGGTGCTTTTGCACCGTGGCGCAAACCGGCAACCTGATGGAAGCCGCCGACCGGCTGGGCAGAACCCAGTCCGCCGTTTCAATGACGCTAAAACAGTTTGAAGATCACCTTGGTAAAAAGCTTTTTGAAGGTGAGCGTAAGAACCGCCTGTCCCCGCTGGGCAAGCAAGTGTTTGAATTGAGTCTGAAACAAGTGCGCCAGTTCGATCAGACGGTTCTGGATATTGAAGCCGCTGTGGATGCTGAACACGGGTTGTTGCGGATCGTATCCGTGCCATCGGTGGCGGCAATCGTGTTCCCTAAAGTGCTGCAGCACATGACGCGGACCTCTCCGGGCGTGAAGGTCGAGCTGCGGGATACGGACACTGCGCAAGTGCTGGACGCGCTGGCTGAAGGAAAGGCAGATATCGGCATCGCTTCGGGCTACCATGCCTTGAATGGTGTGACAGCTCTGCCGTTGTTTGAAGACAGGTTTGGCCTTGTCTCTGCCGTAGACCACCCGTTGATGACGCGAGCAGCCCCTCTGGTGATCGACGATATCCTATCGGTGCCGTTCATTCGGAACGCGCTGTGTGACTTGATCCAGTCGCCGCGTTTGCATGAGGTGATCGGACAGGCGGATATCACCATTCACAACACACATTCCTTGATCACGATGGTCCGAACAGGGGGGTGGGTGACGGTGCTGCCGCAAACCGTTGCCGATTTCATTCCCGAAGCAACGGCATTTCGCCTGATCGAAGACCTGCCGGAACAGCGGCAGGTCTATTTGTATGTCAGCGAAAGGTCCCGCTTTCCTGATCTGACCAGTGCGACGACCGAGTTTATTCTGTCGCACTGCACCTAGTCGGAGTCTGACTTCACATCGCTGGCAAAGCGCGCGGCGTTTTCTTTTGCAAAAGCCGAGGCATCCGTTGCCGCGTCCCAGAACTGCGGGTTGGCCTTGGGGATCGTCAGCGCCTTTTGAACGGCGGGGCGGGCGTCGATCCGGTCGAACCAGGCACTCAGATGGGGCAGGCCGTCGACCTCGACCCGGGCCCAGACATAGGCGCGCGCCCACGGGTACAGCATCATATCGGCGATCGTGTACTCATCCGCGGCGACCCAGTCGCGCCCTTCCAGCCGAGTGTTCATGACCTCTAGCAACCTGCGGCTTTCATCGACATAGCGGCGGATTGAAAAGGGCTCAACGTGGCCGTTCGGTGCCGCGATATGCTGAAAATACATGGCTTGACCCATCATCGGACCAATATGGCCCACCTGAAAGAACATCCACTGCATAACCTCGGACCGTTTGACCGGATCGGCTGGCAGGAACTTTCCGTATTTCTCGGCCAAATGCCACAGGATCGCGCCGCTTTCAAAGATAGCGCGCCCTTCTGACCGGTCAAAGATCGTGGGAATCTTTCCATTGGGATTCAGCGCCAGATACTCGGGGGTCTTTTGTTCCTGCTTTGAGAAGTTGATATGCGTCACGTCGTAGGGAACACTTGCCTCTTCCAGAAAAATAACGGGTTTGTATCCGTTCATCGTTCCGGCGGTGTAAAGATGAATATCAGGCTGCGACATTAGTCTACCTCTGCGAATAAGCGGCCCAAATGGTCTTTAAGCCTTAAGAAATTGGACTCGATCGTAGGTTTTCATAACATCCAAAGCTGCAAATGTCGGCAGAGTCTCCATTTCCAGATATGTGGCGTTCAGGTGCGTGGGTATTAACATGTCTGCGCCATTTGGGCGAAGCTCTGCTGCAGACTGTCATTGAACCTGAGCCCCTCAAATCGCAATAAACCGAAACTAATCTATGATAATTTCGCATATGCGGTTTTGGCTTAGGTAATTCTTGATGGGTGGCGCGCAGGCGTGCTTGACTTTTCTGACCAACCCGGCACCGCGAGCCGCTGGTCAAAAAACCGGAAAGCCGCTGCTTTTTGATACTGTTTGCAAAGTGCGACGCCGGCCCGGGCCGGACAGAAAACAGCACCGTGAACGCCCAACATGGAGATACCTGATGAAAAAACTAGCCACGCTATTGGGAAGCGCGACAGTTGTCGCAGCCGGTCCCGCCATTGCTGCGGATATCGTGATCGGTGTGCCGAACTGGGCATCTGTAAATGCCACCGCGCATATCCTTGAGGTCGTAATCGAGGAAAACCTTGGCCTTGATGTGGAATTGCAGAATGGAACCAACCCAATTGTTTTTGAGGCTATGGACAGCGGGTCGATGCATGTCCATCCCGAGGTTTGGATGCCGAACCAGCAAAACCTGCATGACACATACGTCAAGGATAACGGCACGGTTGTGATGAATGAAAACCCTGTGCAGGCCGAACAGGGTATGTGTGTTCCGACCTATATTGCCGAACAGCACGACATCAAATCCATTGATGATCTGAGCGATCCCGACAAGATAGCGATCTTTGACACGGACGGGAACGGCACACCTGAGGTCTGGATTGGCGCGCCGGGCTGGGCCTCGACCGTGGTCGAGAAGATCCGGGCCAAGTCTTACGGCTATGACCAGGTTTTCGACCTGACTGAGTACGAAGAGACGATTGCCTATGCCAATCTCGCCAATGCGACCAAGGCGGGTGATCCGTGGATCGGGTTCTGCTACAGCCCGCACTACATCTTTGTGACGCAGGATCTGACGGTTCTGGAAGAACCCGCGCATGATCCGGCCACGTGGACCATCGTTCAGCCCACGGATGACCCGGATTGGCTGGCCAAGTCCGAGGCGTCTTCGGCATGGAATGGCGCGACGCTCCATCTGCACTACGCCAAGGAACTGGAGGAAAACTATCCAGAAGTGGCGGCCCTGTTCCGCAACTACCAGATGCAGGGCGACGACCTGAGTGCGATGGGCAAGGCGCTGGCTGTCGACAATGTCGAAGCGGCTGATTTCGCCCGACAGTGGGTGGCCGACAACGAAGACACAGTCATCGGTTGGCTCACCAACTGACATCCAATATCAGGGGGCCGTCGCGACAGTTCGTGGCGGCCCTTTTCTTATATGCCGGGGCAAAGCCCTGCACATGAGGGGCAAATGGACGAACCTGTCGTAAAACTGGAAAATGTCTGGAAAATCTTTGGCGCACGGGCAGAAGAAGCCATGGCTGCCGTGCGCAGCGAAGGCATTGGCAAACCCGAAGTTCTAGAGCGTTTCAACTGCGTTGTCGGCGTGCAGGGCGCAACCTTTGAAGTACCGCGCGGCGAGATTTTCTGCATCATGGGCCTGTCAGGGTCCGGCAAGTCGACGCTGGTGCGTCATATCAATCGGCTGATTGAGCCGACCGCGGGCAAGATCGAAATTCTGGGGCGGGATGTCTCAAAGATATCCGAGTCGGAACTGCGCCGCATCCGGGCGCAACAGATCGGGATGGTCTTTCAGCACATGGCGCTGATGCCGCACCGTTCGGTGCGCGACAACGTGGCGTATCCTCTGGAAATCCGCAAAGTGCCGAAATCCAAGCGATGGGCGGTGTCCGACCATGCGCTCAGCCTCGTGAACCTGACCGGTTACGAAGATCGCCTGCCCAAAGAGCTTTCCGGCGGGATGCAACAGCGCGTTGGCATCGCCCGCGCGTTGGCCTCGGACCCGGAAATCCTGTTGATGGACGAGCCGTTCTCGGCGCTTGACCCGCTGATCCGGTTGCAACTGCAGGATCAGTTCAAGGCGCTGGTGGCGCAGCTCAAGAAGACGACCTTGTTCATCACGCACGACTTGGACGAGGCGATCCGGATCGGACATCGCATCGCGATCATGAAAGACGGTGTGATCGTTCAGATTGGCACACCCGAAGATATCGTCATGAACCCCGCCGACGATTACGTGCGCGAGTTTGTGCAGGGCATCTCAAAACTCAAACTGGTCAAGGCGCACTCGATCATGGAGCCGATGGGCAGCTATTCCGGTTCACTCGACGGCGCACCGCGCGCGGATGAGGGCGCGGATCTGGACCAGTTGATCGACCTTGCGGTGAATACCGAGATGCCGGTGGTCATAACGGACGCAGGCAATGATGTGGGGATCGTGACCAAGCCGCGCCTGCTGCGTGGTATTCAGGGGGGCAAAAATGACTGACGCAACAACAGAGCTGAAAGTTACAGCCGCCTCTGACATCGAAGTCGATCGCGATGAGCTGGACCGCTCGATCAAAGAATTCGCGGGACCGAATGGCGACTATTACGTCGACGCGTTTCACAAGATCCATGACGCGACCAGCCCTGTGCCCAATACATTCAATCTGTGGGCTGCAGTGCTGGGGCCGTTCTGGTCGGCCTCGCGTGCGATCTGGGGGATGTTCTGGACCTTCCTGATCCTTGAGATCATCGCATGGGTTCAGATTGGCCGGGGCGCGTGGGGCAATCCCGGCGCTGACTTCGCGGAAAGGGCCGCGCGCCAACAGGAACGAGCGGCCGAGTTGATGGCACGCGCAGCGGATGCCACGGAAAAGGCGGATATCGACCGCTTTACCAAGCTGGCCGAAAACATCCAGAAAGCGGCGGATACCAGCCTTGAAAGGGCCGCTGCCGCGCAATCCGAAGCGGCAGGGATCCTGATCACGGGTCTGTTGATGTTGCTGGTTTTCAAACTGGTACAGGGTTTCTACGCGGATCGGGTCTACGAAAAGCAATACTCGAAATGGCGGATTGATCCGGACAGCACGGAAAGCGGACAGTCCAGAAGGAACACTGTGCTGGGTGCGGTCCTCATCGCCGCGATCGGTCCCTTGATTGTGTACAAGTTCACGGTCAACGCGTCGCTGCCCTTGCTGGATGCCTTCCCGGAACAGGAGGTTTCCGAGATATTTCTTGGCGAAGGCAACGGAACGCTGTTTTCTGCCCTCGCCAGTTGGATGGAAGCCAAGATTGATGCCGCTGCAGCGGCGGGTGGGGACGTCTTTGACGGGATTGTGGCTGGTGTCCGCTCGGTTCTGGATGCGCTGACGGTTGCGTTGATCGGGTCCCCGTGGCCCGTTGTTATGCTGGTCATCTGCGTCACCGCATGGCGTGCGGCAGGTCCGCGTGTCGCGATCTTCACCGCCGCGTCGCTGGCCTATATCGCGCTTCTTGGGTACTGGGACGTCGCGATGGAGACGGTGGCTCTGGTTGGTGCTGCCGTGATCCTGTGCGTGATCTTCGGTATCCCGCTGGGCATCTGGTTCGGGAAGTCCCAGCGCGCCTATCGTGCGGCAGAACCTGTGCTGGATTTAATGCAGACGCTGCCCGCCTTCGTCTACCTGATCCCGATCATCGCCTTCTTTGGCACCGGCAACCCGCCTGGTATTCTGGCCACGATCATCTTTGGAATGCCGCCCGTGATCCGCCTGACCGCCTTGGGGATGCGCGGTGTGCCCGAAAGCATCAAAGAGGCTGCGGTCGCCTTTGGCGCCTCGAAATGGCAGTTGTTGAAGGATGTCGAAATCCCGCTGGCGCTGCCTTCGATCATGACCGGGGTGAACCAGACCATTCTGATGTGCCTGTCGATGGTGGTGATCATCTCGCTGATCGGCGGCGGCGGTCTGGGCAAGGAAATCCTTGAGGCGTTGCAATACGCGGCCAAGGGTCCGGGTCTGCTAGGCGGCTTTGCCATCCTGTTCTGCGCCATGGTCATCGACCGGATCGTGCAGGGGGCCTTCCGGCGAGAAGACGAGAAAATCTGATCACATGCGCCCCCGCCAGCCGGGGGCGTTTCTTCAAAGGGGATGCAGATGACCGACCGATATGAACAGTCGATGATGGATAACCTTTATTGGTGGGGCGTGCCGACCCTGTTTCGCTGTCCCAACACCGGCCCCGAGGGGCAGGACATCGCCCTAGTTGGCGTCCCGCATTCCACCGGCAATGGCACGACCGAGCGGGATCAGCATCTAGGCCCGCGCGCGTTGCGCCATGTCTCGGCGGTGCAACGCAGGGTGCATTCGGTGTTCGAGATTGACCCGTGGAACAGCGCCAAAATCGCCGATGTGGGCGACGTGCCTTTTCCACGCGCCAATGACAACGAAGACTGCATCGAACGGATCACCGCCTTTTACAAAGATATCGACGCAGCAGGGGCGCGGCCCGTGTCGGTGGGTGGGGATCACTCGATCACCGGCGGCATCGTGCAGGCGCTGGGGCGCGGTGAACTGTCCGGGGGTGAGCCGGTTAGCTTTCTGCATCTCGACGCCCATACGGATGTATTTACCAAGGTTGACCACTTTCTCGGCGCGAAAAAATCGGCGGCCCATTGGGGCGCTTATCTGGCAGATCAGGGGCAGGTTGATCCAACGCGATCCATGCAGATCGGGCTGCGGGGTCATCCGCGTAGTCTGGACTGGCTGCAACCTTCCTATGACTACGGCTACAACATCGTCACCATGCGTGAGTTCCGCCAGCGCGGGCTTGCGGACGTGGTGGCGCAGACGCGCGAAGTGTTGGGTGACCGTCCGGTCTATATCACTTTCGATCTGGATTGCCTTGACCCGACCGTCGCGCCTGCGGTGTCCAATCTGGAGCCCGGTGAGAAGGGGTTCGACATTGACGAGGCCGTGGGGATTTTGCGTGCCGCGCGCGGGCTGAATATCGTCGGCGGAGACGTGGTCTGCATGATGCCCACCAAGGACAGCCCCAACAATATCACCGCCCTGACAGCGGCGGCGGTGATGTTCGAGATGATCTCGATGATCGCCGAAAACGTCAGTTAACGCCGCGCATCTACGGCCTGCGCCAACACGCAGAGCAGCTCGAACATCAGCGAAATCCCCAGCCAAGCGGTGCCGCCCGAAGCGTCGAAGGGCGGTGAGACCTCGACCAGATCGGCCCCTATAAGGTTCACTCCGGCCATCTCGCGGATTACGTGCTGGGCCTGAAAACTGTTCGGGCCGCCGATCTCGGGCGTGCCGGTGCCGGGGGCAAAGGTGGGGTCCACGAAGTCGATATCATAGGTGCAATAGGTCGGTGCGTCGCCGACGATGCTGCGCACCTCGGCCATGACATCGTTGATGCCGCGATCAAACAGTTCCTCGATGCGGATGATACGGATGCCCTGCGCCTCGCCCCACTCGATATCCTCGGTGTTATAGGCTGTGCCGCGAATGCCCACCTGAACAAAGCGTTTGGGATCGACCAGACCTTCCTCGACCGCGCGGCGGAACGGGGTGCCATGGGTGAATTTATGCCCGCCGAAATAGCTGTCGAACAGATCGGTATGGCTGTCGAACTGGATCAGCCCCAGCGGGCCGGATTTGGCCAGTGCGCGCAGAACGGGCAGGGTGGTCAGGTGATCCCCTCCGGCGGTCAGAGGGGTGATGCCGCGCGTGGTCAGGTCGCTGTAGAATGACGTCACGCGATCCAGCGTATCGTCGATGTCCACCGGGTTCGGAGCCACGTCGCCCAGATCGGCGCAGTTCATCATCGCAAAGGGCGCAACCCCGGTCACAGGGTTCATCGCGCGGATCATGGTCGAGTAGTCCCGCAACTGGCGCGGCCCGTGACGCGCGCCGGGGCGGTTCGTGGTGCCGCCGTCCCAGGGGATGCCGACCAGCCCGATATCAACTTCGGCGATCCGTGCGTGATCCAGCGTCATACCGGGCAAACGCATGAAGGTCGGCACACCCGCAAATCGCGCCAGTTCCATGGCCGAGACGGGCTGAAAGAAAGGATCGGTCATCTGGGCCTCATTCATGTGCAATCAAGCCGACCCTAGCCGCCTCCGGGCGGTTGGGGAAGGTCAATCAAGGATACGAAACCGGGCGCGGATTTCCGCATCCTGTTCGGCGGTCAGATATTGGGGGCGGTGCGTGGCCAAAATCTCTTTCGCGCGGGCGCGGGCGGTGGTCCAGGCGTCGCTGGCACCTTCGTCCGCCCAAGTACGCGGCTCTGTCCGGTCGGCGAGCTCGGGGTAATAATAGTCGCGCTCCATCGCGTTATAGGTATGGGTGCTGCCCAGAAAATGACCGTCACCCAGAACCGACTGGCAGATCGCATCGAACCCGAGGTTTTCCTCGGTCACTTCGATCCCGCGCAGGGCGCGGTAGGTGTGGGCGTGCATTTCGTTGTCCAGCACAAAGCCCTCGAAACTGGCCCCCAGCAGCGATGCGGTCATGCCCGAGCTTTCATAGATCAGGTTCCCACCTGCCAGTGCCGCCGCCAGAGAGGTGATGCCCTTTTCCGCCCCGTATTGCGCGTCAATCGCCTTGGCATCAGTCATCGAGGCCGCCACGCCCGAAGGCAGCCCCAACCAATTGGAAATCTGGGCCGAGGCCGCGTTGAGGATCGCAGTCTCTCCACTGCCGCCCGCAAAGCTACCTGTGCGCAGGTCCACGATGAAGGGCCAGTTGGAAAACACCATGGGAAAGCCCGGTTTGATTGTGTTGACCATCACAAGGCTGGCCAGCGTCTCAGCCAGTGATTGCGCCAGAAACCCGGCCAGAGTCGCCGGGGCCGTCGCGCCCGCTTGGGCTGCCGTGATGCAGGACATGGGGATGTTATGGGCGATACATTCATAGACTACGTCCACCGCATCCTCGCCATAGCGCAGGGGTGAGATGACCGGGCTGATATGCGCCTTCAGAAACGGGCGCGCGGCGAATGCGCCGGACCCTCCGGCAACGATATCCAGCATCTCGACAATGGGCGCGACATGTTCGGCCAGCGTAAAGGACGTGGCGATGGGCTTGGTGGTATTGCGGACCAGCGCATAGGCGGTGTTCACGTCCAGATCGAAATTGTCCGGCACGTCGGTCGCAACACAACACCGGGTGAACCAACTGACATTGGCCAGCGTGTCCTGCAATCGGGTGAAGTCATGCAGATCGGTCAGGGTCGATGGTCGATAAAGGCCGGTGTCGATGTCCAACGTCTGAACCGCCGCGCCGCCGGTGCCAAAGAACACGCGGTCGCCGCCCACCTCGATCGAACGCGCCGGATCGCGGCCGTGAAAGGTGAACTGTTTGGCGGCGGACTGAATGGCCTGTTCGACCATGGCGCGCGGGAACAGCAATCGGTCGTCAGGGCCGGGTTCTGCGCCAGCGGTCCGCAGATCACCGGCCAATCGGTCCGGCACCTCTCCCATGCCGAGGGTTTCCAATAGGCGCAGGGCGGTGTCATAAATCTGCGCGATTTCGGGGGCGGTCAATGGCTTAAAGGCCCCGCCGATCTGACCGGGAGGGCAAGGATCAACCCTGGGTGCCGCTGCGCGTTGCGCGTGCCGGGCGCGTCTGCCGCTTCGTTTGCTGCCCGTGCTCATCCGGTTCCTTTCGTGGCGCTTCCCCCGAACCCTAAGCGCGGGTTTGCGCCCCATGCAAAGACCAACTGCAATTTGCAGAATCCGCAATCGCGGTTTCGATTTTTCAATACAAGCACCGGGTGGCTTGTCGTGCGCAGGTATTGTTCCGCAAGACTTGGGCGGAACAAATACAGGAGCCGCGCCCATGAAATCTCGGACCAAGGTCGTTGTCATCGGAGGCGGGATTGCGGGTTGTTCCACCCTCTATCACCTGACGCAGGAAGGGTGGAGCGATGTGGTTCTGGTCGAGCGGAACGAACTGACCTCGGGCACCACGTGGCATTCGGCGGCGCAAGTGACGAATTTCGGGATGAACCAGACGATGGTCGGGCTGAAAACACACTCGATCCGGCTGTATAAGGAACTGGCCGAGGACCCGGACTATCCGATCAACTACCACCACGGTGACGGCGGCATCCGGCTGGCCAATACCGAGGCGCAGATGCAGGGCTATCGTCATTTCGCATCCATGGCACGTGGGATGGACGTGCAGTTCGAGGTGATCGATGCCGAGGAATGCGCGCGCCGCCACCCTTTGATCTCGACCGAGAACCTGATCGGCGGGCTGTGGGATCCGATGGATGGGGACATCGACCCCGCGCAGTTGTGTCAGGCACTGGCGCGTCGGGCGCGCAAGGCGGGCGCCGAGGTGTACCGCAACACGCCGGTCATCGGGCTGAAGCAACATGCCGATGACACGTGGACCGTGCAGACCGAAAAGGGCGATATCGACTGCGATATCGTCGTCAACGCGGGCGGCTATCGGGTGAACGAAGTGGGCGCGATGATGGGGGTGCATCACCCGGTCGCCTCGATGGAGCATCAGTATTTCCTGACCGAAGAGATTCCCGCCATCCGGGATGCAGGCCACAGGATGCCTCTGCTGCGCTGCCCTATCAGTGACTATTACTGCCGGCAGGAAAAGAACGGGTTGCTGCTGGGGTTCTATGAACAGGACTGCAAGACATGGGGCATGGACGGGATCGACCCGAACTTTGTCAACGCCTTGTGCCCCGATGATCTGGACCGCGTGACGGATGTGCTGGAGGGCGCTTTCGCCCGTATGCCCGCGCTGATGGAGGCCGGGGTGCATACGGTGGTCAATGGCCCGATCACCTATACGATCGACGGCGCGCCTCTGGTCGGGCCGATCCCGGGTAAGCGCAACGCTTTCTGCATCATCGGTCTGCGCGCGGGTCTGGGTGAGGGCGGCGGCCACGGCTGGCTGCTGGCACAACAGATCGTGCATGGCGAGGCGTGCTATGACACGTGGTGTCTTGATCCCCGACGGTTCACGGGGCACGCAAATGTGGAACTGACAGCGCTGAAGGCCATCGAGGATTATCAGAACGAGTTCCGCTTTCACTTCCCGCATGAACATCGCCCCGCAGGGCGGCCGGCCAAGACAACCCCTCTGACTCCGGTTCTGGCGGCGGAGGGGGCCGAGTTCACCGTGGTGAATGGGTGGGAGCGGATGGATTACATCAAGCCATCTCCCGATTTCGCGCCCGCCCACAGTTTCGATTTTGACGAAACCTTCGATCTGGTGGCCGCCGAGGTTGCCAATGTTCAGACCAATGTGGGGTTGGCCGAGGTGAACGGTTTCAACCGGATCGAAATCACCGGCGCGGACCGTCACACCTTTCTAGACCGGATGTTCTGCGGCACTGTCACCCGCCGCGACGGGCGTGTGGGGCTGGGCTATCTGTCGAACCATCACGGTATGGTCAAGGCCGAGGCGACAGTCGCCAATCTGCCCGCCAGCGACCGCGGCCCTGAACGCATCTGGTACGGCTCGGCCGCGGCCAGTGAGTTTCACGACATGGACTGGCTGACCAGCCATTTGCGAACTGACGAAGACGTCCACCTGCGCAGCCTGACCAACGATCAGACCATTCTGGTCCTCGCAGGCCCAAAATCGCGCGATGTCCTGTCCGCCTGTGCGCGCGGCGATTGGTCGGCCGAGGCGTTCCCGTGGCTCAGTGTTCGTGAGTGCTTTGTGGGGATCGCACCGGCCACCGTTATGGGTGTCAGTTTCTCGGGCGAGTTGGCCTATGAAATCCACGTGCCTAATGCGTCGCTCTATGCTGCATACTTGGCTTTACGTCAGGCCGGCGAACCCTTGGGCATGAAGCTATTTGGCGCACGCGCCGTCGACTCGATGCGTATGGAAAAGAGCTTTCTGCATTGGAAGTCCGACTTGATTACCGAGTTTGACCCTTTTGAAACCGGATTGGAGCGGTTCGTGAAACGCGACAAAGGTGACTTTACCGGGCGCAAGGCGTTGGAGGCGCGCAAAGCGGACGGCCCGCGCAAAAAGCTGGTTGTCTTGCAGGTGCACACAACGCGTGGCCCTGCACATCCCGGAGCGTCTCTTATGCAAGGGGATAGGGTTGTGGGTACGATTACGTCCGGCGAATGGGGGCATCGAACCGGCCTTAATCTGGCGCATGCCTTTGTCGAACCGGAACTGGCCGAAATCGGCTGCGAAATGGTGTTGGACCGCTGTGGCGAGCATGTGGTGGCCACCGTCGTCCCGGCCTCGCCCTACGACCCAAATCTTGACCGGGTTAGGCTTTAGGTCGGGGCCGTTTCAATAACATCACCATTGCCGAAACCGCATTTCTCTGCTTGGCTTGTTTCGATGTAATCGAAACAACGGACGGTTGCTGTGTCGAAATCTCTAAGCCTGCGCTGGCTGGAAGTGTTTCAGCTTATCGCCAAGTCAGGGTCGATCCAACAGGTCGCGTCGGAAACCGGCCTTTCCATCAGTACGGTCTCAAACCACCTGCGCAGTCTTGAACGTGCGCTTGGCATCGAACTGGTAGACCATGGCCGCCGCCCGATGGGGCTGACCCCGGCCGGAGAGGTGTTCGCGCGCTATGTCCGCGATGGTCTGACGGTATTGAAACGGGGTGAGGCCGAAATCCGCACGGGCAACTGGCGTCACGCGACAGATTTGAGGCTGGCCCTGATCGACGATTTCGACAACCAGATCGCGCCTGATCTGTTCCGGTTTCTGGCTCAGGCGCTGCCGCGCTGCAATTTTCGTCACTACACCCGCCCCAGCCATGAGATTATTGCAAAACTTCAAGAGCATAAGCTGGACGCAGGTGTCGCCACGCGACCGTCGGAGCGCACAGAGGGGTTGATTGAATACCCGCTGATGCGCGACCCGTTCATCGTCATCCTGCCAAACAGTTTTGAAGGTCAGCCCGAAGAACTATTCGAGCCAGATGCGAGCCTTCCGCTGCTGAGATACTCGCGGGACTACATGATTGGTAAACAGATCGAAATTCAGTTGACCCGAAGCAAATACAATCTGCCAAACCGGTTCGAGTTGGAGTGCAACCAGTCGATCATTGGACTGGTCGCCGAGGGCGCGGGATGGGCGATCACCACCGCAGCGTGTTTCCACCGCGCACAGCGGTTTCACGACAGCGTCAAAGCAATGCCGTTTCCCGGCCGGAACTTTGTGCGGACCGTGTCGTTATTCACCACCGAGGTTTATCCCGAAACGACATCGGCTTTGATCCAAAAGGTTATGGAAAAGCTGATACGGCAACACTTCACCGAGCCTATGTGCAAAAAACACATCTGGCTGAAAAACGAATTCAGGACGATGGAAGCCGAGGCCGCTTAAATACCGCCCGGCGGCCCAAGCGACTGGCCGTCGATGATACTGGTCGCGAGTTGTTCACCCTGGCCTGTGATTTGTTTTTCGACCATCTCGACCAATTGCAGAGCGGCCTTGCGACCCATCTCGCGGTGCGGGACATGTACTGTTGTTAGGGCGGGGCTCACAATTCGGGCCAGTTCGATGTCGTCAAAACCGGTGATCGAGACATCCTTGGGAACGTGCAGCCCGATGTCCTGAGCCCGCCGCAACGCGCCGGCCGCCAAAACGTCGTTCCCGCAAAGGATCGCCGTCGGGCGCGTGGCTTGGCCCATTAACTTGGAAAACGCGGCAGCGCCGTTCTCAATCTCGTAAGGCGTTTCGATGATTGTCAGATGCTCAGTGTGCAATCCGTTCTGCCGTGCGGCGTCCTTCACGCCTTCGATCCGCAGGCGCGCGCGATCATTGCCTGCGCTGATGCCGGAAATCACCCCGATTTGGGTATGACCCATAGCAATCACACGGCTTGCCAGCGCGTTCATCGCCGCACGGTTGTCGAACCCGATCGAGGGGACCGGCGCATCAGGCGCAAAAGACCACGCGGCCAAAGTTGGGATTTTACGACGGTCCAAAAACTCATAAATCTTTGGGTCGCGGTCATGGCCAATCAGCAAAAGCCCATCCGCGCCCCGTGCCGCCAACGTCCTGATCTGTTCTTCTTCGATGTCGGGTTTGTAGGCCGAGCTTGACACCAAAAGGGTATATCCGTGCTGGTGCAGCTCTTCCTGGAAGGCTTGCAACCCGCGCGCGAAAATCGCGTTTTCCATTGTCGGAATTATGGCGCCGATGGTAAAGGTGCGCTTGGCGGCCATCACCCTAGCTGCAAAGTTCGGCGTGTAACCCAGGGCATCAACAGCCGATTGGACACGTTCCCGCGTTGCCTTGACGACACGGTCAGGGTTGTTGAGGCAGCGCGAGACAGTCGCGGTCGAAACGCCTGCCATCTTGGCCACATCATCCAGCGTTGGTGCTGCCCCCAGTTTCGACATTCTCAAACCCGCAATTCACTTTTGCCAATAAGTCTAATCTCAACCGACCTTCAAGGAAAGCAGATATGTAAGCGCTTGCATTTTTAATGTAAGCGCTTACAAATGGCTTTGGGCCGAATCCTAAGGGAGTCCGGAAAAGTGTTTCTGACCGCATCCATCATCGTGTTTGTCATCTACTTTGCGAACGTGGCTTTGGGTGCCTTTTCAGATAGCGCATTTCTTGGGGACGTGGGTGAGATGTTGGTCCTGTTCGCGGCGTCGATCCTGTTCGTTGTCGCAATTCTGAAAAAGGAGGCTGACCGCAACGCAGAAGGCGACAGCTGAATTTTTTGCTTGGGAGGGCAATAGATGAACAACGACAGAAACGAGCTTGCGTCGGAAGAACGTCGCAATTTCCTGAAACTCAGCGCAAGCGGCGCGTTCACCGCGGCCTTGGTCGCAGGTGCAGGTGGGGTTCTTTGGTCGTCAGAGGCCGCAGCGCAGACGGCCAAGGAAGAACGCGAGCGTGAGCAGGCGGCAGAGCATGTGATGACCGTTGCCACAGCCTATGTGCTGGGCGCATCGCGCAGCTATCCGATCATGCAGTTGGACCTGAAGGAAAACATCCAGAACGCCACGAACGGCAAGGTCTATGTCAAGCTGGCCCCCGGCGGACAGTTGGGTGCGGGTGGTTCTCTGGTGCAGAAAGTGCAGGGCGGAACCATTCAGGCCGCACAGCATTCGTTGTCGAACTTTGCGCCCTTCGCCTCGACCGTTGATCTGATCAATATGCCGTATCTGTGCGGCTCGAACCAGAAATTCACCAATCTTGTGAATTCGGACACCTGGAAGAACGAAGTCCATCCCAAGGTCGAGGCCGCCGGGTTCAAGGCGTTGTTCTACGTTGTGATCGACCCGCGCGTTGTTGCTGTGCGGCAGGGCGGGAACGCCGTTATCACTCCGGGCGACATGAGCGGTATCAAGTTCCGTGTGCCGGGGTCCAAGATGTTGCAGCAATATTATCGCATGGTCGGCGCAAACCCGACGCCTGTCGCTTGGGGTGAGACCCCCTCGGCCATCAAGCAGGGCGTCGCGGATGCGCTTGATCCATCCGTGGGCGCGCTGTTTGTCTTTGGCTTTAAGGACATCCTCAGCCATGTGACCTTTACGCAGGCGGTGCCGGACAGTCAGGTATATTCCTGTAATCTTGAGTGGTTCAACTCGATGCCGGCAGACGTGCAGGAAGGTATTATGTGGGCGTCCGAAATGACGAGCCATCAGAACCTTGCCAAAGTGCCCTCGGCCCGCGCCTATGCAATGGCTGAACTGAACAAAGCGGGCGTGGAGTTCCATTCGCTCAGCTCTGACCAGTTGGCAGAATGGGAAAGCGTCGGTGGTTATCAGAACGCCGATTGGGACCCGTTCAAGACGGAACTCGCCGGGTCGATGGACGCCTTCGAGAAGCTGGTCGAAGCCGCAGGGACGCAGGGCAAGTACTTCGTCCATGACGCCTGATCGACCACCACACCTTCAAGCAGTCAGGCCGGTAAACGCCCGGACCAGAAGGCGCGCGCCTGACTGCCTGCACGCCGAGGGAACCGATGACCTTACTTCAAAACATAGACCGCAACGCCGAGCGCTGGCTGCTGCTGGTGTTCTACGTGATGCTGGTCATCACCATGGCCATCGAGGTTCTTCGACGCGAAATATTCGCGTACTCGTCGATCTGGGGTGAAGAGATCGTCCGCTATTCCTTTATCTACCTCGCGTGGATCGGTGCGGCGGCGGCGGTGAAGGAACGCGCGCATATTCGCATCGACGTGATCATGCACTACCTCGGGCCGCGTCCCAAGGCGCTGCTGTATATCTTCGGCGATCTGGTGATGTTCGGCGTGGCCGTCATCGCGCTCTATTGGTCGTATGAGGCGGTGCATGTCTCGGCCAAGTTCGGGTCGGTGACGGATGGGCTGCGGGTCTCAAAGGTCTGGTTCCTGATGGCCGTGCCCACTGGATTTGCGCTGATGATCTGGCGCTTGATCCAGTCGCTGATACGCGACCTGAAATGCCTGAAGGACGGCAAGCCCGTCTTTGAAGGCGACAAGCTGTTTGACTGAGGGGACACGCGATGCTCTGGGGTTCCCTCAATCAAACCGTTGAACTGGGCTGGGATTTCTACCTGCCGGTGATCCTGTTCGTTGGCCTGATCGCGCTGGCCGTGCCTGTGTGGGCGGCCATCGGCACAGCGGCGATTGTGATGCTGATCATGTCGGGCGATCTGCCGCTCAGCCTTGTGGGGGAAAGCCTGTTCACTGGCATTGACGCCTTTGCCCTGACAGCCGTCCCGCTGTTCATCCTGACGGGCGACGTGCTGGTTCGCACCGGGCTGTCGCGCAAGTTTCTGGACGTGGCCGAGGCGCTGACATGCTTCGCCAAGGGCGGGTTCGGGTCAGCCACCGTTCTGGTCTGCGGCATGTTCGCCGCGATCTCGGGGTCCGATGCAGCCGGGGCTGCTGCCGTGGGGCGCATGACGATCAACCGTCTGGTCGAAAGCGGCTATCCACGCCCCTATGCCTGTGCGCTGGTGGCTGCCGGGGCGTGTACCGGCATCCTAATCCCCCCTTCGATTGCCTATATCATCATTGGTCTGGTGCTGGGTATTTCGGCGTCCACGCTGTTTCTGGCCGCGTTGATCCCCGGACTGGCCATTCTGATCTCGATCCTTGTGACCAACATCATCATGAACCGGATCTACGCTTATGAGGGCGGCGGCATGATGACCATGGGTGAGTGGCTGGCCAATCTGGGCAAGGCGCTGAAATCCGGTTGGTATGCGTTCATCGTGCCGGGGATCATCTTCTACGGCATCTTCTCGGGCCGCCTGACGCCCACCGAGGCCGGTGCGACCGCCGTTGTCGTCACCATCATCATGGGCTTCATCCTGCGCACGCTGACGCTGGCCGACTTTCCGTCAATGCTGGTCAGTTCCGCCAAGGTGAACGGGGTGATCCTGCCGATCATCGCCTTTTCCGCGCCCTTGGCCGAGGCGCTGGCGATCATGGGTGTGCCGCAGGGGTTCGTGACCGCCGTGACCTCGCTGACCGATGATCCATATCTGCTGATCCTGCTGATGATCGGTATCCTGATCGCCGCGGGCTGCGTCATGGAAACGACTCCCAACATCGTGATCCTTGCCCCGATCTTGAAACCCTTGGCAGACAATATCGGCATGAACGAGATCCAGTTCTGCATCATGATGATCACTGCGCTGGGCGTCGGGTTCATTACGCCTCCGCTGGGGCTGAACCTGTTCGTAGTCTCGGGGATTACCGGCGAGTCGATCCTAAAGATCGCGGCCCGCGCCGTTCCGTTTGTTTTGACAATGCTGATCGTGGTTATTCTGATCGCCTATGTCCCGGCGGTTTCGACCACGTTGCTTCCTGAAATCTACCAATAGGGTATTTTGACCATGCCGCGCGAGTATTTGAAAAAAGCGACGCTAACCCCTCAGTCTCATGCAACCGAGGTGCATGACACGGTAAAGACAATCCTTGCCGATATCGAAACGGGCGGCGACGCCAAGGCAATGGAATACGCGGCCAAGTTCGACAAGTTCGAGGGCAGCGTGCTGATGACACAGGCCGAGATTGATGCGGCCATCGCGCGCGTGCCTGAAAAGCTGAAAGCCGATATCCGGTTTGCCCATGATAACGTGCGTCGCTTTGCCGAAGCTCAGAAAGCGACCGTGTCCGATGTCGAGGTCGAGATCGTGCCGGGCGTTGTCGCCGGTCAAAAGGCGATCCCGGTGGATGCGGCGGGGTGTTACGTGCCCGGCGGACGGTATAGCCACATCGCCAGTGCGATAATGACGGTGACCACGGCAAAAGTAGCCGGATGCCGCCACATCACCGCGTGTTCTCCGCCAAAGCCCGGAGAAGGCGTTGCCCCAGCCATCGTGTATGCGGCTCATATCTGCGGGGCAGACAGCATTCTGGCCATGGGTGGCGTGCAGGGCGTGGCCGCGATGACCTATGGCCTGTTCGGTCTGCCGCGCGCGAATATCCTTGTGGGCCCGGGCAACCAATTCGTGGCCGAGGCCAAGCGTATTCTCTACGGCAAGGTCGGTATCGACATGATCGCAGGCCCGACCGATAGCCTGATCCTTGCGGATAAATCCGCCGACGCGCATGTGGTGGCTACCGATTTGGTCAGTCAGGCCGAACACGGGTACAACTCACCCGTCTGGCTGGTGACGGATGATCGGACACTGGCGCAAAAGGTGATGGAACTGGTTCCAACCCTGATCGCAGACCTGCCTGATTTGAACCGCGAAAACGCCTCTGCCGCGTGGCGGGACTATGCCGAAGTGATTGTCTGCTCGGATCGTGAGGAAATGGCCGCCTGTTCCGACGCTTACGCGCCCGAACATCTGACTGTTCAGGCCGATGATTTGGATTGGTGGCTGGATCGGCTGACCTGCTATGGCTCTTTGTTTCTGGGCGAAGAAACCACGGTGTCCTATGGTGACAAGGCAACGGGCACGAACCACGTGCTGCCGACCTCGGGCGCGGCCAGCTATACTGGGGGTTTGAGCGTCCACAAATACATGAAGATCGTCACGTGGCAGCGCGCAACGCGGGAAGGGTCCAAGCCTATTGCCGTCGCAACAGCCCGCATTTCCCGGCTGGAAGGGATGGAGGGGCATGCGCGTGCCGCAGACGTGCGTCTGGCCAAGTATTTTCCTGACGAACAGTTTGACCTGACCGCAGATGGATGACCCGCGCGCGCTATTTGACCTGACGGGCAGGGTTGCCTGTGTGACCGGCGCAAGCTCGGGCCTTGGGCGGCAAGTAGCCAAGGTTCTGGCGGCCGCCGGTGCGCGCGTTGTGGGTGTTGCGCGCCGGCCCGAGGCGTTGGAAGGACTGACTGAGGAGATCGGCGCAAACGCCGATGCCGTCGTCGCGGACGTATCAGACAGATCGCGCGTTGATGCGTTGACGCGGGACGTCTCGGCCAAGTTTGGCTCGCCGGATATCCTCGTCCACGCGGCCGGTCTGAACACCCGAGAGGCAGCGGATGACGTGACCTCCGAAGGGTGGGATCAGACACTGGCCGTGAACCTTAGCGCGCCGTTTTTTCTAAGCCAGTCAATGGTTCCCGAGATGAAGAAAAAGGGGTGGGGTCGCATCGTGAATTTCGCCTCGCTCCAGACCACACGCGCCTTTCCGGGTGGGGTCGCCTATGGCGCGACGAAGGCAGGGATCGGCCAGCTAACCCGCGCAATGGCCGAGGCATGGTCGCCTTTCGGTATCACGGCCAATGCCATCGGTCCGGGGTTTTTCCCGACCGAACTGACGCGGGCTGTCTTTGATGATCCGGCGCGTGCCGAACGCAATGCAGACCAGACCTGTATTCGACGCAATGGAGAAATGGCGGACATCAACGGCCCGATCCTGTTTCTGTGCTCACGCGCGTCGGATTACGTGACCGGACAGGTGCTGATGGTTGACGGAGGGTTCACCGCAAAATGAAGGCTTTGGTCTATGAAGGTTTCGAACACGTGGCCTATCGGGATGTCCCGGATGCCAAGCCCAATCCGGGCGAGCACCTCATCCGGGTCGAAGCGGTAGGGATCTGCGGGTCCGACATGCACGCCTATCTGGGCCATGATGCGCGCCGACCCGCGCCGTTGATCCTTGGTCATGAGGCGGCGGGTGTTATCACGGGCGGTCCTCGTGATGGTGCGCGGGTCACCATTAACCCGTTGGTCGCTTGTGGGCGCTGCGATGCTTGCAATACGGGGCGTGAAAATCTGTGCCCGGACCGTCAGATCATCTCAATGCCGCCGCGCGAAGGTGCATTTGCCCAGTTCGTCGCGATGCCAGACAGAAATCTGGTCGAGGTGCCGCAGCATGTCAGCCTCGCGCAGGCTGCATTGGCTGAACCGCTGGCCGTGGGGTGGCATGCGGCGCGCCTTGGGCTTGAGGCATTGCATTCGTCTATGGAGCGCCGCGCGTTGGTATTGGGCGGGGGTGCCATTGGGGTTGCCGCTGCGCTGGCCCTGTCCGCGATGGGGGTTAAACAGGTGCGGATCGTTGAGCCCAACACGTTGCGACGTGCATATCTGCAAAATGCGATCCCTTTTGAGGTCGTCGCTGAAACCGCCGATATGTTTCCGCTGATCATAGACGCGGTCGGGTTTGCCGCGACCCGCGCGACGGCCTCCGCTCTGGCACAGCCGGGCGGGGTGATCGCCCACGCAGGTTTGGGAGAGGACAGCGGCGGGCTGGATGTGCGTCGTATGACCTTGCAGGAAATCACGTTTTTCGGCACCTATACGTATACGGCTGAGGATTTCCGAGAAACCGCACAGGCCATATTTGATGGCCGTCTGGGTGCGCTTGACTGGGTCGAAGCGCGCGCGTTGTCTGAGGGGGCACGCGCATTCCAGGATCTGCGGCAGGGTGCGGTAGCCGCGCCCAAGATCATCCTCGCGCCATGGGAATAGGAGGCTTTTATGTACAAGAAAATTCTCGTGCCGATGGCGCTGGATCATGGGTTGTCACCGCACACATTGCAGGTCGCGCGTGCCTTGTCTGCCGAAGACAGCGAGATCATAGCCCTGCATGTCTATGAAATGCCGCAAGGGTCGGTCAGCGCATATCTGGACAAGGACGTGGTCGCCGAAGGGTTTCGCGCGGCCCGCAACCTGCTGCGCGACAAGGTGTCGGGCGTGGACGGGATAAAGTGCGACATCGTCAAAGGGCACACGGCGCGAACCATTATCGACTATGCCAATGACAACGATGTTGAATGCATCGTCATAGGGTCGCACAAACCCGGCCTCAGCGACTATTTCCTAGGGTCGACCGCGTCGCGTGTCGTCCGTCACGCAGCTTGTGCCGTGCATGTGCACCGCAGGCCGTAATTCGTCAATCGCGCCTTTGCGCCCCAATCAGGACTGACAGACCGGACATGAACATAGACAAAAAGATCACGGATGATCTGATGGCCAACGATATCTCGTTCGTCACCACCGTCCCGTGCAAGCAACTTGCGGGCGTCATTGCCGAGATTGATGAGCGCGAAGGCATCTACCACATCCCCTCCAACAAAGAGGATGAAGGGATGGGCCTGTGCGCTGGTGCATGGATGGGGGGAAAGCGCCCGGCCATCATCATGCAGAACACGGCAATCGGCGTGACGATCAACACGCTTGCGACGTTGATTCAGTATTACCGGATGCCTTTGCCCATGTTGATCTCATACCGAGGGGAACTGCGCGAACCGATCGCCTGTCAGGTTGAAATGGCGGTGCACACCAAGGCGCTGCTTGCCCAGTTGAACATCCCGACCTACCACTTCCATCATCAGGCAGATGTCGAGGAACTGGATGCAATCCTGAAATACACGTTCATGTGCAACAAGCCGGTCGCCATTCTGACCGATGCCAACTTTTGGGGAGGCTACGGCGACCAATGATACGTTCAGAAATCCTTAAAGAAATCGCTCCGATCCTGCGGGATCAGCTTGTGGTCTGCAATATTGGCATCCCCAGTCAGGAGCTACACGCAATCGACGATCAGCCGACCAATTTCTACATGCTGGGCACGATGGGGCTGGCCTCATCCATCGGTTTGGGCTTGGCGCTTGCGCAACCTAAGCCGGTAATCGTCATCGACGGCGATGGGTCTGTTTTGACCAATCTTGGCACGCTGCCCACAATCGCAAACAACGAGGCTGACAATTACATCCTGCTGATTGTCGACAATGGATCATACGGATCGACCGGTGATCAGCCGACATATGCCGGGCAGAAAACCTCGCTTGCTAAAATGGCTGAGGCGGCGGGCTGTGAACGGGTGATCGAATGTCAGGCAGAGGATACGGGCCGCGTTTTGCAAGAGGCACTGGACGCCAAGCAAATGACGATAATCGTTAGTAAGTGTGAAAGCGGTAACGCGAAAATGCCTCCGATTACGATGGACCCCGTCGTCATCCGCGACCGGTTCATGAAGGCGGTTCAGTCCTGAGCTGACCGTCGCAGTCTGTACATGTTCAATCCGCCGCCTTGTTATTGCGCAGGCGGCGGTTTTTTTGAGCACCCAACCCTTGGGTGAATTTGCAATGCCAGAGACACGCCTTTAAGCTGTTGGCAAAGTGGATAACTTATGTAAGCCGAGTGCAATTGGTAAAGTCAGGGCGGGAAAGTCGTGGCTTCCCAACCGCGATCGCGGGCGGGGAAAATCAACAGCCGGAACCGCTGCCGTTTTATCGCGGGACTGGATTTTGGAAAGTTGAATGATGATAGTTTCTTCTACAATCTCGGGTGTTGACCCGCGCGATATCATGAATGTCGTTGCCCAATACGGTTTTCGTAAAACGTCTATGGAAGAAATTGCGCGGGCTGTCGGGTTGTCGCGCCAGTCTATCTACAAGAAATTCGGGTCCAAAGAGGCGTGCTATACTTGGGCGTTGAAGACCTACATGGAGAATTTGTACCGCGATGTCTTCTCGGATTTGGAAAAGGCGGATGGTGCACCGCTAGAGGTTCTGGAAAAGGTTCTGCTGTACGTCGTGGGTGACTCGCTGGAATTGTCCAGAACACACCACGGGGCCGAACTGCTTGAGAACGCGCTGGACGTGGCCGCCGCGCAGCCGGAAAACTGGCCAGAGGCATATTTGGCCAAGGTGGGTGAGTTCCTGCTGCGTCAAGGTCTGGCTTCATCCCCTGAACGTGCGCAGGACCTGTCTTACCTTCTGATTACTGCGGCCCGTGGCGCGATGGTTGTTGCGCAGACAAAGGAAGACTTTGCGGCAGATATCCGTCGGTTGCTCAAGGCAATGTTTCCAGAGGATTAAAAGCGCGACATTGCTCCGTTTTGGTCGCGACACAGATCAGCATTGCGTGGTTGTTGGCTTTCGCATCATCGAGTCGGGGAATCCGAGCCTGACGACCGTGCGATGCGGAACAGTCCCCCAAGGTCCGTTCTGTTATTGAATTTTCTGCCAGCCGTCTAAGGGCCGGCAGCCATCTCGTCTGACGTCCACTGGTGGTTGGTTTGGCGCAAATCCCACCATGTGATATGACGTAAGGTAAAGCATATTTCGCGCTGCTATTTTCATAACTGCATCACAAGGGGAAAGACCATGAGATTCAGTCGTTTAGTGCAAGGCATCTTGTTTGGCTCTGGCCTGATATTGATCGGAATGTCATCGGCACAGGCGCAGAACCGCGAGGAAAGTCAGGGGATGGTGCTGCTGCGAGGATTGCCGACACTGGACACGAAACACAGCGTGGCGATTGTTGAGCTGGACCCGGAGTCTGACCGTTTCGGAGAAATCCTGAGTGAAGTGGAACAGCCCGACATCGAACACCCTCTGCACCATTTGTATTATAGTCCAAATGGCAGGCTGTATTCGACCGGGCTGGATCCGTCTTGCAGTCTGGCAGAGATCGGTTTGTCCCGTGATTCAAACGGAGCACCCGTGATCTCTGGGTTCACCTGTCTGGATACCCAAGGACAGATGGTGGGGGAAGACATCATGTGGACGACCTCCAACGGGCAGGAATACATGTTCGTCACGTTCATGGGCGGTACTGGTGGCGATGACGGTGGATCAGTGGGCGTGTTCGACCCGCAGACAAACGAAGTCGTCAAAATCATTGAAGCACGCAAAAGCCAGGTGGGCGAGGGTGAGCCATATATCATGTATCCGCACGGGATTTCAGCCTTTGAGGACCGCATGGTTGTAACCTCAACCGTGCACCCGGATCTGGCCACCGGCGTTGGCAATGTTCTGACAATCATCGACCTGAACACTCTTGAGCCCATCGAGAATATTCTGGTCGAAAAAGAAAAGCCGTTGGATTTTCCGTCTTCGCCGGTCGAGGTTCTGTTTGCGCGCCCCGGCATGCACCCGGAAATCCAGCCAGCAATCCTTGCAAACACGATGTTCGGGTTTGAAACCTGGAAAGTGCCTTATGACGCCAGCTCCAAAACGTTTGGCGCGCCCGAAGTCATCTACAGCGGCGTAGCCAATGATACGGCAGTCCCGCTGGAGTTTTACGGCACCGAAGATGAGCTGTTCATCTCTCATGCGCTGCCCGGGGTCGTAAAGCGTTACGAATTGGCCGCCTTGCCGGAACTGGTATCCAGCGGCCCGGATATCGTCGCCGATCCGGGGGCGCATCACATGATCTTTTTTACCTCGGCCTCGGGGCGGGAACTGATCGCGATCCAGAACAATCTGCTCAATCTGGGGAACGGAGCCGAAGACGACCCGACTGATGTGGATTTCATAGCGGACCTGAACGCGCATACCATCTCGGTTCATGACCTTGAAACCGGCGAACGTATCGCAACCGTCAACTTCAAAGAGCGTTACAACAAGGGTGTGGACAACGTCGAAGGGTTGTTCGGTTCGGGTTTCGTACACCATCACTAGCAACCTGAGGGCACCATGCATCGGGTAATTCTCGCCATGACCGTCACCGCCGTTCTGGTGGTGGCGGGGTGGCTGATCTGGGATCGTGTGCGCGCTCCGTCCCCGACGCCGATCGCGAATTTCTCGGCCCCATTTGTGTTTGGACGTTTTGCCGTTCCACCGGACAACCCCCTGACGGAAGAAGGGTTCGCCCTTGGCAGGCATCTTTTTTATGATCCCATGCTATCTGGCAATAACGAGGTGTCCTGCGCGTCCTGCCATGTGCAGGCGTTGGCCTTTACGGATGGACGCGCCAGATCACCAACCCTTTCCGGCGGCGAGCTGGACTTTAGCTCTATGAGTCTGGCGAACCTCCTTTGGGGGCAGGAACGGTTCTTTTGGGACGGCCGCGCCGCCTCGCTGGAGGAACAGGCGTTGATGCCGATTCAGCACCCCGACGAGATGGGCCAGGACATTGGAGAACTGATTGAGGAGCTGTCCGCCTCGGGCAAGTACCGCAGGATGTTTCGTGATGCTTATGGGGACGTCAGCGCAGACAATATCGCGCGGGCCTTGTCGAGTTTCATGCGGATGTTGATTTCGTCCGACTCCAAGTACGACAAATACTTGCGTGGCGAGGTGCGCTTGACCGCTCAGGAAGAACATGGGCGCAAACTTTTCATGGCGCACCCGGACACGAAGGTCTCGCTGCGGGGTGGAAACTGTATCGATTGTCACAGCCAGTTCTTGACCTCGGGTTTTCGGGATGCGTTCGACGGGTTCTCGAATAACGGGCTGGACCCGGATCACGCGCTTGCGCCGGGTCTGATGTCAGTCACTGGCAACTCTGCCCATAAGGGATTTTTCAAGGTTCCAACGCTGCGAAACATTGCTGTGACCGCTCCTTACATGCACGACGGGCGATTTGCGACGCTGGAGGAGGTCATGGCTCATTACAATGACGGGATCGTGGTCAGCGATACGTTAAGCCCATTGATCCTTGAGGCCGACAATGCGCCGGATAGGGCATCGGGCACCGTCGGGCTGCGTATGACACCAGAGGAGACGGACGCGATCATCGCATTTCTGAACACGTTGACCGACACTGCTTTTCTGGAAAATCCGCTGTTTTCCGACCCGCTCGCAGGAGACACCTGATGGAACGATCCAACGTCATGACCGGTCTTGCCTTTCTTTTGGTTCTGGTAATCGGAGCTTGGTTCGTTCTGGCCTCCAAAGCTCAGCGAGAGACAGACGTGACTTTGTCCTTCCATGCCCGAATGGGAGATGATCCGTTGGTGTATGACGAGTTCATCTACGAAAACCCAGGTGGATCAGGGGTGTTTCGAGTGCGTGACTTTCGGTTTTTCGCCAGCAATCTGACATTGGTTCAGGGCGAGAAAACCTTTGCGGAACCGGACAGTTATCATCTGCTGAGATTTGATAATCCCGAAACAACCCATACGATCGAGTTGCCCAAGGTTCCGTTGCGCTCGGTCGAGGAGGTGCGGTTTCTGATCGGCGTAGACCCAGCGGCCAATGGCTCGATCGAAGCACGCGGAGAACTGGACCCGAACAGCCAGATGGCCTGGAATTGGGAGGTGGGATACAAGTTTGTTGTCTTTGAGGGGGCGCTCCGGGTCGGAGAGGCCGTGTCGCCGCTGGTATATCATGTGGGTTTTTCTGAAAATGCGCGGGAAGTGTCGATCGCTTTGCCGCCCGACCTTTCATCTGAGACCACGATACACCTGAACGTGGACCTATCGAAATTGTTCGACGGCGCGTCGCAAATCGACATGCAGGTGCTGCCTTCGGTCAAATTCAATCGCACCGATGCCAGCCTGCTGGCCGAAAACTATGCGGATATGATTGCACCGGAATCCTTGAACGCGGAATGACAGGCGCGCTGAACGGGAACGGTTGGGGAAACAAAGTCAAAATTCCGCCCTGATTTTGTCAGATCAACTGCAAATTCGGGCTCCAGAAAGGTCAAGTCAGTTGGCATAGGAGCCCCAGTGAACCGCATCGTCAAACATATCGACCGGGAAAAGCGCAGGCTCTATTCAATCGCATTTTTGGCGTTTTCCGCAGGTTTTGTGCTGTATTCGCATGTTGACGTCACACGCATGGGGCTGCCGCTTCCTGTACTTGCGGGATTTGTCTACATGGGATTGGTCGTGTGTGCATCGGCAATCACTTCCTATTTCCTTCCCAAGCTGACCCGAGTAACGGATGCCGTGGCCGTGACCCGTTTGGGTTTTGCCTTGTGGATTTCCAGCACGCAAAGCTACGAGATTGCGGCCTCTCCGGTGATTGGGGCCACCATTGTTGTGGGCGGGGCGGTGGTCCTTTTGCAACTGCGCACATGGGTGGAGCAGGCACATCAGAACATGTCTGTCTCAAGGCCGCAGCAATGGTTCGCAGGTGCCACCCCGCAGCGCATCAAGGTACCTCTAACCTGAATCGTATTCTTTGCGAGAAACGCAGCCGGGTGCTGGCGGGCCTAAGTATGAGGCCGCTTCTCATCGCACTCGCCAAACTTAAAATCGGTAGGTTGCACCAAACAGTGGGCCGGATTGTTCGAACTTGAAGTCGCCTCCGTTAATCTCGTGGTCAAACGAGATGTAACGGTATCCGCCCCTAAGCAGCCACCTGTCGTTGATGGCGTAGTCCGCAGTCAGAAGAACCTGCCATGTTTCGCTGTCATTCGTGAAACCGCCATAGTCGAAAAAGCCCGTCCCGGACCATCTGTCGTTGAAATCAACGCGGGCTCTAACCCCGATCACGGGGTCGGTCCAGCTCTCGTCGATGTTGACCATCCGGCCCGGTGCAGTTCCCGGCAGAACCGTAAAATCTGTCTGAGTGCGGAACCATCTGAACCCTCCGGCGACATCAACCGTTGACGTGTCCGTGGTCAGGACCCGGTAACCCACATACCCGCTTAGAAATTGCGTGGTAAGAGATGTTTCCACGCCTGAGCTGGCCGGGCCAGGAGTGGTGTTGCTGAACGAGAGGTCGGTATAGTTGTAATCCGCAAGTAACGACCACCGCCCATTTGTCGCGGCAAACGTCCCCATAAAGGCAAGGTCAAAGTTTTCAAGCGCGTCTGCGAAGGACAGCGTTCCCTCTACCTTGCCATTGGGTGTTTCCTGCGAGACTTTGGTTTCAGGAGTAAACAGGTAAATCGTTGCTTGATAAGACCAGTCAGACTGCTGCGCGGAAACAGAGGTTGGCAGCGCCACGGCTAACGCCAGTTTCAATGCTGTTTTTCTTAGCCTTTCGGTTGTTCTCATTGGTCCCTCCCAAGATCGCAAAGCGTTGTACTGTAAGGTTAGGCGGCTGCCTCACTGTTGTTCGATCCAAGTGCCGAGCGGTTGATGTCGGTGTCCGGAAAGAACTCGGACCAGACGTGCCAGAAAACACCAGCGCGCAGCGTTTCGACCCGTTTCAGCCTGCCCTGATCCGACATGCCCCAAAAGTCGCAGCGAGTCACAGGCTTGCCGCTGTCATTGTACCACACGCCAAGGCTTTCGTATTTGGGGTCCAGACTGACGACCACATCGCGTCCACCGACACTTGCGTTGACGACCCAGTTATTCTCGACGACGAAGTCGTCCGTCCAGCAGGCGGCGTCGTTGCCAATCGTGATCCCCCAAACGTAGGTCTTGTTGGGCAGACGGTTGTCAGACCGTTCCATATTATCCATGACCGGGGCGTCTTCTTGATGCTGGCGACTGATCCCCCAGCCAAAGGTGATCTCGGTCACCATGTCCAGTAGGCGCAGAACGGGATTTGGTGAGGGCTTGTTGAGAAAGACTTCGCCTTCGGGAAAGGCTTTCTGAAAGCCGCGGAAGGTCATGCGGTAAGTCGGCCAGGGGGTCATCTGAGCTTCGGGCCGAAGGGGGCATGCCAGCCCGTCCGCATTTGGGTCAAGGTCGGCCTCGCGAAATCCATAGATATGCTGTATCGGCTCGCCGGTTTCATTGTCGCGCAGGATCAGGTTGTTCCCATGTTGTGCCAAAACCTCCAGATCCAGTCGTTTGCCCTCGATCCGAGGAGCATAGCCCTGCCCGAGATTTGCCATCGCGCAGTAGGTCATCACGATGTCCTCGCCGCCCAATCCATTCACGTCGCCAGCTAGATGAGGCCGCATGATCTGGGCGTCCGGGTGCGCGCGCGCATGCCCGTTGTTTTCAATCACGATAACGGGCGCCGACGGGCCGACGTATTTTCGGGCTTCGGAAATGGGAAAGAACGCGGCGTCGTTGAGTTGGTTTCGCAGCCCCAGATGCACCCAGACATACGGAAAACCATAAAGGAAAATCACGAGTAGCGCCGAGATGATCCATAGCCACAAAGGTCCACTGCCAAAGATAAAGTGAACAAGCGTGGCCACTGCAAAACCGCCCAACCCGACAGCAATCAGCCGGTATTCGTGGCGTATGAAGCGCACCATGTTTTTGCGCTTTACTTTCAATAGCATCTGCGAAACGTCGCCCAGATCACGGAAGTAGATGAACCCGATGCCAAGCGATACGATCAAGCTGAGTGCGAATATTACGTTTGCTACCATAAGTGATCCCTGATGTTCTAAAAGTGCGACCGCCGCCGATGCTGGGCGAAAGGTTTCAGGCTATTGTTGTGACGAACTTTGCTTGGCGAGGAATGCCTCGACCGCTGTATCATCCCGGTCCCATTTCTGGGCGTGTTGGGTCTGAAGAACATAGAACTCTGCATCATGCTGGGTTGGCCCTTTCTGTGCATGGGCCTGCGCACAAATCAGGCCCGCTGAAAAAGCGGCCAAGCAATGCAATTTCATTCTGTTCCTCCCAAAGATGTGATTGAAAGTCCTGTCTTCTGAATAACGTGCTGATCACATAGAAACATTACAATGTAAGTCTGACAAGTCTCGAGACTGTTGAGCCGTCCTGCATTTGGTCATGGGAAGTGCCGACACAGGTGAAAAGAGTGATAGGCATTGCAGCATTGACTTGATCCTGACATCAATTATTTTACTTGGTAAAAAATATGGTGGACTGTCAAATTGTATCTTGGATTAGACTTGGGGACGTCAGGTCTGCGGGGAATTCTCGTAGACGAAGCTGGCAGTGTTGTGTGCGATGCGGAAGCCAGCATTTCAACCTCGGCACCGCATCCGGGTTGGTCCGAGCAATCGCCGCAAGACTGGGTTGATGCTTGCAAGAAGGTTGTTGCAACGCTTCGGTCTGAAAACGAACAGGCTTTTGCCGCCTTACGCGGAATCGGGCTGAGCGGGCACATGCACGGAGCGACCTTGCTGAACTCGGACGGGAGGGTTCTAAGGCCATGTATTCTTTGGAACGACACCCGGTCGTCTGAACAGGCAAAGGTATTGGATCAGAACCCCGAGATGCGTGCCATCTCGGGAAACATTGTTTTTCCGGGCTTCACAGCGCCCAAGCTGGAATGGGTGAGATCACATGAACCCGAGGTGTTTTCGGAAACTGCAAAGGTTTTATTGCCGAAGGACTCCCTTCGGTTCTGGTTGACCGGCGAGTATGTCAGCGACCTGTCCGACAGTGCTGGTACTTCGTGGGTGGATGTCGGTGCTCGGTGCTGGTCGGAAAGGGCGCTGAGCCTCAGCCACATGCGGCTGGATCAGATGCCCCGTTTGGTCGAGGGAAGCGAACCGGGGGGCGAGCTGCGCACCGAGCTGCTGCAAGAATGGGGGCTATCCGGGAAGGTGATCGTTGCCGGGGGTGCCGGTGACAACGCCGCCGCAGCCTGCGGTATCGGCAGCGTAAAGGATGGAACGGGATTTCTGTCGCTTGGCACCTCGGGCGTATTGCTTGTCGCGACCGAGCAGTACGCGCCTGCGCCGGATACCGCAGTCCACTGCTTTTGCCACGCCGTGCCTGAGCGTTGGATTCAGATGGGTGTCATTCTTTCGGCAACAAACAGCATGAACTGGCTGTCGCAAAATCTGGGCCGTCCGGTCGAGGACTTGGCGGGCGAATTGCCCGACTCTGTGGACGGTCCATCGCCAATTACCTTCTTGCCCTATCTATCGGGTGAAAGAACGCCGCATAATGACAGCAACATACGGGCTGCTTTTCTGGGCGTGGACATTGCGTCGAACCCGGTGGACCTGACACGATCCGTGATGGAGGGAGTTGCTTTCGCGATGCGTGATTGTCTTGAGGCTTTGAAAAGCACGGGAACCGAACCGGGTCGATTGCTGGCGGTTGGCGGCGGCGCAAAGTCTCGGTTCTGGTTGGAGACACTGGCCACGGTTTTGAAGATACCTCTTGCTCTGCCAGCGGGCAGCGAATTTGGCGCGGCAATAGGTGCGGCTCGTCTGGCTATCTGTGCCGTCACGAACTCAAGCCCGGCAGACGTAATGACTCCGCCTGCCATTAACGAAACCATAGATCCGCGCGATGAGTTTGTGGATGTCTATGAAAGTGAATATCAGCGCTATAGGCAGTATTATAAGGCGCTGGCATCCTTGGCTAAGTGATGAACGGGGATACCCAAAACCAACCCCAACTTGAGCAGGCCGTGCTGACGGATGGCGATATGCGGGTTTGCCTGCTGAGCTATGGGGCCATAACTCAGGGCTGGTGGCACAAGGGCACGCCCTTGATCCTTGGGTACGATGATCCGCAGGCGTATGTGTCCGATACAAACTATATGGGGGCAATCGTTGGCCGGGTTGCCAATCGAATCTCAGGGGCTCAATTCGATCTCGGCAACGAAAGGGTCGAGCTGACGGCGAACGAACACGGGAACACCTTGCATGGTGGAGCGGTTGGCTTGTCTCATCGCAACTGGGCGATAGAACACGTTTCGCAGACAGAGGTAGCCCTGAGCCTGATTTCCCAAGACGGAGAAGATGGTTTCCCGGGAACTGTCAGGTTTGAAGTCACCATCAAGTTGGACTGCCCGCGTCTGGTTTACACGATCCAAGCCTTCCCGGACCGGCCCACCCCGATCAGCATTGCGCAGCACAACTATTATTCGCTTGGGAGCGCTGAGGGTATCTCGGTGCATAGGTTGAGACTTGCGTCTCAGAGGTTTCTGGAAACAGACGCTTCTGGATGCGCGACGGGCGCAACGATCGAGGTGTGCGCCGGGCATTTGGATTTCACGCAAGCCAAAACTGTCCAAAGCGCGCCCGAAGATTTGGATCACTACTATTGTTTTGATCCCGACCGAGCCCTTGATGCGCCGATCGCAGATTTTACGTCCCCGTCCGGTTTGCGACTGTCTGTCATGTCCGACCAGCCTGGGGCGCAGATATATTCCGGGGCGAAGATGGCCCATCCGTTTTTCAGCCGGGCAGGGCTTTGCATTGAGCCGTCCGGCTATCCGAACGCGGTCAATATTGCGACGTTCCCTTCTATCTTGTGCAGCCCTGAAAAACCGTATCGACAGGTGCTTGCCCTAGAAGTGTCCGAGGGCCTGGCATGAGCTTACGGGCCATTGTCATAGCCATTCTCGTGTTCAGTTTTCACGCCGTCAGTGCTGGTGCACAGCCGCTTGGACCCGCGCCCAAGTTCGTAGAGCCGGATCTGGCAAGCGCCCAGTTGGGGCAACTGCTATTTTACGATCCGATCCTGTCAGGAAACCGAAACATCAGTTGTGCAACCTGCCACCACCCCAGGCTTGGCACGTCGGATGGCGTGTCACTTGGAATAGGCGAGGGCGGTGTCGGATTAGGAGCCGACCGCCGGCTTGACCCCGCGAATTTGCCCGAACAGCGGATACCGCGGAATTCTCCTGGTCTTTGGAACCTCGGAGCAACTCAATTCACGACGTTCTTTCACGATGGGCGGCTGGAAGCGGACCCAAGCCAGCCCAACGGGATCAGAACCCCGCTGGGGACGCATATGAGGCCGGGGTTCAAATCCGCATTGGCAGCTCAGGCCATGTTCCCTGTTTTGTCACCCGACGAAATGGCGGGCCATTATTCCGAGAATGAGGTGAGCAAATCAGTGCGCCTTGGGCTTTTGACGCAGGAAGGCGGCGCGTGGGACCTGATTGCGGCGCGGGTCGCGGAAATTCCAGAGTACCAGCGCCGGTTTGAAGAAGTCGCACCGAGTGAGGCGATCTCGTTCACCGCTATTGCCAACGTGATCGCCGACTTCATTGCGTTTGAATGGCGCGCCGATAACAGCCCGTTTGACCGGGCCATGAGGGGCGAGGAAGACCTGCCTGATGAGGCTCGGCAGGGGATGACGTTGTTTTACGGCAAGGCCGGGTGCAGCGCGTGTCACTCGGGTTGGCTGCAGACGGATCACAAGTTCCATTCGATCGCGCTGCCTCAAATCGGGCCAGGAAAGGCGGCGAGGTTTGAAAGCCACGTCAGGGATGACGGACGTCTGCGCGTTACTGGGGACCCTGAGGACGCGTTTGCGTTCAGGACCCCATCCCTGCGCAACGTGACCTTGACCGCGCCATACGGCCATAACGGAGCGTTTAGCCGTCTCGAAGATATGGTCCGCCACCACCTTGATCCGGTCACATCCTTGCATCGCTACGCTGTGAATGACGCGACGCTTCCAGACTGGCCGCAGGCACAAGATCATTTGGCTTTAGAGGACGCAGATCACATCGATAAGATAGCACTGTCCAGCGATCTGTCACCGGTCAGCCTGTCTGATCAGGAAGTCCTCGCGATCCTTAGCTTTCTGACCAGTCTTGAAGACCCGGCGGAACGGTTGGGCGTTCCAAGTCAGGTTCCGAGTGGGCTTGCGATTGATCGTTGATCACCGATGAATTTGAATGATCTGGTTTGAAGGGTGTTCCTGCCACTTTGTTGTATTCCCATCTGGCCAGATGACGCGCAGGCGCACGGTGTCGTCGGCTCCCAACCCAAAATGATGAAACCCTGCAATGCCTCCGGCGTGACCCCCGCCGATCGCAATCTCTCGGGTTTGGATGCCAAGCGAGGTCTTGAGTTCGATAAATCCTCCGACTGCTTGACGATTTGGCCGGTTCTGAGAGATGTCAGCCAACAGCCAATTCCCCTCTGCGCGCTGGTTTTGACTGACCTCCAAATCAGTGCCGCGATTGACGACCACCAGATCAAGCCAGCCGTCATTGTTCAGATCGGCGACCGCCGCGCCTCGGGACTTGGACATTGACGCAATACCCGCTTGGGTGGCCGCCTCGACAAATTGACCGTCCGGTTTCTGGATCAGCAAATTGTTCGGATCGTTCAACGCGGCGTCTGGCATTTGCTCAACGTTGCCCTTGGCCACGAAAATGTCGTCGAGCCCATCGTTGTTCACATCGGCAAACTGCGCGTGCCATCCGGTCGAGGGTCTGCCATCACCGCCGGTGTGGGGCCTGTGCGCCGTGGTTCCTTTCTCAAAGGTTGCGTCGCGCCACGCCGGACCATTGGCATCCGGGTCGAACACCTGAAACTTCTGGTCGCCCATGGATGTCAGGTAGACCTCTGGGAACCCGTCTCCGGTCAAGTCGCGCGATGCAATGCCCATGCCCCAGATCGAATAAGGAATCCAGCCGTCGTTCTGCGTATAAAGACGCGGCTCTGTCTCCATCGCCCAAAGCTGCTCGTGCCCGTTGCGCACATAGTAATGGCGGTCGTTGCTGACACGCAGGTCCGCGCGCCCCTGTCTCGCCCAGTCTGAAAACAGGATGGACAGTGAGCAATATCCCGGCTCCAGATGCTGAGGCTTTCGATATGTATTCCCGTCAGGCCGATACAGAACCGTCGGACCGCAGGTTTCAAAGGGACCGTTGGGGTCGAACCGATCCACGTAGGTGCCAAAGGCCAGCGTCGGTAAAGTCTGGTCCTGTTCCCAAGTGGCGGAAAACCCTGTCGTCCAGTGATCTTCCGACTGGAAGTCCAGGGTGGTGAATGGGGTGAACGCGCAATCGGGCTGCCCCCGCAAAAGCACGTCCTGACCGACACGTAGAATGGCAAGGTCCGTCATTCCGTCGCTGTCGATATCAATGGGGTAGGCGCCGGTCACGCCGGTAAGCGCCAAGTGATCAGGTGTGCCGGTTTGGAAAGAGGCTTCTGGTCCCGAGGTGTTCAGAAACAGTTGCGAAGGGTTGGCCCCACCCGCCACAAAGAGGTCCGGCAATGAGTCTTCGTTACAGTCGAAAACGGCGACACCGCCACCGACGAAGTGTTCCCATCCACCGTCATAGACATGAGAGGGCAACTCCACCCGGCTGAAAAGCGGTGCTTGGACCTCGGCCGTTGCTGCGGTGGCCAGTGTGACCAAAGCAATCAGCTCAGGACGCATGCGCCGCAAGCTCCTTTACCTTGAGGATCGAAACCTGTTCGATCCCGTAGGCTGCGGCACCCTTTGCCCACATCAGGTCGCCCCAATGATGTATCTTAATCTCGGGCAGGGGGGCATCCACCTTGACGACTCCGCTTTGGATACGCGCCATGACGTCCTCGGAACACAGATGCCCGAAACTCGTATGAGGGCCGGACACAATAATGCATTCAGGGTCAAACAGGTTGATCAGATTAGAGACGCCAAGACCAAACATCTGCCCCGCCCGCGCGAGCACCGAGCTTGCCCTTTCGTTCCCCGCGTTGGCAAGATCGTGGATGTCTGAAATAGTGTTCATCTGCCTGTCATGTCCGGCAACGGTCATTTCGCGTATAAGCGCATAGTCCCCGACATATGCCTCAAGGCAGCCACGCTGACCGCATTGGCACAACGCACCATCAAGCTGAACTTTGACGTGGCCAAATTCGGCGCCGCAGCCCCGCTCTCCGCGGTAGAGTTTGCCGCCAAGCACGATGCCAAGCCCAACGCCATGCTCTGTCGTAACGACCAGGAAGTTTTTTAGACCCTTTCCGAGGCCAAACAGTTGCTCGGCCTTGGCGACAAGGTTGGCGTCGTTTTCTATGAAGGCAGGACAGTGCAACGCATCTGCCAGCCGCCGACTGAAATCAACATTGCGATCTGTTATCGAGGAGGACCAGTGGACGAAATTCCTTTCGGCGTCGACCAGCCCCGCTATTCCGATTGAAACGCCGGACAGATTCTGGATTGCGCCATCAATCCCCGCGCAGGTTTCTTCTAGTGCGCGACATACCTCTTGAACGAAATCACCGGGTGACATTCGCGCGTTGTCCAAAGCGTATTTGTGCGAGGCGACCTCGTTACCTTCAAAGTCGACGAGGATGACTGAAATGAATTGCCGTGCAACTTTCAGACCGGCGACCAGATAAGATCCCCCGTCCAGCTGTAGCAGAACGCGTGGTCGTCCTCTTTTGGCGGATTTGGACGGTGGGGCGCTCTCAACCTCTTTTATCAGCCCAGCCGAGATAAGGTCGGCGGTCGCAGCGGTGACCGTCGCCGGGCTGGTTTGCAACGCAGACGCGATGTCGATCCGCGAGACCGAGCCTCGCGTTCTGATATGTTCCAGCACCCTGAGGCGGGTCGCATTTCTTTGGTCCACAGAGCTTGGAGAACCCTTGCTTTTCAGCATCTTGATCTCGCGAATCTTGTTGCTGCCCCAATCTAGTTGGAAATCCACCAATCTAACAGAGTAAATATTTTACTGACTGAATTAAATATGATACTCAAGATCTTGAGAGCCACGAATCGAAAGAACGCGGCTCAATAAACGGGAGGAAATCATGAAACGTATTCTCAGCTTTTCGGCTGCGGTTGCCTTGTTGGGGTCGGCAGCATTTGCCGAACCGGTGGTTGGCGTAAGCTGGTCCAATTTTCAGGAAGAACGCTGGAAAACAGACGAAGCCGCGATCAAGTCCGCGCTTGAGGCGGGCGGGGCCGAGTATATCTCGTCAGATGCACAGTCATCTTCTGCGAAACAGTTGTCGGACATCGAAAGTCTGATCGCTCAGGGTGTGGATGCCCTGATCATTCTTGCACAAGATTCCCAGGCTATCGGCCCGGCGGTTCAGGCTGCTGCGGATGAGGGTATACCCGTCATTGCATATGACCGTCTGATTGAAGACGACCGCGCCTTTTACCTGACCTTCGACAATGTTGAAGTCGGCCGGATGCAGGCCCGCGCAGTGTTCGCGGCGATGCCCAAGGGTAACTATGTCATGATCAAAGGGTCGCCCACGGACCCGAACGCGGATTTCCTGCGTGGTGGTCAGCAAGAGATCATCCAATCCGCAGTGGACAGCGGCGACATTGTCATTGTGGGCGAAGCCTACACGGATGGGTGGTTGCCAGCCAACGCCCAGCGGAACATGGAGCAGATTCTGACTGCGAATGAAAACAACGTGGATGCTGTTGTTGCATCGAACGATGGCACCGCCGGTGGCGTCGTTGCTGCGCTGACGGCGCAGGGCATGGAGGGGATACCGGTTTCGGGTCAGGATGGCGATCATGCGGCGTTGAACCGTGTCGCTTTGGGGACGCAAACCGTTTCGGTTTGGAAGGACGCGCGCGAGCTCGGAAAAGCGGCTGGTGAAATCGCCGTGGCCTTGAGCGGAGGAGCAAGCCCCGCAGACATTGATGGCGCTATTAGCTGGACCTCACCGGGCGGGACCGAAATGAACTCGGTCTTCCTGGCACCTGTTCCAATCACAAAGGACAACCTGTCTGTTGTTGTGGACGCCGGGTGGATTCCATTGGAAGACCTGTGTCAGGGCGTCGAGAACGGCCCCGCACCGTGTAACTAAATCGCACAATCCCCGGACCATTTGATCTGGTCCGGGGACCATTGCTGAATGTGAAAGATCGGAAATGACCGAAACTTCGTCTCAGCCGATACCTCAAAAAACTAAGCCCAGCCTGTTTCAGCAATTGGAACTGGATATGCGGCTTTTGGGAATGATCGGCGCGTTTGTCATCCTGTGTATTGGGTTCAACATCGTCACCGACGGGCGCTTTCTGACCCCTCGGAACCTGTTCAACCTGTCAATTCAGACGGTCTCTGTGGCGATCATGGCGTGCGGCATGGTCTTTATCATCGTGACACGCCACATTGACCTGTCCGTGGGCGCTCTTTTGGCGACCAGTTCCGCAGTCATGGCAATGACCCAGACCGAGCTGTTGCCGAATGTGCTGGGGTTGGGGCTGGATAATCCGGTGACATGGGCGATCACACTAGTGGTCGGTCTTGTAGTTGGTACCTTGATCGGAGCATTTCACGGGTGGATGGTCGGTTATCTGACGATCCCTGCGTTCATTGTTACACTGGGTGGTTTCCTGGTCTGGCGGAATGTGGCGTGGTATCTGACCAGCGGTCAGACCATCGGCCCCTTGGACAGCAATTTCCTGAAATTCGGCGGCACGAATGGAACGCTGGGTACAACGGCAAGCTGGATGTTCGGCCTGTTTGCCGCGGCCGTTGCGATCTGGGCTTTGTGGAGTGGCAGGCGAGCCAAGGCGTCTCACGGCTTTCCGGTGAAACCTGTCTGGGCCGAAGCAACGCTGGCTGGGATAATCGCATTTGCGATATTGGGGTATGTCTATGTCGTGAATAGCTATGCGATCCCCACGCGAAGACTACAGCGGATGTTCGAGGCGCGCGGCGAAACAATGCCGGAAAGCTTGGTTGTTGGCTACGGCATCCCGATTTCGGTCCTCATCCTGATCATCGTGGCCGTGACCCTGACGGTCGTGGCGCGAAAAACGAGGTTTGGCAGATATATCTTTGCCACCGGCGGAAACCCGGATGCAGCCGAACTTTCCGGGATCAACACGCGACTTTTGACCGTCAAGATATTTGCCCTGATGGGGTTCTTGTGTGCTGTTTCAGCCGTTGTCGCCTCGGCCCGTTTGGCGAACCACTCGAATGACATCGGAACGCTGGATGAGCTGCGCGTGATCGCGGCTGCGGTAATCGGCGGAACGGCTCTGTCCGGCGGGATCGGCACGATTTACGGCGCAATACTTGGAGCCTTGATTATGCAGGCCCTTCAGTCAGGGATGGCAATGGTGGGTGTTGATGCGCCGTTCCAGAACATCGTCGTCGGCAGCGTGCTGGTTTTGGCCGTCTATATCGACATCGTCTATCGCAAGCGATTGGGGGCAAAATGATGCAGGTTCAGGACACGCAGAAATCGCCCTTAGGCTCTGGTCGCGGTTCAGGTGCGCCTCCCCTTGTCGAAATGCGAGATATCTCGATTTCGTTTGGCGGGATCAAGGCGGTGGACCACGTCTCGGTCGATCTCTACCCCGGCGAAGTTGTTGGCTTGCTGGGCCACAACGGTGCCGGAAAGTCCACGCTGATCAAGGTTCTGTCCGGTGCCTATCAGATGGATCACGGCGAGATTCTGATCGACGGCAAGCCGGTTGAGATCAACAACCCTCGGGACGCGCGCGCGAATAATATTGAGACGATCTATCAGACGCTGGCGCTGGCCGACAATCTGGATGCAACTTCGAACCTTTTTCTTGGGCGCGAGATGACAACGCCTTTCGGTTTGGTCAATGACGCCGCGATGGAGGCCGAATGCCGCAAGATTATGGGGCAACTGAACCCGAATTTTCAGAAATTCAGTGACCCAGTTTCGGCGCTTTCGGGGGGTCAGAGGCAATCCGTGGCGATCGCAAGGGCGGTCTATTTCAACGCTCGTATCCTCATCATGGATGAGCCAACAGCCGCGCTTGGCCCGCACGAAACCCAGATGGTCGCGGACCTGATCCATCAACTCAAGGCTCAGGGGATTGGCATCTTCCTGATTGATCATGACGTTCACGCCGTGATGGAGCTGTGCGATCGGGCATCCGTGATGAAAAACGGCAAACTCGTCGGCACTGTTGAGATCGCCGACGTGACCGATGACGACCTGCTGTCGATGATCATTCTCGGCAAGCAGCCGGGACAAACAACAGAGTAGGGGGCAGGCATGACTAGCGGCTTTTTCAAGGGGATCGAAAAGATCCGGTATGAAGGTGCGAACAGCAGCAATCCGCTCTGCTTTCGGCACTACAACCCTGATGAGATCGTCATGGGTAAACGTATGGAGGACCACCTGCGTTTTGCCGTGGCCTGGTGGCACTCATTCGCATGGGAGGGAGGAGACCCATTCGGAGGTCCGACGCTGGAACGGCCCTGGCACCCTCAGGACGAGATGGGCCGGGCGCGCATGAAAGCGGATATCGCGTTCGAGATGTTTGAAATCCTCGGACAACCCTATTTCTGCTGGCACGACGCGGATATCCGTCCCGAACAGGGTAACTTCGCTGATAACCTCAGAACGCTTGAGGAAATCACGGATTACATCGGTAACAAAATGACATCCGTCGGAACCAAGCTTTTGTGGGGGACGGCAAACATGTTCAGCCACCGCCGCTGGATGGCGGGGGCCAGTACGAACCCGGACCCGGATGTCTTTGCGTTTGCGGCGGCGACTGTGAAGTCCTGTATGGATGCGACGCATAAGCTTGGGGGCGAGAACTATGTGCTCTGGGGAGGAAGGGAAGGGTATGAAACCCTTTTGAATACCGACATGAAGCGGGAACTCGATCATATGGGGCGGTTCCTGAATATGGTTGTCGAGTACAAGCACAAGATCGGGTTCAAGGGCACCATTCTGGTCGAGCCCAAGCCGCAGGAGCCTTCAAAGCACCAGTACGACTACGACGCGGCGACCTGCATTGGTTTCCTGCGGAAATACGGGCTGGAGAACGAGGTGAAGCTGAACCTGGAACAAGGCCACGCTATTCTTGCGGGCCACAGTTTTGAACATGAAATAGCCGTTGCCACGGCCGAGGGGATGCTGGGTTCGATTGATATGAACCGGAACGATTATCAGTCAGGCTGGGATACGGACCAGTTCCCGAACAACACCCCCGAAGTCGCGTTGGCCTACTACTACATTCTAATGTCCGGTGGTTTCGTGACGGGCGGTACAAACTTTGACGCCAAAATCCGTCGCCAGTCGATAGACGCCGAAGACCTGATTGCGGCCCATATCGGCGGCATGGACATCTGCGCTAGAGGATTGAAAGCAGCCGCAGCGATGATCGAAGATGGTGGTTTGGATAAGGCGCTGTCTGAACGGTATTCCGGATGGGATGCGCCAGAAGCGCAGGCCATGCTGGGCGCTGGGCTCGATGAAATTTCAGCGCGCGTCCTGTCGCAAGGTATTAACCCGCAACCGCGTTCCGGGCGTCAGGAACAATTGGAAAACTACGTAAACCGGTTTGTGTGACGCGCAATGTATCGCTGGATGCCCGATCAGTTGACCACATTGATCGGGCTTTCACTTCTCGACTTTTCTTGACTCGCGGCCGGAGGGGCTTCTATCTATTGTTTTGAGACTACGACGTTCAATTAATTGAAGAACTACCCGCCCAGTCCAATCTAGCGCGAGTTATTCATGTCCAAGTTCAAGTTTCCGACCGCCTTTACGATCCTTTTCATTTTGATCGCCGTTGTCGCGGCCCTGACCTGGGTTATCCCGGCGGGAGAATACGAGCGACAGATGAATGAAGCTCTGGGCAGCGAAGCCCCGGTTCCCGGCACCTATCACGAGGTCGAAGCGAACCCACAGGGTTTGACCGCAGTCATATTGGCTCCGATCGCAGGCATGTATGATCCGGGCCTGCTGGGAAGTTCGTCCAGCGCCGCAATTGATGTCGCGTTCTTTGTTTTGATCATCGGTGGTTTCCTGATGGTTGTGACCAGAACCGGAGCGATCGACGCGGGTATTGGGTGGCTGCTGCACCGGTTGGAGGGGCGGGAAATCCTGATGATCCCGATCCTGATGACGGCCTTTGCGTTTGGAGGAACCAGCTATGGAATGGCGGAAGAGTCGCTGGCGTTCTATGCGCTGATCATACCGGTGTTCATTCGCGCCGGATATGACTCGTTGACCGGTGTAGCTGTGATCATGCTGGGGGCGGGCATCGGGACGCTCGGTTCGACGTTCAACGCGTTTGCGACAGTGGTTGCATCACAGGGCGCGGGAATTCCATTCACCAATGGGATCGTGCTCAGGTTTGTTATACTCGGGCTGTGCCTTGCCGCGGGGATTGTCTTTGTCATGAGGTATGCCAAGCGGGTCAAGGCAGACCCTTCCGTGTCCGTGGTCGCGGATCAGACCGAAGAAAACAGGGCGCATTTCCTGAAGGGTTCTGAAAGCGATGACGCATTCCCCGAAATGACCCGGACCCGTTCGATCATCCTCAGCCTGTTCGGGCTGACATTTGCGGTCATGATTTACGGCGTGGTCGCGCTGGGCTGGTGGATGGCCGAGATGTCGGGCCTGTTCCTTGTCATGTCGATCATCGTCTGGTGGGTCGGAAAGCTCGACGAAGGGTCGCGGATGGACGAAGCGACCTTTGTCGAAACCTTCGTTGATGGTGCCCGGGATCTGCTTGGTGTCGCACTGATTATCGGCGTTGCACGCGGCGTCGTCGTCATCATGGATGCCGGTAAGATCACAGATACGATCCTCGCTAGCGCCGAAGGTTTCGTGTCCGGTCTAAGCGAGTTTGCATTTATCAATGCCATGTTCGGCATTCAAATCCTGATGTCCTTCCTTGTTCCGTCCTCGTCAGGATTGGCGACGCTTTCAATGCCGATCATGGCACCCTTGGCCGACTTTGCCGGAGTGGGGCGGGACCTGGTCGTAACAGCGTATCAATCGGCAAACGGGTGGGTGAACCTGTTCAACCCAACTTTTGCCGTTGTCATGGGCGGTCTGGCGATCGGACGGGTGTCCTATGATCGATGGTTGCGCTTTGTCTTTCCGTTGCTTGTCGTGCTGGCGGTCATCATTTGTGCGGCGCTTACGGTTGGGGCGATGGTGGACCCGGGTATAGACACACCGGCGGCCGAGACAACAGAACCCACGTCCGACTGAGCCGCCAGGATGACCGATATTTCCTCGACAAAAACGACTACGGGGGCTCTTGGGTTGACGGCCTGTATCGCGCTGGTCGTGGGGAACATGATCGGCTCCGGCGTTTTCCTACTTCCTGCATCCCTCGCCCCGTTTGGACCGATTGCAATCGGTGGATGGATACTCACATCTGCGGGCGCACTAGTATTGGCGATCATCTTTGGAAGGCTGTCTCGGGTCGTATCCAAGCCGGGTGGTCCTTACGCCTATTCCCAAGAAGCGTTCGGAGATTTCGCGGGGTTCATCATTGCGTGGGGATATTGGATCGCCCTGTGGACCGGGAACGCTGCGGTAGCCGTCGCGCTTGTGGGGTATCTGGGCTTTCTGTTCCCGGTGATTGTTGATGTTCCCATGTATGGGCTGGCTACGGCCTTGGTCGCGATCTGGTCGTTGACGCTGATCAATATACGCGGCGTTGAAGGGGCTGGAGTGGTCCAGATTGTCACCACTGTCCTCAAGCTGGCCCCGCTTATCCTGATCGGTACACTCGGCATATTCTGGATCGAACATGAGAACTACATCCCCGTAAATCACAGCGGTACGACTGCGATTTCGGCGATTTCGGCGGCGGCTGCGTTGACGCTTTGGGCCTATCTCGGGCTGGAATCCGCGACGGTGCCCTCCGGCGATGTAGTTGAGCCCGAAAAGACAATCCCGCGCGCCACGGTGATCGGGGTCATTATCGCAGCCTGCGTCTATATCTCGGTAACGGCCGTTTCGATGGGGGTTATTCCGCCGGAAACTCTGGCGGTGTCCGCCGCTCCGCTGGCCGCAGTCGGAGAGGTCATGTTCGGCACGTACGGCGGTATTCTTGTGGCGTGCGGAGCTGTCATTTCTACTTTTGGCACCCTTAACGGCTTTACGCTGCTCAGCGGACAGGTTCCTTATGGGGCGGCTCTGGATCGTGTTTTTCCCGCTGCACTGGGACAGAAATCCAAATTCGGCACGCCAGCAAATGCGCTGATCCTGTCCAATGTGCTTGCCTCTGTTCTGATCATTCTGAATTTCGCCCAAGGTTTGGTTGCGGCATTCAATTTCGTCATTTTGCTGGCCGTCGTCGCCAGTCTGCTTCCCTATGCGATCTGTTCGGTCGCCGAGATCATGATCCGGCTCAAGGGCGGCGAGGTACTGCACGGCCCCGAACTTGCCAAAGTTGTTGTCCTGGGCGCTTTGGGCTTTGTCTATTCCGTTTGGGCTTTCATCGGGTCCGGTGCCGAGACCGTTCTTATCGGTTCGGTCTTGCTGCTGGCCGGAGTGCCAATTCACGTCTGGGTGCGCTGGAGCCAGGCCAAAGACATTGAAGTTAATCAGAAAACCGCTGCCTCGAAAGGAGAGTTGCCATGAAGCTTGGTGTCCATTCCGAGATCGGAAAGCTCAATAAGGTGATCGTGTCGCGCCCATCCCTTGCGCATGACCGCCTGACACCCCGAAACTGCGAAGAGCTTCTGTTCGATGATGTGATCTGGGTGGAACAGGCGCGAAAAGACCACGCCGAGTTCTGTTCGCTCATGCGCGAACGCGGGGTCGAGGTGTATGACATTCAGGATCTATTGGCCCAAGCGATTGACGCGGACCCGGCGGCGCGCGCCTTCATGCTGGACCGCCTGATTACGCCCAACATGGTTGGTCTTGGGTTCTCGGTCGAGATGCGAGCCTGGTTGGACGAAATGGACGCCAAAACGCTGGCTCGTCACATGCTGGGTGGAATAATCTTTGCCGACCTGCCCAAAGGCATGATTGATGAGCAGTTCGGTGATCTTGTTTCGCTGGGTGATTTCATCCTGCCTGCTATTCCGAATGCGCAGTTTCAACGGGACCCATCCTGTTGGATTTTCAACGGCGTCACCACGAACCCGATGTTCTGGCCTGCCCGCAAGCCCGAAACTCTGATCATGCGAACCGTCTATCGGTATCACCAGATGTTTAAGGATGCCGAGTTCGAGTTCTGGTGGGGCGACAGCGACGATGACTTTGGTCTAGCGTCGGTCGAAGGCGGCGACGTGCAGCCGGTTGGCAAGGGTACTGTTTTCATCGGAATGGGGGAACGCACGACGCGGCAGGCGGTCGCGCAGGTTTCCGAGGCGTTGTTCAGAAAAGGCGGTGCTGAACGTGTTGTCGCCTGCGCAATGCCGAAAAGTCGTGCGGCCATGCATCTGGATACGGTCTTTACCTGCCTCGACTACGACAAGGTGACGGCGTTCTCAGAAGTTGCGGACCAGATCACCTGCATTTCGATCCGCCCCGGCGACCGAGGGGACTTGGACATCCATGTCGAAAAAGGTCACCTGTTTGATGTCTACAAAGAAGCATTGGGTTTGAACTCGCTTGAGGTCATTTCGACCGGAGGAAACGAATTCCAGGCCGAGCGTGAGCAATGGGACGATGGGAACAACGTCGTTGCCCTCTCGCCCGGTGTTGTCGTCGGCTATGCGCGCAACACATTCACAAATGGAAAGATGCGCGCAGCAGGCGTCGAAGTCATCGAGATATCCGGACAAGAGCTTGGCCGGGGTCGGGGCGGTGGTCACTGCATGACATGCCCGATTGACCGCGACCCAGCTTATTAAACTCGCAAAGGGCGCACCGGATTGCGCAAACTCATTTTTAAGGGAGAGACACAATGGCATTTAATCTAAAGGGTCGAAGCTACCTCAAGATCGCAGATTTCAGCCAGCGCGAAATGCTTTACCTGCTGGACCTGGCCCGTGACCTGAAGCGAGCAAAATACGCTCGGGCCGAACAACCGTCGCTGACCGGCAAGAACATTTGTCTGATTTTCGAGAAAACCTCGACCCGCACACGGTGCGCCTTTGAGGTCGCCGCCTATGATCAAGGGGCCAACATCACGTATCTTGATCCGTCGGGGTCGCAGATTGGCCACAAGGAATCCATGAAGGATACAGCCCGAGTTCTAGGGCGTATGTTTGATGGGATCGAGTTCCGCGGTGCCGGTCAGGACATGGTTGAGGAACTGTCAGAGTATTCCGGCGTCCCGGTCTATAACGGCCTGACGGACGATTGGCACCCCACGCAAATGCTGGCGGACATGCTGACGATGATCGAGCACGCAGACAAACCGCGCAAGGACATTGTCTATGCCTATTCCGGAGACTGTCGATCGAACATGGGGAATTCGCTGCTGATGCTGGGTGCATTGATGGGGTGCGACGTGCGTATGATTTCACCCAAGGAAACGCAGCCCCATGACGATGTGCGCGAGTTGGCCATGGCGCGGGCCGAAAAGTCGGGCGCGCGTGTCACCATCACCGATGATACCTCGGCTGTGGAAGGGGTCGATTTCATTCACACCGACGTTTGGGTGTCGATGGGAGAGCCTAAGGAAGTATGGGCCGAGCGGATCAAGTTGTTGTCTCCGTATCAGGTGAACATGGACCTGATGAAAAAGTCCGGCAATCCAAACGTAAAGTTCATGCATTGCCTGCCCGCATTCCACAATCTGGAAACCAAGGTCGGCAAAGACATCCACGAACAGTTCGGCATTTCCGAAATGGAGGTCACCGAAGACGTGTTCGAGAGCGATATGAACATCGCGTTTGAACAAGCCGAAAACCGGATGCACACCATCAAGGCGATCCTCGTCGCCACACTGGGAGCCTGAGCAATGGGACGCGTTGTTGTAGCACTGGGCGGCAACGCGCTTCTCAAACGGGGTGAGGCGATGACGGCGGACAATCAGCGCAGGAACGCAAAGATTGCCGCAAATGCCCTTGCCCCGCTGTGCGAAGCGCATGAGACCGTGATCACCCACGGCAATGGTCCTCAGGTCGGAATGCTGGCCTTGCAGGAAATCATGTACACCGATGTCGAGGAATACCCATTGGACGTCTTGGTCGGCGAGACGATGGGCATGATTGGCTACATGATCGAGCAGGAGCTTGGAAACATCCTGCCCTTTGAACACCACATCGCCACCTTGCTGACGATGATCGAGGTCGACCCGGACGATCCCGCCTTTCGCGACCCAACCAAATTCATCGGTCAGGTCTATTCAGAAGCAGAGGCGAAAAAGGAAGCGGCCGAGAAAAGCTGGACCGTAAAGCCGGACGGGGATTATTGGCGCCGTGTCGTCCCGTCACCCCGACCCAAACGCATTTTCCAGGTCGAGCCCATACGTTGGATCCTTGAAAGAGGCGCAACTGTCATTGCGGCTGGCGGCGGTGGGATTCCCACGATGTATGAAAAAGGGGCCGACCGGAAACTGGTGGGCGTTGAAGCCGTTATCGACAAGGATTTTGCCTCGTGCCTGTTGGCCCAGAACCTCGGTGCGGATTTCTTTGTGATCGCGACCGATGCCGATGCGGTTTTCCTCGATTGGGGAACAGCCGATCAAAGGGGAATACGGTCTATCACCCCGGACGCTTTGGACGAATATGAGTTTCCCGCCGGGTCGATGGGCCCGAAAGTGCAAGCGGCGCAAGACTTTGCCAGAACAACCGGTGGCCGCGCGATCATTTGTGCCCTTGCCGATGTCCCGGCAGCCGTTCGCGGCGAAAAAGGAACCACGGTGTCCAACGATGCCGGTGCAACTGTGTTTCACTAGAGAGACTTACCTCGGTTGGGCCGTCTGTTCACGCTCGATCGACGGTCGTCCACGTTCAGGGCCAAATCGCGCTTGGCTTATTTCGGTCGGGCTTTGCGGGCATGTTGAATGGCCCGAAGGCCACAGAGCCTTGGGTCTTGGTCAGCTTTTGCGTGCCGCTAGGCAAAATTTGCGCCGATTGAGTTCTGATTTTCTCGCTAAACGTTCTGGATGAGTGAACAGTGAGGCGGTTATTCCCGTTACTGTCCCTCATTTTTCCCGACATTTTTAGAAAAAAGCCGCAAAACAGCGCCGTTAATATTCAGTTCAAATGGCCGGTGGTAATTTTTTCGACATGTTCAGTAACGAGTTCAATATGTTTAAATCAAGCACAAGGGAGCTGTTCCCGCTCGCCCGGAAGATCGCTGTTTCGATCCGCCTCGGAAACGGCTCCCTAGTACCTTTCAAGGTGGCAATGGAGGTCGCGGCTCCGATTTCGGTCTTCGCGATTTTGTTGTTGTATTGCCTCCAGAAAGCGTCCGTAGACAGCTATGTGTCCTTCTTGATGTGATCCAGATGAGCAGTCTTGGCACTGCCAAGTCTAAGATTGCTCAAAGATTGCCGCCTTGTGTGCTCTGGTTCACAGACCTTTCCATTGACCTAGGTTAACGTGGCGTCAATGTTAGGAGGCCGCCATGTCCCATTCGACTTCAATCGCAACACACGTTGACCCCTCGTATCCTTCTGCAATCGTGCAACCTTTGGTCCGGTTATTGCGTCGCTGTTCCCAGATGCAGCGGCAGGTGAACCGCTACCATTGAGGCATACCCAAGCCGAGCGTCTTGATCATTGAGTACGTAGGCTGCCCTATCTTTAGAAAATTGCCCTCCAAGTGTCTTTGGCGCTGGGACATGAACGCGCGTTTGTTTCAGGTTCCTTGACTAGACCGATGCGGTCGTTGCCCCTTCCGGGTGGCGCTGTAGTTCGCGGGGCGGCCCAGTTTTGATTTCGCAGGATCCTAAAAATCTAGGTGTGATCTTGTTCCGAGACGCGGTTTCCCCAGGTTCAGGGCTTGGGTGGTGGCACCGTTCCAGACCAGCGGTTTTACCCTTTAAGTGTGGACCGTGTTTGCCACAGATTTCCTTATTTTTTTTATTTCACGCGTCCGCATTGATCACGCCATGCTATTCAAAACTCTAGTTTTCAGAACCCGAAAGAGGTTTACGGAAATGCGCATAGTTAAATTGTTATTTGTAGCCCTTGTTCTGTGTGCCGGTGCAATTAAACCAAGCTCTCTGCGCGCCCAGATTTGGGATATTGAGGCCCGACATTCGGTTCAAGGTGTCACAGTATATGACGGTGACGAGCTTTTAACTTTTGCAGGGCAACTGGCGTATGATCGTTCTGGGCGTATCACGGCGGGGGACGTTGCCGAAATCATAACCCAGATATATCGCGAAGATGGTTATTTCCTTGCCGAGGCATGGCCCGCACCCGACGGGCGAAACATCATAGTTGATGAAGGAAATATTGAGACCATCAACATCGAGGGCGTAGACGGCAGGACTTTCAAAACACTCGAGAGGATTTTTGCCCCGCTGACGACCGAAGCACCTTTGACGCTGAAGCGCTTTGAGCGCGCAGTAATGCTCGCCGAAGATATCCCCGACCTTGAAGTATCGACCGAGATTGATTTTCCGAATGGTCCCGGTGGAAGGCTTCGTGTCTTGGGAGACCCACTTCGCAAGCAGGCAGGCAGCGCAACACTTGATAACCCTCCTCGTGAACTTGGCGAAGCGTTGAGCTTTTATGTCGTGCAGGAGTTCTATTCCACGCTGGCCGTAGGCGACCTGCTGAGGTTTGAAGGATCGGGTGCCTATAACTGGGATGTAGAAGACGAGCGTTCGCTCTGGGGGGCTTTGACGTACCGAACACCGCTGAATAGTGAAGGTTTATATGGCGAGATATACTACGGGAACATAAATGCTCGCCGGGACCTTTCCGGTGACTTTGCGCGCACCGATATCGACGGCGAAAACCTGACTGTCGCGTTGGGTTACCCCGTGATCCGTGATGTCGCAAGATACGGCTATGTCCTGCTGGATTATCGATTGTCCAAGGCGGATTCAGTCAGTGGCGGCGAGCCGCTGTCTAGCGACGCAAGCGTATTTGGGCTGACCTACCTTTTCGGCAAGAATTACACCGACGGTCGTGCGCTTGAAGCAGGGGCAACCCTGTCATTTGGGAACAACGAAAACGAAACAGCCGACGCAAATTTTGACGACGGTGACCCTTCGTTCTGGCATCTTCGTGGAGGGGTCGGGTACGAAAGCCCACTGACGGGAGTGTCGCCCAATACTGCATGGCGCACGGAAATCTGGGGTCAATACACGCCAGATCGCTTGCCATCGGTTGAAGAGTTTTTTCTTGGGGATCGATATGCCCTTCGTGGGTATCGGTTCGATGAGGTCGAAGGGGATTCCGGGATATCTGCCCTTTTTGAGGTGTCGCATTCCTATTTCCCCAACTCGCAAAGCGTTGATCGTCTGACGCCTTTTGCATTTTTCGATGTGGGGTATGTCTCGAACAACGACCCTGCCAGTTTCGAGGTCAAGGACGCGACACTGGCTTCTGCCGGCATCGGTTTGGATGTAGACTTCAAACGGAATTTCTTCCTTTCCGGATATGTTGGCGTTCCTTTGCGGGACGGACCTTTGACAGATTCTGGCGATCCGGGCGGGTATCTGGCCTTAACAACAAGTTGGTGAGGACGTTATGAAACTGAACACCACATTGATCTTTTTCGCGGCTTTCCTGGTTGTTGAAACAGCGGCAGTGCCAACACTTGCAAGAGGAAACCACTACGGTTGGTGTCGAGGGGTCGGAAACCCGCATCAATCCAGCCAAGGATGCGGACAAGCCGGAGGTCAAAGGCCCAGCAACCAAGTTTCGGGTCCGACCCAACCAACTGCAAACCAGTTACCACCCAAAGGGACACAGCAAACGCCGTCTTCGGTTGTAGTTCCTGTTCTGGCTCCTGACGCCATTCCCAACCCCATACCGGGACAAGTTCCCGTAGCAACACCGATCGCCGTTCCCGGACAGGTTCCATCCCCGATCGTTGCTCCAAACGCAATTCCGCCTTTGGTTCCCACACCTACACCGAACCAGGTTCCCATTGCGGTGCCCCCTCAAGTTCAACCGCAGGTCGCCGTTCCGTCTCAGGTGCAGACCGCGACGCCGAACCAGGCTCCTGTTGCTGTCCAGGGGCAAGTCCCGCAACCCATTGTGATACCACCACAAGTGCCGACCGCAACGCCGAACCAGGTACCGACTGCGACACCAAACCAGGTTCCGATTGCAGTGCCCGGCCAGGTGCCGCCTTTGGCTGCTCGTCCAATTGCCACACATGTCGCTGTTCCCGGTCACCCCAAACCTCATGGTGTCGTGACAATCACGCGTCCAAAGCCCCGACCGACTAAGGGAGCGGTGGCACAACCCGGCAAAACCCAGGTGACCCATCACCAGACCCACCAGACGGCCTCAAAGAAGTTTGATCATATTGCTACGACAACGGGGCGTCACGACTCGCATGATCTACCGCGCTTTCGGAAGGCCGAGACCGGAGAGCATTGGGATTGCGTCGCAAGCGGCTTTGGCCAGCGACGGTATGACGCCGGTCGGGGAGTGTTGCTGAGCAGTGGGGCGCTACGACACCTCGGCAACGTAGATGCGATGGCACGGGATGTTCCTGCGCGACATCCGAAACATTCAGGCTGCATCATTTCCGTAAAGCGAAAGAGGTAGGTCCTCTATCTTCAAACCGGGTTACTGCGACTTTCCACGGATCAGTCAATGCCGATGCCGATGTCAAACGTCACCGGTTGGGCACCCGCGTTGACAACCTCGACAACGTGGTCGCCAGACTGCCAAAGCTGACCTCGGTACGGAGTGTCCGAAGCGATCAAGTCCAACAGAAAAGAGCCGTCTGGATTGACTATTTTGTAGTCCAATGCTCCGCCCCGTGATCCGACATCGACATTCAGAAACTGGCCGTCACTTGCACCTAGGATGTATCGCACCGACGTGCCGGGCTGGAGGGTTGCGCTCATGGCTGTGCCGCTTGTTCCGGCATCGAACTTTACGACGTGATCCCCCGAAACTATCGGCGCAGAAGCGCCGTCCATTGCGCCGCCTCCGTCATCAGCCGCGTCCGCGTTTTCCCCGACGGCCCGCAATTCAGCGACTTCGGGACCGGACCAAACGATACATTCGTACTCGACCCCATTCCCGTCGCGAAGTCGGACCATAGTCGCGGCTTCGCTGAATTCTTGCCCCAGGACTTCGCCGCCAATGTTCCCAAATCGTGAGACCAATTCATCAATACAAGCGTTCGCCTCGTCGGATATGTCTGAAAGTGCGGGCATGGGTAGAATGGCAAGCGCCAAAAAGTATCTCTTAAGCATCACGTTGTCCTTTCGATTGATAGGGTCGCTCTATGGGCATGAACTTGGGACCCGACGACGGGGCTCGAGAAATGGTGGCAGCTATTCAGCGCCTAAAGCGTCCCCTCATCGCTGAGAGATTCTATGCCCGCCGTTGTGCCATCGCTGTAAGCTATGCAGTTCCAAGGCGCCTGATCCGGGCCCACGCCGACTTGCACTTGTGTTCCGGCCTCGCTGAAGGCAGAGGCAAGGACGACAACCTGTGTATTGTTCGTGGCAGCGGCCACATCGCGCAAACAGGCTTGTTGCGCAGGCGTTGTTTCGGCAGAGCCACTTGTGCTGCTGGCATCATCGCAAGCGGTAAGTGCAAGAGTAGCTGCGCCAACCAATGAAAATACGCTGAATCTGGTCATTGAAAATTTCCCTTCGCAACTTTGAAAAGTTCAGGTCGTGGGTGGGAATAGTGGAGGATACTTATTCGCATCTGTCAATGAATCGGTGCCGACATAGATTTTGAACCAGCCCGCATCTGCCTCAGTATTTGTTCATTTATTGTCTATGGTCTCGTCATCAGATTGGTGAGCTGTTGAAACAGGCTTCGTGGCTAGTTTGTTGTTAGCGAATAGATTTCGACCAACTCCTCTCTGCCGCGAAGTTTGTGTGCGCCGATACGCTCAAATTCTATTGGCTGGACCAACGCGCTGCGAACAGAGCTGGAGACAAGGATATTCACCTCACCCTGAGTGTTGCCCAAAACTCTGCCAGCTTCTTCCAGCCGTTGCGCGACATTCACTGCGTCTCCGACCACGGTATAGCTGAGCCGCCCTTCGCTGCCGATATTTCCAACGACCACTCGGCCTATGTGGATGCCGATACGCAGCCTGACTGAATAGGCCAGGCCCGCTTCTACTCGCTCATGTCGGTTATACTCCGAAATCCACTTTCCGATCTCGATTGCGGCGTTACACGCGAGGTCAGCGGCATCGTCCTGATGTTCCAGAGCCCCCCATATGGCCATAACCGAGTCGCCGATGAATTTGTCGATTGTGCCGCCGCTTTTTTGGATGCAATCAGCCAGCCCCGCAAAATGGTCGTTGAGAAACAACGCCGTTTGCGGGGCGGTAAGGTGTTCCGACAGTGTCGTGAACTCGACGATATCTGTAAACATTATGACGACATCTCTGTGGGACGAGTCGATCCGTTTTCCTGCATTGCGGCGCATCAATTGGCGGACCAATCGTTTCGGGACGTAGAGTTCAAACCACCTCAGACCTTCCAGCATGAAATTGTATGAACGCGCCGCCTCGTCCAGTTCCCTGAAAAAGGAGCCTTCGATTTCAGCGATGTTCGAGATATTCAGATCGTGAACGCGTTTCGCACTTTCGGACAGGCGCCGCACCGGTTTGGCGATCTTCTGACCGATCAAGGCCGCCACCCCAGCCGAAACGACCGCCATGATTAGGCAGAATATTATCGCCCACCTCAGTCGAGCCGCTTCTGCAATAATGTCGTGGGCTTCAAAGTAAGTAGCAACCGTGAGCGGCTGAACGCCATAGGCAGACAACTCCTCAAAGAATACAACATATTCCCAGTCGGCATATGCAACGAAGCGGGTGTTTTCACCGGTTAGAAAGTACTTTGCGACGCTGAATTGGTCATTGGGCAGCCACATTGCCGAAACAATAGGGTCAGAGAAACGGTCTTGCTGCGGAAGCGGTGCCGCGCGGTTCAAGCCAGCGTAACCAAACGCCATGAGCGGGTGGGCCAGAACTGCATTTCTTCCGTGCAACATGAAGACGTTTGCGCCGAACTCCATTTCCTGATCAGCTAGGAATTCAGACAGTTTTACCACCGAAATCCAAGCTGAAAGAACGCCGGTTATCCGACCTTTCTGAATGACCGGCCTTTGGTATGTCAGCACAGACTGGCCGTATTCTTCGCGCCAAAGAATATTACCCCAATGGGCTTTTCCAGTTTCAATTGTCTCGTCGATGAGCTGGCGCAGGTCGACGTCGTCGCCGAGTTTCATGAAAATGGGAAGCGTCTCGTCTTCGTCACGCTCAACGCCCGTCAGGATTTGCTCTCTGTCGATAAACTGTATCCGTAGGATCTGGGGGGTCGCTGAAACGGCGCCAAGCAGCAGGCTAACAAATTCTTCAGACCCGTCCGGCTCCACTTCTCCGGATGAAATCCTGCTGGCGATGAAATCGATCTGGTCTGAAGCTGCAGTCAGATAGCGCTCAACCTGTTGGCGTTGTGCGCCAATTATGAGTTGCCCTTTTTGCGTCAGTAGTTCCGAGGTATTTCGGTAGCCGACGACCAGTCCTACGCCCAAGACACCTGCGACCGAGGTCAGAACAAAAAAACCCAGCCCAAGCGCCAAGGCGACCGACATGGAGGCATGCCACTCGCCGCCATTCCGTTGGGCAGTTTTTGGTTTTTCGCCCCCCATGACACGCCCCGTGAACGAGACCATAGATCAGTGTAATTCGGCAGATTATATACAGTTTACAGAGTTTTTTAAAGTTTGGCTTAGACGAGAGGCGCGCGATACCCGCCTTTGGCGCGTTTGGAGCCTCAACACCATTCACCCGCAATGACGTTGAAATCGCCGGTTCATTATTTGGGTATCACTGACCCAAATACCTGTTGTCATTCCATGTTCTGAAGGACTGGCCGGGGTGGCGCGGACGTTCAGGCAAACTGCCGCGAACGACCGTTCTGAGCCCAAACCTACCAAGTTGTTGCATCGTAGCGAACGTAGGCAATGGAGCGCCCCCCGCCACAAGGATGGCGGAGGTCTGTGCTGTCTAGAGGGCTTTTCGGAAGATCACTTTGTCATCACCTTCAGCCCAGAAGTCGCGGATACGTGCTTCTTCTTCATAGCCATTCTGAGCGTAAAACTTGCGCGTCAATGCGAAGTCATCTGTACCAGACGTATCTACGATCAAGATGCGTTGGCCCTTGTCTATTAGGCGCTGCTCGGCTGCGCGTACCAACGCCGCCCCCAGCCGTTTGCCTTGCAAATCTGGGCGCACCGCGAGGGCGAGCATGTTCCATGTGCCATCGGCTAGGTCTTCTGGTACCGTGTAGCACAGGCCCACAGCTTCTCCGTTGATGTGGCAAGTCAGCCAAAAGGCTTCTGTTTCTCCCGCCAAGTAAGGGGTCAGCATATCCGCAAGCATCTCGCTTGGAAAAAGCTCGGTCCCATCCAGCACGGCCCGAAGCCCCGCAATGTCATCGGTCGAAGTTGCTTTGATGATTGGGTTTGTCATTTTTTTGTATGTCCTTATCGGTTGTCGTACTGAGGGTTCACAGAGCGAATGCCCAGCCTTGTGGCGCGATAGGGTCGTCCGTTTTCAGATTTGATGAACCGCCGTTTCTTCAGGCGGTTGAATAGCTTCAACGAGCAATCAGCCAAAACATGGCCGTCGCGTGTAAAGCAGGAAACTGCGCGCACTTTGCCGTTCGTCATGCGCTCAAAGTGGATGGCTCCACCTTGTGCCAGAACGTGCAAAACACGCTGTTCGTGTTTTGAGATATTCAATGGATTGTCTCTTGGTCTTATGTCAGCCGAAAAGGCATCCGGCATCTCGCGCGGACGTCTTTTGGTTCAAGATGGTCCAATCGGGTGGACCTTAGCGGCGGGCCGCAATCGTAGACATAAAATCTCCATCGCTCTGCGTCGGTGCAGCGCGTGGCCGGGAATTAGCGCGATAAATACTATTTGGCAAGCGGACATCTGGAAAATCAATGCAAAAGGCAGCAAAGTCCGCAACTCGGACGTAAATCCTGTCTAAACCGATGTCCGGTTCCAGTCGCATTCTGGGCATTCGACAATGGTGCTCAGACGGCCACGTCGACCCGGCGCGCTTCTGGGTTTGAAATTGGAATTCTGCTAAGTCCCAATAAGCAGCGCAACGAAGGAGCACGTCATGGAGATTCACCGCGCCGGGGACCGGCCCTCTCAATTTCCCGGCAATGAGTATTTCACCGGCACGGTCCGTTTTGATCCCGTTGTGACGGGGAGTGATCCCTCGCCGGTCAAGATCCTTACGGTGACCTTTGAGCCCGGCGCACGGACAGCGTGGCACACGCACCCTGCCGGTCAAACGTTGCATGTTTTGTCAGGCTTAGGCTTGGCTGGTTCTGAGGGGAAGCCAGTACAGGTGTTGCGCCCTGGCGATACAGTGTGGTTCGCGCCAGGAGAGCGGCATTGGCACGGCGCGTCGCCGGACTGTGCGATGACCCATCTGGCTGTGCAGACCTCTGTCGAGGGCAAGACTGCGGATTGGATGGAGCATGTCTCAGACGAGGATTACAGCGCACCCCGCGCAGAATGAAGCGCGTGAGCCCTGCCGGGCAAGTTGCAGCAGATTAACCCCTTCTAAGCCCATTCAAAGGGGGGCGGATTTTCCTATCGTGACAGGTGCGGCCGTCGTTTCGTCCCTGATAGGCCCGCACAGCGCGTTTTCACTTTTCTGGATTTCAGACCCCTTAGCCGCCCATTTACCCAGCAAAATCCCAGCGCTGCAGAACGTCTCTTGCCCGTGCCATTTTCTGCGCGTGGGCCACAACCTCATGCGCTCCGTCGCGCATCTCTTCATCTAGCAGGTAAGGCTCCTCGTACCCACATGCATTGCAGGCAGCTTTCTCGCCCGTAATCACCGTATCCGGCGAGCCGCATTCCGGGCATCGTGCCTGGACGTCATCGTTGAACATATCGCGACCTCTCCTTCGTTTAACGATTGCCAGAACCGGGTCCGCCCGCCAGCATTGCTGATTGGCGCATCCGCTTGAACTCGTCTGGGGTGACGGTTCCGCTGCTGACATCGATACCTTTTGGAATCCGCGCTCTTTTATGTCCGATCGCGCGAACGCTGCCCCTTGTGATCTCCAGACAGGTCGACTCGTAGCATGTCAGCCCGCTTGAGTTGATTTGGATGGCAGTCTGACCGTTCGCGTCAGTGACCAATGGAAGCCTGGGTAGGAGGGCTGCACGCTGCAACCAGCAACGCGAATGGCCGCTTTGGGCCGCTCCCAAACGTCTCGGTTTAAATGTAGAATTTTGAGATATTCCCTGCCAAATCGACCTGAAGACGTCGAAGCACGCAATCAGCATGCCGCCTTACATAGCCTCCAACGTGTGGGTGAGGCCGTTTCGGATGTGATCTTCCAACAGTTTCTTGGCCGTGTCGGCGTCTCTGGCCAGTGCGGCATCGAACATGCCCTTGTGCTCCTTGACGGCCTCTTCGCCGCGATAGGTCAGCACGAGCATCTGATACCGCAGGTACTTGTCGTAGATGATCGAGTGCAGAGACAGAAGGTTCTTGGAGTTGCAGGCCGCGATCATCGCCTGGTGAAACTCCCAATCATATCGTTTCCAGGTTTCTTTCTCGGACTCGTCGCCCTTGAGAAGCTGCTGTTCCATCAGGTGCAGCTTGTGGTGTGCGGCAACGAGGTTGCCTTCCCAGTCCGTGTCGCCATTCGCAATGGACAATTCCAACGCGTGGCATTCCAACAGAACGCGCAGCTCTGAAATCTCGGTCAGGTCTTCTCGTGAAACGGGCGTGACCAGGAAACCCCGTTGCTCGGGAGCTTCGACAAATCCATCGCTGGCGAGCCTGTTCAGCGTTTCACGAAGTGTCGAAAGGCTTGCCGAGTAGCGTTCCTTCAAGGCGTCCAGCTTCAGTTTGGAGCCGGGCTGCAGCTCCCCGAAGATGATGTCCCGCTTGATGCGCTGATAGGTGCTTGCACCTATCGTAGACGGCTGTTTCGCCATGCGTTTCACCCGATATTATTAGTTTCCTCGTTCAATTAGCATTTTTCAGAGACATCAGCAATCCAAACTGATGTATGGTAAAAATAAAAATATCATACATTATTGCGGAATCGCGAAAACCCCAATACGGTCGTGGCCAAGTTGGGCAAAGCAGCCCGACCGCAATCATCGGTTTCGGGATTTTCCAGACCCTCCGGAAGGAAGCAAAGTGTCTAAGAATTTTCGCATTGCCATTGTCGGCATTGGTCTTGTTGGACGCCGCCACGCAGACGCCATCCGAGCGTTGCGCCATGTTGATCTCGTCGCGGTGGTCGACCCCAGCGATGAAGGTCGTGCTTACGCCGTTGAGCACGGGGTCGCATGTTACGAGACCCTCGAGGACATGTTTGCAAATCAGACGCCGGACGGAGCTGTTCTTGCGACCCCAACTACGCTTCATGTTGAACAAGGCCTCATGTGTGTTCGACATGGTTGTCCCGTTCTTGTCGAAAAGCCGATCGCCGTAGAAGCCACCGCTGCACTTGAGCTTGTTCAAGCAGCGGAGAAGGCCAATGTGCCACTGATGGTCGGGCATCATCGTCGACACAATCCCCTAATCCGGTCGGCTAAGGAAGCCATTGTCGATGGAAAGATTGGAGATGTGCGCGCTGTCCATGCGAATTGCTGGTTCTATAAGCCAGACGAGTATTTTGAGGCTGCGCCCTGGAGAAAGAAACCCGGTGCAGGGCCGATCTCGGTCAATCTGGTCCACGACGTCGATCTTCTGCGGTATTTGGCCGGAGAAGTCGTGACCGTGCAGGCTCAATCGGCTGCATCGCAGCGGGGTTACGACAACGAAGATGTTGCCGGTGCTCTGTTGACGTTTGAAAGCGGGGCGATAGGGACCATAAGTGTGTCCGACAGCATCGTTGCCCCATGGAGCTGGGAGATGACGTCTCAGGAATATCCAATCTATCCTTCAACCACCGAGAGTAGCTACATGATAGGTGGCTCTCATGGTTCGCTGTCCGTTCCCGATCTTCGATTGTGGAGTTACCAGAGCGAGCAAAGAGACTGGTGGACGCCAATCTCATCAACCGCGCTGAAGAAGGGGGCATCCGACCCCTTGGTCAATCAGCTTAGGCACTTTGTTGAAGTAGCTCGGCACGAAGCAGAGCCGATTGTGTCTGGGTGGGAAGGTTTCAGAACGCTTCAAGTTATTGAAGCTATTCAGAATTCCTGCAGAACAGGTGAAACGATCAGGATCAAAAACTTACAAAAGACACCAAAGGTAAACATGACCGCAGTATAAAATATCAGATATTTTGTAAAAAATCTTGCAAAATGTCCAAAATAGGTCAAAACTCAGAATCGGAAAAATGCATCATGATGTCTCAGGGAGGAGCAAAGTGATTACCAAACTTACCCGCCGGGCTGCTGTATCAGCCCTGGTCGCAACCGGTGTTCTGTTTAGCGCAACAAGTGGTGTGCTGGCGGAAGACAAAGTGCAACTTCGCCTCGCAACATCAGGATCGGAGACCGATCAGCGCTCGGTCGCCATGGCCGAGGTTTTCGCACCCATGGTCGCTGATTTCGCAAGTTATGAGCCCAGCTATAACGGAACCATCTTCGCTCAGGGTACTGAGCTGGATGCCATCAGCCGGGGTAACCTGGAAATGTCGATCACCTCGGCGCAGGAACTGGCACAGTTCTTCCCCGAGTTTTCGATCTTTACCGCAGGCTATGTCCACCAGGACGCCGCGCATCAGGTGGCTGTCTTCAACGATCCCCTAATGGATGCCTTCAAGCAAAAGGCCGAAGAAGAACTGGGCGTCAAACTGCTGTCGGTCATGTATCTGGGCCGTCGTCAGGTGAACCTGCGCCAACCCAAGGATGAACTGACCGTCAGCACTCCGGCTGATCTGGAGGGTGTGAACCTTCGGATGCCGGGCACAGATGCGTGGCAGTTCCTTGGCAAAGCGCTGGGTGCCGCCCCGACACCAATGGCGTTCTCAGAGGTCTACACAGCTCTGTCGACCGGTGCCGTTGACGGTCAGGACAACCCATTGCCGACCGTGGTTGATGCCAAGTTTTACGAAGTGACCAATCAGATCATCCTGACATCCCACTTGGTCGACTTGAACTATATCGCCATCGGCAAAGAGGTTTGGGACGGGCTGACCCCGGAACAGCAAGCCAAGGTTCAGGAAGCTGCGGATGCAGCGGCTGAATCCGGTCGCCAGAAGCAGCTTCAGAAAGAAGAAGATCTTGTCAGCTTCCTGAAAGAGCAAGGCATGGAGATCTACGAACCCGATCTCGCTGCGTTCCGCGATCAGGTACAGTCTATGTATCTGGATAGCGAGTTCGCAGGCTCATGGCCCGAAGGCGTTCTGGATCAGATAAACGCTCTGGGCAACTGAGCCCAGCAAGACAAGGGAGGGAGAACCATAATGAAAGCCTTTATCAAGGGGTTCTCCCGACTGACCGAAGCGATTGCCGGCGGGATGCTGGCGGCAATCTTCCTGATCTTCCTATTGCAAATACTCTTGCGCTACTTCTTTACCCCCGCCGGATGGACGCTTGAACTCATCGGCATTCTGTGGGTCTGGGTGATCTTCTTCAGTTGCGCTTTCATAGTGCGTGAACGGGATCACGTGAAGTTCGACATCATCTACCTTTCCGTACCGATGCGCGTGCGGCAGGTCTTTGCGATGCTGGCGGCCGCAGCGATCGTGGTCGGTATGCTCTACAGTTTCCTGCCGACGTGGGACTACATCGACTGGATGAAAATTCGCAAGACATCGACTGTCCGCAATCCGTTCTCGGGCGAGAAGATTCCACTGCGCACCGTGTTTTCGATCTATGCGGTATTCATGCTGGTCGTGGCTGCGCGCTACGCGTGGCTATTCTTCGACGTCATGCGCAATGGCCCACCTAAAACCGAGCTGGAACTGGTCGTTGGGTACAACGTTGTTGACGACCATCCCCGTGTCGACGTCGAAGAGGACGAGGAAGTTAAGAAATGAGTTTTGAACTTCTTTCCTGCCTGCTCGCTCTCTTTCTTCTGGCAGGCATCGGGACACCTATCGGCTATTCCATCCTTTTGGCCTCGTTAGTGTATCTGGGCACGGCTGGATTGGACGTCGCCCTCGCGGGTGAGAAGATCCTGCAAGGCTTCTACAAAAGCACGATCCTGCTTGCCGTGCCGTTGTTCATCGTCGCCGCGAATATCATGAATGCTGGGTCGATCACGGACCGTCTGCTGAACTTCTGCGTCGCTGCTGTCGGTCGTTTCAAGGGCGGCCTCGGGCATGTCAACGTGGTGGCGTCGTTGATTTTCTCGGGTATGTCCGGCTCGGCTGTCGCGGATGCTGCCGGGATCGGCAAGATCATCATTGAGATGATGACCAAGGATGGCCGCTACAGCCGAGGTTACGCAGCCGCAATCACGGCGGCGTCGGCGACGATCGGCCCGATCATTCCGCCCTCGATCCCGATGGTTTTGTACGCGCTCGTTTCCAAGGCCTCTATCGGGTCGCTGTTCCTGGCCGGGATTCTTCCGGGCCTGATCATGGGCGTCGTCCTCATGGCGATGAACTACTATCTGGCCGGAAAGCGGAACTTTGCATTGGAAGAACCTGTTCCACTGCGCGAGTTGCCGGCTAAAACCGCCAACGCGTTCCCGGCACTGCTGATGCCCGCCATCCTGCTGTACGGCATATATGGCGGCGTTACCACTCCGACCGAGGCTGCAGCCGTGGCTGCATTCTACGCTCTGCTATTGGCAGCGTTATTCTACCGCGCGCTGACCTTCCGTGGCCTATATCAAGTGTTCGTCGACAGCGCGCGCTCTTCCGCAGCGGTCGGGGTGGTCATTGGGGGCGCGTTCATTCTGAACTTCATCGTCATTCAGGAACAGATCCCGCAGTCGATCTCGGCGCTGCTGGAGGGTTCGGATGTCAGCCCGATTGTGTTCCTGATCCTCGTAAACCTGCTGATCCTCGCGCTGGGATGCGTGTTAGACGCAACAACGATCATTCTGGTAATCGTGCCGCTGTTCATCCCGACCTGCGAAGCGCTTGGGATTGATCTGGTGCATTTCGGAGTGCTGGTCGTCGTGAACTCGATGATCGGTCTGATCACGCCGCCCTATGGCATTCTACTCTTTGTGATCAACGCCGTGACGGACATTCCGCTGCGTGAAATCATCTCGGAGATTTGGGCCTTCCTCGCAGTTCTCATCTTCGCCTTGGTGATAATGATGCTGATGCCGGATTTGGTCCTGTGGTTGCCGCGTATGTTTGGATATCAGGGATAATGTGCCTCTCGGTTTCGACAACGTCGATCCCCGGTGATCTGGCAGAAAAGCTGAGTGCTATCGCTGACGCGGGATTCGGGGGTGTTGAATTACACGAACCGGATTTGACCGCTTTTGACGGACCGCCGTCACAAGTCCGCGAGATTGCATCGGACCTCGGCCTGAAGATTTGCTTGCTGCAACCTTTCCATAACCTTGAAGGCCAGCCCGATGCCGGACGTGAGCGCGCCTTTGATCGGCTGAAGCGCAAACTCGATCTGATGAATGATCTGGGCACGGACCTGCTGCTCATCGGGTCCGCTTTCGAGGTAGATGTCGCCGCGACCGAAGAAAAGGTCATCGCAGATCTTGGCGAGGCGGCCCAAATCGCTAAAGAAATGGGGATGCGTCTGGCGTATATGGGCTTGCCGTGGTCCAACCTCATCCACTCGGATGAGCAGGCGTTACGCGTCGTTGAAGCCATTGACAGCCCTCATTTGGGGCTGGCCTTGAATTCCTTCTTCTCGCTTGCCGACGGGTCCAAACCAGCCCGCCTTCGGGACATTCCTGGCGAGCGGCTGTTCCATGTGCAACTGTCCGATGCACCCCGGCTTGAGATGGATATACGTCGGCTCAAACGGCACTTTGGGCTTCTGCCGGGGCTTGGGTCGCTGAACCTTGCGGGCTTTGTGCGCGTGCTTGCCCGCGCCGGGTACAAGGGGCCTTGGTCCATTGCGCGCGTCAACGAAGCAGCTCCTCAACCCGGTGGCCGAACACTGGCCCGGGACAGCTACAGGTCGCTGGTGAACCTCCTGGATGAGGTATCACGGGCCGAGCCGGGAACCGATTTCGGCATCCCGGACTTGCCGGAACGCGTCTATGCGTCAGGCTTTGAGTTCGTCGAATTTACAGCCGACGAAACAAGCGGCGCGCAACTGGCAGATATGCTGTCAGCAATGTGTTTTCGAATGGAGCGAAAACACGTCACCAAGTCCGTCGAGCTGTGGCGGCAGGGCGCGATAAACATCGTTGTGAATACCGAAAAGGAAGGTTTTGCCCATTCGGCTTTCCTGGGCCACGGCCCCTCCGTTTGTGACATGGGGTTGCGTGTCAAAGATGCGGATCAGACGGTTCAGCGAGCGACCGCGTTGGGCGCGCCGAATTTCTCACAACCGGTAGGGACCGGGGAACTGGATATCCCGGCCATTCGGGGCGTTGGTGGCAACGTCGTTCATTTCATTGATGAGAAATCCGATCTGCATCGGGTTTGGGACATCGAGTTCGAGCCGGTTGCGAAAACCAAAGCGATCCAGCCTGCCGGTCTGCGCCGTATCGATCATCTGGCGCAGACGATGCGCCATGATGAGATGCAAAGCTGGCTGCTCTACTACATTTCGACTTTTGAGATGGCAAAGTCTCCTATCGTGAACGTCGCCGACCCGTCGGGTGTTGTGCAAAGCCAGGCCATCGAAAGCCCCGAGGGCGAAGTGCGCCTGAACCTGAACGGGGCCGTTGGGCGCCGAACACTGGCGGCGTCATTCCTTGAAGATGGCTTTGGGGCCGGTGTTCAGCACATCGCCTTCCAGTCGGATGATATTTTTGAAACCTCAACTCAGTTGCTCAAGTGCGACTTTCCCAGCCTGTCCATCCCTGAAAACTACTACGCTGATCTGCAAGCGACATTCGGGTTGGATGACGAATTGGTCGCCCAGATGCGCCGGGGTAACATTCTCTACGACCGGGCAGCGGGTGCCGAGTATTTTCAGATATACAGCCGCCCCATCTTTAACGGCTTCTTCTTTGAAATTGTTGAGCGCCGCATGGGCTATGCCGGGTATGGCGCGCGAAACGCACCCATTCGCCTCGCCGCACAAAGCAAAACACAAGCGGTGAAAGAGGTGCAGGCGCAATGACCACACAGATGACAAGCGATGAGCGCGCCGTTCGCCAATGGTGGCGCACCTCCATCATCGACATGAAGCCAGGCCAGATCGTTTTTCGCGGCAACGCCATAGAGGACCTGATCGGGAACGTATCATTCCCGCAGATGATCTGGTTGATGGTGCGGGGCGATCTGCCCAGCGATGCACAAGCGCGCCTGTTCGAGTCTGCTTTGGTCGCAGGCGTGGATCACGGCCCTCAAGCTCCCTCAATCGCGGCTGCGCGTATGGCCGCCACCTGCGGGGTAGGTCTTAATAATGCGATGGCGACTGCAGTGAACATGCTGGGCGATGTACACGGCGGGGCAGGGGAGCAATGTGCAGAGCTGTACTATGATATCGCCGCCCGCATGGATGCAGGAGCATCGTTGAATGGCGGTGCAAAGGACGGCCTGGACAGCTGGCGCGAAACCTACGGCAAGATCGTATCGGGCTTTGGTCACAGGTTTCACAAACCCGTCGATCCACGCGCACCACGATTGATGCAACTTGTTCGTGATGCGGCGGCAGAAGGCACAGTTTCTGGCCGGTTTGCCGATATCGGAGAAGAGGTTCAAGCCGAGCTTGGCCGTCAACGCGGCGGTCGGCCGATTGCCATGAATATCGACGGCGCGACAGCTGTGATCTTCTGCGAACTTGGCTTTCCTGCGCCCTTGTCACGAGGGCTGTTCTGCCTGTCCCGCTCGGTCGGAATACTCGCCCACGCTTGGGAGCAGATGGGGCAGGGCGGTCGGAACAAAGGGCCGATGCCCCCGAATTACTTACCCCTCTACGAAGACAGGAATGATGACACGTGAGACATCGAAATCCTTCCGGGTCGGCCTTATCGGCTGTGGTCGTATCAGCGATATCTATCTAAAAACGCTATCCAAATTCTCAAACATCGAGGTCGCGGCCTGTGCAAGCCTTGATCCTTCTGAAAGCCGTGCCAAAGCGGATCAATACGGCATCGCCAAGGCCTGCACGCCAGATGAAGTGTTTGACGATCCGATGATCGACTGCGTTCTGAATCTGACAATTCCGGCGGCGCATGCGGAAATCAGCCTGCGCGCGTTGGAGGCGGGCAAGCACGTCTATTCCGAGAAGCCGCTGGTTATGAATCGAACGGATGGTAAGGCGATCCTGCACATGGCATCTGAAAAGGGGTTACTGGTCGGTTGCGCGCCCGACACATTTCTGGGCGGTCGCTGGCAAACCGTTCGGCGCTTGATCGACGAGGGTGCAATTGGCAAACCGACAGGAGTTTTTGCTCATGTCGGTACCCACGGGACGGAACGCCACCATCCCAACCCGGATTTCTATTACCAGGCCGGTGGCGGGCCGTTGCTGGACCTTGGGCCATATTACCTGACCGCTATGATTTTTTGCCTTGGGCAAATTGACCGGGTCGCGGGAATGGCTCGACGCACATTCGACAAACGAATGATTGAAAACGGCCCTCGCAACGGCGAATGGATGGACGTCGAGGTCGACACGCACTCCTTAAGCCTGCTGCAGTTCTCATCCGGAGCTATAGGGTCGATGACCATGAGCTTCGACGTCTGGGACAGCGAAACTCCGCGGTTCGAGATCTACGGTGAAAACGGCACCATCAGCATTCCTGATCCTGACCCGGTTCATGGTGCGAATATCTTTCAAGGGGATGTCTGGCTGAAAACGCGGGAGACCTCACGCTGGTCTCATCAGCCTCGTCCAACCGGTCGCGAAGACTGGCAGGTGGTCGAGAACAAACATGGGTTTAATGAAGACAGCCGCGGTCTCGGCCTGTTGGACCTCGCGCTGGCGGCACAAGATGGACGCCAACCCCGAGCGAGTGGAGCGCTTGCCTACCACGTTTTTGAGGTCATGGATGCGATCGAGCGGGCACCGAAATTTGGCGCCTATCAGACGATAGAAAGCCGTTGCGCGGCCCCGGAGCCTCTGCCGGTCGATTTCCTTAACGATGAGAGGAAGGAATTGGTTCATGCCGATTGAGACACTCGACTTTGCTCAACCATTCTTTCGCGTCCAGCACATCGCTGATGAAGATAGAGTATCGGTTGAGGGTCGCGCTATCGTCCTTAACCTTGGGGGGCGAAATCTATCTGTCGAGGATCAGACCGTTGCACCGCTTTCCTCTGTTATCGTGCAAGAAAGCTCTCTCAAAGGCGTGGAACGTGCAGTCATTGTCCACGGTTTCGACGCCCATGCCGATGACAACGAGCTGTTCGCATGGGTGAAAGATACATGGCCATCTGCTTTTGATATCCGCCAAGAGGAGCGTCTGCGCGGTGTCAGTCACTACATGTCCCCGAAGGTCTTTGTGGGTAACGTTGGACTGACCATGTACCATTCCGGTTCAGTGCCGCTGAATGTCGGATTGCACAAGGATCATCCGTTCTGCCCGGTACCGGGATTTCGCGAAGTGCATACGCAAATCGTAGGCTTTGGCAAAATGCAGCAATGCCGCGAACGGGACGTTGAAACCCTTTACCTTGAAGAATTCATGGCCCCTGGCACGACGCACAAACCGATGTATGACGCCGAAGGCAACTATCCCTGGCATCAATACGAGACGATTACCCCCAGCATTTTCATGGCGGTGGAAATGCTGCCGGAAGGCGTACGGGTCCCGGAAATGGAGGTTCAGAATGGCTGAGAGACTTTTACTCGAGGTCCTGAACTTTGACGGCCCTTTCCCCCGCTTGTCTCGCCGTTTGCGGCTGGGCGTTGTTGGCGGTGGACGGATCTCTGTCACGCAGGCAACGGCTGCGCGGATGACCGACCGGTGGGAGGTCACCGCAGGCGCGCTCAGTCCTGACGCCGCGCGAAGCAAGGCGCGCGGGGCCGAGTGGTATCTGCCAGCAGACAGGTGCTATGCGTCCTTCGACGAGATGGCGCAGGCAGAGGCGGCGCGCTCGGATGGCGTAGATGCGGTGATGATCACCACTCCGAACCACGTTCATTTCGACGCGGCCAAAGCGTTTCTGGAGGCGGGCATTGATGTACTGTGCGACAAGCCCCTGACCAACGAAGTCGCCGAGGCCGAGGGGCTTGAGGAGATCGCCGCGCACACGGGGCAGGTCTTTGCTGTCGGCTATGCGATGTCGTGCTTTCCAGTGATCCGTCAGGCCAAACAAATCGTGGCGGACGGCGGCATCGGAAAAATCAACCAAATCCATGTCGAGTTCATGCAAGACTGGATGACGCCCGAAGATGTGGCCGATGCGCCCCATGTCAAATGGCGGCTGGACCCAAAGATTTCTGGTCCGACCAGCTGTGTCGGCGATATTGGCACCCATGCCGCGCATCTCGCCAGTTTTGTCTCGGGCCTGCCCTTGACCCATCTACGGGCCGAGTTTCATGTCTGCGGCGCGCCAAAGCCTTTGGAAGACACAGCTTTCATGTTCACCCGCTATCAAAACGAGGTTCCGGGAACCCTGATGGCGACACGCCTTGCCCCGGGAAATCGGGGTGGGTTGCGGTTGCGCATATTCGGGAGCGAAGGAGGTCTCGAGTGGGACCTGGAGAACTCTGAGCAGCTGAAGTTCAATCGGTTTGGTGAGCCGGATCGTATCATCAGCCGGGGCCACGGGCATGGTATCGGCCCCGGCGCAGAACGTCTGATCCGTACCGCGCGCGGCTTCCCCGAAGGGATTATCGAAGCCTGGGCCAATCTCTATACGGAATTTGCCATGGCCGTAGCCGCGCGTCGGGATGGCCTTACCGTTCCGGCCGATTGGCTTGCCTATCCCAGTGTCGAACAAGGTGCAGACGGTGTCCGATTCATTGACGCCTCCGTGCGCTCTCACCAGTCCGGAGGGGGCTGGGTCACTCTCTAAGTCTCTGCCAACACGAATGTAAAACACGCCCGGGCAGTTGCCCGGGCGCTTTCATTTCCTTCCCAGTATTATAAGTTGATATTTTACAAAATATCAGATATTTTTTACTACGTGTGATGAAATTGAGATTCGCAGACACGTGGAGCTGTCGTTCATGGTGAAACCCGAAGAGGTTGGCGCAAGCCCCTCTCTCTATTCCTTGGCGCATCTGACGCTGATCGGCTGTACGCCGCCCGAGCTGGTCTATATCGCCGCCCGCGCCGGTTACGATGCCGTCAGCCCTCGGTTCATTCCGATGCATGTGCCCGGTGAATTCACTCAATCGCCAATCGACAAGGCGCAGGTGCAGGCCACAAAAACTGCTCTCTCTACCACTGGCTTGAAAGTCCTCGATGTCGAACTTGCGCGCATCACCGAAGATGTCGATCCGCGCAGTTTTGAGCCTTCTCTTGAGATCGGTGGGGAATTGGGCGCTAAACGCATGATCATGAGCGCGTGGACCAACACCCGCGATGATCGTGACTTCCTGATCGACGTCTATTCCGAGACCTGCGAACTGGCGGCTCCGTATGGGCTAACAGTGGACCTTGAGTTTCCAAGCTTCTCCCGCTTGCGCACTCTGGATGAGGCGCTTGATATCGTGCGTGCCTCCGATCAGCCCAACGGCGGTATTCTGGTCGATACGCTTTACCTGCACCTCAGCCGTGTAGATCTGGGAGAGCTTCTACACGTCCCCTCGGACCTGTTTCACTTCCTGCATATCTCTGATTGCCTGCCCGGCATCGCCGATACGCGTGAGGGCATGATCCAGCTGGCGCGCGATGCGCGGCTTTATCCCGGTGAGGGATGGATCGATTTCACCGGCATCATCGAACGGATGCCGCCCGTCGACTATTCCATCGAACTGCCCAACCAAAGCCGCGTTGCCGAGTTGGGATATGAAGAACACGCGCGTCGCTGTCTCAGCCACGCCAAGCGAACATTCGGCGCGGCGCGATCACAGCGCCGTATGCCCGATGCAGCCATTCTAAAACACCAAGAGGATCATCATGGGCAAAGAGCTCACTGAAAACGACCGACAACTCGCGGCCGATATGCTGGCACGCGCCCGCGCTGCCATGGCCGAGATCGAGGATTGGGATCAGGACAGGCTGGACCGCCTGTCTCAGGCCATTGCATGGTACGCGGGGAACGAGAAAACCTTCACCCGTCTGGCCCAGCAAGGCGTGGACGAGAGCGGCATCGGAGATCGCGCAGGGCGTCCTGCGAAGCGATTTAAGATTCACATGGTGCTGCGTGATGTCCTGCGCACTCCATCGACCGGTATCGTCGAGGTGGATGAGGAAAAAGGTCTGGTGAAATATGCCAAGCCTGCTGGCGTCATCGCGTCCCTCATCCCGATGACCAATCCAGCAATGACACCACCGGTGACCGGTGTTTCCGCTGCGAACGCCCGGAATGCCGTCATCTTCAGCCCGCATCCGCGAACCGCCCATACCACCTTTGAGATGGTTGAGGTCATGCGCGCAGCTTGTCGGGCTGCCGGTGCCCCCGAGGACTTGTTTCAGTCCATTCGCAAGCCCTCGATCCCGTTGACGCAACACCTGATGGAAATCTGCGACCTGACTTTGGCGACGGGCGGCAAGCCGATGGTCAAAGCGGCCTACAGTTCTGGGCGCCCGGCCTATGGTGTCGGCGCGGGCAATTCTTCCATCGTCATCGATGAAACCGCCGATCTGGACATCGCCGCTCAGAACACTCGCATTTCAAAGACGTCTGACTTTGGGTCGGGCTGCTCGGCCGACGGTAACATCATCATCCAGCGCTCGGTTTACGACGATATGGTGAAGGCGCTTCAAGCCGAGGGCGGCTACCTGTGTTCGGATGAAGAGAAGGCCATGCTCGAAGCGGCTATGTGGGATGAAAAGGGAAACCGTACGTTTCCGACCATCGCCTGTCCGCCGCAGCAAACGGCCAAGGTTGCCGGTTTTAGCATCCCCGAAGATCGCAGGTTTCTGATGGTTGAAAATCAGGGGAAAATCGGCCCGCAGCACAAGTTCTCCAAGGAAAAACTGACCACTCTGATGGCGCTTTATCACTTCGACACGTTCGATGATGCGCTGGAAACGGTCAGCCAGATCTACAACACCGGGGGTAAGGGCCATTCCTGCGGCATCTACAGCCACAATGACGATCACATCGACCGGTTGGCGCGTCTGGCTCCGGTCAGCCGTATGATGGTGCGACAGCCTCAGTCCAAGGCCAATGCGGGTGCCTGGACCAATGGCATGCCTATGACCAGCAGCCTGGGCTGCGGCATCTGGGGCGGCAACATCACCAACGAAAACGTCACCATGAAACACATGATGAACTACACCTGGGTCAGCCGTCCGATACCCGAGGACCGCCCCTCGGAGCCGGACCTGTTTGGTGAGTTCTACGGACAGGAGGTCGCGTGATGGACGCAAGCAAACTGGACGGTAAAACCGTCGCCGAACACATCGTTGATTTCCTCGAACGTCGCGAGGTCAAGCACGTGTTCGGCCTGTGCGGCCATACGAACATCGCGGTTCTGGCTGCTTTGGCCGAAAGTCCAATTGATTTCGTCACAGTACGACACGAACAAATCGCCAGCCACGCGGCGGACGCTTATGCCCGCGTGACGGGCAGGGCCTCGGTGGTGCTGTCCCATCTCTCCCCGGGACTGACCAATTGCGCCACCGGGGTCGCCAACGCGGCCTTGGACTGTATCCCTATGGTCGTGATCGCGGGAGATATTCCGACCCATTACTACGGTAAACACCCGCATCAGGAGGTGAACCTGCACGCGGACGCTGCCCAATGGGAGATTTATCGCCCCTTTGTCAAACGTGCATGGCGCGTAGATCGGGCAGACCTGATGGCCGAGATTCTGGAAAAGGCGTTTCATCTCGCTGAAAGCGGCCAGCCCGGGCCGGTACTGGTCAATGTCCCCATGGACATCTTTTCCGAGGTGATCCCCTCGGACAGTTTCGACCGTATCCGCGACAACACGCGCGCGCTCAAGAAACCGTCGATTGACGACGAGACTGCGCGAGAGATTGTCGAAGCGCTGGCAAAAGCCGAAAACCCAGTCGCTTATGTCGGAGGTGGTATTCTCCTGGCGCAAGCCAGCGAGGAGTTGCGAGAATTTGTTGAGCAAATGGGCCTGCCAGTCGCGCATTCCCTGATGGGGAAAGGCGCGTTGCGGGACGACCATCCGCTTGTGCTGGGGATGACTGGGTTTTGGGGCACCGAATTGGTCAACCAGTCCTGCTTGAATGCGGACTACATCTTTGCCGTAGGCACTCGGTTCAAAGAGGCCGATTGCTCCAGCTGGTATCCCGGGTACACGTTCAATATTCCCGGTTCCAAGGTCATCCATATCGACATCGAACCGCAGGAGATCGGCCGGAATTATCCCACCGAGATCGGAGTCGTTGCTGACGCCAAGGCCGCCTTGCGCGTTCTGACCCGCGTTGCCCGCGAGATGTATCCGGACGGCTTCAAACGCCCCGCTCTGGAACAAAAGATCGCCGAATTCCGGACGGATTTCAAAGCGCGCAACGTGGAAATGGCGACCTCAGCAGCCTTTCCGATGATGCCCGAGCGTATTCTGGCAGATACCCGCAAGGCACTGCCTGAGGATGCCATCATCACCACGGACGTTGGGTGGAACAAGAACGGTGTCGGACAGCAATTCGATATCCTGACCCCCGGTTCGATCCTGACCCCGGGCGGGTTCGCTACCATGGGTTTTGGTCCGCCAGGAGCTATCGGCGCGAAACTGGCGGCACCTGATCGCGTTGTCCTCAGTCTGGTCGGTGATGGTGGCTTCGGTCAAAATCCGTCGATGCTCGCAACGGCCGTCGAACTTGATCTGGGTATCATCTGGTTGGTAATGAACAACAACGCCTTCGGAACGATCGCCGGCCTTCAAAAAGCGCATTACGGTTTGACCTACGGAACCACGTTCCCCGGATCAGCCGCTGCACCCGCAAACGGACCGGGCTATGCCGACATAGCGCGAGCCTACGGTGCGGAAGGGCACAGGCTCAGCGCTGCCGACGAATTGTTGCCCGCATTGGAAGCGGCAATCGCCAGTGGCAAGCCAACCGTGCTCGATGTGCCAATGATCAACAACCCAACCCCAACGACCGGACACTGGAACATCTTGGACATATACTCGCCGGACAAAGAGATATCTCACGTCGCGACTTGACGAAACTGGGCGCGTTCAGACGCGCCCAGTTTCTTGTCCAATGCACATCCGTGCTCGAGCAAATACCCGTCTTAGTGTTGCAAAGGTAGCCATGGCAAACCGAAGGTTAGTCACGGTCTGACATCAAGTGGCGTTGGCTGAAAGAAAACCTGAGGCGAACCTCTTCATTGAACATGTCTATCCAAATTCTGCGGAAAAACATCGTGCTTTTTTGCTGATCCAGCGCACACGCAATAGATCACTACATGTACTGTAGCGCCAGTTGGGCATCCTGATGAACTGGCTGGGGTGGTAAGAATCCTTGCCCTCTGATGATTGTTATCGGCTTTTTGGCGAAGCCCGAGAAACTGGGGCGGTTTCGGTGGCATTTTAAGCGGCCCTGAGGGGATTCGACAATTCCAAGTTGTTTGAACGGAGACTTTATCGGCTGACAGGAACAAAACGCAAGGGGCCACGCGCCGCCGAGAAGCTTGCTCTGTGAACATGTTAGTGGCAACGTGGAGTAAAACGGAATGTCGGATAAAACCGCTTGCCCGATCCTAAGATTCCTAGAATTCACGACAGGTAAACTTCGTCCAATCTTCAACTGTTATGAAGCAATTCAAAGCGGAACTATGTTTGAAGCCAAGATAAGTATCTCCAAATTTATTAACTCGGTGGAATGCGCGCTCGGCCTAATGGTTGTTGCACTGAACGTGCTTTGGCCGCTGATCGCGATGGTGCGCGGTATCGAGATTGATTGTTACCTGGCCACATTTGAATTTCTACTTATGTTTGGAACTGTTTGCTTTGGCGTTTATCTCAGGGTTCGCCTGAAGCTTCAGGCATCGGCAAAACTTTTCATTACGATGGGTTTTCTGATCGCCCTGCTTTCAGGAGCTATGAACCTAATTTACCTGCGGTTTCCGGTGGACACGCTATGGCTTGATCCGATTTTGGATGCTGCGGATAGTGCGATTGGGTACGACTGGCTGACTTTTGTGGTTTGGCTTTCGGAAAACCCCAAGATCGCCAACACATTGGGCTTCATCTATATTTCATCATTGTTTCAGATTGTTTTTATGGCTGCGGTGCTTTCGCTAACCGGACGGGATCGCACCTTGTATCGGATGCTGCTAACTGCGTTTGTGGCACTTTTTGCAACTGTCGCCATTTGGATTATCGCACCCAGTTTTGGACCCGCTATCTTTTACACACTCCCCCCCGAAGCCGAAGCGAAATTTCAATTGGTCAACAATTCACGTTTTAAATCAGAAGTGTGGCATCTAGTCACCGATGGTGCTGGCACCGTGCCGCCGACACCAAAACTCGGTCTTATTGCGTTCCCATCCTACCATACAGTGATGCTTCTTTTGGTCTTGGTTTATGCATGGGACACCCCTGTACGCTGGCCCGTCGTAGTGGTCAACATTCCGATGTTGCCCGCAATTCTTGGGCAAGGCGCGCACTATGTTGCAGATGTTGTTGCCGGAGTTTTGGTGTTCATCGCCGCTGCATGGATGTCCAGACAGAAAATAGTAGGCCCAGAGACATGGCCTGTGTCGTTTGGTACCGAGAACGAGCAGGAATTTCCTATTTTTCCCTTAGGTCGTCCACCGAAGTGAGCCTAGTGCTATCAGTCGAATTCGAACACCAGTTTCTGGCAATCCAGCTGACCCGCCCCGATAACGATCAGCGCGCGCGGCGCGCCGGTGCCCGCTCCAGATTGCACCCAGAGTGCTCCGGAGACGGACGAGAGTCGACTCCGGCTGGTTCAGCCAATCAGGAACGTCAGCGGTGTTCTCTGGGGCAGACAGGGTCGGGCTAATGCGTTCAGACAAGTTGTGCACTTTGGGACTTTCGCATGGGGTGCGTCCCCAAGGCCTACAGAAAAGCCGCCATGAGGGCGAAAACGTCTGCCAATCGGTCCGGGGCTACTACCCTAGCCGAGCAGTCCGAGGCTGAACAAAATCCCGAAGATGAGGCGGAAAATGATGCGGAGCAAGCGATATGACGGCTGCTTCATCCGCAACGCACACCGCAACGGCCGATTTCCAACCGCCCGAGACAAGAATCCGCGACAACCACTTGCTAGCAAGAAAGCTCGCCGGAGCCGGGGTGCCTGTATTTCCCTGTTTGGAAGAGGACCGCGGCACCAAGAAAGCCAAAGCGCCATATACGTCGCGCGGGTTCAAGGATGCGACGGCTGACATCGCCACCATTGATCGATGGTGGCAGCTGTATCCCGGCGCGGTCGTCGGTTTGCCGACCGGGAGTGTTTCAGGGTTGTCTGTCGTTGATGGCGACATTGACAAGAAAACTGGAGAAGCCGTCGGTGAAGACCAGATCGAGCAACTGTCACTGTCGCACCCGGATGCGGTGAAGGTGCGCACGCAATCGGGCGGCGTACAGCTCATCTTCATGCATGTCGAGGGCGCGCCCACGTCCAGCAAAAAAGCGGCCAGCCATGTCGATACGCGTGGCGATGGCGGATACATAATTGCACCCGGTTCGATCATGGCTAACGGAGCGACTTACGCCTATGAGGGCCGAAACCTATCGGCCGCCTTTGAGGCCCAGGACCTGCCCGGCTTTCCGCTCGAGGCATATTTTAAAGCTGTTTCCGTAAAGGACACAGCAAAATATGCTCAAACGTCATTGACGCCAAAAGTCGAAGTCATTGATTTCAGCCAGGCCCAAGCGACGGATGACGAAACTCTTGAAGCAATGCGAGAGTTGCTCGCGGCGGCCCCGAACACTCTGATCCGAGAAGACTGGGTAAAGCTTGCCGTCTCGTTGCGTGTAGGTTTCGGTGACACGCTGCGCGATGACTTCATCGACTTTTCAATGAAGTATGTCGGTGGCGATTGCGCTGCCAGGGACGCAGCCAAAGTTTGGAACTCATCCGGCAACCCGCACAGCATCACCTCCATCGCACCCGCTCTGGCCTTGCTGAAACAGGCAGTCGGTGAGGCGCAAAACAAAGCGATCTGGCGCAGCGTTCTTAGCAAAAGGCCACCGTTGTCGTCTGGCGGCATGCCGCGATCCGATGCGATTAAACCCGTCGACCTGAGCCATGATGCCCTCGCGATCGCACTCGGAAAGAGCGGATGGAATGAGGATGCGCGTTACGTTGCAGCCTGGAACAAGTGGCTATTCTGGACTGGCACGCATTGGGCGATCGACGATCGCCTGCAGCACATGACGTTGACGCGTAAATTCTTGCGGCAACGTGCGGCAGAGCTGATCGAGCAAGCCAAGGATGATGGTCAATCCAAGAGGGTGGAAAAACAGGCGGACATCATTCGTGGGAAAACAACTGTTGCCGCGGTCGCGGATTTTGCCCGCTCAAACCCGGCAAGCGCGGCCAGTCCCGACGATTTCGACGGAAACCGAATGCTCCTCGGCACGCCGGGCGGAACCGTCGACTTACGCACCGGTGAAATGCGCGCAGCACGCCGGGATGACATGATCACGAAACAGACCGCCGTGGCACCAGCTCCCGCCGGTATAGAACCGTCGCTTTGGTTGCAGTTTCTGCGTGACGTTTTTGACGGCGACGCGGAAGTGATTTCTTTCATAAAGCGTGCGGCCGGTTATGCGCTGACTGGCATGACCAGCGAGCATAAGATGTTGTTTCTCTACGGCACCGGTCGGAACGGCAAGTCTGTCTTCCTCAACACGCTCTTCGATCTTTTCGGCGACTACGCGCGTCGCGCTCCGGCGTCGATCTTCCTCAACTCCAAGTTTGAGCAACACTCCAGGCGTTGGTAAAACACCCGCTGATCCGAGCGGTAGGGTTTACCGGATCTCTGACCGGTGGCCGGGCACTGTTCGATCTTTGTGCACAGCGTCCTGAACCTATTCCGTTCTTTGGTGAGCTGGGCTCAATCAACCCGATGTTCATCCTGCCGGCTGCCGCTGCCACCCGGGGTGCTGAAATTGGTGCCGGCTGGGCAGGTTCGCTTACGATGGGTGTGGGCCAATTCTGTACCAACCCTGGCGTTGCAGTCGTATTGAAGGACCACGCCGAAGCAATGGCCAAGGCAGCAGTCGAATGTTTGAAGGATACCGCCCCTCAACCGATGCTGACGGACGGCATTGCGGCGGCTTATCGCAGTGGTCAGTCAGCGCTTGCTGCAGAACCGTCTGTTACCGAATTGCTGGCAAGCGTGTCCGACGGGCGCACAGCAACCCCATTCCTATACCAGGTCTCGGCACAGGATTGGCTGGGTAATGAAACACTTGGACATAAGGTTTTCGGGCCATTGGGGCTTCTCGTAGTCGCAGAAAACATGGGGCAGATGCGTGAAGTCTCAATGTCGCTGCAGGGGCAGCTCACGTGCACGCTGCACATGGATCCAGGTGACGCAGAAATTGCCCAAATGTTGATGCCTGTTCTTGAACGCAAAGCTGGCCGGGTTCTTGTAAATGGCTTCCCGACTGGAGTGGAAGTCAGCGACACGATGGTACATGGAGGTCCATACCCAGCTTCCACAAATTTTGGGGCAACATCCGTAGGCACACTGGCCATCCGACGCTTCTTGCGGCCTGTTTGTTTCCAGAACGTACCAGTAGGAATGTTGCCGGAGCAGTTCTAGCCTTGTCTGATGTTTTTTTGGGTTAGCAGATCAGTAATCTGTTTCCGTTGAGTTCGCCAAAGTTTGGGTTTGGCCTTCAGGTAGGTTGATCTGAGAGAACCGGTCTGACCAGTTTCTCAGACTTTTCTGGTTCAACTGTCCGACGGTACCGCCCGCAGAGCGGTCGTTCAAACAATACACTCCGAATGACCGTTCCGAACCCATAGTGGCCGATGCTGCGCGATCAACCGACAACGATTATGCGCAGAAAGCTGACTTTGCGAAGTTTCGCGCTCGACCCAAAGACGAAGAACATCAACTGGCAAATTCCTGCCGGAGAATAGGCTGGGTTCTTTTCATAACCCGCAAGATTGCAATAGAACTTCGTAACCACTCATATCGGCAATATAGCTTCTTGCAAAACAGCGACAGAAAAACGAATACGAAATGGCTGCGCCTGCCCGGTACTGCTCGCGCTGCGTTTGCGATGGGGCTTTTTGCTCTTGTATCTGCCTGCGCTCAGGGCTCAAACGAAGCGGATCTCGATCCAGAACGTCAGGTCATGGCGTTGCGAGAAGTCTCACAAAAACAAGCTCGAGGGCAAAGGGTGTGGTGTGTACCCTACGCACGTAACCTCAGCGGTATCGAAATTCGCGGAAACGCCAAGGACTGGTGGGGCAAGGCGCGTAGTACATTTGAACGAGGCAGTGAACCGGTTGTCGGTGCGGTAATGTCATTTCGAGCAACCCGAGGCATGCCCCTTGGTCACGTGGCTGTCGTATCCGATGTTGTCACCCACAGGGAAGTCATCGTGAACCATGCCAACTGGCACCGCAACAAGGTATCATTGAAAATGGCCGTCAAGGATGTATCCAAAAACAATGATTGGACGTTGGTCCGGGTCGAAAGTCATCCGGGCCGGTATGGCGGTTTCTACCCGGTAAACGGGTTTATTTATCCCAAAGTTGACGATTAGCCTAAATCAATTATGAATCGCATCCTGTGCACATCCGGCGGATCGGACATAAGTGGCCAGCCAGCGCAGGCGGGCCAATGACGGAAAAGTCCGCAGAGCCGACCTTCGCGTTAGGTGCAGCGAAGGTCTGCACTGAGCCCAAAGCAGTCACTTCAAAAGGACACGAATTACTCCCGCGCCGCCACAGTGTACTGCCGACGATATTTCGCTGGAGAGGTGCCAAACCAGCGATGACAGGCACGTGTGAATGCGCTGGCGTTCTTGTACCCCAGGTCGCGTCCGATTTGAGTGATGGAGCGCGTATCTTTTCTCAGCCAAAGATCAGAGAGATGCTCCTTCGCGCGATCTATTAGTTCCGCACCGTTCGTTCCATGACTGCCAAGTTCTCTCTGCAGCGCTTTTGGATGAACTCCGACAAAGGCAGCCAGCCCCTCCAAACCGGGCCAATCAGAATAGTCGAACACGCGAAACAGCGCGACCAAATCCAGCGGTTGTTGCTGCGTGGAAGCATTGTCCGGCTCTGTGTTTCTGGGAAACGGGGATTGTTGCATAAGCCAAGCTGACGGAAACGACATGCTCAAACCCCAGGCGTCGGCTTTCTTCACGTTGGGCGACGGCACCAATTCGGCTGGGATAGCGTGAGGATCAAACACATGAATTTCAACGTCGCTTTGATCCCAAACTGCCCCCAATCTCGCCTTCAACATTTCAGACCATGAAACAACGTCCCATGCGTCCGCTTGCCCGGGCGGTTGCGACGCCTTGAGAAAGCGCCTCCCGACCAAATTGGCGCGTTCAGTTTCAACGATCAGTTGGTAGTGCATCGAGACTTGAACTGTCGCGACAAAATGCAACCAGGCCACCAGCAGATCACCCAAGCTGGGCGTGTTGCTCATAGTGGCCGGAGGCGCGAAGCCGGTGCTCCACTCGTACTCCCGCGCTATTTCTGCACATAGGTGGCGGTTTCCAGATAACTCTGCGGCTTGTGTCGATGCCAGATAGACGCAGGCACTGGGTATTGGTTGGCTTGGTGCGTCGAAGACTTCGGGCCGCAGCAAACACCCTTCCAGTATTCGATTGCGATCCGCACCCAACTCGCAGGCTCTATCAATAACCTCAGCCAAAAACCTCGACTGCATCACTGGAAGCGTCGTTTGGGAGATCAGTGGCATGTTCAATGAGTTATCCTTACTGGACTGAGAAAATTGAAATTGTCCAGAAATGGCAACATGCGAATTTCCCGCTTCCTGCTAACGTACATCTAAGGTCAGAATTTACAAATCAGGGAGATATATTGATGGGTGTCCAATTCAATCCAAATGTATTGCTCAAGGCAGTCGCAGCCGCTTCGACGCTTTCCATCTTGGGACTTTCGGCGTCACAAAGCGTTGCACAAGAAGAAGACTTTCCGATTCTTTTCACGAACGTCCACGTCTTCGATGGTGTCAATGAGCAGCGGATCGAGAACGCCAACGTGCTAGTGGTCGGCAACCTTATCGCTGAAGTATCTGCCGAGCCTCTTGCCGCAGCGAATGCTCGGATCATTGACGGCGGTGGTCGGACGCTCATGCCGGGATTGATCGACGCGCATGTCCACATGACGATCACGGAACCGCTCGCCGATCTTCGGGACAACTTCGACTGGATGTACTGGGGAGCGGTTTCAACGATCGAAGCGGAAAAAATGCTTCTGCGCGGGTTCACCACGGTTCGTGACGCTGGAGGCCCCGCAATTGGATTGCACAAGGCTATAGAACGCGGCAAAGCCGTGGGTCCCCGCATTTATGCATCTGGGCCGGTGATTTCTCAAACATCGGGTCATGGCGAGCACCGCCTCTACACCGAACCGCATCCTAATTTCATGGGCGCACATCCATCTTTCTTCAATCAGCATGTAGAGTTTTTGGCAGATGGTGTGCCTGAAACACTCCGTGCGACACGCGAGGCCCTGCGCCTTGGTGCGGTGCAGATCAAAGTCATGGCTGGAGGTGGCGTATCCTCCAGCGTTGATCCCCTGCATACGGTGCAAGGATTGCCCGAAGAGTTGGAGGCATCGGTTCGGGCTGCGGCTGACTGGGGAACTTACGTGATGGTTCACGCCTACACAGACGCATCGATTGTGCGCTCCATCGAAGCAGGCGTTATCAGTATCGAACACGGACAATTAATGACCGAAGTCGGCGCTCAGGCCATCAAGGATGCGGATGCATGGATTGTGCCGTTCTATTCGCTCTTGGGGTTGGACGAGCAAGCCGTTGCTACGGCTTTGGGACCAAGTGCTGGCGCAAAATTCCTGAGTGTGCAGGCCGGTGCGAGAAAACAAATGCAACTTATCAAGGACTTCGGGATAGAGAACGTTGCGTTCTCAACGGACATCATCGGTGATCCCGTCGCGCTGACCAAGCAGAACGATGAGTTCAGGTATCGTCTTGAAGTCTGGAGCAGCCACGAAATCCTGCAGCAAGCGACGTCGAAGACAGCTGAACTTTTGGCACTTTCCGGCCCGCTCAATCCCTACCAAGATGGCCCCTTGGGTGTCATTGTGGAAGGTGCATACGCGGATATTTTGCTGGTGGACGGGAACCCTGTCGAAGACGTTGAATTGCTCGTCGACTACACAAACAACATCGATCTCATCATGAAGGATGGGGTGATTTACAAGAATACACTCGATTGAAAGTTGCGCGGGGTGAAATAATCTCGGCACCTCGCGCGTCTTTTTTCTGCAACTGAAGTGGTCGCCAATTTCTTTCTGTCCGGAACGACTGCTAAGTCCGCATACCGGAAATTGGTCCAATTTTGCCGAACGTCCGCTCTTGTTGAAAGCAGACATCGAAAACAGAAGAACCGGTTTCGTGGACTTGAATGTCTGCTTATGCCGAAAGCGGTCGCTCCGGAATACTTGCGCAAGTTCCGCTTTGCGGACTTTGCAGTCATCCGCATTTTGCTCCAAAGGACCGCAGTCAGCCCAAAGCGGACACTCGTAACAAGGCTTTGCAGTTCCGGCTTCGGACTATAGGCCGTCACAGATTGATGGGAGGTGTCGTCACACTGGTAAGCGTCGCCGTTGTAAACAGGATCAGGACAACAGCCAACATCTCCATTGAAATCGACCGCCGGAGAGCAATTTCCGCGCCACGCTTCTCAGCCCTGAGAGCCGGAACAAATCTCAGCTTGTTCAGCGCCGCGAGGCCAAGAAGGGCAGAAACGATCACGACCTTGACCAAAAGTACCAATCCATAGGCCGTTCCGAACAAGGCGGCCACTGAGCCCGAAAGCAGCCATGCGAGTGCCGCGCCTGCAACAATCAGGACGGCAACTCCATAAGCAGCGACATTGCCAAAGTGGTGCAGTAGATCGGCCCCATTGGGAGTGAGCGCCGCTTTGCGCAAAGGCAAGAGAGCACCGACCCAAAACGCGGCAGCCAGCAGATGAAGAACCAGTAAGGCTGCGAGAGGTGCCCTTGGCTCTCCGAGCGAGTGTCCCACCAGGGCAAAGGAAATCGCAATGGCAAGGCTGCCCGCCAAAGCGATCCACTGCCAGGCGCGAGGGAGTAGGATTGTCAGTATCGCGAGTTCACCCACCGCTCGCCAAACCGCTGCGGTGCCAAGAGGACTGTCCCACACAAAGCCAAGCATCATAGGGTCCGTCGCGGCCTCAAAGCCCATTCCGGATATCCGCGCTGCTCTGATGCCGAAACGCAAAACCAGAACGGCGAGACCGAGTAGCGCCGCACCGACCGCGAGGTGACGTGCAAGGCGCAAAACGGACGCATCGGCGCGCTTGGAAAAGAGAACGATGAACAGGACGCCACCCATCGCCAGCAGCGCCGCACCGTAGCCAAGTGCTTTCGCCAAAATGGCCAAGACGACAACACCATCAATGGCGGCCAGTCCGGTCACTCAGCGACCGTGAAAGAAAAGCTGCCCTGCATCGGGTGACCGTCGGAAGCCATACCGCGCCAGTCGAAGCGGTAGCTTCCCGGTGTGAGCTCTTCCAGCGGCACAGCCCGGAATTCCGTAGCGGGGTCCATACCTGTCTCACGTTCAATTTCGACGTCGCCATCTGGGGAGGTGAGCGTAACCGAAATGATGCGCATCGGATCATCGAACCGCATGGAAAGCTCCGGCACTTCCGTGACAGTCGCGCCGTCAGCCGGTGTCGTTGCTTCGGACTTCGAATGCGCAGCCGCAAGCATTGGAGCCATTGCTACGGCCAAACCGAAAAGAGTTTGTTTGATCATCTGAGTTGTCCCCTATTCGGATTGGGCATTCAGTTCATCGTGGTATTCACGAAGATCATCGGGCCAGGTTGATTTGATAAAGGACAGCACCGCAATGATTTCGCCATCGCTGAGCACACCTTCATAGACCGGCATACCAGTTGCAGGCGCGTTCTCCATCAGCCCGGCCAGGCCAAATTTGGTCAATGTGAAGAGTGTTTCATCATCGTGGTGCCACGTGTGCCCTGTGGCATCATGCGGCGGTGCTGGTAGTAAACCATCCTCGCCGCGTGTCCGCCAGTTTGGCTGTCCTTCGAGGCGCGCACCGTGGCAGGCAGCACATTGATCCGCGTAAATATCTTGGCCAGTGGCGACCAGTTTGGCGTCATCCGGACTCAATAGACCGACCGCTTCGGAGGGCTGGGCCAGAACGAAAGCTACGGCGAAACCGGCGAGCGCAAGCCCACCGGTGACCAAGAGTGTAGTGCGCCCTAGCATCAGGTGTCGAACGGCTGCGCGGTGCCCGCGCGGTAGTAAACCGTACCGGCCCCAGCCTCTCCCCCAAATGCAATGACGTCGTAACGGGCGGACGGATCGTCACCCATACCAGGGGAGCCCATTGGCATGCCAGGAACGGCAAGCCCTGTGATGTCAGGCCGATCCTTCAACACGGCTTCCAGTGCTTCAAACGGCACATGGCCTTCAAAGACATAACCATCGGCTTCAATGGTATGACAGGATGCGAGGTTTAGCGGGATACCCCGAGCTGACTTCTGTGCTTCGGGGTCCGTCAGTTCCTCAACGGTGACGGCGTAGCCACGCGCGCGAGCCAAGTCGGCCCATGCGTGACAGCATCCGCAACCTGGTGAGCTGAACACGCGCATTGGGGTTCCAGCACGAACGGGAAGAGCGGTCGCGATGAGCGCAGTTACAGATAGTTTGGTGAAGTGACGACGTGTGATCATGTCTGTCGGTCCTTTGATGTGAAATTTGAACGGATTGCGGGCGAGAGCCCGTCGCCGTTCAAGCTTTCGGAGGACCGGTAGGGACACCCAGTGCGAGGCCCGAAAAATCGGCTCTAGCGTACGTCACACCACCCACTGAGATCACCATTGGAGCAATCGGCGAAATCCCCGCCGTGGCGACAAGATCACCAAAACAGGATGTTGAACCCATGCCGCTAGTGGCGTCGCAACAATCCGCAGCAGCTTTCTCGGCATCAGCCAACGGATCATCGCCCGCCATTCGAGCATGATGACCAGAATGATCCGATCCATGGTTCAAGCCATGCTTAACGGACGCTGCGGTTGCGCCAGAGAATGCAACAACTAGAAGTATCGTCAGGACCAGGCGAAACATACCAAATACCTACTGTGGGTATGTGGTTTTGACAAGTTACGAGGATGGGTCGCCATTTACATCCTAGCTGCACTTATTGTGGGTGCGCTACATCTCTGGATCATGCCCGGCTGGAACAGTGGAACATGGATCACCTGAATTTCCGGTAAAACTGAATTTTGACTGACCTGCGTATTAGTCAGAAACGGCAAGGTCAGCAGGTGGGCGTTTAGCCCAAGGTGTTTCCGGTGATGAAAGTGTACGAGCTTTCGACCAGATCGATGACGACTTCCAACTCTTCTGGTGTGGTCGGAGTATATATCATGACAAAGCCACTCCATCCGGGACGTTGATTGGCCCAAGGGTGTCCTACGGCCCAGCCAGCCTCAATTGCCCGTCGCGCCATTGCGGGGTGCAGCGAAGCGTGCAAGCTGCCATCAGGATGCATATGCGCAAACTCAAACCCACCGACGATAGAGCTCGGTTGGGACAACAACATGTCGGGATCAAGCTGAAAACCAATTGCGCCAGGAAGCGATATGCGTGTCGGGCCAAGTGTGACCCCTGGAAATTGCGCAACTCGCTCCAGCAATAGCTGGGCCAAATCGGCATCAATTTCGACACCAATCTGTGTATGGGGTACGCCGCTTGTCGTTTCGGGACGGGGCGAGGTGCGCTCCGGCAAGGAGCGCTCTTGTGCGGATACCATCGGGCACATCAATGCCACCGCTGTCGCGGCAGCCGCCAGTAGTTTCAGGAACACATTCATTTTGTTGTCAGCCGGTCAAAAGTTAAGAATGAGCGCTCGGCGCCATATCAGTTCCCTCGCACACATCATTCAGCTTTTAACGCTTCGACATTGATCAAGACTGCTATTTCGTCGCTCACCGCAGGTGCAAACGCACCAAGTCCGAATTCAGACCGCACGATCGTCGCGGTAGCTGCCAGCCCTAAGGTCGGCGTGCCCTCCTTTTCGCCAAACGGGTATGGCGCTGACTTGTTAAGCGTTGTTTCCAAAACAACCGGTTTGGTGACGCCATTCATGGTCAGGTCACCGATAATATTCGCGGTAATGTCCCCTGTCACTTCAATGCTGGTTGAGGTGAATGTGACCGCGTCACCGTCGCCTGCGCTAAAAAAGTCATCGGACATGAAGTGTTGCAGACGGGCATCCCAGCCCGTGATCATGGATTTAACAGGCATAGACACTGTGACTGATGAAGCAGAGGGATCATCTTCGTTGAATTCTATTTCACCGCCGAAACCTGAGAACATTCCAAACGTTTCTGAGAACCCGATGTGGTTGTAGCTGAACAATACCTGACTGTGTCCAGGATCCAGCTCGTAAGTGCCGCTCTCGGACAATGCGGTTGTCGCGCCCATCGATAAGAGTACCGCCAGCGGGGTTGCTGCCACTTTGAACATTGATACGCTCCCATTTTGACAAGACGTGTTTGCGGAATTGGTATTGAGCTTTAGTTTTCAGCTGGTCATACTTATAGAACAAAATGTTCTATAGCGCAACAAGATGTTCTACAGGAGGGGCGATTGAAAGAAGATCCCAGGCTGATCGCCACACGGCAGGCCGCGCTTGATGCGGCGCAAAGGATACTGAGGGATGAGGGCGTACTGCACGTAACTCATGGCGCGGTTTCAAAGGCAACGGGTATTTCGCGCAGCACACTTTACAGGCACTGGCCAGATGCGCGCAGTCTGCGTGATGCAGCGTTCAGGCGCATCGCCACACCGCCCAACATACCGCCCAAAACCGATGGCCCGCTGCGATCTGACCTGCGCTGGTTACTCGGCGTACTGATGGGAGCCTTGAATGACACACCATGGGGCCAAATCGCGCCTCAGGTGGTCGCTGCTGCGTCCACCGACGAAGAAGCGCGGTTGGTGATCACTGAATTCATGAAAGACAGGTTCGCAAGTGTTGAAGCAGTATTTGCAGCCGCAATAGACCGCGGTGAGATCGCCGCGGATGTTCCGGTTGAACAGCTTATAGAACTAGCAGTCGCGGCACCTTATTTCCGCAAGCTCATACGTTACGAGGCACTGGACGAAGAATGGTTGGACAAACATGTCGATCTGCTTTGCAGTGTCGCGAAAACCAATTCGGGACAATGACCACAGCTTGACTTTGCAATCAAAGCGACCTGCAACTGGCGCGAGACCTCGACAGAACAGCAAGTTATGATCAATAGCCTGTCCAGCCAGTTCCTCATAGCTGCTGCTCCAAAAGGTCTCGGCAAACGTTCACTATGATCGTTCGTAAAACTTTTCAAATTCCGCTTTCTGCGCATTTCTGTCGTTGGGGCATCGTGCAGCATCGGTCAATTTGGGCTCGAAGCAGACGTTCGCTGCACTAGGCATGATAGTCCGCTTTGCGGACTTTTCTGCCGATGCTGAACGCCTTGCGAAGGACACTCAAGCGCGGCAAAGCAGTCTTTGGTTCAACGCTATTGGTCTATTTGGTCAGTGCCAAGCTTGGTTCGCCCGGACGAGACAGATGAAGATCGCCTCCGTTGGCTCGGGGCGTCGAGGGCACCTCCGCTCGCCGGGCCGCGCAGCGGCTGAAGCAGCATTCGGTCGAGCCAGAGGTCTCGGCGTGTGCGAAACTGCTCGATGCCGATTTCCATGCCTTTATGCCCCTTCTCGGGTTGCGCAATGTAAGTACCTAGAAGGCGGTCCCACCACGGTAGGTTAAAGCCAAAGTTCGAGTTGGTCTCGCTTGGATCGACGGAGTGGTGGACTCGGTGCATGTCTGGAGTGACAACGAGCCATCTGAGAATTCGATCCACCGGACGCGGCAAATCGATGTTTGCGTGATTGAAAAGCGCGGTAGCGTTCAGGATCACCTCGAACAGGAGTACGCCGACAGCGGGCGGCCCTAAGGCTGCTACAACCGACAGCTTGATCCCCATCGAGATCAGGATTTCTACCGGATGGAAACGCAAGCCAGTGGTCGCGTCAAAATCGAGGTCGGCGTGATGCATCCGGTGTAGACGCCAAAGCCCAGGTACGGCGTGGAACATCACATGCTGAAGGTAGATTGCGAGATCGAGAAGCAGCATGGAGACCAAGATGGCAACCCAAACCGGCGCCTCGATGTTGTTGAAGAGCCCCCATCCGCGATCCTCGGCCATGGCTGCGAGACCGACTGCGAGGATTGGAAAGGTCAGCCGCAGAATGGCGGTGTCGAGCACCACGAGCGCAAGGTTGTTTGTCCATCGGATAACGCGCGGAATATCCCGTCTTCGCCGGGGTGCGGCCACTTCCCAAAGTGCCATCGCGGCCAGGACGGAAAGGAAGGCAATAAGGCGGATAGTTGGTTCAGCAACAAGGATTGTGTCGGACATGGACTTCCACCATTCGGGTTTCCGTCGCGATAGAATTGCAAGCTGTTCTAGGCGACGACCGCTCCAATGTAACGCAGACATGCAAGCGATACCATCTGAGAGCGGCTTGGTCCGCTTAGCGGAACTTCCAATGGTTTTCGGGAATGACCGTTTTCGGCAGAAGCAGACATTTAAGTCGAAAAAACGAGTCGATATTGCGCGATATCTGCTTTCACCGAGACCGGGCATTCAGCAAATTAGGCTTTATGTCCGAGTTGCGGACAAAACAGCCGTCGGCATCGTGGAAACAAATGTCTGCTCTATGCTGATGATTCAAATGGGGGGTCGAGACACATCGGGCAAACTTTGTGCCAACTTTTCGTACTGCAAAGTCTTTCTCAGGTTCTTATTTAGTTGTTTGACGACCGCGCTTCTTGCCTTCATTTTGTTTCCAGCAAGTTGCTATAAGAGCGGCTTTCTCATCAAAACGAATGGTCCTTCTGGGTGCGTTTGGAATTCCACAAATTCATAGCCGAGGGCCAAATAGAATTCTCGCGCGGTCAGTGAGGAATGAAGCATCATTTCTGGGATTGCCTTTTGTCGCGCTTCGTCTTCAATTCTTGCAACTAGCATTTTGCCCAACCCTCGCCCCTGAAACCCAGGGTCCACGAACATTGATCGCAGATAGTCATCTCTCAGCCCCACCGTTCCAACAAGTTCGGTGCCCATGAAGCAAAGAAGAATTAGCTCGTTTTCAATTCTTTTGGTGACCGGCTCCGGTTCAAAAATCGTGCACAGCCTGTCGATTGACTTTTGATCGTATTCCTTGGAATTCGAAACGCGAATTGTGCGCCGGATCAACCCACTGAGCGGAATTACATCGGCAACTGTTGCCTGTCGGATTTTGAGCGACTTCATCGCGGCAAGCTTATCCCGGGACATGAGACATCGAGAAGCTGGCAGATACGACTAAGGCAGGCTGGAAGCACTCGGACTTCTCTATGTCTTTCACAAGAGTAAGCGGTTTCACAAAATTCATGGCGTTTCCTAAGCGTGCAAGACCTTAGTGACTGCCTTCACCCCGCATTAGAAAACGATCCGGGTTCTTAGACCGAACAGGGTAATCCGGTCCTGATCGGGATTTAGAAGCGGGTCGGAAATGAATTGTACCGATGGCGTGATCTGCAGTCCGGGTGAGATTGAAAAGCGGTAGAAAGCTTCAAGCGTGAACTGATCGCCATCTATGCCTCTTGCTTCGGCCCAGTTTAGGCCCAGACCGGCCAAATCGGTGTTGCGACCATAGTAACCGAGACCGGCAGAAATCGACCGTTCATAAAGCGCTGCGGTTCCCTTCGAGGCCCCTGCACGGAAGAACGGCATCCATTTATTGTCAACAAACCATGCGGCGGAAAACGCTGCGCCGTAATCTTCTGCTCGACTGCCATCGTCAGCCGCATCCGCATGCCAGAGGGTCAGATGGATATTGTCGAAGTAGATGCGATCAAAGCCGGACGTGTACCCAAGTTCGAGCGACTTGAAGAGATTGCCGTCGCTAAACACATCAAAGTTTGGATCGGACGGGTCGGCGTTTGCGTCTGATACGCTGGCAACGGCGTAGAGGTTCTCGCTCAGCTTTACCCCACCGGCAATACCAAGGCCTTGGTTGGGCGTGTTGATTGTCGGGTTGGTATTGAAAGACAGGTTTTGAAAACCACTGTAGGGGCTTACCAACCCGTAGATATCCACAAAGTCCGTTACATCAATCTGGCCGACTTGCAGCGCCCACGACCCATTCTCAGCCCTTTGGGTCCAGAACAAATTGGTCAGAAGCAAACCGTTGTCATTGAAGGCTGTTCCCGTGATTGAAAGGGCTCCGCCATCCAGCCCGAGAAATTGCGGAGCAACGTCAGTATAACTGTGCCTGTCTTCGATCTTGAATGTCAGAGACCCCCGTTCAGTTGCCTGCCAACTGCCGTAGAACCGCGCAATTCCGCTGGCTGCTTCGCCGGTTCCCAGATCAGCATCCGTGGTTTGGCCCAATGCCAGGTAGTCAATGTTGAACCGAAAACCACCCTCAGCCAGTCGGTCTTTCCACTGAAACCAACCCGGTGCGATGTTGCGTGGAAAATCGGAACGATATTGCGGATCGGTGAGCCCGTCTCCGGGCGCAAGATCGGCTTCGACTGAAGATGGCCCGGATAGTCCCTGAGCCGACGCTGCGCCAGCAAATGCAATGCTCAATGCGGCAACCAGAAGTCTTATCATTTTGACGCCTGTGCCCCACCGGTCTTGCGATTTCCTGCCGCGCGGATGAGATCAGCAGCACGCTGCTTCCATTCCAACCTGTCTGCCTCGGTTTCCAGAGTTTCGACACGTTCCGCCTCTAGCTGGAAAGTCGCATTCATAGGCATGAGGCCATCCACAACCATCATATTATGAACGGAAGGATCGATAGTCAGCGTGCCTGTCAGCCGAACGGGTTCGTGGAAATAGCTAGGCGCCCAGTCCCCGTTCAACCGCACACGGATCATCTGGTTAGGCGGAGGTGGAGGCATGTGGCTGCACATCCCTCTTTCTGGCACCAAATACGCCACAGGCCGGCCGTCCGGATCGCTTGGAGCAGGAATGGCAAAGCCCGCGAGTGTGATTGTTCTGCCGTCGAATTGCGGGTTTCCGCTCGTTCCAGCCTTTCTTCGACGTTCAGTCACAACCTCGCGCTGATCGAGTAACCAGTCGACGTCAATTCCGTCTGACACCAAGGCGTCTTCGGTCTCTGCTAAAAGCAATTGCCATTTCTGCCGTTCTTCGGCGCTGCCAACCTCCTGCTGCAACCTGCCGCGTATACGCACAACGAAAAGAACATCGTCGAACTGTTCGGGGCTGAGTTCACGATAGGGGTCATCAAAGACCTGCGCAGACGGATCTGGCAGATCTGCCCAGTCCAACGCGGTTCCAGGCGTCGCCGCAGCATCATAACCGCACAAAACCAACCCTGCGAATACTGCGGAGCAAAACCAATTTCGCATGAATGCTCTCCGGCTGCTTTATCTGGTCAATCCAGTGTGTTTTTGTAGATCACACCGTCCTTCATGATCAGGCGGATTGTTTCCGGGCTGTCCGGCCTCGGGTCCGCACCGAACCACTGATCGCCTGTTCCAACGACAGAGAAGTCTTCGAGGGGGTTGCCGTCTATCAGCAGGATGTCGGCATAGGCGCCTTCTTCGATCACACCCAGTTTGCCTTCCGGATAGGGGTTCATGAAATCACCGCTAAGTGCCGCGATCTCGCCACCTACCGAAGTTAGGGTTACCATCGACGCATAGGGGCCGAAGAAATGGTTATTCAGATGTTTCTCGTAGGCGATCTGGATGTTGCACGCTTCGACCGAGCCGACGCAATCGGTTTGGAAACCGCGCGGCGCCGGGCATTCCTTCATACTTGGAATGTAGGCTTCGAAGGTCGCCGAGGCCGATTTGGCCTTCCTCAAACTGTTGGGGTTGTTTTTCACGGAAGGAACATCAAGTAGGCCTGGATCAAATGCTGTGATGTTCGTCGTGATGTACGCTCCTTTTTCTTTCATCAAAGCAGAAATCTCGCAGTCAAAGTGAAATCCGTGTTCAATGGTTCTGACCCCTGCATTCAGGGCATTGATGATCGCTTCTTTGCGGTAGGAATGTGCCATGACATAGGTGCCGTACTCGTTGGCAACCTGAACAGCGGCCTCGATCTCTTCTTTCGAACCGGCGAGCAACTGCCATGGATCGAATGCCGAAATCACCCCACCTGATTGCATGAACTTCAATTGCGTGGCACCCATGCGCAGGTTGTTGCGGCCATACATGTAAATTTCGTCAACACCGTTGACCTGTTGGGCCATATTCAGAGTCCCAAAGTTGGTCACCCCACCCGGCGGAGATGTGAAGGATGCGAAATCGGCGTGACCACCACGTGTTCCGAGAAATGCCCCGGAAGGATAAAAGCGGGGGCCGACGATCTGGCCGGCGTCAATTGCGCGCCGCAGCCCGCCGCCAGCGCCCCCGGCATCGCGAACGGTCGTGAAGCCCTGCATCAGGTACATTTCGGCCATCCGGGTCCCGTGGATGGCGAAATCCTCCCAGGTCGAGTTGGTTTCCATCTCGGCAATCGATGGCCCCATGAGCATCAGGTGCGCGTGATTCTCTATAAAGCCCGGTGTCAGAGTGCGCCCACCGCCGTCGATAACCGTCGCGCTCGGCGCATCAATGGCATCGGTTGAGACGGACTTGATCAGATTGCCCTCGACCAGAACACTGGCATTTTCAATGCGTTGCTCATTCACACCGTCGAAGACATGCACGTTGGTAAACAGCGTTTGGGGTTCTTCTTGATCCTGAGCCTGCGCGGTCGCCGAAAAAGAAAGAACTGCCGCGACAATTGCCGTCGAGCAAAGAGACATTCGTAAGCCGGACATAAGTACTCCCTTCATATTCATGTTTTGCCAACTATAGTCTGGAATTCATTGGCTCGGTTGCCCCTTTTGAATTAGGATGTACGAATGTGACTGCAAAAATGGCCACTTCTTAAAGCTAATCCAACAAGGGTTATGAGCTTGCCTTTCAACTCCACCTCCCGAGAGCATAGCGAGGGCTTTGTTCGCCTCTCTTTAGCCGCTCCCTTTCTGCAATATCTCACCGAACGTAAGATCAATCCGCAACCAGCATTGGATCAGGTCGGCTTGAAAGCTGAACTGATGACTAACCCATCCGTGTACGTTCACTCCGAGTTGGTTTACGGCTTGGTAAATGCTTTCTCAGAAGTATCAGGGGATCGATACCTAGGACTGAATGTAGGGGAAGCGTTTGACCTACAAGGATGGCCGCCCTTCGCTCAAGCCTTGCAATCTACAAAAACGCTGTTCGAGTTTTTTACCCGCTTTGTTGAGCTCGTGCCGCAGGAGTCCAATTCTGTGCGGCACAGCCTTGTCATTGAAGCAGACAAAGCGACTTATCGTATCGAGAGGCAACAGGAACCAACCGTCCCACCCATTCAGGTGACCGGTTTTGGTGCCGCAATCTATGTACGCCTATTGCAGACCGTCGTCGGAGATTCCTGGGACTCTTCCCGTGTGCGATGGGAAAGCAGATACATCAATGGGCTGCCTATCGACTACAAAGGGATCGAGGTTGGCCTTGGGACTGATCCCGGAATGCAAATTAGTTTTCCTGTGGAATGGTTGTTTTTGCACCACGTCTCTGAGGGTTCTGCCAAGCCCATAGCATCACTTCGACAAGATGAAGAAGTAACCGTGGTGGCAGCTTTGCGATCTGTCTTACGCGACAAACTGGATGAAACCGATTTGGGACCAGAGATGGTGGCTGGAATGCTGGGAATACAACCGGAACGGTTTCTGAAAGCGCTTCAAAAACAAGGCACAACGCTACCGCGCGAAATCAAACGGCTGCGTATCGATGTCGCCAAGGAGCACCTCAAACAAAACCAGATGACAATTGCAGAGATCGGACTGATGCTCGGCTATTCTGACAAGTCCCATTTCACTCGCTTTTTCCGAGGTCAGACCGGAATGACACCGACCAAGTTCCGAAGCAAGTAAATGTGGTCGAGCCAAATGAACGCTTCGAAGATTAGGTCCTCGTGGGATCAGTTCGGAGAAGTTGTAGTGCGACGTTGAACAGGTTAGTCGACGACATGAATGGTTGGTTGCCACCGCCGATACAACCTCTGCAACTGGCCGTTTCGTTGTGTATTTCGGAGTTAGCAAAGCTTGGTTGCGAAGGTCCGCTTCGGGCTGCCTCCAGTCACTAGTGCGAACAGTGGTGAACGCGGCTTCGAGCCTAGCGCCGGTAATTCGCTGGAGCGGTAAACCCTCCATTCCGAAGTTTTATTGGGCCGCAGCCAGCGGTGATGCCGCCACGGCCCACGTGGTAAAACGTCAGTTCGTTGGGGTCACATCGACTAACGTTGGTTCGCGATCACCGCTGGTTTCAAAGACGATCATCTCGTCTCCCATAGCTCCGAAGTCAATCTGCTTCATATCGACCATATGCACCGTTCTGTCGTACATCGTGTGATAGTAGTAGACGAGGTTGAGGGAGTCCGCAGCGGTCGTGATCTGAGTTGCGCTGTAAAGCAGGTCGTCCGACTGCACATCGTCTTGAGCGCCCTCCGCTGCATCGGCCGGAATGTTGAAATTATCCAGAATGCGAAACGCCTCGCGCACGGTGTCATAGCCACCTTGCGTCTCCCGCGCCGTCTGAGAAAAGGCGACTGCGCGGACGAACCGGGATGGGGGTGTGAAGTCGCCTGGCAGCCCTATCATTCCACTCCCAGCGCCAAGGGGCGCGAAAGTAACGCCACTTGCCTCAACTTCCGGAAGCCCAAGGGCCGACAGGTTTACGTAGTTGTTAAGGTTCGTCATGTGCCAATCGTAGTTTGGCGAATTGGTGATCACGCCAAGCGGAGCATCGAAAATCGTCAGTTCACCGTCAATGTACTCGACAACGATCCTTCCGCCGAACCGGTCAGCAACCAACATATGAAATGGGAAGGGAAATCCGAGAGTCTCATCTACGACCCCGACAACACGGACATTCGCCAACCCGGTGGCAGCCTCTTCAACTGTCTCAAATTGGGAAAGGACATAGCTGGCTAGCAAATCGCCGGGAATCGTGTTGCCGGAAAGGTCAGGGTCGTACTCCTGATACTCGGTGAAGCCGGGCAGATAAAACAACCCGGCGGTCAACCCAGCTTCGTTGATGCCATCTGCGGGAGCCCCATGATCCAACATGCTGATACCGACCATTCCAAATCGGCCGGTCCAGTTTGCTCCGTCTCGCTCATCTGGCATTTCGCCTGCGGTATAAGTGAAACCTCGCGGAATAATGTTGATCTTTGTCTCAAGATCGAACGGCCCCCATTCGGCGGTCCTTGCGCGAACGATGCTTCCATCCTGCCCTGTCAACATGATGCCAGTGCATCCCCAGGCCATCGATACTGAAGCCACAAAGGCTATGGTCGCTTTTGGTAATATCCGAAATAGCTCGATATGACGCATGGTCGTACTCCAATTGGACTGATCTGATCTTATGAACTCGCTCGACCAAGCTACCACACCGGTTCTCAAGTTGAATGAAGTTTGCATGATCTTCAAATAGGCAAGAAAGTCCGCCTATTCCTTCCGTCGGACTTTGCAAAGTCCGACTCTGAATGTCTGGTTTGGGCTGCGACCCGCCGAATGCAGGTGCAGCATGCCTTCGAATTTGCAGACTAGTTTTCATCAGATACTGACTAATCGCTCAATTTGAGCATTCTCTTTGTATCGAAGGCCTCGACATAATCTGGCTCCGTGAACGGAGAATACTGCTTTGTCGTCCCTGTCCGTAGTGCAAACTGTTCAGCGAAGTCTTCCAGCTTGAGTTCGCTTTTACCCTCTAGTTTTGCCTTGGTGAGGGTATCAATCAACAGCTCGATAACGAGGCCCCAGCGATGAGCGCACGCGAAGTCGAGCCGACGTAGAAACGCGCGCTGATCTGAATGAGTTTGCGGGTGTTCTGACCACGCGTTTCGATCCCGCGTTGCGCCGCACTTCAATCTCTGAGGCCCTGATCTTCGGGGCAACAATGATCGAAGGGAACGAATTCGAAGGTCTGCGTAAAGTTATCGACGTTTCTGGCGACGGGCCCAACAATCAGGGTCGCCCGGTTTTGCAAGCCCGTGAGGCAGTATTGTCGAAGTCGATCACCATAAATGGGTTACCGCTGATGACCCGTGAAGGTATGGGGAGTCAGTGGCACCTCGACGATCTTGATGTCTACTACGAGAACTGTGTGACGGGCGGACTTGGTTCGTTCGTAATCCCGGTGCTTGACTGGCAAGGCTTTGCCGAAGCCGTACGTCGAAAATTGGTACTGGAAATTGGGTCAGCGCCAGCAACAGGAGAGGTTATGAAGGCGCAATACACCTCGCTCTCAGACTATGACTGCCTGATTGGCGAGAAGATCTGGGACCGGAACCAACAAATCTGGAGCGAACCCTGGAAGCGGCCTTTGCCTCAATCACCCGAGGCTCGATACAAAAAGCCAGCAGCAATTATCTGAGGAAAACTAGCGTTCTGCGCTTTCAATAGAAATGCACAGATGGTGGTAGATATTCGACACAGTGTGAGTAGACAAACTTATTGACTTCGATTTGCACGAACCGAGTGAAATTTGCACGCTTATGGGTAATTCGCATTAAGATAATTTAGTGGCTGGGGTGGTAGGAATCCTTGCCGTTCGATGATTGTTATCGGCTTTTTGGCGAAGCTAGAGAAACTGGGGCGGTTTCGGGGGCGGAACGAGGACGAAGGACGAGTGAGCACGGGGCTTTTTGACCGCTAGAGAGGCAGTTTACTGGCGCTGCGGGACAACCAATTAGACCGCCAGAGTGACCTTCCACTGGTGCTGAGACGACCGCTGGCGATCGATTCCGGGGGTTGAAGACTGGTCGCTGGTGTTAGCGGGCTGGGTGCAGACCGGACGTTCATACCCAGTGCAGCGAATGGCTGCTGAGAGCCCAATGCAGACGGATTCCACAGCCGCTCCGGACCTCTATTTCGAAGAAATTGAATGGAAATCTCTAATCAACTCCTTTATCCCGTCATCGCTGTTCCAAAGCCAACTTGAACAAGGACCGAATTCTTTGGTGTCTGTTCTGTCATCGAAAGCATGCGCAACGCTCCAGAAGATATAATCCGTCCCGTGGACCCAGTTCGCGTCTTCGAAAGCCAACATGAAAGCAGCAGCTAGGACGCGACCATGTTCATCCGATGGCTTTTTTTCTTGAAGCGGCCCTTGAGTGAAATCCCAACCTGTGCGTCCTGCATTTTGATAATCGCAGCCACCACGGAAGATCCAATTGGCTGATCCTCTCCAAGTTGGAAAATGTGACTCTGTTAGTAAGACAGGAACATCTAGCCCTGCGCGTAGCCTTTCCGCCTCGTCCATCATGTTCTGTCCGTTTTCCAGACGGGCTCGCTGCAAAGCGATGGCGACAGATTCAGCGGAGTAGTCCTTCCGCCCTCCCATGATCTGATTTGGAAAGAAGTTCAACCCAACTATGTCAACATGGCGCATCACATGGCTTGCAGGAAGTCTGCGTATGTCTGAATCATTGTTGTAATTGTGCGCATAGATGAGCTTCCCATCGTATACAGAGCGAATCTTTTCAAGGATCTCAGGCCAGCGCGCGTCAGCCTCGATCGCGCTGTTCAAATTATTCAATTCGACGCCAATTGTGAGGTATTCAGCCTGATTTTCCTGAGCGTAACGAGCTACAGCCATGATTATGGGCACATAGCCTGACCACGTTTGGCCATCCCCATCAAAAAAAACATCCAGCGGAACCGTGCCATAACCAGCGGCGTCTCTTGGTTCGAACCTGCGGGCCAGCTCAGCGAACGCTGGCCGCAGATTGACCGCCAGCCCCGCCGCTCTCGCTTCATCCATTGCGAGGCTCGTAGCATCGCGTCGCGTTGAGGCGAAACCTTCATCTTCAAGTATTTGCTTGTTCGCGATTGCGCATCCCATTCGACGTCCCAGAGGATATTCTGCAGGCAGGTCGGCCTCCATTAAGCCAATGCAGCGAAAATCCAAAGTTACCGTGTTCAGCCCAAATGACGGCATATCTCTGATGGTTTTTATCATGTCGAAAACAGGTTGATCCGCGAATTCATAGCCACCAAAAGAAATAAGAGCAGAACGGTATGACCATTCAACGCTGGGGTACTCTTTTATACCGCTTTCAGCAGCCGCAGACTCGAGAGTGTCGATCTCGTTCGCTCCAAAGCTGCCGTCAAAAATCTGCCCCCTACTTGCTAGGAATTCTTCCAGCGCGCTTCTAGTACTCTGTCCCCAGATTCCATCGATTGAACCAGCGGAATAGCCCAGCTTGGACAGCATTCGCTGGGCACGACCTACGTCGCTGAGCACGGCCCAATCTGCTTCCCTTGGTTCAATGGAAGCATTCGTCACGTCCTCTGAGGATGGCTGCGACAAGACCTCTTTAGATTGCGCCGCAAGCTTGTAACAATCACGGTTAATTAGCGTGCCATTGGGTTCAAGGGTTTCACAGAAGACTGCTCCGTCGTCAAACCAGCCAGCGACCTCCGCTTTGGTAAGATTGGCCCTGACCATAGTTGCGTTGCGAATGTCAGTTTGCCTGAACTTTGCCCATCTTAAATCGGCAGCAGTCAAGTTTGCGCCTTGCAAGTCAGCCTCTAGTAGACGTGATGCAGATAGATTGGCATTTGATAGGTCAGTACCGATCAAGTTGGCACGGTTTAGAATTGCGCCTTGCAAGTTTGCACCAACGAGATTCGCGTCTGACAGGTTCGCGTCAGATAGCCGTGCCCCTGAAAGATCAGCTTTAGTCAGGACTGCGCCGCTCAAGTTCGCGCCAGAGAGGTTTAAACCGTTCAAGTCAGAACCGCTAAGGTCACAACCCACACAGGCTTGGGTTTCAATCAAGCGTGCGACAAGCTCTCGCTTCGTGGGTGTATTATCGGTCTGGCCAAGTGATGGAGTAAACAAGGCCACTCCGACGAAGCAGACACCAGCAAATTTATGAAAAATTGTGATTTTCATTCTTATACAGTCCTCAAAAATATGTGTACTAATCTGCATTTTGGGCACTAATCTGAAGTGAGATCTTAAGATTTATTTTTCGATTTGTAGGATACTGCTCAGCCTACAGGCCAGAGCAGACCGAACAAGGCCAAACGGTACACGTTTGAACTCGAAACACTGCTGAGTGAGCGACCGGTAGTCGCCGCCTAGACCACTCTCGCACGATCGGCCAACGCCCTATTTTGCAAAAAAGAAATCAAAGTTCGAACCCCCGGCAACCCGCTACGCAAGGCCCTCTCGGCTCCACCGAGCCTTTATCTGGCAGGGGTTATGCTTGTTCTCTGCGTCCTGATGAGCCTGTGCATGACAGCTCGGGCATAGTGCAATCGTGATGAACGTTTTCTTGCCCGTTGAGATGTCGGAGCACAGTTCCTCACCGCAAATCTCAAGCAACTCCCCGCGTGATATTAACTCATTGGTGGTAATGCCACATTGCTGGCATTGCGCCTCTTCAAGGGCGCACCTGACTTCCTCAACCGAGACGATCCGTTGATAGTTGCATGCAGTATCGGCCATTTTCATACCCCGCGAAATCGTTGACAACTCATCCCTGTGCAATGGACCTGCTCTGGCCTCACCCAGTATTCGCGTTGGATCATTCACGCTAACGCAGGTGTCGGGCGCAAACAAACCAGAGGATATCACTCACACCTTCCCCCATCAAAACCGAGCAATCTCCTGCATCTAAATAAAGAAGCAACTGCAGGAGTTTGATCCATGAAGTACCTGTCTGCCCTCGGCGTCCTAGTCGGGGGTTTTCTTTTACACCCACCGCCCAAGGCCGTCCTGACGACGATGCTCTGGGTGGTCTCTCGGTCCCATCCCGCTGTCTCGGCGCTGGTTCTGCTGGCGGTCCTCTGGACGTGGAGGTCCGACGATGACTGAGCTGGAGCTGTCCCCCGGTGACGTCGTGGTCATCCGCGCCTTCGATGACGTCCCTGAACATCTGTTCCGCGTGGAAGAGGTGTTCGAAGACTGCGTGACCGGTTTTGCTGTCACCGGCCCTCTGGCTGGTTCTTACGGCGAACCGGCCCTCGAGATGATCCTTCGGGTCGTCTCAACCAACTGATCCCATCCCACATTCAAAATCTGAAAGGAGGAGGCCCATGTCTGCTCACATTCGCTATGCCTATCTGAAGGGTCATACGTGGCTGTTCAGACGTAACTATCCCGTTGACGTTGCTCTCGCGCTGGGCGCTCAGGCGCTGAAGCAGAGCCTCAAGACCAGTGATCGTAACACCGCCCGCGTCCGAGCCGCTGAAGTCAATGCGCGGTTTGAAACAGTGGTGGAACAGGTGCGGTCCCAAGCAGAGGAGACCCTATCTGCACCGGAGGTCAACGGTTTGTCTCCGGAATGGGTTGACCAGCCAGAATCGTCTCTTGTCCGTCTCCGGGCCACTCTGGAGGACTCTGGATGCACTCTGGAGCGGTCCAGCTTTGCCAGACCAACAGCACCGGTGAAGGTGCCGGTTCGTGACCTGAGCCGCGCCTATCTGAACAAGCGCAGTAATGAGCTTCGCCCCAGCGGGTTCAAATCGGTCAGATACTCTGTTGGGTTATTTGCCAGTCGATTTGGTGACCAGTCTGTTTGCAGCTTGACCAGAGCAGACGGACGAGAGTTCCTGTCCGCAATCGCCCAACTGTCTCCAATGATCGGCAAGTCAGAACGGACCCGTGGGCTGACCCTGGACCAACTGGTCGCGTACTCGTCTCGGGGGTCGGTGACGATAACGGCCAGAACCCAGCGGCGTATCTGGTCGCAGGTCAATCACTTCCTCGACTGGGTGGTCTATGAAGGGCATCTGGAACAGAATCCCTTCCGAACCGTTCTCTTTGATCGCAAGGTGCGCCCAGCGCCTTATGCAGTTCCGACCGACGATGAAGTCGTGCGATTGCTGGGAGCCAAGGACCGGGGACTGCATCCGGTTCTGCTGACCTGCCTGCTATCAGGGATGCGAGCAGGGGAAGCGGTTGGGCTGCTCCGGGAAGACCTCGTGACCAAGGGCAACCTCGGGTGCTTCGTTCATGTCCAACCCAATGAACTGCGACTGCTGAAGACGGACGCGGCGGAGAGACTGGTTCCGGTCCATCCGGTGCTGGATGAGACGTTCCGGCAACTGCCTAGCCAAGGCCCTCTGTTTCCTGACCTGACCGTGGCGCATGTCACCAAGGGGTTTGCGCGACTGAGACGGCGGCTGGGACTGGAGCGACCGGGGCTGGTGTTTCACTCGACCCGCAAGTGGTTTGTAACCCAGTGCGAGCGAACAGGTGTTCCTGAACACTTCACGGCATCACTGGTCGGTCACCAATCTGCACGGTCAGAGAACGGGATCACCTACGGGATTTATTCGGCGGGCATCAGTGACGAGCAACGTCGGTCGATCGTTGACCAGATACGGCTTCCGGTATGAGTTTCCCGGACATTGATGCGTTCGAGGAGCGAGCTGCTATCGCTGAATACGACGGTGGTTGCACCCGCAAGGCAGCGGAAGATCTGGCTGCTCGGGCTCAGGGGTTCCGGGATGCCGAAGCCTACTGGCAGTGGTTGGCCGACTATGTCGTTAACCGAAGACCACCCTCATAGACAGAACCCTCGGCGGCCCTTAACGGGTTGCCGGGGGTGCTCACTTTGATATTTTTTTCTTGCCGCTTCGAAATTACGCGGCGAGAATGGCAGGGAAAATGCTGATATTATAGCTGGTTACGTTGTTGGGTTTAGAGGTTTACGATGAAGGTTAGCGGGATAGCGGACGATACTGGCGAGGCGGTCACTCAGGAAATCTCTGATGTTTCAGCCGAAGAACTCCAATCAATGGCATCATTGGGCTTATCGCCTGGAGAACTGAAGGCAAAGATCGACAATTTAGCAATATCGGCTGATGCAAAGGCACTTCTGTTCCAAGTCGCAACGAAGGTTATCCGCGTGGGGGAGACGGTCATCAAGATCGGCCAAAAGATTCTCGAGAATGTTCTTGAAATTGTTAAGGCCTATCCGAACACAAGCTTCGGAGTTGTCTTTGGGGCGATTGCAGGAACTCTCGTAAGTTCAATTCCAGTAGTTGGATGGGTGCTGGGTCCTTTAGTTGCGCCGATCCTTATACTGCTCGGTATGTCTGCAGGAGCTGTCTTGGATTTTAAGGACAAGGCAGCCGAAATTCACGTCAAGGCCTCGCTCGTTCAATATGATCCGTTGCGGAGAACCGCATAATGGACAGCAGAGCGGCTGATTTTAGTACCGCGATTTCAACATCTGTTTTGGAAGATGTCGAACGCGTAGTGGCGGACCCTCTTCGCTTCAAGGCGCGTTTGGAGATCGGAGAGAAAGCTTACACGACCCTTACTTTGAGAAATAAAGCCTTTGAACTATGGGACGTTGCTGGCGCATCAGCTGCTGGAGCGGGGTTGGCCGGGTCGGCCACCGTGGCGTCCACCTTCTTCGGCACGACCACAAGTACCGTACTCGGGGTTTTCGGGATTGCAAGCGCAGTTACTCCGATTGGCTGGGTCATTGCAGCCAGCGTCGTATCCGGAGGCGCGTACTTTGGGATAATTCGACTTATGAAGGGCCTTGACGGTGAAAGAGTTGAGGTAATTCCGAAGTTCATCAATACACCTCTCGATGTCTTGGCCGTTGGCTTGTTCGATTTAATGTGTCCCCTGACTTTGAAGGTTGCCGCTGCAGACGGAAAAATTACTGATGAGGAACTGAACATAATCCGATCATATTTTATTGATGACTGGGGGTACGACGAACTCTTCGTAACGGCGGCAATCGATGTTTTTACACGTAAATTAGATGAGTTAACCCTTCAGAAACTTACTGAAGGACTTCGCAAGTTCACCCTTGAGAGCAAGGATTGCAATCATAGGAAGGTGCGCGAAAAGGTCGTCGCTCTTTTACGCGAGATAGCTAATGCCGATGGTCAAGTTCACGAAATGGAGGAATTGGCGATACAGCATGTTGCCGATTGTCTGCCCAATGACCCTTGGTTTCAGATGCCCCAGTTTTTGCAAAGGAAACCTTAAATCACAGCCCCCGCAATCACCTGCGATCGTGAGTTCGCTCAAGTAAAGTCGCGAGTTCAGCGAGCCTAGGTAGGAAGCGTTAAAAATACGCAGAGCGGGTAGGGAAAAAGAGAATATCGGGTGATGAATGAATTTGGACTTAAAGCGAGGGGGTTAAACCAGTGAATCTTGGTGAGTTGCTTTCAAACATTGGCATCATCGGCGTCTTGATCGTTGTTTTTCTAATCTACGGCGCATACTCAAAGATCAAGGAAGCTCGAATGACCGGCTCAAGTATTCTGGGCTCAGGCATTGAAACGGAAGGCTCTAGCGGGAAACCCGAGCCAGGAGAGTTAACCGGCATCTATAAGGTGCTTCACTTCTTCTTTGGGTTTAATGGATTGGCCGACCGAGGTGAGTTTCTAGTTACTCAGGCCATAGGTGGATTTCTCATTCTGGCCAGTTGGACAGGAGCGTGGTTGGTACTGTTTCATGGTGATGATGTTTCCAGTGCAAGCAAAGGGGAGGCGACTGCCATTCTCTCGGCCATCAGCTACCTAGTGGGTTTTTGGATTTGTCTAGCAACGACTGCCAAGCGTTTCAGAGATTTGGGTGTTACGGCTTGGGCTACAGTCTTGATGATCGTGCCTCCACTTAATTTGGCGCTATTCTTGATTCTGCTTTTTGCGCCAGAAGGCACCCTCAAAAGGATCATCCAGAAACCAACGGTTTGATCTCGATAAAGAATGTCTGGCTTGAGTTGACCCCCGCCAACCGCCAGCACCAGCGACCAGTCGTCAGCCCCCCGGAACGACTCGTCAGCGGGTCGTCAGTGCCAGTGGACAGGTCTCTAGCGGTCTCGTAAGCTGCCCCTCCAGCGCCAGAAACTGCTTCTCTAGCGGTCAAAATGCCCCGTGCTCACTCGTCCTTCGTCCTCGTTCCGCCCCCGAAACCGCCCCAGTTTCTCTAGCTTCGCCAAAAAGCCGATAACAATCATCGAACGGCAAGGATTCCTACCACCCCAGCCAGTTCATTCATACATGGAACGACAGCAGGCTCTTGGGGCTAAACCCTCCGAGAAATGCCCCCGTTTATGCCCCAGTGGTTTCGGGTGTTACGGGTGTTGAGGGTGGGCCCTCAGAGGTCGTTGAAGGCCCATGCCACGGTTCTCCATAACTGGGGTACTAAGGGACTGGGGAATAGGTATAAGTAATGAATAGAAACCAGAGGATAGAGGAACCCCAGTATCCTTGTTCCTTATTAATAATAATAAGATAAGAAGAAAGAGAGGGGGAGGCTATGGGAGAGATAGAGAACCCATGGCACTCGCGGCCAATCGATGTTCACCGCTGGTCGGATCATCCAGAGGTGGCCATACTGGTCGACCGCATCTGGGACGACTATCTGCCGAGCGATAAGACCTCCGGGCCGAAGCCGAAATACCCATCGAATACAGAGGAGCGAGCGCTTTGAGTACGAGGGTTCCAACATCCCCGCAGGAATTCATAAATTCAGTCGACGTGGGAATTGAACAAAGTTATCCGGGTTTCCTCCAACTGAATGGAGGCACCAAAGCGGCGGCCATGTATTTTTCCGTCGTATGGGGAATATTCGAGCATCAGGCTTTAAATCAAGATGCAAACCGGACCAGCATCCGCGATTTCGCAGAGCGCGCCGCTCCGTCTCACGAGCAAATCCGAGAATTTCAGCCTGCATTTGATTACTTCGTGGATAGGTACAGGAATGGCCATCAAACCAACGATTTGTTTGGATCCATGGTTGGCTGGGACACCAAAATTCAAACAGACATCCGTGATGCATTGCTCGAAAACACGACTTCCGTCACTGACAAACTGATCGCGCTATTGCTGATAGCTTATTGTTTTCGAAACAATTTATTTCATGGGAAAAAGTGGGCATGGGGCTTGGACGACCAATATGAGAACCTCGCAACGGCCACCTTAATTCTCGTCGAAGCTTTGAGAACCTTCCAAAACGCTGTCGCTGACTAGAACGGCACCACCACTCGCCCAGTCCGTTCTTCATGTTCCGCCAACCTCTGAAGATACCCCTCTGACCGGGCGGTCTGCCTCCAAATTACATAGTCTTTCACGTGGTCCGCATTGGGGTCGTCTTGCTCGTCCAACCCATAGAACTGGTTCGACGTTGGCAACGGAGCTCCGGCCACTTCCTCGGAAGCTGCTGCCATCACCTGCTTCAATTCTCCAACTCGGGTATAGTCGATGATGTAACTGTCGTGCACGGATAGGACTGGGACGGCTTGATCACAGAAGTAACGATGGACGCGTTCTGCTATCTGGCTATCAACATGCATCAACCGGATACCTTGATCGGCAAACAGATAGTCTTCGATATGTGGGGTTTGCTCAAGAAACGCTGAAAGTAAGGCTTCCAACTCCACATTCGTCAACTTCTTGCCGAAGTGCCCGGGTGGGTAACCGTCCCGAAAAGCCCGAAACGCTGCATCCTTCGAGTTGGCGTTAATCGCCGTTAGAATTAGTCGCTTAATGAGTTTGCGCCGCAATGTGGGATGAACACCTCCCATGATCCCCTTTGGCAACTCATAAGGGTCATCGGTAAGCTCTTTACCTGTTTCAAGACTAAGGAGGGAGACATGGAGACTGCGGAAGTCCACTTCGACGACTGGCGTATCATTGATGAAGATCTTCGACCTCCAGTCACTGTTGATCTGTTGCCACCAACCGCCGTGAAAGCGGCCATTCAAGGTGAAGTCAGAGCGACTGAATATCCGACGGGTGAATTTATGATGGTGATCGGTGGAGACATCATCGACTATCGGCTCTTCCAAAACAGGGATATCAATGAAAGCATCAGCAATTACTTGGTTATAGCGCTCAAGCTCAGCCCGCAACGACCTCTGAGGGCCCACCCTCAACACCCGTAACACCCGAAACCACTGGGGCATAAACGGGGGCATTTCTCGGAGGGTTTAGCCCCAAGAGCCTGCCGTCGTTCCATGTATGAATGAACTGGCTGGGGTGGTAGGAATCCTTGCCGTCCGATGATCGTTATAGGCTTTTTAGCGAAGCACAAGAAACTGGGGCGGTTTCGGGGGCATTTCTAGGGTAAGCACGGGGCAATTTGACCGCTAGAGAGGCCGTTAACGGGTGCTGACAGGACCGCCAAAGCAACCCTCCACTGGGGCTGAGACGACCGCTGACGATCGATTCCGGGGGCTGAACACTGGTCGCTGGTGCTGGCGGTTGGGTCGGAGCGGACGTTAAAGTCTAGTGCAGCGAAGGACTGCTTTGAGCCCAAGTTCAAATTTCTGCACCGTGCATCAATGCCGAAAGTGCAGAAGAAAGCTGTCGTTGAGTGTTATATTCAAACCGCACCTTCTTCACTTTTTAGGTTGTGCTTTTGCTCCCAAGGGGTGTCTCATACAAATTGTAATGTGATCATTGGATCTTAGCCGTGTTCGACGCGTCGACATACCTCGCGATAACATCGATTGCAGTCATCGGCACTGTTCACGTCTTCTGCGTGTCTTTTTACCGGAGATTCCCCGCCCTAGCAGGCTGGCTTTCTGATTTTTCATCAGGGATCGGACTTGGCTATGCTTTTCTTTTCCTGCTGCCAAAAATTGGTGAATTGTCCACCGGTTTAGCTGCAAGCGGGAAATGGGAAAACTCGCTGTTCGGTTATTCGCTCCTAGGATTTCTCATTTACTACTTGCTGGAGGCCAGTCGCGACGTAGGGGCCGACAACAAGTTGTCGCTTGGCTTGGACACAGTGGCCCTCGGGACCTATAACTGCTTGCTTGCCATTACCGTCATGCAAACGACGGGAACATCACCTGAGCTGTACGCTGTTGGAACGTTGGCCTATTCATTGCATTTGTTTGGGGTGAATATCTTTCTCTATAAGACCCACCCCGGACACATGTCTGGATGGCTACGCGCATACTTTGTCGCGTCGCTTGCGGTCGGCATATTGATCGGTCTCAACGCAGACAAAAGTAGCATGATCTATTCAATTTCGACTGGGTTAACAGGGGGTGTGATAATAGCCCTGTCTCTTCGGGTTAAACTACCCAGCCTTTCGGCAGTGAATACAAAAGCTCTGTTGATTGGTGTGGTGTTTGCTGCGGTCGCAGTCGAGGTCACCCGGTACTAACCCGACGACACTGTTAAGTCTTTCCGTAGTATAAGCCGAGCCATTTGGCTCAGCTTACTAGATTTAGATAATCTGAAATTCATTTACTCAAAGTCTCTGCAATACCTTTCATCACAACCATAGAGTCCAGGTACATAGGTGTATTTTGAACGTCTGGCTGGCTTGATAGCTTCACCATAACCACATTGGCTTTTTGGTTCACATACAACAGCTGCCCATAGACACCAATGCCGTAAAACGCACCTTTTTCTCTGTCTTTCACCCAAACTTGATTACGGTAGTGGAAGCCTTCAAACACCTCCGCGTATGCGCTTTTCTCATAAGCTGCGATAACGTCATCATTTGCTTGAATCGTGTCAGCTATCCAATCTGGAGGAATAACTTGAGTGTCGTTAACCTTTCCGTTGTCCAGCATCATTATGCCAAATCGCAATAGGTCACGAGAGCTGGTAAATAACCCACCACTCGTTTGCACAATCCTTTTGGGTCCTAGTTCGCTATATGCAGGGTCCTGAGCACCGATGTCCTGCCACAACTCGGCCAGTACATCCAGATAGCTTTCTCCAGTCGCCGACTCGATAACCATACCCAGCAGCGCAGATAGCACTGAACGGTAACTATAAACTTCACCGTCTTCTACCAAGGTCTCGCGATCACTAAGAGAGATCATGTACTCCTTAACGCCAGACTCTGTATCACAAATTTCAACTTTTTCAGAGAGGTCCTGACCAAACGCACAGAACAGATCACCGGCGTCGTCTAAGTAGCCGCTAGAAGCATCTTTCCAATCAACAGCAGCGGTCATATCAAGTAGGTGTCTAACCGTTGTATTTTTGAATGCTGGGCCTTCCAACTCTGGCAGGTATTCGGTGATCAGCTTTTTGGGATCTAATTCTCCCGCCTCAACCGCCAGCCCTGCTGCCATACCCAACACTGTCTTGGTGATCGAGTGAATGCGGTGAGGCGTATCAGCTCTCATGCCATTGAAGTACTTTTCAGCGACCAATTTGCCATCGTGATAAATCAAAAAGCTATCGGTATGTGTTTGATGCAACCAATCGTTGATATTCTGTTCTTCATTATTGCTAGCTGTGAAAACAAAAGTCTCAAGCTCAGTTGGGTATGCCGCTTTTTCCAAAGTACGTACCCAATCTGACGGTGGAACTCGTGCCAATTCGCCAAAAACATTTATGCCTTCAAATATCCAAGGGCTTCTATCTACAGACTCAACGGTTTCATCCCAGAAATAACCAGCCTCTGCGCTTGCTGGTTGTGTAGAAGCAGTAAATACCGCACCGGAGGCCAAAAGAGCGATAGCAATAGCGGAGGTCACTAACGGCTTGTTTGCATGACTTTTCATTTTTGGGGATCTCCGAAGGATTGGGCAATCTCCAAGCAACCCAGCCATGCTTCAGCTCTGGTGTCTAGCCCCTTGTGCCTGGACCACGGAGCGGTCAGACGACTGCGAACTACTCTACGATAGGACAGCTTAGTAGTCGCAAGCGGTTGTGGGCTGATAAAATTGCGCTGGTCGCCTCATGCAATGCCCTCTTGGTCCGCATCTGTGAGGATGTAAAGCTCGCAATGAAGGTCCGCTTCCGGGCTGCGACCGGTTATCAGAAAGCGATGAGCATAAGGCGGCTTTGTCCGCAGCTCGGTCATTCAACTGCCTCCAACCAACGTCCACTTTGAAGAAAAAAACAAAACAGGGATCCCCCGGCAACCCGCTAAGGGCCGCCGAGGGTTAGGTGTCAGGGTGGTCTTCGGTTGACGACGTAGTCGGCCAACCACTGCCAGTAGGCTTCAGCGTCACGGAACCCTTGAGCGCGAGCCGCCAGATCTTCCGCTGCTTTACGGGTGCAACCGCCATCGAACTCGGCGATAGCAGCGCGTTCCTCAAACGCGTCAATGTCAGGGAAACTCATGTTGGCAGTCTTATCTGGTCAACGATCGACCGACGCTGCTCGTCACTTATGCCAGCGGAATAGATCCCGTAGGTGATCCCGTTCTCTGACCGTGCAGATTGGTGACCAACCAGAGAAGCAGTGAAGTGCTCCGGAACCCCTGTTCGCTCGCACTGGGTCACAAACCACTTGCGGGTCGAATGAAACACTAGTCCCGGTCGTTCCAGTCCCAGCCGCCGTCTCAGTCGCGCAAACCCCTTGGTGACATGCGCCACAGTCAGGTCAGGAAACAGAGGGCCGGATGCGGGTAACTGCCGGAACGTCTCATCCAGCACCGGGTGAACCGGAACCAGTCGCTCCGCAGCATCGGTCTTCAGCAGTCGCAGTTCGTTTGGTCTGACATGAACGAAGCACCCGAGGTTGCCCTTGGTCACGAGGTCTTCCCGAAGCAGCCCAACCGCTTCCCCCGCGCGCATTCCTGACAGCAGGCAGGTCAGCAGAACAGGATGTAACTCCCGGTCTTTGGCTCCCAGCAATCGCACGACTTCATCGTCCGTCGGAACGGCATAAGGCGCTGGGCGCACCTTGCGATCAAAGAGAACGGTTCGGAAGGGATTCTGTTCCAGATGCCCTTCATAGACCACCCAGTCGAGGAAGTGATTGACCTGCGACCAGATACGCCGCTGGGTTCTGGCCGTTATCGTCACCGACCCCCGAGACGAGTACGCGACCAGTTGGTCCAGGGTCAGCCCACGGGTCCGTTCTGACTTGCCGATCATTGGAGACAGTTGGGCGATTGCGGACAGGAACTCTCGTCCGTCTGCTCTGGTCAAGCTGCAAACAGACTGGTCACCAAATCGACTGGCAAATAACCCAACAGAGTATCGGACCGATTTGAACCCGCTGGGTCGTAGCTCGTTACTGCGCTTATTCAGATAGGCTCGGCTCAGGTCACGAACCGGCACCTTTACCGGTGCAGTTGGTCTGGCGAAGCTGGACCGCTCCAGATTGCATCCAGAGTCCTCCAGAGTGGCCCGGAGACGGACGAGAGACGACTCTGGCTGGTCAACCCAATCAGGAACGTCAGCGGTGCTCTCCGGGACAGACAGGGCGTCTTCTGCCTGCGACCGCACCTGTTCCACCAGTGTCTCGAACCGGGCATTGACTTCAGCGGCACGGACGCGGGCGGTGTTGCGATCACTGGTCTTGAGGCTCTGCTTAAGCGCCTGAGCGCCCAGCGCGAGAGCTACGTCAACGGGATAGTTGCGTCTAAACAGCCACGTATGGCCCTTCAGATAGGCATAGCGAATGTGAGCAGACATCAATCTCCTCCTTTTCTGTTTTGAATTTTGGGGATTGCCGTTAGGCGCTGGTGACGACCCGCAGGATCATCTCGAGGGCCGGTTCGCCATAGGAGCCAGCCAGAGGGCCGCTGACAGCAAAGCCAGTCACGCAGTCTTCGAGCACCTCTTCCACGCGGAACAGATGCTCAGGGACGTCATCGAAGGCCCGAACGACCACGACGTCACCGGGGGACAGCTCCAGCTCAGTCATCGTCGGACTTCCACGTCCAGAGGACCGCCAGCAGAACCAGCGCCGAGACGGCGGGGTGGGATCGAGAGACCACCCAGAGCATCGTCGTCAGGACGGCCTTGGGCGGCGGGTGCAAAAGAAAACCCCCGACGAGAACGCCGAGGGCAGACAGGTACTTCATGGATCAAACTCCTGCAGTTGCTTCTTTATTTAGATGCAGGAGGTTGCTCGGTTTGGACGGGAGCGGACGTTTAGGTTTTCTCCGCGGATGGCGGGTCTGCGGACGAAACGGCCGTTCGATGTGCTTGCACCAATATCAGCTTTCACACCCACACACATCAGAGCAACCCTTTGGAGGATCACTTGTTCGCCAAAACGCAGATTTCCACTACGGTACAAACAGATGATTTTGTGAGGATTTGATATGAAACGCCTGTTTCCATCCCTGCCCGACGGTGCGAGTCTCAGCCATATTTACAGCGCTTTTCCCGAAAAACTTGGGCCACTGTCCGAGTACCAAAACAGGGTCATGAGAGGTGAGAGCGAACTCAGCATTGCTGAACGCGAGATCATTGCTGCGTATGTTTCGGGTTTGAATGCCTGCGCGTTTTGTTTTGGGGCGCATAAGGTACACGCCAAGGCTTTTGGCGTTGAAATCAGCACCATCGAGGCGATGATGAATGACCTTGAAAATGCCGACATTGACGACCGGCTAAAGCCAGTGCTGTCCTATACTGGCAAGCTTACGACCACCCCATCGCGCATGACCGAAGCCGACGCAAAAGCTGTTTTTGAAGCTGGCTGGACTGAGAAGGCACTTTTTGATGCGATACAGGTCTGCGGGCTTTTCAATTTAATGAACCGCATGCTGGAAGGGACCGGCATCACTGATTATCATTCCGATCCCCAAATGGTCGAAGAAGACGTGCTGGATAATCTTCGCAGCAAAACGTGTTATGTTGATTTGGGGAAATCTAGCGGCCTATTTGAGTGATCATCGTTTGGCGACTTCGGGCTCGAAGCAGACATTCGTTGCACTCGTCGTGAACGACTGCGATGCGGACTTTTCCGCCGGTCGCCGTTGCAGCGAAATCCGCTTCAACACGACGTCCTGTTTTCGGACCCTAACGCGGCAACGCAGCACGTTTTCCCGAAACCTGACATTCAAAGGCGTGAAACAGGCTGAAATCCAAACCTGCCATTCGCTGCACCTACGTCCAATGTCTCACATGCGGACAAAACAGACTTAAGCAGTGGTCTACTTTTCCGGTGGGACAGCAGCTACGGCGGTTTGACACACGTCAAGTCTGCGTTCCAAACTCTGTGACAGAATATCGTGATAAAAAAGAAGAATAGTACCTGGAGGGGAGATATGATTTTCGGCAGGCGGGCAAAAACTTTGCTAGCGATCGTTCCGATCCTATTGACTGCGGGATTTGCTTTCCCACCGACTTCCGCAGCGCAGGTGACATCAACTGTTGAAGGAATTGTTGTACCCGCGCGGGCATGGGACGTTTCAGCCGAAGTCAGCAATAAAATCAACCGGTTGCATTTTGTGGAAGGACAAGTCGTTGCGAAGGGTGACTTGTTGGTTGAATTCGATACTGGCTTCAAAGAGTTGGAGCTTGCCTTGGCAGAAGCGCAACTGAATGAAGCATTGGTCGCAGTTGAAAAAGCTCAGGAAGATTTTGCACGGCAGCAAGAACTGAAAGACCGCGAAACTGTTTCAGAGGCTCAATATCAGGAAGCTTTGTTCGCGTTGCGAGCTGCGCAAGCTTCCGCACAGACACTACGCGTGCAGAGTGACATGGCGGCATCTTTGCTAGCTGCGCAAAAGCTTTACGCGCCGTTCAGCGGGCAGATGACATCGCCCAACTACCGTGAAAACGCTAATGTGAATATCAATCGTGGCCGGGAAGTTGCCACACTTGTACAGCTCGATCCGATCCATGTACGCGCACCCGTTCCAATAGATCGCGTTATGGAGCGCGTATTGTCAGGAGAAGATGAAACGGCAATACATGCATCAATTACTGTGCGGCTGGAACTCCCGGATGGGACGGAGTTCCCCCATACCGGACGAATTATCTCGGCGAGCATAGGATTGAACCCCGACACAGATGAAGCGGCGGTCTTGGTGGCCTTCCCAAATCCGGAGCATGTGTTGAGACCGGGAATGGACGTCGTTGTTACGGGCTATGAAAACTAGGGTGTGCACCCTCCCGAAAGCGAATTGTAGAAGAGGAGTGTTTGAGATGTCGAAGTTATTTTGGAGCGCCATGGCCCTGACCGCCAGTTGCATAATTCAAGGTGAAATGACTACGGGGGCTTCGGCTGACACCTATGATCTGGTTATTCTGAACGGCCGTGTCATGGACCCTGAAACAGGCTTTGACCAAATTGCCAATGTCGGGATCAGCGACGGCTGGATTGTCAAAATTACGACCGCTCCAATTGAAGGCGAAGATACCGTGGATGCCACTGCGCATGTAGTGGCGCCGGGTTTTATTGATAGCCACACACACTCCAGTCAGAAGTATGCCATCAACATGAGTATGATGGACGGTGTCACGACAGCCTATGACAGCGAAGTTGGCGCCATCAACATCGCCGACTGGTATTCCCGCGAAGAAGCCACTTGGCCGATGAACTACGGCACCTGCGTGTCGCATGAAATCGCCCGCATGGTCGTCATGGACGAGCTTGAGATTGATGTGCCCGTCGACGCTTCGAACTTGTTCGCATTGCGCGCTTTGTCGAGTTCAGAAGACGGTGTTGCGGATTGGTCTGTTACTCGCGCAAGCGTCGAACAGATGAACCGGATCATGCAAATCGTGGACAAAGGCTTGCAAGAAGGGGGGCTGTGTGCAGGTTCGACGGTTGGGTACGCGGGCGTTGGTATCAGCACTTATGAACAGTTTGAGTTGCAACGCACGGCGGCCCGCTACGGACGGGCCACGGGGGTACACGGCCGGTTTCATACCTCGGCGACGAACCCGGAAGCTCCGCTTGGCTTTGCGGAAGTCTTCACCAACGCTTTCTTACTCGATGCTCCTCTCCTCTACAGCCACAACAACGACTATGGCTGGTGGGAGATAGAAGAGAAACTCCAGATGGCGCGCGCCAAGGGATTAAATATGTGGGCCGAGTACTACCCCTATACAGCCGGCTCCACCTCGATCGCCTCTGATCAGCTAACCCCGGACGCTATCGCTGCCCTTGGGCTCAAATACGAAGACATTATGTACGACCCAAGTCAGGACCAATTCCTGACGATTGAAGAGTACAAACAGGTCGCAGAAGACGATCCGGGTCGCACTGTGATCGTCTTCAATCCCGCGAGGGAGGAGTGGTTGCCGCAATGGCTCCGAGTGCCGAACATGGTCGTGGGCAGCGACAGCATGTGGTACACGGAAGACTTGGGATTGCGTGGCGATCCGCTCTTGTTCGCCGGGCACCCGCGCACCTCGGGTTCACATTCGACCGTTCTCAAGCTCGCGCGTGAGGAAGGCGTGCCGCTCATGTTTACGTTGTCGCAGCTTAGTTATTGGCCCGCCTATCATATGGGGGCTACCGGGGTGGAGTTCCTAAACGTACGCGGTCGTATGCAAGAGGGTATGGCAGCAGACATCGTCATCTTCGACCCTGAAACTGTCGGTCCTGGATCGGATTATCAGAGCGGCACCCAGGGGCTGCCTCCTCGCGGCATGCCTCATGTGGTCGTCAACGGCGTCTTCGTAAAACGGGACGGTGCGGCGACAGGTGCGTTGCCTGGAAAACCAATGCGCTTTCCACCAGAAAACCAACCACGGCATGAACCGGTCGACACACAAGTCTGGCAGGAAACGTTCACACTTCAGGACGCAGCTTTGGATGGAACCGGGCCGGGTTTCGGCGAAGGCGACTAGCTGCTTATTGTAACGTCTGTGTTGGGCTCGGTGCGGTCGGTTAGTCCGATTTGTGCGATCGACAGCTTCCGAAAGCTGAATGTCGGCGTATTCGGCCAAGCTGATGTAAACGCCAGATCATCTTGGTTTTCGCTATGTCTGCTTTAGGGAATGGGGCGCAGCTTGACCCGCCGCATTGCCGCAAGGCAGCTCGGAGCCCAGAGCGGACCATGCATCTGCCGCGGCGCTTAGAATTGACGCGGGCTCCATCTATGATTTACGGAATTCCAATGTCACCGGCAACAAAACCACGGAGCCATTGAAATGAAGCTTACGATTTTCGCCTTTGTGCTTGCGTTCATAGGAAGTAACTGCGCGTTGGCTCAGGGTAGTTATTACACAGATGGCTCCACCTCTGTGGTGCAATACAGAGTTGAGACCGAAGTGGTCTTTGGCCACGGTGCAGTGCTCACCGACGGCCAGGAAGGCGTCAAGGAATTGTGGATGGACGTATATCATCCACTCGAAGAGACGGCTGGTCCGCGCCCGGCGATCATTCTGACCTATGGAGGCAGCTTCCACCGCGGCAATCCACGCATTCCCTACGTCGGTATTGGCGCGCAGACCACGACGATGAGCCAGTATGCACAGCGATTTGCCTCTGAAGGGTACGTTTGCTTCACAATCACGTACCGCGTCGCGCCGGACAATCCAGTGATTGCTCCTTACGAAGGCTTCACCGAAGATGATCTCGACGTGGAGTTTTTCAAATCGCAGGCTGCGATCACTCAGGCAAACATTATCCGGCGCCAGATGGGTCTGGAAGACGTGACCCAAGAAACCGTCGTACCGATCATGAAAAATGCGGTTATCGCTGCGGCTGAAGACCTCCGGAAAGCCATCCGCTATGTCAAGGCGGAGAGTGATACCTTCGGCGTTGATCCTGAGCGAATTGGGTTACTTGGCTTCTCGGCCGGGGCGGTGACGACCGTTAATGTTGCCTACGGGATGAAAGAGGATGTGGCGGCAATCGTCGTAAACTCTGGTTACCCGTCGGTGTTCGACATGGATCGGTTGCTGACGGACAAAACGGAGGTTCCGCCAGCTCTTTTCCATTTGGCTCAATTTGACTATGAAGTCGTTGAGACGGAACTAGTTCCGCTTTTTGGCAAACTTGATGAAATTGGCGCCCAGTACATCTTGTCGTGGGTTCCGTCACACGGGCATTTCTACCCCTCGGGCGCCTCCACGTTGACTAGCAAGGGTGAACGTTTGTCGGTTTTTCAGGGTGCGCTTAGCTTCTTCGCGGAACATCTCCGGAACTAACTCGTCACGAGCAAAACTCTCTGACCTTGCCCATCCAAATGGCAGCCAAGTCCGCAGAGCGGAAATAGATGCTGCAAATCTCGCTGCGCCGTGAACGAACGGCCGCTTTTCTCTCTGCGACGCGGCTAGCAATTTTGGCGCTCGGATTGCTGCATTTGCGAGCATCAGCACCGAAGTGCTTCCGGATTGGGCTCTAACCAGTCCTTCGCTGCACTAGACTTTAACGTCCGCTCCGACCCAACCCGCCAGCACCAGCGACCAGTGTTCAGCCCCCGGAATCGATCGTCAGCGGTCGTCTCAGCCCCAGTGGAGGGTTGCTTTGGCGGTCCTGTC
>NZ_JBQFUW010000011.1:0-111838 GCF_056539385.1 Ruegeria sp. BB6
CTGCGGTCAGCGTCGTCTTACCATGGTCAACGTGGCCAATCGTGCCGATGTTGACGTGCGGTTTTGTACGCTCAAACTTTTCCTTTGCCATTCCTCAGGCGCCCTTTTGCGATTTGGGGGACCCTTGGTCCCGTGGTTACATCTGCGCGCGCGAGATATTTGGTTCGCAGGGGAAAATCAAGCACATCCTGCGTTAAAAGCAGGTTAAGACGCCGGATTTTGCAGAACCTCGGAGGAATCGAGAGGTTGTATCAGGTCAGGGCGGCGTTGGAACCAGCCGTTCTCGTCATGTTCTTCGGCCAACCACTCTTCGACTCGGTCCGCAACCTTCAGGGCCAGACCGCTCATTTGCTCTTCTTTGGTCCGCGTATTTCCCGACCCTGTCAGGGCACTTTCACCGGTTGTATCTTCCAGAACCTGAAACTGTTTTCCCTTAGCCAGGAATTCCTTGTTCTTCACGTCATAGACGTTAACCAGAACAATCGCCGTGCTTTTGGGGTTGTAGATGACCGGAATGCCCGGCGGGGCCAGCATGTATCCTTCGAGACTGATACCGATATCGTATTCCTGCGCGCCCTCATACCGGCCCAAGCGGACATCCACAGCGTTCTGAATCGCCGCCGTCCATTCATCCGGCGTGGCGTCGCGGGATACCGGACCCTGCACTGCCTTGTCAGCAAAGGCATAGTTCACACGCAGCTTGAATTCCCCCAGCGACTCGGGTTCTTCGTATAGCTGCGTCTGCGCGCACGCGCCCAGCAGGGTCAATCCGGTTATCAAGGTCAGAATGCGTAACATGATCTCGTCTCGATGGGCCTGTTTTTCTTTGATTTAGCGCACCAACCCAACTTGTGCCAAGCTGGATCGAAAGAATTCAGTTGTTGTGGCCGCGCGATCACGAGAATTTATAGTCGCGCGGGAACCCGTAAGGCGGCTTTTTCCCAACGCTGGCGCGTTTCGCAAGCCACTGGGACATATCGGCCTCGTGCCGTGTTTTGTCACCGCCCATGGACCATTTAAGCCCGTCTTCCCAGTGAAAGGTCGTAAGGTCCGACAGCCCGCCATCCAGCTCCAGCGTTCCCTGCCGTCCGCGTGCCATGTTGTATTTCTGCAGGCGCACGCCTTTGCCACGCCCCATTTCAGGCAGCTCTTCGACAGGAAATACAAGGAACTTACCGTTCTGGGAAACCACAGCCACATGATCGCCCTGAACCGGCTTACAGATCATCGCGGTTTCGTCGCCTTTGACGTTCAAAACCTGCTTGCCATTGCGGGTCTGCGCCAGAACGTCATCCTCGGGCACCATGAAGCCGTTGCCTGCATCCGAGGCCACCAGCAGCTTGCGCCCCGGCTTGTGGATCATGATGTCGATGATCTGTGCCTCGTTCGGCAGGTCCACCATCAGGCGCAGCGGCTCACCCATGCCGCGTCCGCCGGGCAGGTTGGCTGCGCTGACCGTGTAGAATCGTCCGTTCGATGCAAACACCAGCAGACGGTCGGTGGTTTCGGCATGGAAGATAAAACGCGGACCGTCGCCATCCTTGAACTTGAGCTCGCGCTTCAGATCAATGTGACCCGTCATGGCGCGAATCCAACCCATCTGAGAGCAGACGACCGTGATCGGTTCCTTGTCGATCATCGCTTCAAGCGGCACTTCTTCCACATTCCCGGCTTCGGCAAACTGGCTGCGGCGCGCGCCGCCTTCGTAATCTTTGCCGAATGTCTTCTTGGTCTCTTTCAACTGCTCGGCGATCTTGGCCCATTGCAGGGCGGGGTCGGCCAGCAGGTCTTCGAGATTGGCGCGTTCCAGCATCAGTTCATCACGCTCGCGCACCAGTTCCATCTCTTCGAGACGGCGCAAGCTGCGCAGGCGCATGTTGAGGATCGCGTCGGCCTGGACTTCGGACAGTTCGCCCTCGCCCGGTTTAGGCGAGACATAGTCGGACTCATCGGTCGCGCGAACATGGTCGATGCCCCAATCCTCGCGCATCAGCGCGGCTTTTGGGTCTTCATCATAGCGGATTATGTCGATCACACGGTCGAGGTTCAGGAAGGCAACGATGAAGCCCTCCAACACCTCAAGCCGGTGGTCGATCTTCGCCATGCGGTGACGCGAACGGCGCAGCAGAACCTCTTGCCGGTGATCGAGGAAGGCGCGCAGCACTTCCTTCATCGAGCAGACCTTGGGTGTCACCCCGTCGATCAGCACGTTCATGTTCAGGCTGAACCGGATCTCAAGGTCAGAGTTGCGATAGAGCATGCCCATCAGCACCTCGGGGTCCACGTTCTTGGAGCGCGGTTCAAGGATCAGGCGGATGTCATCGGCGGATTCGTCGCGTACGTCGGCGAGGATCGGGATTTTCTTGGTCTGGATCAGTTCCGCGATCTTTTCGATCAGCTTGGACTTCTGAACCTGATAGGGAATCTCGGTGACCACGATCTGCCACTGGCCGCGTCCGAGGTCTTCAACCTCGAACTTACAGCGCAGGCGGAACGACCCGCGCCCGGTGCGATAGGCTTGCGCGATATTCTCGGGCGGCTCGACGATCACGCCACCTGTCGGGAAATCCGGGCCGGGAACGTAGTTCAACAATGTGTCGTCACGCGCATCTGGCGTTTTGATCAGATGCAGACAGGCGTCGCAAAGCTCTGAGATATTGTGCGGCGGGATATTCGTCGCCATGCCCACCGCAATACCGCTGGCTCCGTTCGCCAGCAGGTTCGGGAACTGCGCGGGCAGCACGACCGGCTCGGTCAGGGTGCCGTCATAGTTGTCGCGGAAATCGACAGCGTCTTCATTCAGACCTTCAAGCAGCGCCTCGGCCACGATGGTCATCCGCGCCTCGGTGTATCGCGAGGCCGCAGGGTTGTCGCCGTCGATATTGCCGAAATTCCCCTGCCCGTCGACCAACGGGTAGCGCACGTTGAAATCCTGCGCCAAACGCGCCATCGCGTCGTAGATCGCTGCGTCGCCATGCGGGTGATAGTTACCCATCACGTCGCCCGAGATTTTGGCTGACTTACGGAATCCCCCCGTCGCGCTGAGTCGCAACTCGCGCATCGCGTACAGAATTCTCCGGTGAACCGGCTTTAGCCCGTCCCGCGCATCGGGCAGCGCCCGGTGCATGATGGTGGATAGCGCATAGGTCAGATAGCGTTCGCCAATCGCGCGGCGCAGCGGTTCAGCTATCTCGCCCCCGGTCTCAGGGGTCTCCATGTTGGGGTCGTCGATCGTGTCGTTCATATATGATGTGATACGACGCAACCGCGCTGCGGTAAAGCAACCAGCACGCATTTTGCTGGGGACAAGTGGCGCTTTATGCAACAGGGGGAGGCAAGCTCAGGATTTCCCCCAATCTTTCGACTCGGCTAAAAGATTATGTTAGGCTTTCACGTATTATACTGCCGTCTATTTCACGTTTTTCTTTTACCGGGGGATGCGCCATGTCGCGCCTTGTTCTTGCTACCTTTGCCGCACTCGGATGGTGTTTCTATGTCATGAGTGACGGTGCCGATTTTGAGCCGCGCGGAGTGCGAACCGCGAAGCCGGAGCGTGTCACCTCCCCTCCGGAGCAGGTAGCCCTGCAACACACTCGTGCCGAACAACTGGTGACGAATGTTGCCGCGCGCACGCCGACGGTGAGCGTAAAGCCTATCCTCACAAAAGAAGACATCGTCGAGATTTTGCCCGAACCGGCCACTCTCGAGTCCTTTTCAAGCCTGCCGGCTTTCGATGATCCAAGCGCAAATATTACCCTTGCCTCGCTTGAGGATGGGCTGACCGGGCTTCGTCAAGTCACCGAACCCGAGCAACAAGCAGAGGCGGAAACGCCTGCGATTCCAGAGCCACAAAAGGACATCCGTGAAATTTCGGGGACGCGTGTGAACATGCGCGACGGTCCGGGCACGATCTACCCGATCGTTGGCAAAGTGAGCATTGGCCAGAAGGTCGAAGTCCTAAGCGACTCGGGCACCGGATGGCTGCGGCTTCGCGTGTTGCCCGCGCAACAGGTCGGATGGATATCTGCCTCTCTGGTCAGAAAAATCGCAGAGTGACGCAGTGCCAACATTGTCCTGATCCATGCCTCGCCATAGCTTTGGCGCAGGATAAATTTCAGGAAGACCATGCAGAAAACCATTCTTATCACCGGCTGCTCCTCTGGCATCGGACTTGACGCTGCGCATGGGATGCGTGCGCGAGGGTGGCGTGTTTTCGCGTCCTGCCGCCAGCAGCGTGACTGCGACCGGCTGCGCGCGCAGGGTTTTGACAGCCCGCGCATTGACTATACCGACAGCGAAAGCATCACATCCGGCCTCGCGGAAGTGCTGGATGCAACCGGCGGCACGTTGGACGCGGTTTTCAACAACGGCGCACATGGATTGCCGGGGGCGGTTGAAGATTTGCCCACAGACGGTTTGCGCACGATCTTCGAGGCAAACTTTTTCGGCTGGCACGAGCTCACGCGCCAAATCATCCCGATCATGCGCGCGCAGGGCCACGGGCGAATCGTTCAAAACTCGTCGGTTCTGGGCCTTGTCGCTTTTCCGTGGCGGGGCGCTTATGTGGCCACCAAATATGCGGTCGAAGGGCTGACGGACACGCTGCGCCTGGAACTGGCAGGAACGAACATCAAGGCCATCCTGATCGAACCCGGCCCGATCACGTCAAAAATCCGCGAGAATTCGATCCCTTTCTTCGAGCGTTTCATCAACTGGGAAAACTCGGCCCTGCGCGAGAAATACGAAGCCTCGTTATTGAAAAGACTGTACGAATCCTCGGGGCCGGACCGGTTCGAGCTGCCTGCGTCAGCGGTGACCGACAAGCTGGCTCATGCTGTGGAATCAAAACGCCCGCGCGCCCGGTACTATGTCACCACGCCGACTTATATCGCCGGTTACCTGCGTCGGTTCCTTCCCACGCGCACAATCGACCGTATCCTGTCGGACGTCTGAGGCGAAATTACCCGTTCGCTTTTTGAGCGTCCGAGGCTAGATGATAGCCCAACGAAACAAGTAACGCGGACGGTGTACTCATGGACCTACTGATGGTCGTCCTACTGTTGGCAATGGCTGCTGTTGTCGTCGTGCTGGCGATCGGCATCTCGAATTTCGGCAAAAGCGGCAAGGAAGCCGCGATGAAAAGCAACAAGATGATGCGCCTGCGCATCCTGTTTCAATTCATTGCCGTAATACTGATCGTGCTCTACGTCTGGCTGCGCGGACAAGGAGTTCAATAGATGGTCGTTCTCAATAAAATCTACACGCGCACCGGCGATGACGGCAAAACCGCGCTGGGTAACGGCGAACGTGTCGCAAAATACTCGGGCCGCGTGGCCGCCTATGGCACCGTGGATGAGCTAAACTCTTTAGTCGGCGTTGCCCGCACCGAGGCCGAAGGCGAGGTCGAGGCCGCGCTGTCGCGTATCCAGAACGACTTGTTCGATCTGGGGGCCGATTTTTGCCGCCCCGACATGGAAAAAGACGCCGAGGCCGACTATCCCCCGCTTCGGATCGTACCAGCCCAGATCGATAGGTTAGAGGCCGAGATAGACGCGATGAACGAAACGCTGGAGCCGTTGCGCAGCTTCATCCTGCCGGGCGGGTCTCGTTTGGCGGCTCATCTGCATGTCTGCCGCACAGTGTCACGCCGCGCCGAACGGCTGGCCGTCGAGTTGACAAACATGGAGCCGGTGAACGAGGTGGCTGTTAAATACCTTAACCGTCTCAGCGACTGGTTCTTTGTGGCGGCCCGATGCGCAAATGAAAACGGCACGGCGGATGTGCTGTGGATTCCCGGCGCGAACCGCTAACTCGTCATTGGGCAAGCAATTTTATTGCGCGCCGTTGCGTCAAAAAACACGAAACGCGACGTCCCAAGTCCATGACGTGACGATTTTGCTCTGTTGCCACTCGAATTGAAACGCTATTCAGACCCCCGAGAGCATTGGTGGAGTCGCTTCGCGGCTTACCGGATTTGTAAGGAGAAAGCGCAAAATGAAGGTACTCGTGCCTGTCAAACGCGTGATTGACTATAATGTGAAGGTCCGCGTTAAAGCGGACGGTAGCGGTGTCGATCTCGCCAATGTCAAAATGTCGATGAACCCGTTCGACGAAATCGCCGTCGAAGAGGCGATCCGCCTGAAAGAAGCAGGCAAGGCCGACGAAGTCGTCGCCGTGTCGATCGGCGTAAAGCAGGCGCAGGAAACGCTGCGGACCGCTCTGGCCATGGGTGCCGACCGCGCCATTCTGGTTGTTGCAGCCGACGACGTCCATCAGGACATCGAACCGCTGGCCGTTGCCAAGATCCTCGCCAAAGTGGTCGAGGAAGAGCAGCCCGGTCTGGTTCTGGCGGGCAAGCAGTCGATCGACAACGACATGAACGCCACCGGTCAAATGCTGTCGGCCCTGCTGGGCTGGTCGCAAGGCACCTTCGCGTCGGAAGTCGACATTGAAGGCGACACCGCCAAGATCACCCGCGAGGTGGACGGCGGCCTGCAGACCATCAGCGTCAAGATGCCGACTATCGTGACCGTTGACCTGCGCCTGAACGAGCCGCGCTATGCGTCGCTGCCCAACATCATGAAGGCGAAGAAAAAGCCGCTGGACGAGAAAACCGCCGCCGATTACGGCGTCGACGTCTCGCCCCGTCTGGAAATCGTCAAAACCGAAGAGCCGCCGGCACGTGCCGCTGGTATCGTCGTAGGCTCGGTCGACGAGCTGGTTGCGAAACTCAAAGAAGCGGGGGCTGTGTAATGGCTGTTCTTCTTCTCGCCGAAGTCAACAATGGTGAACTGGCGCTGGACGCCACCGCCAAAGCCGTCAACGCCGCGAAATCGCTGGGTGACGTGACCGTTCTGGCCGCGGGTGGCTCTGCCGCTGCTGCTGGTGAAGCCGCTGCCAAGATCGACGGTGTGGCCAAGGTTCTGGTTGCCGAAGACGAGTCGCTGGGCCACCGCCTGGCGGAATCGACTGCGGCCCTGATCGCTGGTCTGGCCGATGGGTACGAGCATATCGTTGCACCCGCCACCACCGACGCCAAGAACGTGATGCCGCGCGTTGCGGCCCTTCTGGACGTGATGGTGATCTCGGATGCGTCCGGCGTGGTTGACGGCTCGACCTTCGAGCGTCCGATCTATGCGGGCAACGCGATCCAGACCGTAAAGTCGTCTGACACCAAGAAAGTCGTCACCTTCCGCACCGCGTCCTTCGACGCAGCGGGCGAAGGCGGTTCGGCTGCGGTTGAGACCATCTCGGTCGGTGCCGATGCCGGTCTGTCCTCGTGGGTTGAAGACAAGGTTGCCGAAAGCGACCGCCCCGAGCTGACCTCGGCTGGTGTCGTTGTTTCGGGCGGCCGTGGCGTTGGCTCGGAAGAGGACTTCAAACTGATCGAAACTCTGGCCGACAAGCTGGGCGCTGCTGTCGGCGCATCGCGTGCGGCGGTTGACTCGGGCTATGCCCCGAACGACTGGCAGGTGGGTCAGACCGGTAAGGTTGTTGCCCCGGACCTGTATGTCGCGGTTGGCATCTCGGGCGCGATTCAGCACTTGGCCGGCATGAAAGACTCCAAGGTCATCGTTGCGATCAACAAGGACGAAGAAGCGCCGATCTTCCAGGTTGCCGATTTCGGTCTGGTTGCCGACCTGTTCCAGGCGGTGCCGGAGCTGACCGAGAAGCTGGGCTAAGCCCACGCTTCGCATTGAAAAGAAGGCCCGCCAATCGGCGGGCCTTTTTCATTGCAGGTCCCTCACCCTGTTAACAAGCACTTCGGCGATCGCCCTATGTGCGGCCGGCCCAATCATGTGCTCAGCCATCGGCTGCTGCATCGTTCCGAACAACATATCTTCCAGCTCGTCTGACTGGCCGGATACGCTGGCGGATATCTCAACGATCTCAAGACAAAGTGGACGCAGCGCGTCTAGCATTTCATCTGAGACGGGAACTTCTGCGTCCTGTGCTGGCTCAGATCCGTCGGATTGCCTCAGAACACGCAAGTTCATAAGAATCACTGGTGTTTTCAGGGATTCCAGCAGATCGCACAATTGGGCAACCCAACACTTGCGCAGTTCTTCAGCTACAGCTTCAAAACGCGCGTCCTGCTGCCCTTGCAGCAAAGTCGCAAGATGGTGCACGAAATGGACATCCGCGAAATCGACTTCTGGGTACAACGAGACCAAATCCTCAGTCGGCGCTAGAAACCGATCGTTCCGCCGCGGATGCAACCTGTAAAAGCGATTCGATTGCCCCAGAACATCTGGTGCTTGCAGGACGCATAAGTCCGCGTTGTTTAGCACCGATCGTAAACCCGCATCGCCACACAAAGCGTCAACACCGCAAGACAAACTGCCGAGATTCAGGCACCTCCGGTCCAGTTTTCCTTCGAGGATCGTGAGGAAGGGACGCTCGACAAAGCGGCCGAAAGTTTCGTTCCCGCCTACGCACGCCATGAAAGGCGTATCCAAGGATCGCTGCGGCCCGCGAAACCAAAGACGCGACTCGCCGTATTGACAAACGGCATCCTCGGGTCCCCCCGAGCCTGTTTGATGATAGCTCATATCACTCACCCATTTTTCACCCGGGTGCCATCATGCAGCCGCAAATCTTGAGAAATTCCTAATGTGCGCATTTGAAGCAAATCCGCAGTACTTGATACCCTTGCCGCCCGACCCAAACTGTCGATATTGTCGCCCTAACCCGTTGCACAAAGGCACCAGAATATGGATGTAAAATCAGTCGGAGTGATTGGCGCAGGCCAGATGGGGAATGGTATTGCCCATGTCCTCGCCCTGGCGGATTACGACGTTCTGCTGAACGACGTAAATCAGGACGCGCTAGACAGTGCGATGGCGACCATCGAAGGGAACATGGCGCGCCAAGCGTCACGCGGAAAGATTTCTGACGAAGCGATGCAGGCCGCCCTCAACCGTATCCAAACCACGCTTGAATTGCCGGCGCTGGGGCAAACAGATTTGGTGATCGAAGCGGCAACAGAACGTGAGGCGATCAAGCAGGCGATTTTCGAGGACCTTCAACCGCATTTGTTGCCGCATACGATTCTGACATCGAACACCTCGTCGATCTCTATTACGCGACTGGCCAGCCGTACTGACCGCCCGGAACGCTTTATGGGCTTCCACTTCATGAACCCGGTGCCGGTCATGCAACTGGTCGAACTGATCCGTGGTATCGCCACCGACGAAGAGACTTTCAGCGCGTGCAAGACCGTCGTGGATCGGCTGGGAAAAACAGCGGCCAGCGCCGAGGACTTCCCGGCCTTTATCGTGAACCGAATCCTGATGCCGATGATCAACGAGGCGGTTTATACCCTGTATGAAGGGGTTGGGAACGTACAGTCCATTGACCAGTCCATGAAGTTAGGTGCCAATCATCCGATGGGCCCGCTGGAACTGGCAGATTTCATCGGCCTGGACACGTGCCTGGCGATCATGAATGTTCTGCATGACGGACTGGCCGACACCAAATACCGCCCCTGCCCTCTGTTGACGAAATACGTCGAGGCCGGATGGTTGGGGCGCAAAACGCAGCGCGGGTTTTATGATTACCGGGGTGAAATGCCCGTCCCGACTCGGTAAAGGGGGCCAGCCCCCTCGCCCGGATTTTATCCGGGCTCACCCCCGGGATATTTTTAGCCAGATGAAGATACGGATCAGGGCTTGAGCGACTCGCCAAGCCCCAACGTGTGCTTGCGGAGCCAGGCCATGAAGCCGCGTGGGTCACGTTCGAGCAATTGCATGTCTTCGTCTGAAACCGGGTCGCCGATGACGGGTGATTGCGGCTTGTTGCAGGAGCGGACGATCTCGTGCAGCAGAAGCCCCTGACGTAGAATAGCAGACATTTTATTGGCTATCTGGTATGCGCGCGAGTTGCTGCCCGGGAAAAAGATAGGCACAACCCGTGCGCCCGATCGCCGAATCATCTTGGCCGTGAAAACATTCCACTCTTGCTCGATCGCGGGGCCAAACCAGTCATCCGACGACATCACGACGCCCGAAGGGAACAGGGCAACCACCCCACCATTTTTAAGATGGTCCATCGCCTTTCCGCGCATTTCGAGCATTTTGGCCTGTGCTTCCGGGTCATGTGGAAAAGGCACGGGAATCATGAAAGAGGTCGCGGCTTCATCCAGACCAGTCAAAACCGAGCGCGTCAGGATACGATAGTCGCTGCGGACCTGACCGATCAATTCAGCCAAAATCATGCCGTCGACCATGCCATGCGGGTGGTTGGCCACCACGACCACCGGTCCGGTCTTTGGGATACGCGCGATCTGTTCTTCTGGGGTGGTGAGGTCGATACCCATCACCTCGAGCGCGCCGCCCCAGAACCGTTGGCCGCGATAGTATTCGTTCTTTTTCTCGAACTTGTTGACCATGCGCAGAATAGTCAGCTTACCCGTACACCATTCAATGGCGCGGATCGCGGTTGCAGTCCAGGCATCGTCGAAAGAGTTTGCGTAGGTCAGGGTTCTACGGTCGTAGACTTCGCCCTGGTCCTCGGCCCCATTCACAACCGGGCCTGTCTTGGTCTCGTGCGTTGTTTCCGCCAAATCCTGGTCTTCCCGTTCTTCTTATCGCGGCAGGTGCGGTCAGAACCCTTCCCCGAACTTGTCGTTCACCAAGGTTTCCAGCGCATCAGCCAACGCCTCAGCATCCGGTCCGGATGTCTCGACGTCAATAGTCGTTCCACGCGATGCTGCCAACATCAAAAGACCCATTATGCTGTCGCCAGACGCAGAAAGCCCGTCTTTTGACACTTCGGCCTGAGCGTCGAACCCTTCGACCACCTCGACCAGTTTAGCCGAGGCACGGGCGTGCAAGCCCTTTTCATTGATTATTTTCAAACTTCGGGTTGTCATTCTTAATCGGTCCGGTCTTCGTCCAGCGTCACATTTTGGGCATTGATGTATTTGCGTCCAGCCTCCATCGCCTGCCTTACAGCGTCGCCGACAGGCAGATGGCGGGATTTGGCCAGTTTAATCAACATAGGCAGATTTGCACCGTAAAGGATACGTCGATCCTGCGGTGCGCAGGCGCGCAGACTCAGATTCGAGGGGCTGCCGCCAAATAGATCCGTGACAACGACGACCCCGTCGCCGACGTCCACACTGTCAGCAGCCGCGCAGATCTCGGCCTGCTTGGCGTCGCGATCATGATCTGCCTCAATCGAGATCGCAACCAAGCCAGATTGTTGTCCGACCACATGCTGCATCGCGGCCAGATATTCCTGAGCCAGCCCACCATGTGCTACGAGTACGATCCCGATCAATCCGGCCTCACATTCAACGATCGACGTTCCATTTCGCGGTGCCTAATTGCCACTTGCTGCCCCTCCTCCGCAAGAGCCTTTGCAACGGCTTCGGCGGTGGCAACCGATCTATGTTGTCCCCCGGTGCAGCCGAAGGCCACGGACAGGTGCGCTTTGCCCTCGGCCCGATAAGCAGGCAGCAAGTGCCTGAGCAAATCAACGACCCGGTCGAAAAACGGCGCATAGTTCGCGTCTGACTGAACATAGCGCGCCACATCCGGGTTTCGACCATCCTCGGCCCTTAGTTCCGGGCGCCAATAGGGGTTGGCCAGGAATCGACAGTCAAAAACCATATCCAGTCCGCGCGGCAACCCTCTTTTATAAGAGAATGATTCGATGGATACCGCCAGGTGTCGACCGCTCTGCGGTGCAAACCAGCGTTCGACCTCTTCGCGTAGTTGGTGGACATTCAGCGGACTTGTATCAATCAGCATGTCCGCAAACTCGCGGATCGGTGCCAAAAGTTCCTTTTCCTGACGAACACCGGTTTCAGGACTTGCGTCTGCCGCCACCGGATGACGCCTGCGTGTTTCGGAAAACCGGCGCAACAGCACCTCGTCACTGCAATCGAGATACAAAGTCGACATGTCGACTTGCTCCATTCGCCGCAGTTTGGCCGCCAGTTCGATGAACCCAATCGTCGAAAACTCCCGGTTGCGGGCGTCGATGCCCAGCGCCATTGGCCGGTCATTTTCCGGCCCTTCCAACAGGTGCAGCAAAAGCCCCATGGGAAGGTTATCAATCGCTTCAAACCCGAGGTCTTCGAGAACCCGAATCGCTGTCGACCGGCCCGCACCCGAAGGCCCGGTCACCAGAACGATACGCCGCTGCTTTGTCATGTGCTGGGCCATTCAGGGTCTACGCGCCCCATCCTCAGTAATTGCATCAGAGCTGATGCCAAATTGGGGACACCCGCCCCGCGTAGCAAGGGAACAGTTTGCCTCAGGGCGCGAATTTGAACCACTTCGGGCAGGCGCGCGGGTTCTGACTGGTCCAGATCGACCACGTAGCTCAGCTTAACCGGCCCCACCGGTTGCGCCCGCAACAGACCAATGCCGCGCGCCTCAATCAATCCGCTTATGGGCGCAGGGACGTCGACCAGAACACTATCGCCTTCCATCCTTAAAACGACCCGGTCGTCTGCGACCAGACCGGCACCAAGCGCCATCATCTGCAACCCGAGTGCTGACTTACCCGCCCCAGAACGTCCGACAAATAGCATCCCCCGCCCTTCGGCGGCTACGCATGTGGCATGAAGAATTGCTGTGTCTTGATCTGCGACGTCTAAGAGGAACTGACCGCTCATGACCTACACAGGCAGGCCCACGACGAAACGGGCACCCAGCGGGTCAGAGGTAATATCCGCTTCGGTGGGGCGGATATTCTCAGCCCAGATAACACCGCCATGCGCCTCAACGATCTGTTTGGAAATCGCCAGGCCGAGACCGGAATTGTTTCCAAAATGCTCGGGTGGACGCTGCGAATAGAACCTTTTGAAGACCTTGGTCAGCGCCTGCTCGGGAATTCCGGGGCCGGTATCCTCGACAACAATCAAAACACGGTTTTCCCGACGCCGCACCCACACGCGGATAGCGTCACCGTTTTCGCAGAAGGAAATCGCGTTGGTGATCAAGTTGACAAACACCTGCGCCAGACGCGCCTCGAGCCCGTTAATTTCGATTGGTTGCGCCGGCAAGTCGGTGATATATTCGACCCCCTTGGCCCTGGCGTCTTCACCTAGGTACTGGCTGATATTACTGAGCAGCTTGAGCAGATCAAACATCTGCTCTTCTTCCTTGACCAGCTCGGCATCCAGACGCGACGCATTCGAGATATCGCTGACCAGACGGTCGAGACGGCGGACGTCATGCTCAATAACGCTCAGCAGTTTTTCACGCTGATCCTCTCGCTTGACCATGCGCAATGTGCCCACTGCAGATTGCAGGCTGGCCAAGGGGTTCTTGATCTCGTGCGATACGTCAGCCGCAAATTGCTCGTTTGAATCAATACGGTTGTAAAGCGCATTCACCATGCCGCGCAAAGCCCGGCTGAGGCGGCCTATCTCATCCGGACGGGCGCTAAGGTCTGGTATGCGAATACGACCCGGATTTACCCCGGCCCCCCGGTCCTTGCCTGTCTCGGCAGCGGCGGCCAAATCCGCCAAGGGGTTTGCGATCGTAGACGCCAGAACAAGGCTGAGGCCGATGGAGACCAGCAATGCGACCACGAACATTTGCAGGATACGCTCCTGCTCGCGACGGGCCAGTGCGTCGATCTCACCCGCAGGGCCGGCCATAGCGACCGCCCCGACAGGCTGTCCGTCCTGTATGATGGGCGCGGCAGCCACGATAACGGTTTCGCCTGCTCCGTCTTTCACAGCCTGAACCTGCATCTCGCCCTGCAGCGCACTGGGGACCAAAGACTGCACGCGCTGCGCTAGCGTTGGCGCTTCGTCAGGGTTGGCGTTCGTGAATACCTTGTACAACCCGGTCCACACGGCATTCAGCGCGTCACTGATCAGCGTGCTGCCTGTCTGAACCTCGGCCTCTGATCTGAGAAGGTGGGGCATCTGAACACTGACCGCCCCGCCCCGCGTCCAACCGATCAGAGTACCGGCGGCGTCGTACACAAAAACCTCGCCCCCTACGGGAAGGCTTAGCCCCGCAAGCGTGTCCTTTACGTCCAACTCGGCGCTGCCATTGGAAAGCGCGATGGAGTTTTGCCTTAGCTGCGCTTCAAACACATTGCTGACAAGCAGGGCGTCCCCGGACAAGTTGCGTGCCGTCTGCTTTACCTTCTCCTCGCGGGAATCATCCAGATACAATAAGCCGGTCACAAGAATGACCAGAGCCACCAGATTGAAGGTTATGATCTTTCGGGCCAGAGGGGATCCGCGAAGCGAAAACAGGTTCCGGCGGCGGCGCGATGCACGCAGCTCGGCCGAGTCCGGATCCTGCGGGATGACCCAGTCATCGCCCAGAACGACATCTCCATCCCGCAATTCGCTGGCTTGTTCCGTATCGCGCACGTGCCCCAACTACCCTTTCAAAGCAGCTATTTTTATTCTTCGTTATACCTGTAGCCTATCCCGTACAACGTTTCGATGGCCGAAAACTCCGGGTCGGCAGCGCGCATTTTCTTGCGCAGTCGCTTGATGTGGCTATCGATCGTGCGGTCATCCACGTAGACTTGATCGTCATAGGCGACATCCATCAACTGATCGCGGCTTTTGACAAAGCCCGGACGTTGCGCAAGAGCCTGCAAAAGAAGGAACTCAGTCACTGTCAGGGAGACGTCCGCGCCCTTCCAGCTAACAGCGTGGCGCAGGGGGTCCATCCTCAACTCGCCCCGCTCCATAACCTTGGCATCCCCCGAATTGGCAACGGCGACATCACCCGAGGTTGCTTCCTGCCGACGCAGCAATGCGCGGATACGCTCAACCAGAAGACGCTGAGAAAACGGTTTCTTGACGTAGTCATCGGCCCCCATGCGCAGGCCAAGCACTTCGTCGATTTCATCGTCCTTGGAGGTCAGGAAAATCACCGGCATCTGGGTTTTCTGCCGCAGGCGCTGCAACAAATCCATGCCGTCCATCCGGGGCATCTTGATATCCAGAACTGCCATATCCGGCAGTTTCTTGTTAAACGCGTCCAACGCAGCCTGCCCGTCGTTATACGTTTCGACCTCGAAACCTTCGGCTTCGAGAGTCATGGACACGGACGTCAGAATGTTTCTGTCGTCGTCCACCAGTGCAATCTTTGACATCGGGTTTGCCCCTATTCCTGCTCACTCATGCAATATTTCGCTTATTAGTAGGGCATTTTTGTCGTTTTTGTGGCCCCGATTCAATCCGTATCTGCGAATCGTGCGTTTGTTGTCACACAGTTGCAGCAAAAAAGCCGTTAATGTTGCCGGAAAAGCGCCCTGATTTCCGACAGGAAATTTGTGATGGCGCTAAACCTGAAGTTGGTTGCGCTAACTGCGCCAAACCGTCCTGTTCATGCCCCAAACGACCGTGATAAGACCCGGCTGTCCGCCGGAACGATCCGGCAAAATGCCCCAAGAGCGCATTGGGCCTGAAGCCTGCGCGCCGCCACAGGAGAAGACAAACATGACATCTGGACGGGTTAACCCGCAATTCCGCCTCGAAGATCAGGGCATCGAGGGTCTGGGAAATGTCTATTACAACTTCATGGAACCGGCGCTGATCGAAGAAGCGCTGAAGCGGGGCGAAGGCACGCTGGGCAACGGTGGCGCTTTCCTCGTTACCACCGGCAAATTCACCGGCCGGTCACCCAAGGACAAGCACGTTGTCAAAACCGATAGCGTCGCTGAAACCATCTGGTGGGAAAACAACGCCGAGATGAGCCCCGAGGGGTTTGATGCGCTGTACGAAGACATGCTGGCGCATATGAAGGGCCGCGACTATTTCGTGCAGGACCTCGTCGGCGGAGCAGACCCGGCCTACTCGATCAACGTGCGCATGGTCACCGAACTGGCGTGGCACAACCTGTTCATCCGTCACCTGCTGCGCCGCCCGGATCGCGAGGATCTTGACGAGTTCACTGCGGACTTCACCATCATCAACTGCCCCAGCTTCCAGGCCGACCCGAAAAAGCACGGCTGCCGGTCCGAGACCGTGATCGCGCTGAACTTCGACCGCAAGCTGATCCTGATCGGCGGCACCGAATATGCAGGCGAGAACAAGAAATCCGTCTTTACCCTGCTGAACTACATGCTGCCCGAAAAAGGCGTTATGCCGATGCACTGCTCGGCCAACCACGCCGTTGGCAACCCGGTCGATACGGCTGTGTTCTTCGGCTTGTCGGGCACTGGCAAAACCACCCTGTCTGCCGACCCGTCGCGCACCCTGATCGGGGACGACGAACACGGCTGGTCAGATCGCGGAACCTTCAACTTCGAGGGCGGTTGTTATGCCAAGACGATCAACCTGAACGCCGAGGCCGAGCCGGAAATCTATGCGACGACCAACAAGTTCGGCACCGTCATCGAGAACATGGTGTTTGACCCCGAAACCAAGGAACTGGATTTCGAGGATGACTCGCTGACCGCGAACATGCGCTGCGCCTATCCGCTGGAGTATATCTCGAACGCGTCCAGCAGCGCGCTGGGTGGTCACCCCAAGAACATCATCATGCTGACCTGTGATGCGTTCGGCGTGCTGCCTCCGATCGCGCGACTGACCCCGGCGCAGGCGATGTACCACTTCCTGTCGGGCTTCACCTCCAAGGTTGCGGGCACCGAGCGTGGCATCACCGAGCCGCAACCGACTTTCTCGACCTGTTTCGGCGCGCCGTTCATGCCGCGTCGTCCGGAAGAATACGGCAACTTGCTGCGGGACAAGATCGCCCAGCACGGCGCGACCTGCTGGCTGGTCAACACCGGCTGGACCGGTGGTGCCTACGGCGTTGGCAGCCGGATGCCCATCCGCGCAACTCGCGCTTTGCTGACTGCCGCGCTGGAAGGCTCGCTGCGCGACGCCGAGTTCCGCAAGGACGCCAATTTCGGCTTTGATGTTCCGGTATCCGTACCTGGCGTTGCCGAAGTTCTGCTGGACCCCCGTCGCACTTGGGACGATCAGGCCGCCTTTGACAAACAGGCGGAAAAGCTGGTGCAGATGTTCGCCGAAAACTTTGAACAATACCTTCCGTTTATCGACGAAGACATCAAAGCGGTTGCGATCGGGTAAAAAGACAAGGGGCGACTTTCGCCCCTTTTTTTCGCCTCGGCACATGACCTTCGGGCAATGCGGCCTACCTCCAAGGGCGTATACAAATACGTTGCTCGTTTCCTTGGTTTGCGGTATTCCCCGAGGTCATTGTGACGAAAAAGCCCGGCGCAGTTGCACCGGGCATATGGTGAAAAGACCTTTGGGAAGCTCAGGCGCACACTCACACACGCGATTTGAGCAACCTAATCGAATACGAGTGTATGAAACAGGGGATGAGTGTCAATACGAGACGAGCTGAACTCAAATAACTCAGTATCTCTCACCCCGTTGTTCTTGCACGGCGGGCGACACAGGCAAGGACAGGTAATACCATGACGGAAATCTCGAAACTGACCGAACTGCGCAAACTGATGCAGAGCATGGAACGCACGCTGGGGCTGGAACAGCTTTCTCCGGTTGAGCGGGACATCTACTACGCTGCTGAAGAACTGTCGAAAACCGATCAGGAAGTCCGCACATTCGGCCTGATCGAGCACACTCTGGTTCAAAGTGTTTCGCGCCCGACGTTTTTCCGTGCGCTCAAGTCGCTAGTGCAGAAAGGGTATCTTTCGCAAAGCGGCAGCGCGAACCGGGGCCGGTATATCGTTCATGCACCCAGATGATGGCTTTAGCCTGCACGATGGTGGTTGATCGTCGTGCACAAATGGGCCTCTGACACATTCTACGCATCGCTGGCTTATGTCGTCGCATCCTTCCTCACGTTCGAGGTTCTGATGCCGCTGCAGAATGTTTTCTTTCCTGAATATCCCAGCCGGGCCAGCCTTTTATTTCTGCCGCACGGCGTGCGCGTTCTGGCGGCTTGGCTGCTTGGCTGGCGTTCGATCTACGCGCTACTTCCAGGCGTCTTTATCGTGTTTGCATTTCTGGGTGGCTCTGACGTGTTCCTACCCAGCCGCATTATGGCCATCGCAATAGCTGTAACCACCGTTCCGGCAGTATTTTACCTTTTGAAATGGGTGGGCTGGGATTTATTCCCGCGCGCCGACCGCAAACCCTGCTGGTCCTGTATCATGGGCGTCGGCGTCGTAACCTCATTCCTCGTATCGGGCCTGACCAATTTGGTATTTGGCAGCGCGCGAGTGGAATACGTCGCCTACCTGATCGGCGATATCTCGGGCCTGTTTTTCCTTATGCTTGGTTTGTATTTCGCGTTTCGCTTTGCCGACACGCGCGGCTAACCGAGAAAACCGCGCCGCAGCAGGTTCAACCCGGCGATTAGCAAGACCAGCAGCGTGACCTTTCGGAACAGCGCCTGATCAATGCGGGACTGTAGCTGCAAACCGATCCACATTCCGATAAGCGCAGGCAGAACCAAAGCCGCCGAAAACGGAGCCGTCTGGGAATTGAATATGCCTGAACCCAGATGGGCCACCAACAAAGCAACAGCACCCAGACTATAGATCACCCCCTGAACCCGCATCTGCACAGCTTTCGGCGTGTTCAGCGCGGTCAGGTAAAGAACGGTCGGCGGACCCCAGACACCGGACATACCGCCGACAAACCCCGCGATTGACCCAATCCCGACCTCAATCCGGACAGAGGGCTTTTCAAGGGTCAGCTTCAGCCCCAAAACCTGAATCAAGGCGAAGAACGTCACCGGAACGCCAATTATCAAGAGAAACGTCCTCGCCGGGACAATGCTGATCAGTTGCGCGCCCAATAGCAGAAATACCAGACCGACGCTCAGAAACACCCGAAACTGCCGAACGGCGGAAATGGCTGCGGGCACCCCCTCGCGAAGCCCCTGATATCCGTTCGTCACCAGTGTCGGCAAAATCAATCCCGCAATGGCAAGGTCAGGCGGCAGGATCATACTTAGCCCCGACACCAGAATCATCGGCATGGCAAATCCAACCATGCCCTTGACCCAACCGGCCAAGAACGCGACCCCGAAAGCGAGCATCAGTTCCTGCGAGGAGAGTGCGGAAAACAACGTCATGGTCCCGTGATACCATTCCTGAAATTCTCTGCACTGCAAAAATGGTAGCGCAATTTTTGAACTTTTTCGTAGCGTAATTCGTATTTTTGTTGCGCTGCATGTGCAGCATGGTATGACCGTACGACCCAGAAAAGGACGTGATTCATGGCCCATGACGGACAGGATATGACCCAGATGACGACATCCGCGATTTTGCCCGACCTACTGACTCTGACCCGCGCCGCCGTGCCTGCTGTCGAAGCAGTATTTGAACGCGCGCGCGAGTCGGTCCGGGCGATGGTAACCGAAAATGATCGTGTCTCTGGCGCGTTGATCGAAGCGAACCAAACCGCAGCACATGGGTTGGCTTGGCTGGCGACTTACCAGCAATCCCTGCAACAGATGCAACGCTGGGCCGAGGCGCTGGACGCCGATGGCAAGTTTGGCGAAATCGAACAACTACTGCATCAGATCGCCTTTGGCGAATACCTGCATCAGGTCGCCGGTGGCATTCCGATGAACCAGGGCGAGGTCATTCGCCTGCAAGATATGGGTCTGGGCTGGGACGCGCTGTCTGGCTTCCAATCAACTGAAATCCAGACCCTGATGGCGCAGGCCAATTCTCAGGCCGCCCGCAGCCGTCTGGTTGAACTGATGGAAGATCAGGCCGGTGCCACGATGTTCGGCGCGTCCGGTCTGGACGAAGAACTCGAAATGATCCGCGACCAGTTCCGCCGCTATGCGCAGGAAAAGGTGGAACCCAACGCCCATGACTGGCACCTGAAGGATGAATTAATCCCGATCGAGATCATCGAAGAACTGGCCGAAATGGGCGTCTTTGGTCTGACCATCCCCGAAGAATTCGGCGGGTTCGGCCTGTCCAAAGCCTCGATGTGCGTGGTGTCCGAGGAACTGTCGCGCGGCTATATTGGTGTTGGTTCGCTGGGCACACGCTCCGAGATTGCCGCCGAGCTGATCATCGCGGGGGGCACCGATGAGCAAAAGGCGCAATGGCTGCCCAAAATCGCCAGCGCCGAGATCCTGCCGACCGCTGTTTTCACCGAACCCAACACCGGATCGGACCTTGGCAGCCTGCGCACCCGCGCAACCAAGACCGAGGATGGCAATTACGAGATCACCGGCAACAAGACATGGATCACCCATGCCGCGCGCACCCATGTGATGACCCTGCTGGCTCGTACCAACCCTGACACCACCGACCACCGTGGTCTGTCGATGTTCCTGGCCGAAAAGACGCCTGGCACCGATGAGAACCCCTTCCCCACCGAGGGCATGACCGGCGGTGAGATCGAGGTTCTGGGCTATCGCGGCATGAAAGAATACGAGCTGGGTTTTGATGGCTTCAAAGTCAAAGGTGAAAACCTGCTGGGCGGCGAAGAAGGCAAAGGCTTCAAACAGTTGATGGAGACGTTTGAGTCCGCCCGCATCCAGACCGCAGCCCGCGCCATCGGCGTGGCGCAATGTGCGCTGGATATTGCCATGCAATACGCGCAAGAGCGTAAACAGTTCGGCAAATCTCTGATCAACTTCCCGCGTGTCTCGGGCAAGCTGGCGATGATGGCGGTCGAAATCATGATCGCGCGTCAGCTGACCTATTTCAGCGCGTGGGAGAAAGACCACGGCCAACGCTGCGATCTTGAGGCTGGCATGGCCAAGTTGCTGGGTGCCCGTGTTGCGTGGGCGGCGGCCGACAACGGCTTGCAGATTCATGGCGGCAACGGTTTTGCGCTGGAATACAAGATCAGCCGCGTTCTGTGTGATGCACGTATTCTAAACATTTTTGAGGGGGCCGCCGAAATTCAGGCACAAGTTATCGCTCGGCGCCTGTTGAGCTGACTTTTTCGGCAACCCCGTTTCCCCAACTTGACCCGGCGCTCGCGCCGGGTCTTTTTCTATTGTGCAACGTTTGGACTCAATCTGGCCTCTTGCTCAGTTCGTCCTATGAATTCATTTGAAACGACGCTAGAGCAGCCAAAGAGTTCAGACAGTCCCAAATGCGAAAATCAGAATGATCCGATCTTTACTGGCACTCTGTGCGATCTTCTTGGCGCTTGCGCTTGGCGGCTGCACAACCTCTCAACCCAGCGCCAGTCAAAGCGACATCGACGCGCTTACCGTTGCCATCAAAGAGCTTGACCCAAGCATCGATCCAAACGAAGCGCAAAGGGCCGCTGCTATTTCATATTCCTATTCGCAGCAGTTGGCGCGGGATTGGAATGTCACTGATGCGGCTATCATTCACAATGCCAAGGTCATTAACGGGTTTCGGGAACGCGGATTGTGCAATGACTGGGCCGAAGCCATGTCTGCACGCCTTCGGCAAGAAAACTTTCGCACGTTGGACGTGCATTGGGCCACATCGCCGCCCACGCAGTTTCGTATCATCCACCACTCGGCCCTGATCAGCGCCAAAGGTGCTTCGATGTATGACGGAGTCATTCTCGACCCTTGGCGGAACAGTGGCGCGCTGTTCTGGGCCCCTGTCCGCGAAGACACACGGTATAACTGGCGACCTCGGAGCGAGGTTCGCGAAGAGCTGTTGAACGGCGCAATACCGTATTGATAAGGATACCGGCATGCTACGCCTCGTCTTTGCTTTTCCCCTTCTTGCGTTATTTCAATGCGACAAGGACGAAACGGTGGCCGCTTATGGCGCGGCGGATCAGACCTGGGAGCTGCAGGAAATCGATGGTGAACGCTTTCCGGCAAGTGCCCTGCTGAGGTTCCCCGAAGAAGGCAAGATTGCAGGCAATGCCCCCTGCAACAGCTACAGCGGCAAGCTGAACGCCCCCTATCCCTGGTTTGAAATCACCGATCTGACAGCAACACGCGCGGCCTGCGCCGGGCTTGAGGCAGAAGGTTTCTACTTTGCGGCGCTGCTGGCCATGACCCAGTCTGAAGTGTCCGGGGATGTCCTGATCCTGCGCAATGACGACGGGCATGAAATGGTGTTCAAAGCCGCCGAATAAACTGATCCACGAAACGGGCCCGCGCCTCGGGCAACGGGTTGTGACCGAGCGACGGGGCCAGATGATGCTCCAGAAAGTAACCCGTTGTCCGCAGCCCCTGCGCAATCTCTGTATCCGGGGCAGTTCCTTCACCCTTCAAACAAGGCGGCAATGGAAGCAGCCTGTCTGCCCATTCCCCCGCGCCCTGCTCGCTGACCGCACGACCGGTTTTCGGAGAGACAAAGATCAAACCCTCAGTTGCGCCCGTTACGGCACAGGCTGAAAAGTCGAGGCCAAAACCCAACTCCTCAAGCAACGCCAGTTCCCACCGCAGATAGGCCAGTGGCCAAATCTCATCTTGGCCCAGCAGGTCCATCAACTGTTCCGTTTGCTTGTAGACCCCCGGATGCGGTTCGCGCTCGGGCAGGCTGAAGGACAGCAACGCCACCACCGCGTTCAGACCCGACAACGCGAGCCGACCAGAGAACGCCGCCGCTGCGCGTGACCGCAAGGGTTCAACTTGAAACGTGCCAAGATGTTCCTCTAGCCGGGCCCGCCAGAGAACATCCACCTGTGCCCCCGGTTGCAAGGTCGGAGATATTTTGCGGCTGGCCCCACCCCGAACAACCCCAGCGTGACGACCGTGGGCCTCGGTAAAGACCTCGATGATCGCTGAGGTCTCGCCATGCCTGCGAGACGTCAGAAGGATGCCATGATCGCGCCAGTCCAAGTTATGATCCTGTGGAAGATTGTGCTGAGCGCAACAAATCCCAAGCCAGTGCAGTGTGCAAGGGTATCAGACACGGGCACCAGTTTTGCACCTGAGTTTGACGGTGCGAGGGGCACAAACTGCGACGCGCCCCGCCGGATCATCACTCCAGCCCGTCCTCACCCAAAAGATGCCGCCCTTGCCGGTCTTCGACTTCGATCACCCAAAGATCGGGATCAAAACTGCGTTGGCGCTGAATGGTACTGTCCACGTCTGCTTCTTCACCGCTGGACAGCTCCACCCATTTGCGCTCACCGCTCATCAGGTCAAAGCTGCGTTGAAAGGCCACCGCCTGACCATCCAGCGTGTTCATCTTGACCAGCACAGCGCCCGCCGTATCGTCGCCATGCGCCACGACAAAAGCCGGGATATCCTGAAGCCTCAGCCGCGCGATATAGGCGTGAACCCAGAAATCTGCGGTCAGTCGGGTCATGCGTTTCCGTCTTTGAAATCCAGTCCCATTTCCGAATACCGTTCGGATTCCTCAAGCCAGTTGGGTCGGACTTTCACTTGCAGGAACAGGTGGATTTTCCGGTCAAGGAACTCTTCCAGTTCGGCGCGCGCCGCTTGGCTAACGGCTTTGATCGTCTCGCCGCGTTTGCCCAGAACGATCCCCTTGTGGCCGTCGCGCATGACATAGATGACCTGATCAATCTTGGCCGAGCCATCCTTGCGCTCTTCCCAGTTCTCGGTCTCGACAGTCAGTTGGTAGGGCAGTTCCTGATGCAACCGCAGGGTCAGTTTCTCGCGGGTCATCTCGGCCGCAATCAACCGCAGCGGCAGATCGGCAATCTGATCCTCGGGATAGAGCCACGGACCTTCGGGCAACTCAGCGGCCAGCCACTTTCGCAGGTCATCGACGCCAAAGCCTTTCTCAGCCGAGATCATGAAAGTCTCGGCAAAAGGATAGCGCGCATTCAGGTCACTGGTCAGCGCCAGCAGCTTTTCACTGGGCACCTTGTCGATCTTGTTGATGGCCAGTGCGATGGTGCGCCCCTGTCCGATCTCCTCCAACCCCTCAAGGATACGCTCGACCCCTTCGGTGATGCCTCGGTGCGCTTCGACCATCAGCACGACGACATCGGCATCCGCAGCCCCGCCCCACGCGGCGGCGACCATGGCGCGGTCCAGACGGCGGCGCGGTTTGAACAGGCCGGGTGTGTCCACAAATACAAGCTGCGCGTCCCCTTCCATCGCGACGCCACGAATACGGGCCCGCGTGGTCTGAACCTTGTGCGTCACGATCGAGACCTTGGCCCCGACCATCCGGTTCAGAAGGGTGGATTTGCCTGCGTTGGGCTCTCCGATCAGAGCGATAAATCCGGCGCGTGTGGTCATGTGTCCTGCGATCCTGTTTGCAAGTGCGCACCCCTATATCAGAAAGACCCAATGGGCCAGAGGGATTTGTTGACAGTCCGACATGCCCGTCCTTGGCAGGGGCAAAGCCTTTGCAGGGGAAAAAAAGCAATAAACGGCCAGCGACATGTGTCAGAGTTCTGCTAGGCTAGGGTTAGGATTTCGGACAAAAAACGTGTTTACCACCATCTGCAGCAACATCCCCGGACCAACCAGAATGATCGCAGGAATGTGCGGCCTGCTGTCATGCGCCCTGCTTGCGACAACGGGTCCGACGCAGGCCGAGAACATGGACCTCCGAATAACCGAAACCATCCCGGTCAAGGAAAAGGCGCTGCCTTACACGTTGTATCTGACGCTAAAAGACACAGGACCAACCCGATTGGGCATGGCCGCGTTTCTGGATTTGCGTTCATTTCAGAAACACGCGCCTTGGATATTTTCGGGGGTGCTGCAAGAAACCTGTCAACGTAAGTTTTCGCTTGCTGTTTCTGATGTTCAGGCTGATGCGGACGCGCTTGTGGCAAAGGGGCAGGTCCAGGCCAAGTTCTATGCCTGCGACACCGATGATCCCGAAACTCATTACCGGGGGGTCTTGCTGTTCGGGCAAAATGTGGATGTCATCGTGAAGGCCGCGGCAGAGGTGGAACAGAACTGTTTGCATGTGCGTCTGAGGGATATTGATCTGGAACTGCAAGGGGTCGTAGGAACCCTCTCGGATTTGATTGGCCTGACCGACAAAGCGCGTGAAGTGATCCTTGCAAAAGGCACCGAAGTTCTGGCCGAAAATCCCGTATGCCCCGAACTGCCAAGCGAACTGGCAGGGTTGGAGCCACGGTTCACATCCGGCGGAATTCGAGAAATCGGCACCGGCGGCGTAGGAGCGACGCTTAGCGGGTCGGTCGATACCAGTGCGGAAACGTTGTTGGATCTGATTGCTGTACTACAGGAAACGCAAGGCGTCGGGGTTGTGGAATGAAGGTGCTGATACCGCTTGCCTGTGGCCTGTGCCTAACCTCGCATCCTGCATTGGCCCGCGAGGTAAAACTCGAATTCAATCAGACCCTTGCGGCCGACGGGATGGAATTTCCCTATCGCCTGTCCATGACGCTGACAGATGTTGCCCCAACACGTATCGGCGTTGAGGCCATTTTAGATTTGCGTGAGGTACAGGAAGCACTTTCCGAAGTGTTAAACGACACCGAACTTGCAAACCTTTGCAATGCACAGGTGACGCTAGAAACCCTCAGCACGGTCGCACAAGGAAATGAAATTGCGGTTCAGGGTCGCTTTGCAATGGAGGCGTTCAAATGCGATCGCAAGGCTGGCCAGCCTCCGCAACGGCTTGAAAGTATCGCAGCAAATTCCCTCACGTTCACGGCGGCGGCTTCGGTGCAGGTCCAAGACCAATGCGTGTACTTTGAATTGGGCGGGATGGACCTGACACTGGCTAAACCGATCCCGGACACAGAGACACAAGCGCAATTCCTAAGCGAGGCCCAAGCCATATTTCAGAAGGCCAGTAATGCAGTTCTACAGCGCAATCCAGTCTGCCCGACCCTGCCGCCAGAATTGTCTTCGATTGACCCCCGCTTTGCCTCGGGCGGCACGGTAGAAATCAGCAATGGCGGGATCGGTGTCGCGCTAAAGGGGTCATTCGACGTCAGCCCCGGGACTATTCTGGATGTGCTGAAAGTGTTGCAACAGCAAGGGGTACTGCCTGCAGCTCGCTGATCTATCAGGTCAGACTATCCAACAAAGCCTTGGCCGCTGCCTGCTCTGCCTGCCGCTTTGATCCTGCTGTGGCCTGCGCCTCAGTCCCGTCCTGCAGTTTGGCTGCGATAGTGAAAACCGGCGCATGGTCGGGGCCGCTGCGCTTAACCTCGACATAGGACGGGGGCTTTTGCCCGCGCGCCTGCGCCCATTCCTGAAGCGCGGTTTTCGCGTCGCGGGCGTCCGCCTCGACATTGTGAATCCGGTCGCCCCAAAGTCGCAGGATCACGCCTGCCGCAGCCTCAAAACCGGCGTCACGGTATATGGCCGCAATGACCGCTTCCATCGCATCGCCCAACAGCGCTTGCTTGCGGCGCCCGCCAGACAACATTTCGGACCGGCCCAGTTTCAGCACAGCCCCAAGATCAATCTGACGTGCCACATCCGCGCATGCTTCTTTGCGCACAAGCGCATTGAAACGGGGCGCAAGCTGCCCTTCGGATGCCTTTTTATCGGCCTCCAGCAGCGCCGTGGCCATCACAAGGCCCAAGACCCGGTCACCCAAAAACTCCAAACGCTGGTTGTCGGGACGGGTCGACGACGACACCGACCCGTGCGTCAGGGCACGCACCAGCAATTCGGGGTTTGAAAACTCATACCCCAAACGCTGCTGGAAAGCCTTTATGTCAGCCGAGAGCTTCAATTCACCGCCTTAAAGAACCGATCTCCGCGCCAGGTCCAGAAGAACAGCATCGAACGCCCTGCAGACGAGAACATGATCCGATCAGCGCGACCGATCAGGTCTTCGTAGGGAACATACCCCACTCCGCCAGCCGATTGCGGCAGACGGCTGTCGCTCGAGTTGTCGCGGTTGTCACCCATAAAGAAGTAATGGCCTTCGGGCACGGTATAGATGCCGGTATTGTCCGATCCCTGATTGCCGATATTTAGGACGTCATAGGACACCCCGTTTGGCAGAGTTTCGATCACGCGAGATTTTTCACACAGGCCGCCATAACCGACAGGTCCGTTTTCACACCGAGGGCGCAACCCTTGCGACCCCTGCGGCGCGGATACTTCGGTAAAGACTCCGTCGGGCTGCTGCGGAACCGGGGTGCCATTTAGGATAATCTGACCCTGACGCACCTGAATTCGATCCCCCGGCAGCCCGATCAAACGCTTGATATAGTCACGACCCGTCGCTGGATGGCGGAAAACGATGACATCGCCGCGCTCGGGCTCTCCCTCCCAAATCCGCGAGTTGTCGTCGCCCTGCATCCAGCCGCAAATATCCTTGGCATCAATATTCAGCCCAAAGCTGGGGATGATAAGGCTGGGGCATGACGCATAAGAATACCCGTAGGCCATCTTGTTGACGAACAGGAAATCCCCGATCAGCAGCGTCTGCTTCATCGACCCGGAGGGAATCCAGAAAGGCTGAAAGAACAGCGTGCGGAAAACGCCTGCGATCAGCAATGCGTAGACGATGGTTTTGATCGTCTCCCACACCGAATTTCCGGTTTTGACGTCCTCGGCCATACTGCTCTCCGGTCCTTGATTTGTTGGGGTGCTACATGCGGGGCGAGGCCCGGTTAGTCAAGGCCGGACGGCGCCTTCGTGAAGCTGTCGCGCCTCAATCACCACGAAAGCCTGCGCCCAGGGGTGATCATCTGTCAGCGTAACATGGATGATCGCTTCGTGGCCGTCGGGCGTCATTTCGCGCAGACGCTCAGCGGCCCAGCCGGTCACATGCATGACGGGCTGGCCTGTGCGAAGATTGGTAACGGACATGTCTTTCCACGCGATCCCCATGCGCAGACCAGTGCCCAGCGCCTTGGAACACGCCTCTTTCGCGGCCCAGCGCTTGGCGTAGGTTCCGGCGGTATCCGCGCGATTTTCGGCTTTGCGCTGTTCGATTTCCGTAAAAACCCGATTGCGGAAACGATCACCGAACCGATCCAGCGTACCCTGAATCCGTTCAATATTCGCAAGGTCCGTGCCAATGCCGAGGATCAAGTCACACCTCCAGTACAACAGAGCCCAACTTCTGCCCTGCTTCTACCATTTCATGAGCCGCCGCTGCATCCGACAGCCCGCCGCCAGGCACAACCGCGTGGCTGAGCGCATTTTGTTCCAGCCATTGACCAAGCTGCGCTTCGCCCCGGCGTCGCGACGCGGCATCCATCTGATAAACGATCAGCATGTGCAGGCGGATATTCTTGAACATAAAGCCATAAAAATCCAATTCTGGCCGCATCTGAGAAGCCGACGCATAGCTGGCTATCGTCCCGCAGGGGCGGATCAACGACAAAGACGCGCTCTGATTGGCGGCGAAATCCACCTCAACAATGCGATCCACGCCTTGACCGTTGGTCATGTCCATCACAGCCTCGGTCACATCCTGCGCGCGATAGTTCACCCATTCATCCGCACCGGAATGAGCGGCCTTTTCGTCAGAACTGACTGTAGTGATAACACGCGCGCCGCCCAGAGCCGCCATTTGGCAGGCATACCTGCCAACGGTCCCTGCACCACCGTTAACCAGAACCGTTTTCCCGGTTATAGGACCATCGCAATAAAGCGCATACCAAGCAGTCATGGCCGGTATCCCGAAACAAGCGCCTTCGGCAAAGCTGGTGGTTTCAGGCAGGTAGACCGCCTGTTCAGATGGCACGGCGATGTATTCTGCACCGGTGCCAAAAGCACGCTGCCACTGCCCATTCCAAATCCAGACTCTTTCACCAACCCGGGCGGAATCCACACCGTCGCCCACTGCTTCGATCACGCCAGCCCCATCGGAATGAGGGATGACGACGGGGTATTGCATGGTAGCACCCGGCCGCGCGCCGCCCCGCAGTTTTACGTCGGACGGGTTGATGCCGCTTGCGCGAACGCGCACCAGCACCTCGCCCGGTCCGGGCTTGGGATCAGGCATATCAACCAGTTCCAGAACCTCTGATGCGGGTCCAAACTTTCGGTAGGTAATTGCTTTCACGCCGGTACATGTCCCGTTCTGATTGACAGAGTTTTGTCGATGGCCAGGTTCTTCAAGTCTTTTGCTTCTTTCTGCCCATCGCCCTGAGCTCCGCTTTCATGGCTAGCCAGAAAATCACGCTGTTCGAGAAAAAAGCCCAGATCGTTAGCCATGCCATCAACTCTACAATTTGGCCACTGCGGTGCCAAAAGCGGAAAAGGAACATGTCCACCGGACCGATCCCGGACAGGGCTAACAGAAAATAGGCCACGTAGTTGACGAAAAAGAAGAACAACGTTGCCGCAACCGCAAACTGAAGGATTTCGATCATACGCGGCATACGCTGCGCGGATCGTGCTGTCGCACGCCCGGCAATGGCCGCCGCAAGAATCGCTGACAAATACGGAATGCCCACATTCGTCAGGTCTATTCCGGTCAGAACAAGCAACACGACGATCGAAATTGGCAGCAAAAACAGGATCACGACCACCCAGATCGCATAGTGCCACAAGTTGATAGTTTTCAACGCCTTGCCTTCCCTGATCAGGCTACGGGTTTACGCGGGCTTCTTCCATCAGCCTGCGCATTTCCTGAATGGCCGGGGTGAGGCCCAGAAAAATTGCCTCGCCGATCAGAAAGTGACCGATGTTCAACTCTCGCACCTCGGGAAACTCTGCCACGGGTTTCACGGTCTCATAGGTCAGCCCATGACCCGCGTGAACCTCCAGGCCCAGCGAGTGTGCGAAGGCGGACATCTCACGCAGGGATTCAAGTTCCCGGTTGGCTTCGTCAAAGTGTCCCTCGGCAAAGGCATCGCAATAAGCGCCGGTGTGCAGTTCGATCACCTCTGCCCCAATGCGATGAGCCGCTTCGATCTGGCGCTGGTCAGCGGCGATGAAGATCGAAACCCGGCACCCCGCCTCACGCAGCGGCGCGATGAAATGGGCCAGCTTGTTTTCCTCACGCGCGACCTCTAGCCCGCCCTCGGTGGTGCGTTCCTCACGCTTTTCGGGAACGATACAGACAGCGTGCGGTTTGTGGCGCAGAGCAATTTTCTGCATCTCAGGCGTCGCCGCCATCTCGAAGTTCAACGGCACAGACAAGACGTCCATCAGCGCTTCGATGTCTGCATCCAGAATGTGACGGCGATCCTCACGCAAATGAGCGGTGATGCCGTCAGCACCGGCCTCTTCCGCCAGTTTCGCAGCCCGCATCGGGTCAGGGTACGCTCCGCCACGCGCGTTCCGAATGGTCGCAACGTGGTCGATATTCACACCCAAACGCAGATGGTTTTCAGACATCGCTTGATTCCTTTCCCGAATTTTTGCCCGAGCCTAGTGGGTTTGTAACGGGAACGGCAGCCCCGGACTCGGCCAAACGTTTGATTTCATCAAACTTCGCCTTGATCTTGTCTCGGCGGCGCTGCTGGTAAGTGCGTATCAGGGGAAGGCTGAGGTAGTAACAGATCGCAGCGGCAAGCAGACCGGGCAGAATACCTCCGACCAGATAAGGATAAAACACTTCACGATAAAAGACGCCAAGACCGTGCCAATCCGCGACCCGATCTGTGAACATGGCGATCAGGTTGTCCTTTAAGTCCCGCAGGGCGTTGGCGAATTTCCTCATCAGCCCTTGCGTGTCGCCTTCCTGGAACTCTGTACCCAGCAAGAAATGCCCTGTTTGCAGGCACACCACCCCGATCGGAACGTAGGTAAGCGGATTGCCAAAGAATGTCCCGCTGAGCGCGGCCAGAATATTGCCGTTGATCAGCCGTGCGCACACCGCGGCCACGACAAAGTGCAAACCATAGAAAGGCGTGAACGCGGCAAAGACCCCTGCCCCGATACCACGCGCAATACGCTCAGGCGAATCCGGCAGGCGGCGCACACGGTGTTTGACGTAGTGAAAAGCGCGGGTCCATCCACCACGAGGATAGACGAATTCTGATGCGATCTGGACAGGCGAGCGTCGATCTCGGCGCTTGAATACCACTCCTGATCACCCCTTCTTAGCCAGCCGCCACAGCGGTTTTGGTCCTGTCTCTGTAACGTTCGACCGCAGCCACGTCGCTTTCGGCCTCAAGCATCAGCATAAGCGAATGCAGCTGTTCCAGGTCGCGCAGTTCGACATTGATCAGCAGGCGGTAAAAATCCGGTTTGCGGTCGACAAATTCCAAGTTTGAAATATTGGCCTTTTTCTCGCCAATCAATGTGCAAATACGCCCCAGTACCCCAGCATCATTTCCAATGGTCAGATCAAGGGTCGCACCATAAACAGCCGGGTGTGTTCCGGTATGCCAGTGCAGATCGACCCAACGGTCAGGCTCGCCCTCAAACTCGGTCAGGCGGTCACAATCGATGGCGTGGACCACCACGCCCTTCCCGCGATAGGTAATGCCCACAATCCGCTCGCCCGGCAGCGGCTGACAGCACGACGCGCGGTCGAACTTCTGCCCGGGTTCCAGACCGATCACGGCACGGCGCAGCGGGATCGCGTCGCCGTCATCCTGAGTCAGTTCCGGGTAGACCGCGCTGACCACATCATGGGCGGTCAGTTCCGCGCTTCCGAGTCGCGCCAGCAACTCGTGCCGGTCCTTCAGACGAAGATGCTTGGCGGCCGTATCCAGCGCCTTGTCGGTCGCTTTGCGCCCGACGTGATCAAAGCCGGATCGCGCCAACTCTTTGCCCAGCTTGATGAACCGTTCGCGATCCACTTCGCGCAAGGCACGGCGAATGGCGGTTCGGGCCTTACCGGTCACCGCGATCTCAAGCCATGTGACCTGCGGTGTTTGCCCGTCGGCGGTGATGATATCCACAGATTGCCCGTTCTTGATCCGAGTCCACAACGGAACCCTGATACCATCCACTTTGGCACCAACGCAGGCGGACCCGATCCGGGTGTGGATCGCATAAGCAAAGTCGATAGGCGTGGCCCCGCGTGGCAGCTTGACCACATCGCCCTTGGGCGTGAAGCAGAACACCTGGTCGGAATACATCTCCAACTTGACCGCTTCGAGGAAGTCTTCGTGATCCTCCTCACTGTCAAACTGTTCGGTCAGGTTGGCGATCCATTTCGCCGGGTCGACCGCAAACGGGTTTTCCGAGCGGACACCGTCGCGATAAGACCAATGCGCCGCCACACCTGTTTCAGCTACATCATGCATCTGGCGGGTACGGATCTGAACCTCGACCCGCTTACCGTCGCGCCCAGACACGGTTGTGTGGATCGAGCGATACCCGTTCGATTTCGGCTGGCTGATGTAATCCTTGAACCGTCCCGGCACAGCGCGCCACCGCTGGTGAATGGCCCCCAGCGTCCGGTAACAATCTTCTTCAGTCTGGGTGATGATGCGGAACCCATAGATATCAGACAAGCGCGAGAAGCCCTGATCCTTTTCCTGCATCTTGCGCCAGATCGAATAGGGTTTCTTGGCGCGACCGAACACCTCGGCTTCGATCCCGGCCTTTTCCAGCTCGCGCCGCATGTCGCCCGTGATGCGGTGAATCACGTCACCGGTTTCACGCTGCAATGTGATAAAACGGCGAATAATCGACTGGCGGCCTTCAGGGTTCAGAACGCGGAATGCGAGGTCTTCCAACTCCTCACGCATCCACTGCATCCCCATGCGGCCCGCAAGCGGCGCGTAGATATCCATCGTCTCGCGCGCTTTGACGACCTGCTTTTCCGGGCGCATCGCCTTGATCGTGCGCATATTGTGCAGACGGTCGGCGAGCTTTACCAGGATAACCCGCAGGTCCTTGGACATCGCCATGAACAGTTTGCGGAAATTTTCGGCCTGTTTGGTTTCGCGGCTTGAAAGCTGCAGGTTCGTCAGCTTGGTGACACCGTCCACCAGTTTGGCGACCTCATCGCCGAAAAGGTCGGACACCTTCCCATAGTTGGCCTTGGTGTCTTCGATTGTGTCGTGCAGAAGGGCCGTTATGATCGTCGCATCATCCAGACGCTGTTCGGTCAGGATGGCAGCAACGGCAACGGGATGGGTAAAATAAGGCTCTCCCGAGTGGCGGAACTGGCCTTCATGCATTTGCATCCCGAACTCGTAAGCTCGGGCGATACGGTCTACATTTGTCTTGGGGTTGTAGTTGCGGACCAGCGCAATCAGATCATCAGCAGAAATCATCCGGTCCGCACCTTCGTTCGAGGGGATTACCCCTGGCCTTGAGCCTCCATCAGAGCGCGCAACAGCTTTTCTTCGGACATGTCATCGTCCGCAGGCTTATCGGTTTCCGCACCCATCAGCAGAGCCATCTGGTCTTCTTCCGGCTCGTCAACCTCGATCTGGGTCTGGTTGGCTTCGATCAGGCGCTCACGCAGCTCGTCCGCGCTTTGGGTTTCATCCGCGATCTCGCGCAGCGAAACGACCGGGTTCTTGTCGTTGTCGCGGTCCACGGTGATCGGGCCACCAGCGGAAATCTCGCGCGCACGATGGGCGGCAAGCATCACCAGCTCGAACCGGTTTGGCACTTTGTCTACGCAGTCTTCAACCGTCACGCGGGCCATAGGGCGCTCTCCGTTACTGAGTCCATGTCAGGAAGAAGTTTATCTAAGCGCGAATCCCCGCCTTGACAAGCAGGAAATGCTGCAAATGCACCGATCACAGCGGGGTTACTGCGGCAACTTCTTCGGCGGGAAGGTCCGCAAGCATTTCCGCTGTGGTTCGACCCAACACCGGATGACGCCAATCCGGGGCGACATCCGCCATCGGAACCAGCACAAAAGCCCGGTCCTGAAGACGTGGATGCGGCAGGATCAACTGATCCGGTGCCTGTTGCCTTTGATCCTTGGCTGACAAAGTGCGCCATCGTTCAAATTCCGCAAAATCCGGCAGGATGGCGTCGTCGAAACAGACCAGGTCCAGATCCAAGGTCCGCATGCCCCACCGCTGAATCCGCTCGCGGCCAAACTCGTGTTCGACCTCATGCAGCATATGCAGCAATTCGGACGGCGAGCGGTCAGTCTCAAGCATTGCCGCTGCGTTTACGTAATCCGGCCCTGCACCGACGGGAAAGCAGGGCGTTGCGAAAAAGCGGCTGACAGCGCGAATCACCACATCGTGACGCGAAACTGCGTCAAGTGCCTTTTCAAGTGTCACCTTGGGTCCATGATCCCTCAAATTGAGATTTGCGCCCAGTGCGATCACCGCTTTTGACCTGATTTTACCCATCCTACTCCCTATATTCGGCGAATTGCATACTTGCGATACACGGTAAATGCCCTAATTATAGGCGTATCAGCGCGCCGCTCATTTTCTAAACTCACTCACGTAACATCCGGCGCTCTGGTTTGTACCGGAAGGAACTATTTATGTTTTATAAAGACGAACGGCTAGCGCTGTTCATCGACGGCTCGAATCTTTATGCGGCCGCGAAAGCACTGGGGTTTGATATCGACTACAAACTGCTGCGGCAGGAGTTTATGCGCCGCGGTAAAATGCTCAGAGCTTTCTACTACACAGCGCTTCTGGAAAACGACGAGTATTCGCCGATCCGTCCTTTGGTTGACTGGCTGCATTACAACGGCTTCACCATGGTAACGAAACCGGCAAAAGAATACACCGACAGCATGGGGCGTCGGAAAGTCAAAGGAAACATGGACATTGAGCTGACCGTGGATGCAATGGAACTGGCGCCGCGCGTGGATCATATCGTGCTGTTCTCGGGCGATGGGGATTTCCGCCCGCTGATTGCCAGCCTGCAACGCCAGGGCGTGCGTGTTTCGGTCGTCTCGACCATTCGCAGCCAGCCGCCGATGATCTCGGACGAACTGCGCCGCCAGGCGGACAACTTCATCGAACTGGAGGACCTGCGCGACGTGATCGGCCGCCCTCCACGTGAAGTTCCGATGGAACCGCGCAGTGTCGCGGCCAGCGGGCAATAGCACCGGTTCACTCGGTACCGGGAAGGAAATCAGCGCGGTCAGGATGAACACCTGACCGCGCTTCTTTAACTAGAAACAGGTGCTAAAACACCTAACCGTTACCACTGATTCATGTCAGTTCAATGACGCAGTCCTGTCTGGACCAAGGCCGGGAAAAGACTTACCTGTGGCCTCAAGGAGACCGTGACATGAACAAGCCCCCCCTTACCCTGTACCTAGCCGCACCGCGCGGGTTCTGCGCCGGCGTCGACCGGGCGATAAAGATCGTCGAGATGGCGCTGAAGAAATGGGGCGCTCCGGTCTATGTGCGCCACGAGATCGTGCACAACAAATTTGTCGTCGACGGGCTGCGCGACAAGGGTGCCGTTTTTGTCGAAGAACTGGACGAATGTCCCGATGACCGGCCAGTGATTTTCTCGGCCCACGGCGTGCCGAAGGCCGTCCCGGAAACTGCTGCTCGACGCGAGATGATCTATGTGGACGCGACCTGTCCCTTGGTATCCAAGGTCCATGTCGAAGCGCAGCGCCACGCGGACGCGGGCCTTCAGATGATCATGATCGGGCACAAGGGCCACCCTGAAACGGTTGGCACAATGGGGCAACTGCCCGAAGGCGAAGTCCTGTTGGTCGAAACGGTCGAAGATGTTGCAACGGTTCAAGTGCGCGACCCTGAAAAGCTGGCGTTTGTCACGCAAACAACCCTTTCAGTGGACGATACCAAAGACATCATCGCCGCGCTTGAGGACAGGTTCCCGTCCATTGTCGGCCCCCACAAAGAAGACATCTGCTACGCCACGACCAACCGGCAGGAAGCGGTCAAGGCTGTCGCGCCAAAATCGGACGCCTTGCTGGTGGTTGGCGCACCCAATTCGTCCAATTCACGGCGTCTGGTCGAAGTCGCCTCGCGCGCCGGGTGCGACTATACCCAGCTTGTACAGCGCGCGACCGATATCGACTGGCGCGCGTTGGAGGGGATCTCGAGCATCGCCATCACCGCAGGCGCATCGGCCCCCGAAGTGCTGGTGAACGAGGTGATTGACGCCTTCCGCGATCACTATGACGTAACGGTCGAGATGGTGGAAACGGCCGTCGAAAACGTCGAGTTCAAGGTCCCACGCGTGCTGCGGGAACCCGCATGAGCGGCATACCACGCGCGCCCCTGTTTCTTGGATTAGCTGGCCTCATCCCATTCGTCTGGGGCGCTCTGACCTATCTGAACGGTGATCTGAACGACTGGGGCAAAGAGGCGCTGGGGCCTCGGTTTGTTGGGCCATATGTCCAGTTATTTTACGGCTCCGTCATCCTGAGCTTCATGTCAGGCGTTTTGTGGGGATTCGCGACCAAGACGTCCGGCAGCAAGGCAGCAACCTGTTACACACTCTCGGTTCTGCCTGCGCTATGGGCATTCTTCAAGACAGGCGGCGGCCCGGTCAGCGCTGGAACAAGCCTGATGTACGGATTTGCCGGGTTGCTTTTGTTGGACGCCATGTTTTCATACTGGCGACTGACCCCGGTCTGGTGGATGCGGCTGCGCATTTTGCTGACGACCGTTGTCTTGGCCTGCCTTGCCGTCGGAGTGTATTTGTGACCGATAAAAAAACAATCGACGCCTACACAGCCCGTGTCGCCGAATACCTAAGCATCCCTCTGCCGCCAGAACAGATCGAAGCGCGCATGGCCTTTGCCGAAGCGGTGATCGACGGCGGGTATGTGCTGGACCTCGGCTCTGGTCCCGGTTCAGACAGTGCGTTCCTACAGCGCGAAGGGTTGCGGGTTCGGGCGCTGGACGCAACACAGGCCTTTGTCGATCACGCTCGGGAAAATGGCATAGATGCGCATCTTGGTACGTTCGACGACGTGACCGAGGTTGCCGAGTATGACGGCATCTACGCCAGTTTTTCGCTTTTGCACGCCCCGCGCGAAGATTTCCCACGTCATTTGACGGCGATCCACCGCGCTTTGAAACCTCAGGGCGTTTTCTTCCTCGGCCTGAAACTCGGCACGGGGGAACATCGCGACGATCTGGATCGGTTCTATACCTATTTCTCGCAGACCGAGATCGAAGCAGCCCTCGCAACCGCCGGATTTACCATCGACCAGATCACCACTGGCGTCGGAGCGGGGCTGGCCGGGTCTTACGACGGTTTCATTCTGGTGCTCGCCCATGCCTGAACTGTTTGCCTATACAGACGGGGCCTGTTCCGGCAATCCCGGCCCCGGTGGGTGGGGTGTGTTGCTGCGCGCGATGGAAGGCGACACCGTTCTGAAGGAGCGCGAGCTAAACGGCGGAGAGGCCGAAACCACCAATAACCGCATGGAACTGCTGGCCGCGATCAGCGCGCTGGAAACACTGGAACGGGCGTCGAAAATTACAGTCGTTACAGACAGCGCCTATGTAAAGAACGGCGTAACCGGCTGGATTTTCGGTTGGAAGCGCAATGGCTGGAAAACGTCAAACAAAAAGCCTGTCAAGAACGTCGATCTGTGGCAACGGCTGGATGAAGCGCAGGCCCGCCACGATGTGACGTGGGAATGGGTCAAAGGACATGCCGGTCACCCCGAGAACGAAAAGGCAGATGAACTGGCCCGTGCTGGCATGGCTCCGTTCAAGCCGAAAAAGGAAAAGGCGTGAGCGGTCTGGCGTTGCTCGACTATGCCTCGGTCTTTGTGTTCGCGTTGACGGGCGCCTTGGTCGCAAGCCGGGCGCAGTTGGATTTGGTCGGCTTTGCGTTCATTGCCTGCCTGACCGCGGTTGGCGGCGGCACAGTGCGCGATCTGCTGCTGGACCGGCACCCTGTTTTCTGGGTTGGGCAGCCCAACTATATCCTGATCGCGACCGGTGCTGCCGCGCTGGTGTTCTTCACGGCACACCTTGTGGAAAGCCGGTATAACTGGCTGGTCTGGCTGGACAGCTTTGCCCTGTCTATCGCCGTTGCCGCTGGAACGGCTGCCGCTTTGTCACTGGGTCATTCCGGCATCATCGTCGTTTTGATGGGGATCATCACAGGTTGCCTCGGCGGGTTGATGCGCGACGTGGTCTGCAATGAGGTCCCGCTGGTTCTGAAACAGGGCGAGCTTTACGTGTCTTGCGCCTTTGCCGGTGCTCTGACCGCCGTTCTTGCAACCCGATTAGGGCTCGACACCCTTGCAGCGCTTGCCGCTTGTGCACTTGTCTGTTGGGCTCTCAGAGCTGGATCGCTACTGTTTGGCTGGCGGTTGCCCGTCTACAAAAGCCGGCCACCGCGTCGTTAGCTACGAAGCCAGGGCCAAGTATCGTGGGCTGGTCCGACAGCGGCCAAGCAGATCAGCGGCGCAGATATTTTTGCCAGATCCAGATCACCAGCAATGCGCCCAGAACGGCACCAACGAAACCGGACAACCACCCTGCTACGGTTATCAATGCGCGCAGAAGAAACCCGCCGACCAGAGCGCCGACGATGCCAATAAGCATCGTTGTCGGAATGTCAGCCTCGATCCGCATCAGACGTGTGGCCAGAAACCCTGCGGCCGCGCCGATCACAATCAGAGCGATTACGGGCATGTCATTTCCTCCAATGCGTCGGCACGATGATCAGCGCACCGATGGATGAGATCACAGCATTCAGGCCGGGCGCGCCAAAGCTGATGCCGAACATGATACGGATAAAATAGAACAGAAAAGCCCCACCGACGCATATTATGATGGACGGCAAGTAACCGTTATGCGTGAAACCGGTTTTCTCTGACAGGTATCCTACGATCCCGGCGATCACGACTGTGCCCATCAGGATCATGAACATGCGGTTTTACTCCGATTGAAAAAGCGTACCAGCCGGGATTGGCCAGCCGCGCAGGAACGTTTCTGTATCCTGCGCGCCTTTGCCCGCCCTTTGCAAGCGCAGCAGTTTCACGGCCCCTTCTCCGCAGGCGACACACAGCGCGTCGTCCAGAACCTGACCTGGGGCGCCCTGTGCCTGGGCGAGACAAGAGGCCAGCAGTTTGACCCGCTCGCCTTCAACCAAGGTCCATGCGCCGGGAAAGGGTGACAATCCGCGTATCTGGCGATCGACCTCAACCGCCGGGCGGGTCCAGTCGATGCGTGCCTCGGATTTGTCAATCTTGGTGGCATAAGTCACGCCATCGTCGGGCTGGTTCACCGGAGTCAGATCCGTCAGGGTAGCCAACGCCTGTACGATCAGCTCCGCGCCCATCTCAGAAAGCCGGTCATGAAGTTGGTCGGTCGTTTCCCGCTCTCCGATATCGGTTGCCTGTCGCAGCAAGACGGGGCCGGTGTCCAGCCCTGCCTCCATCTGCATGATACAGATACCGGTCTGAGCATCACCCGCCATGATCGCACGGTGAATCGGCGCGGCACCTCGCCAGCGGGGCAACAGACTGGCATGGATGTTCAGGCACCCATGTCGCGGCGCATCCAGAATGGGCTGAGGCAACAGCAAGCCGTATGCCACAACGACCGCCACGTCAGCTTGCAGAGCAGCGAAAGCGGTTTGTTCTTCCTCGGACTTCAAAGAAACCGGATGGCGCACGGCAAGGTCCAGCGCCTCGGCTCGCGCATGAACCGGGGTCGGGCGGTCTTTCTTACCCCGCCCCGCTGGGCGCGGCGGCTGACAGTACACGGCGGCAATCTCGTGCCCGGCCTCAACCAGCGCGTCCAAAACCGGCACCGAGAATTCGGGCGTTCCCATGAAAATTATGCGCATAGTCTGCTCCGGGGCTTGGGTGGTGCCGGGCTAAAGCCCAGCCTACGCGAGTTTCTTTGCTTTGCGCAGCAGTATGTCGCGTTTGACTTTGCTGAGCCGGTCGAAATACATCTTTCCGTTCAGATGGTCGATCTGGTGCTGCACGCTTGTAGCCTCGATCCCGACAAAGTCGCGACGGTCAATCATGCCCTGTTCGTTCAGAAACTTGACCGTCACCGCACGCGGCCGTTTCACCTTGGCCGAGACACCGGGCAGGTTTGGGCTGGCCTCATCATGCTCACGCATCTCGACCGAGCTGTGCAGAATCTCGGGATTCGCCAATCGCACGGCCCGGCCCCGCTCGGTCGAGCCATCCACGACCGCCAGTCGCAGCATCACCCCGATCTGAGGCGCGGCAAGGCCTACGCCGGGCATCGCCTCCATCGTATCCACCATGTCATCCCAGATCGCGCGGATATCGTCGGTGATCTCGGTCACGGCCTCAGCCTTGGTGCGCAGGCGTTTGTCGGGCCATGGCAGGCAAGTACGGACCGTCATGCGCGGGCCTTTTCACGCTTTAGCTTTTGCATCTTGCGCGTGATCATCTGGCGCTTGAGCGGCTTGAGATAGTCGATGAACAGCTTGCCGTTCAAATGGTCGATCTCGTGCTGCACGCAGGTCGCCCAGAGGTCATCGAAGGTTTCCTGCTGCGGGTTGCCATCGCGGTCGATCCACGCGACCTCAACGACTTTGGGTCGGGTCACTTCGGCGTATTGCTCAGGGATCGAAAGGCAGCCTTCCTCATAGACGTTGGTTTCGTCCGAGGATGCGATGATCTCGGGGTTGAACATGATCAGCGGGCGCGGTGCCTCGCCCTCTTCCTTGACGCAGTCCATCACGATCAGCCGATCCAACACACCGATCTGCGGCGCGGCCAGCCCGATGCCGGGGGCGTCATACATGGTTTCCAACATGTCATCGGCCAGTTGACGCAGCTCGTCCGACAGGTCGGTCACAGGGGCACAAACCTTTTTCAGGCGAGGGTCGGGATGGATAAGAATTGAGCGTTTCATGAGGTTGATTTAGGCCATCACACGCCCCACCGCAACGCCCCCCTTGCACCTGTCAAAATTGTAGCTAGCTTTCCTGCGGACAGATGGAGAAGACATGACTTTCAACGACCTGATCGACCGCCGGGGCACTCACAGTTCAAAATGGGACAAGATGGAGCAACTCTACGGCGTGTCGCCGCAGGACGGGCTGGCGATGTGGACGGCAGATTCCGATTATCCCAGCGCTCCTTGCGTCATTGAGGCCGTTCGCAAGGCCGCAGAACACGGCGTTTTTGGCTATTCGTGGGCGCACCCTGACTATCTGGCCTCGGTCCAGTGGTGGATGAAGAACCGTCATGGGTGGGACATCGACACAGACTGGGTTCTGACCTCGCAAGGTCTGGGCAACGCGATCGCACTGTGTCTGGATGTGTGGGCCGAGCCGGGGGACGGCGTGGTCATATTCACGCCGGTCTATCATGAGTTCGCCCACAAGGTGAACAAGACCGGTCGCCGCGTGGTGGAATGCCCGTTGGTACGAGAGGGCGACAGTTACACCATTGATTTGGACGACGCGCAGTCGCGCCTGGACGGGTCGGAAAAGATGCTTCTCTGGTGTTCACCGCAGAACCCGTCTGGCCGGGTCTGGACTGCGGATGAGCTGCGCGCCGTGGCAGCCTTTGCCGAACGCAACGGGCTTGTGCTGGTTTCCGATGAGATTCACCATGATCTGGTCTATCCCGGCAGCACCTTTGTCCCGATGGACGTGGCCGCACCCGATGCGCGCCCGTGGACGGTGACCCTGACAGCAGCCTCCAAGACGTTCAACATTGCTGGTCAGCGTACCGGCAACATGATCATTCCTGACCCGAAACTGCGCGCAGCGATGGCCCATCGCCTCAACACGCTGGACTATGGGCCCAGCGCTTTGGGCGTGGCCATGATCATGGCGGCCTATTCGCCCGAGGGTGCCGCATGGGTCGACGAACAGATCGCGCATCTGGACGGCAACCGAAAACTGTTCGATGCGACGATCGCGGATATTCCCGGTCTTTGGTCCATGCCACTTCAGGCGACATATCTGGCTTGGGTCGATTTTTCAGGCACTGGGATGGATCACGATGAGTTCATCCACCGCCTTAGAAACGATGCGCGGATTGCAACGTCCTCCGGACCCGGTTTCGGCACCGGCGGGGAAACGTTCGAGCGGTTCAACCTAGCCACCCAACGCAGCCGCATCGAAGAGGCTTGCACCCGATTGAAACTGGCGTTTGCAGACTTGCAGTAGATCTATGCCCAACGGTAATCCCGTTGGGCAGCCACTCAGCCCTTGTGCCCCAAAAGCGCGATGGGCGCGTCAGGATCGCGATAAAAGTCCAGCGGAGCCTTGTCAGCCGCGGCAGTACTGCGCTTGAACTCATAGCGCATTTCGCCTGCTTCGTCCTGATCCGCAATGATCAGACATTGATACAGGTGGTTTGCGCCATCGTAGATGTCGACAAGCCCGCGTAACCGAGGCGTAGTTTCGGCCTCGACCGTGAAACCGTCTTTCCACAATCTTAGAATTTTAAACGTATTTTCGCCAAATTCGACACGCAGCCTGCTGGCTTTCTTGAGCCCCGCGATTCGCGCAGCGTCCAGTTCAGCGCTCATTTCCTTTGAAACATAGGTCGTCATTACAAATTCCCCCCGCAGCGGACTCCTATTGTGCGGACACGAAAGTAAAAATCCAGTAAAGTCCTAATGATAAAATCTTAGCTTTCCTGCCTGTTGCATGAAATCCCAGTCCGATCTGTGCACATGTGCAGACGGTCTGCGCGTTCCGTCGGATGGGAACGATGAAAGCGGCCCCCTATGTTTGGAAAATCGAAATGCGGAGGAACACAGCATGGGCCTGTTGGTCGAGGGCAAATGGCACGACACCTGGTATGACACCGAATCCACGGGTGGCGCGTTCAAGCGCAGCGCGGCTCAGTTTCGCAACTGGTTGACTGCTGATGGCAGCGCTGGTCCGTCGGGCAAAGGCGGCTTCAAGGCGGAACCGGGGCGGTATCACCTGTATGTCAGCTATGCCTGCCCATGGGCGCATCGCACATTGATCTTCCGAGAGTTGAAGGGGCTAAGCGACCTTGTCACGGTGTCAGTGGTTCACCCCGATATGCTGGACAAAGGCTGGACATTCGTAAGGGACAACGACGGCGCAACTGGGGACAACCTCTATGGGCTGGACTTTGCTCACCAGGTCTACACCAAGGCTGACCCAGGCTATTCGGGTCGTGTGACCGTGCCAATCCTTTGGGACAAACAGTTAGAAACCATTGTCTCGAACGAAAGCTCTGAAATTATCCGCATGTTCAACTCGGCCTTCAACGGGATCACGGGAAACACCGACGATTACTGGCCAGAGGCAATGCGCGACGACATCGAAGAGGTGAACGCGCGCGTCTATTCCGACGTTAACAACGGCGTCTACAAGTCGGGCTTTGCCACGACCCAAGCAGCCTATGACGCCGCCGTAGCGCCACTTTTCGATACATTGGACTGGTTAGAAAATCGCCTGAGCGCAAATCGCTACCTTTTAGGTGACCGGATCACCGAGGCTGACTGGCGGCTGTTCACAACATTGATCCGGTTCGACCCGGTCTATCACCTGCACTTCAAATGCAACCGAAGACGGCTGATCGACTATCCGAACCTGTGGGCCTATACCCGCGAGCTATACCAGTGGCCGGGCGTCGCGCAGACGGTGAACATGACCCACATCGTGCGCCACTATCACTACAGTCACGACAGCATAAATCCGCATCGGATTATTCCGGTTAACCCCGTGCTGGATTACATGGAGCCGCACGGCCGCGGTCAGCGACCCGCCGCGTAATGTTCGACCATCGCCGCCAGATCTTCTGGCGGCGTTGCACTTTGCACATAGGCGCAGGCGTTCGGGCTGTGCGCAAAGATCGACCCATCCGAGAAAAAGGTCGTGTTGGTCACAAATATCACCCGCGCGCCCGGTCGACGGTAGCTGGCGAAATCAGCAACAGCCAGCGCGCTGCCAGTTTCCAGAACCAGGTCCAACACTATGATATCGAACTCAGCGCCATAAAGCGCAAGGATCGCGGCCTCTTGCCCGGTCACAAGCGTCACTTCGGCGCCCTGGCGCTGTAGATGCCTTTTCCAGACCCGACCTAGATCAGGGTTACTCTCAACAATCAAAACATTCATTAGCAACAACCTCGGCACAGGGTAGAACGGGTGGTGCCGAACCCTGAACTTTGTGATCACGCTATTTCCTTAACAAAGTGTTAATGGCCTCCATTCACCCCTCAATCACGCGGATTTGCTTGTGTATGCGGCAAAAATCCGCTTGAAACGCGCCGATACAAGCGATTCCGGCAAGTGTAATGATGGCAACTCAAACTCATACTCTGAACCCGTGCGCGGCGCGTGATCATGGCGGCGGGCTTGATGGGGCCATAGCCACCTACGGTGGGACTCGCGCAGATTGGATTGACCTTTCCACCGGCATCAATCCGCACCCTTACAGCATTGATGGCTTAATCCCGTCAGACTGGACCGAGCTTCCCGACCATGGCGCTTTTGAACGCTTGACCGACGCAGCCCGCGACTGTTGGTCTGTGCCCGACAGTGCCGAAATACTACCATCGCCCGGCGCCTCTGCGGTGATCGCGCGTATCCCCGCACTTGCCCAAGCGGGCCGGGTTCAAATCACGACGCCCACATACAACGAGCACGCAGCCGCATTTGCCGCGCAGGGCTGGACGGTTCAATCCGAAGGTCCGGCCGCAGCGCGTGTGATCGTTCACCCAAACAACCCGGACGGGCGCATCTGGTCCGAAGCCGACGCGGACGCCCCCCTGACCATCATCGACGAAAGCTTTTGCGATGTCTGTCCAGAGGCTTCCCTAATCCACATGGCGGCGAAACCCGGCGTGATCGTATTGAAAAGTTTCGGGAAATTCTGGGGACTCGCCGGGCTGCGCCTGGGATTTGCGATCGGCCATCCCGACCTGATCAAACAGCTCAACGATCTGACCGGGCCTTGGGCCGTCTCCGGCCCCGCTCTAAGGATCGGAGAGCGTGCGCTAAGGGATAAGGGCTGGGCTGACGCGACGCGCGCACGGCTGACGGACGAGGCCGACCGTCTGGACCGACTGATCACCTCACGCGGTGCGTCCTTGATAGGCGGCACCACACTGTTCCGACTGCACGAAGTCGACAGCGCCGCCGATTGGCAGGACCGCTTGGCGCAGGCGCATATCTGGAGCCGCATTTTCCCCTATTCCAAGACCTACCTGCGTCTTGGCCTGCCCCCGGTCAACGGATGGGACAGGCTGGAGGCCGCGCTGTGAGCACCCCCTTTCTGCTGGTCTGCGCGATGTGTCTGGACGCCGCGCTTGGCGAACCCGATTGGCTTTGGTCGCGCCTACGCCACCCGGCAGTCATCACCGGATCGTTCATTCAATGGCTGGACAAACGTCTGAACCACCGAGGGCATCGGCGTCTGAAAGGGGTGGCGGTTGCGCTGCTATTGGTTTGTGGGGCAGTGATCCTGGGACTAGCGCTGTCATTCCTTGGACCTGTGGCCGAGATCATCGTTTGCGCGATTTTGCTGGCCCAGAAATCGTTGGTGTCTCACGTCCGCGATGTAGGGGACGGGCTGCGGGTCTCGCTGGCCGAGGGCCGAGCTAAGGTTGCCATGATCGTGTCGCGCGACACCCGGGACATGACAGAAGCTCAGGTCGCGCGATCAGCCATTGAAAGTGCGGCCGAAAACCTGAGCGATGGGGTAATTGCGTCCGCGTTCTGGTTTCTGGTCGCTGGCCTACCAGGGCTTCTGGTCTACAAGGCCATCAACACGGCCGACAGCATGATCGGCTATCGCACCGAAGAATACCGTGACTTCGGCTGGGCTTCGGCGCGGTTGGATGACGCGCTGAATCTGATACCGGCCCGCTTGACCTGCGCGATGATCGTTACGCTGTCCGGTCAGTGGTCGCGCTGGCCCGAGATGGTGGCCGACGCACAGCGCCATATTTCGCCCAACGCGGGATGGCCCGAGGCTGCCACGGCGCGCGCACTGAACGTCGCCCTGGCAGGGCCGCGCAGCTATGATGGCCAGCTTCGCGATCTGGCATGGGTAAACGGCGACGCCCCACGGGACATCGGCGCGCCGGAGATTTTCCGCGCATGTGACCTGCTTTGGAGGGTCTGGGGGCTTGCACTGGGCCTCGTGTCAGTGTGGGTTGGTATCAGCTTTGTTTTCTGACGGATTCACCCATGCGCTTTCTTCCCGGCATTCTTGCCGCCGCCTTGTTTGCTTCGCCCGCCTTTAGCCAATGCGGAGGCGGATTCAATAGCTTTGTGAATGGCCTAAAGGCTGACGCTGTCGACAAGGGATTCGACGCATCAACCGTCAACGGGTTTTTCCAAGGCGTCCAGCAGGATGGTGCGGTGCTGAGGGCAGATCGCGCGCAAGGCGTATTTCAGAAACCGTTCATTGAATTCTCTCGCCGCCTGATCTCGCGGAACCGGATTGATCGCGGGCAAGCGATGTCGCGCAAATACGAATCAGTGTTTGACCGAATTGAACGGGAATATGGCGTGTCTCGCGGCGTGTTGCTGGCGTTCTGGGCGTTTGAAACCGACTACGGCGCGGTTCAGGGGGATTTCAACACCCGCAACGCCTTGGTGACACTGGCCCATGATTGCCGCCGGCCCGAGCTGTTCCGGCCGCAGATTTTCGCTGCGCTAAAGCTGTACGATCAGGGCAATTTCGATCCCGCCCGAACGACAGGAGCCTGGGCGGGTGAGATCGGCATGGTTCAGATGCTGCCGCAGGATATTCTGGACAATGGCGTGGACGGCGACGGCGACGGGAAGGTTTCGTTGAAAACATCCGCTCCGGATGCGCTTTTGTCCGGCGCGAAAATGCTGTCGCATCTTGGGTGGCAACCGGGGCAGCCTTGGCTGCAGGAAGTCACGGTTCCCGCCCAGATGGATTGGTCATTGTCTGGCCCGGGCAAGCCGCGCCCTGTGTCCGAGTGGCAGGCGATGGGCGTACAGGCCCGCAGCGGCTCACTGGCCAACCTGCCTGCATCGCTGATCCTGCCACAAGGACATAAGGGACCGGCGTTTCTGGCCTATCCCAATTTCGACGTATATTTTGAATGGAACCAGAGCTTTGTCTACGTCCTAACCGCCGCCTATTTCGGAACCCGACTGGAAGGTGCGCAAATCTACAACGCTGGGAATCCGGCGCAGGGTTTGACAGACGCGCAGATGAAGCAGCTACAAACCAAGCTGCAGGCGCGCGGCCATGATGTAGGCAAGATCGACGGCATTCTGGGCGCCGGAACACGGGCGGCTGTTCAGGCCGAACAACAGCGACTGGGTCTGCCAGCAGATGCATGGCCGACGGCGGAGTTGTTGGGGCGGTTGTGAAAGGGTGTCTGGCTTGACCGCTTTGCAATTTGTCTATCCAGCCACCGATGCTATGGGCGCATTCGGTGGCTGCCAGTTCTTCGCTACAAGCGTAACGCATAACCTCTGTGCATGAGATTTGATTGCAACCTATTGAGAGGCTACCAGCCTTACTAATTGATGGTAAAGAAGCGATCCAAGTTCTCAGCTTGCTGAATTGAAAGGCGCGTGGTGCATTCAGCCAATGTTGCCCCCCAACCAGAACCTCCGGCTTGCCAACCAACAATGTTGTCTTCGGAACACATTTTATTCGCAAATTGAAGCCACAGTCGCTGAGCCGCGCGCAGATCAGTCACCCATTTCTCGTCTATCACCTCTTCGTCCTGAGCCATCAGTGGCCCTTGCTTCATTATGCGTTGATAGACAGCATTCAGATGCTCGTCCGCGCGCTCCCGACCGATATTGTTGCAATACTCGCGAGGAGACACTGCGGCTCCTCCGGGAATGGAGAAACCCTTGCTTTCGAGAACGTCCTCCAAATCCTTCACGCACGTTTTAATGCCCGCTATGACACATGCTTCCCGATTGGATGAATCACCTTCAGAACACTGATCAACATTAAGATAGGACTTGTCGTATTCGGCGGCGGCGGCCTCCGAGTCATAGGCATGCGCACTGGTTCCCAAAATCGTAAATCCAATAGCCAACATCCTTTTAAGCATAGGCATTTCCTTAGATTAGATCGCTTGAGATTGGGCCAGCATTCCCCAAGTGAGTTGCTGTTTGATGGGAAAATGGCCGGAAGAGTCGCTACCGTCATGAACTTCTTTAAGGTGATACATCGTATGCTAGTTAAACTTTAAGATGCAACACACAGCCCGCTTTTCAGCGTATCGCCACCATTCAGTATTCACCACGTCGCACCCGTAAACAACGTCTGCGTAGCTGCCGCCAGAAGAAGCATTTGAGAGTTCATCTCCACCTCACTCCGGCCTGACCGGATACCGATCCCCCTTCTCATCGATCAGAACCAGCCTCCCCCCACTGCGCACATACAAGTCACACCGGCTGAATCCGTTGCGGTAAGCGATGCAGACACTGCCATCTTCGGCGATGGAATAGGTGCCAAAGGCCGCATCTCCGCTGGCGTAGGTATACGAGTAGGCACCTCCGGCAGAGAATGCAGCCTGACCGTCATCGTAGAAGGTGAACGTCTGGCCTGCCAACGCGTCCAGTTCTTCGGGCGACAGGGGGATGTCTTCGGGTTTGGTGGGCCATTCGGCGGCTATAGCCGGGCCAGCGAACAGCAGGGCAAGGATCAGCGTGCGTGTCATGCCGCCATACTAGCCCTGCTGAAAGGAAAGAGTGGCATAACATTGAAGTGATGATCAGGCGACCATCTGCTCGGCCTTTTTCAGATCGACCGAGACCAGTTGGCTGACGCCCTGTTCCTGCATGGTCACGCCGAACAGACGGTCCATCCGCGCCATCGTTACCGCGTGGTGGGTGATGATCAGGAACCGCGTGTCGGTCTGACGGCACATCTCGTCCAGCAGGTCGCAGAAGCGTGTCACGTTGGCATCGTCCAAAGGCGCGTCGACCTCGTCCAGCACGCAGATCGGCGCGGGATTGGCGAGGAAAACGCCGAAGATCAGCGCGGTCGCGGTCAGGGTCTGTTCGCCGCCCGAGAGCAGGCTGAGGGTCGAGAGTTTCTTGCCCGGCGGCTGGCACATGATTTCCAGACCCGCATCCAGCGGATCGTCGCTTTCGACCATGACCAGATTGGCCTCACCACCGCCGAACAGATGCTTGAACAGCATGGCGAAGTTCGAGTTCACCTGCTCAAACGCAGTCAGCAGACGCTCGCGCCCTTCGCGGTTGAGGCTGGCAATGCCGCTGCGCAATGCCTTGATCGCCTCTTCCAGATCGGCCTTTTCAGAGTTCAGCGTGTCAAATTCTACCTGAACCTCTTTCGCATCTTCTTCGGCGCGCAGGTTCACAGCACCCATCGCGTCGCGCTGGCGTTTGTGGCGGTTGACCTCAGCCTCCAGCGCGTCGGCGGCGGGCATCTGGTCGGGGTTCACATCCAACTGGTTCAGCAACTGGTTCGGGGTTAGTTGCTGATCTTCGGCAATGCGTTCAGCCGCCGCAGTTACCCCTTCTTTTGCGGCATCGCACCGCGCCTCGGCAGCCGCTCGGGTTTCACGAGCCTCGGACGCGACGCGTTCTGCATCCCGCTCGGCCATGACAACTTCGCGTTGCTGGGTTTCGGCCTCAGCCAGTTTATCCGCGGCCTCGGCCCGACGCGCTTCGGCCGTTTCAATCAGCTCATTGAGCTCTTCACGCGCCTCGGCAATTTCACCGGGGGCGGCCATGGCTTCGGACAGCTCGTCTTCCGAGCTTTCCTTGCGCTCTGCCAGTTCGGAAATCCGCTTTTCAGCACTGTCCAGACGATGCCGCCAACCGCTTAGGTCTTTCGTCACCTCTTGCGTGCGCCGGGTTCGGGCCTCTCCTTCGCGGCGCAGCTCATCATGGGTCGAGCGGTGGGTCAGCATGGTGATCCGCGCGGCCTCGACCGTCTGTTTGATGTCCTCAACCTGCGCGCGGGCGCTGTCCAGATCACCCAAACCGGTCAGTGCGCCCTCGGCCTCACGCAGTTGGGCGCGGGCGGACATCGCGTCTTCTTTGTGGCGATCAACGGCAAGTGTCAGAGTCTCAAGCTTGCCCTGTGCCAGATTTCGGTCGGCCTCGGCCCGGCTGAGTTGCCGCGCGGTTTCCGCCATACGCTGATCGGCGGCACGGCGGGCTTCACGCGCCCGACGGTCCGCTTCGGTGACATCGGCCAGTTGCTGCGACAGAGCCTCATGCGCCGCGCGTGCCCCATCGGCCTGCGCCTCGGTACGGGCTAGTTCCTGTTTCAGCGCTTCCAGTTTGTTCAATTGCTCCAACCGCAGCGCAGCCGCGCTTGGCGCGTCCTCGGCCCAGGCCCGGAACCCGTCCCAGCGCCACAGATCACCCGAGCGCGACACCAGACGTTGCCCCGGTTGAAGCGACGCCTGCAAACGTGCGCCCTGATCCGCGTCGACCAACCCGATCTGAGCAATCCGGCGGCTTAGACGATCCGGCCCCGAGACATGCAGCGCCAGAGGCTCTGCACCATCCGGCAAGGGTTGATCGGCATCGTATCCGGCAACCTGAACCCAGCCGGACGGTCCATCGCCTTCGACCAGCGGCGCGCGCAGGTCATCGGCCAGCGCCGCACCCAGCGCCTTTTCGTAACCCGGCGCCACGCGCAGCAGGTCAAGTACCTGCCCACCTTCGGCCGTATCACGCTCCACCAGTTTCGCAAGAGCCGCGGTTTCGGCGCGGATTGCGCCAAGCTCACCTTCGGCTTCGGACCGTTGGGCGCGGGCTTCGGCCTCTCGCGCCTGCGTTTCGGTGCGCAATTCGTCCGCTGCGGCCAGTGCTTCTTCGGCGGCCTCGGCCGCTTCGCGGGCTTCTTCCTCACCCTCCTGAGCAGCCTCGAACGCCTCGGCTGCGCGGCTCAGCGCATCACGGGCTTCATCCACTGCGACGCGGGCTTTTTCTTCTTCGCCCTCAGATCGGGCCAGCGTCTTGCGGCTGTCCTCAACCAAACGCTGCGCCGATTGGTGCCGGGCGACAAGACGCGCCATATCCTCGGTTTCCTGCGAGAGGTGATCTTCGCGGTCCTGCAGAACAGACGCGGCCTCGCGCGCAATCTCGGCGGCTTCGGCGACTTTCTCGTCATGCCCTTCGGCGGCCTTGGCAAGCTCTCTCGCCTCCCACTCCAGCCGCTCGATCATCTGACCTGCATCGCGGTTCAGGCCAGCCTCGCGCTCAATATCATTACCCAACTGCTGAATTCGGTTCGTCAGGGTTTCGATCGTCTGCCGCGCACGTGTTTCCTGATCGGCCAGTTGGTCGCGCTGCACCTGCTGGCGTTGCAATACGGCGGCGGCAATCGCTTCCTCCTCGCGCAGAGGGGGCAGAGTTTCCTCGATCTCGGCACGCTTGGCAGCGGCTTGGCGGGCTTCAGCCTCGGCGCGGGAGGCCTTGGCAATGCGCTCGCGCAGCTTTTCTTCGGCCTGCTGACGGGCCATATCCGCCTCTTTCCAGCGGCGATACAGCAGCATCCCTTCGGCCTGCCGCAACTGTTCGCCAATCTCGCGATACCGGGCAGCCTGTCGTGCTTGTCGGGCCAACTGCGCAAGCTGCGTTCCAAGCTGTTCCAGCACGTCATCTACACGCGTCAGGTTGGATTCAGTGCCTTTCAGCTTCAACTCGGCCTCGTGCCGGCGCTGATACAGGCCCGAGATCCCCGCCGCTTCTTCCAGAATACGCCGACGCGCGCGGGGTTTGGCGTTGATCAATTCGGCAATGCGGTTCTGCCCCACAAGCGCGGGTGAATGCGCACCGGTCGAGGCATCGGCAAACAGCATCTGCACATCGCGGGCGCGCACATCCTTGCCATTGGTCTTATAGGCGCTGCCCACATCGCGAGTTATACGGCGCACGATTTCAAGCTGATCGGTGTCGTTGAACCCTGACGGGGCTAGCCTTTCCGAGTTGTCCATGGTCAGAACAACTTCGGCAAAGTTGCGGGCGGGACGTGTGGCCGCCCCTGCAAAAATCACATCCTCCATCGCACCACCGCGCATGGATTTGGGGCGATTTTCCCCCATCACCCAGCGCAACGCTTCCAGAAGATTGGACTTGCCGCAGCCATTGGGACCCACAACTCCGGTCAACCCGTCCGCGATGATCAGGTCGGTCGGATCAACAAAGCTTTTGAAGCCGGTGAGTTTGAGTTTGCTAAAGCGCAAAGGCGACGGGTCCCATGATTCCTATATCTGGAAGTCTGCGCAACAGATTGGGGTCGAGTCAACGAGCTTGCGCAGGATATGGGATATCGGCAGGAGTTATCCACAATATCTTGCTGATTTCCGCCGGTCATAGCCCGTATCAGTAGGGCGTACACTCAAAGACCTGATAACCGCCGTCACCCACACCTTCATAGATGCCAAAGTCGATACATTCGTAGTTTGGCACAGAAATAGAGGTCAGCAACAAGCGTTCGCCGGCTTGGCGGTCGCACCCCAACACGCCGACCGTGACGGCCGCGTCGCCCAGAACGTCAAGGACTGGGCAACCCGAAACCTGCGCCATCGCAAGGGCCGCGCGATCACGGATGGGGCCGAGGCGCGAAGCGTATTGCGTGTTGACCCGCACCGCCTCGGCCAACTCTCCTCGCACGCGCACGTCAAACACACTGCCGTTGATTGCAATTCGGGTGGCCGGAACATCGCGGAAATGCGGCGTGCCAGCCGAACACGCGGCCAACACCAACAGCAAAGTCAGAAACCGTTTCATACCCCGATCAATGGCCGGAATTGGTTAACAGACCCTTATTGCGCACTCAGGCTCTCAAGACTTCCCCCAAGCGGCGTATTCCTTCGCGAATTGTCGCCTCGTCCGAATTTGAAAAGCTCAATCGGATCGTATTTGCGCCCGAGCCATCAGGGAAAAATGCCTGACCCGGAACAAATGCCACTTTGACCGTTTCCAAAGCACGAGCCAGCAATGCGGCGCCGTCGGTACCGGCGGGCAGTGTCAGCCAGATAAACATCCCCCCTTCGGGCTTTGTCCACTCCACCCCTTCCGGCATGTATTGTTCCAACGCTGCAAGCATGGCACCCCGACGCGCGCCATAAGTCTGGCGCAGCATTGGGATATGTGTGTCGAAACACGCCCGCGCCACCTGGTCTATCGCCATCTGGTTAATCGTCGCTGAATGAAGATCAGCAGCCTGCTTCATCAACACCAGCTGAGAGATCACGGGCTTGGCAGCAACGACCCACCCGACTCTCAGGCCCGGTGAAAGCGTCTTGGAGAAGCTGCCGCAATAGATCGTGCGACACTCTTCGATGGACCCCTTCCGCGCCAATTCCAATGCCAAAACCGGCGGGATCGCTTCCCCTTCGTATCGCAACGCCTGATACGCCCCGTCCTCGATCACGGCGCAGTTCAGGTCCTCAGCGAGATCCAGCAAAGTCTCGCGGCCACGCAAATCCACGGTCTCGCCCGTTGGGTTGGCGAAATCCGGAGACAGGTAGGCAAACTTGACCCTGCCCGCCCCGGCAGCAGCGGCGTATTCATCAGCACCCCGGTTGCCATTAACGCTCAGCCGGGCGAACCGCGGCTCATAGGCGTTGAATGCAGCCAGCGCACCCAGATAAGTCGGCCAACCGACCAGAGCCGTATCACCAGGCGACAGATAGAGCTTACCCAGATAATCCAGCGCTTGCTGCGACCCGGATGTAATCAGGATATTGTCGATGTCGCAGACAATGCCGATTTCGCGCATATGGGCGACGAGCCATTCCCGCAACGGGGCATAGCCCTCGCTGACCGAATACTGCAACGCCTGCGCCTGCTTATTTGGACCAAGCGCAACCTGAAAAGCCTGCGAGAATGCGTCTGCGGGAAACAAGGCCGGGTCCGGGATTCCGCCTGCAAAGGAAATAATCCCGGGCTGATCCAGCAGCTTCAACAATTCGCGAATTTCCGACGCCTTCATGCGCGACGCCCGCGTTGCAAACAACTCGTGGTTGGTCATGAGCCTCCTCCGCTCTTGGGTGCGTGAACACTAATGAGTCGCGCATTAATGTCAATAATGCTGACCTAATGTTTCGGGCCATGTGATCTGGCCTTCTTGAACCGCCCCTCAATCCGTGGTCATATGATTTGACCAATTCTCAGAACGACATCCCCATGCCCTTTCAAAAAGTTCAGACCGAAAAGCTCTCAATAGCGGTGGTGCGGCAAATCGAATTGCTGATCCTGCGAGGCATCCTGCGCCCCGGCGAGCGTCTTCCGGCCGAGCGCGAACTGGCCGAGCGACTGGGCGTGTCCCGCCCCTCCCTGCGCGAAGCGATTTCCGAGTTGCAGGACCAAGGTCTGCTGACCGCCAAAGCCGGATCCGGCATCTACGTGGCCGAGGTTTTGGGATCGGCCTTTTCCCCCGCCCTGATCCGTCTGTTTGGCAGCCATGATGAGGCGGTCTCGGACTATCTGTCGTTCCGCAGGGATATGGAAGGGTTGGCAGCCGAACGCGCGGCGCGGCTGGGATCGGAAAGCGATTTGAAGGTCGTTCAGACGATCTTTGACAAGATGGAAGCGGCCCACGCCCGCAATGCATCGGAAGACGAAGCGCATCTGGACGCCCAGTTCCATATGGCCATCATCGAAGCCAGCCACAACGTCGTGATGCTGCACATGATGCGGTCGATGTTCGACTTGCTGCGGCAAGGAGTGTTCTACAATCGCCAAATGATGTTCAACCAACGCACAACGCGCGAGGCTATTCTGGACCAGCACCGCGCCATCAACGCCGCGCTACAGGCCCGTGATCCCGAAGGCGCCAGAGATGCCGTGCATCGCCACCTGAGTTTTGTGCGGCAATGCATGGAGGACACCCAGAAGGCGCTTCGCAATGAGGCCATAGCTCAGCAAAGGCTGGATCACGAAACCGGACAGGCGTGAAGAACATCCGGTAAATTGCCTCATGTTCCGGCTTCAACCAATATCGCGGCCGGTATTCCCGCGTCAGATGGGTTTCACCCTTTGCTCTGGACCTTTCGGTGAAAGTTGGACATCTAGTGCCAGAACATCTTGAACCCGTCCCGAACTGGCGACAAGGGCACTGCACATGTCTAAACTTACCTTTGGGCTTCGCACCCAAATTGACCCATGCATAATCGTCGCCAGCAATGGCAGATCGGGCAGCACGCTGATGTTCGATGCTTTGTGGGTTGCATGCAAACGCCGACATTGGTTCCGAAGGCCGACGGCCAGTTTTCAGGCAAGTCTGGCCTCTGCGCCTCTTGCAGCCGGCTCGCTGGTGAAGACTCACGATTTTCCAGATGGGTTAAGGGGCCGCGAGAACGTCAAGGTTCTGTTCTGTTTCGGTCCCACGAAAGCGTCAGCTCTTTCCGTTTATTCAGCGGTAGAACGGTATGGGCGCGACTGGGTTGACCAGCACTTTGAACACCTTCACGCCAAGGGTCCCTTTGACGACCTGTTCAAATATGATGTCCTCAATCAAGTGGAACAGTTGAAACAGTGGGGCACGTTTCAGGAGGTTCCAGTTCTTTGCCTAAGCTATGATGCGATCTGGCGGCGGCAGAAAGATGTCGAGGATTTTCTGAGTTTGAAGTTCACTTTGCCCGAACGTGTTGAGCGTGCGCGAAAGTCCATACCTGACGACTTGCTGGCAAAGGCATCTCAGGTCTATGACCCAATCGATGAAGTCGTGGCAGAACTACCGGAACTGTTCCTTGCCTCGCCGGAACATTCGGACGTTCTGGACAGGTTGCCTGTAAAAACGCAGTCTGTTTCCTAGTGAGCTAATAAAAAACCCGGCGCAGTGGCCGGGTTTTCTTTTTAGATTTCTCTACAAGCCTAGTGCAGCTTTTCACCAACGTCCGCGATTGCGGCGTCGATCAGCTTGTTGGCTTGCGTTGCAGTCATCTGCTTGGCCAGAACCGCGTTCGCTGCAGAAACAGCGACCGTGATCGCCCGATCGCGAACCTCTTTCACAGCCGAAGCCTCAGCCGATGCGATCTGGTCCTGTGCAGCGGCCAGACGGCGTGCGATGGATTTTTCCAGATCGACCTTGGCTTGTTCTGCCGCCAGAGCCGCGTCGTCCTTCGCAGCCGCTACGATGGCGTCTGCCTGGGTCTGCACTTCACGCTGCTTGCGCTCATACGAGGCAAGCAGGCTGCGTGCTTCTTCATGCAGGGCACGGGCTTCGTCCAGTTCAGACTTGATGCCCTCGGCACGGTTGTCCAGCGCGCGCCCGATCATGCCGGGAACCTTGAAGTAGAACAGGACCGCGATGAACACGATGAAGCCCAAAAGGACTACAAAATCCGTGTTGCCAAGCGAGAAGAACGGGCCTTTGGCTGCAAATGCCGGGCTCGCTGCGCCGAAGGTCAGGATAAGGGCAAGAGTATTCCGCATGTCACTTATCCTTTCATCTGCGTGTCAACAGCACCGTCGATGGCTTTGGCATCCGCCTCGCCGCCCAGCGCAGTGACCAGTTCAGCCGCCGTGTCTTTGGCAACCACTTGAATGCTTTCCAGCGCACCGGCACGGATGTCGGCAATCGCCTTTTCCGATTCAGCCGCCTTTGCAGCGATTTCCGCATCCGCCTTGGCGATCGCGTCATCCAGACCAGCCTGGATTTCGGCACGGGCTTCGGCAGCGATACGCTGCGCTTCGGCACGGGCATCGGCCAGCGCCTTGTTATAGGCCTCTTCGGCCTCGACCGCCTTGGCCTTCAGATCTTCGGCCGCAGCCAGGTCATTTGTAATGGTCCCCTGACGCTCTGCCAGGATTGCCGCGATGCGGGGCAGAGCCACGCGGGACAGGACCAGAAAGATGACGACCAGCGTGATGACCAGCCAGAAAATCTGGTTGGGGAACCAATCGAAGCAGAGCTGCGGCATCCCGATGGCAGAGCCATGCGAGTCGACGCACGAGCCAACTACTTCTTCGCTAATGGGTTCAGTCGCCATGATGTCCTCCGTCGGAACGTTGTCTTTACAACAGGTGGGCCGCTATGGCTTGGGCCCACCTGCGCGTAAGGATCAGGTTCCGCAGATTAGACGGCGAACATCAGCAGCAGCGAGACGAGGAATGCGAAGATCCCCAGGGCTTCTGCGAATGCGATACCGATGAACAGGGTTGCGGTCTGCGAAGCAGCCGCCGAAGGGTTGCGCAGGGCGCCGGCCAGGAAGTTGCCTGCAACGTTGCCCACCCCGATTGCGGCTGCGCCGGAACCGATTGCTGCCAGGCCTGCGCCGATGTGTGCGAGATCGCCTTCCATGATGTATCTCCTTACGAATTGGAAGTTTCGATGTTGGGTGTTCGGACCTTAGTGCGACGGATGCAGAGCATCTTTCAGATAAACACAGGTCAGAATGGTGAATACGTAGGCCTGGATAAAGGACACAAGGACCTCAAGGCCATACATTGCGGTGATCGCCAGAACGGACACGGGCGAGATCGCGGCAATCGCGGCAAAGCCTGCGAACACCTTGATCACGGCGTGGCCAGCCATGACGTTACCGGCAAGACGAATGGAGTGGCTGACCGGGCGCACGAAGTACGAGATCAGCTCGATGATCGCCAGAACCGGACGCAGAGCCAGCGGAGCGCTGGACACCCAGAACAGGCCCAGGAACGCGGTGCCGTTCTTGACGAAACCCAGAACGGTCACGGTCAGGAATACGGCCAGCGCCAGCGGGATGGTCACGGCGAAATGCGATGTGGTGGTGAAAGATGTGGGGATCATTCCCAGGAAGTTTGCGGTCACGATGAACATGAACAGGGTCATGACATAGGGGAAGAACTTGACGCCTTCCTTGCCGCAGATGTCTTCCAGCATCTTGTAGATAAAGCCGTAAGCCAACTCAGCGACCGACTGCATCCGCGTCGGAACGATGGCACGTTTCGACGTGCTGAGAACCAGCAGGGCAAAGATCGCGGCAATCGCCAGGAACAGCCAGAGGGTCACGTTCGTCGGCGTGTACCACGCAATCGCACCGTCGCCGAACAACGGCTTAACGATGAACTGGTCCATCGGGTGGAAAACCAGGCTGCTGCCTTCTGCTGCGGTGGTCTCAGTTGCCACGTTCAGTCCCTCTCGTCCTTCTCGGCAGCCGTCGCTGCCGTTTGTTTCTCTTGGGCCTCTTTCGCGCTGCGGAGCATAACCTTCACGCCCGCGACAAGGCCCAGCAATGTGAACAGCACCAGAAAGATCGGGATCGTCCCGAGCAGGCTATCCAGCCCGTATCCGATGCCAAATCCGATCCCAAGACCGGATACCATTTCGATGACCATCCTCCAGGCAAGCTCGCCCCCGGACACGTCAGCATCTGCGCGAGGCTTGGGCGCTTTGGCCTTTTTCGCCGCCACGATCTTGGCCTCAAGCTGCGCCATACGCTGCTTTTGGTCATCATCGGTCACGGGCGTTTCCTTCGCACAGTCTTGGGTAGGGTGCTAAGGCTGACGGGGCACAGAGTCAACGGCGTTGAATGCCCGAATTGCCGCAAGTTAAGATACTGTTTTTATTGTAAATGTTTTTGTAACAGCAACCGAGCGCGCCGGCCGTGCCTGGCGACTTGCGCGCAAACACGCTGAATCCGCATATTCAACCAAATGGTTGACCAAACCCGGGCGCTGTGGTTCAGCGGAAGCATGTCCAACGACCTCGACACTGTTTTTGCGGCTCTTGCCGACCCCACCCGCCGCACCATCCTCGGCATGCTGCTTGAGGACGACATGGCCGTGACCGACGTGGCAGAGCCGTTCGAGATGTCCTTGGCGGCGATCTCGAAACATCTGGTGATCCTGACCAAGGCGGGACTGATCAGTCAGGAAAAACGAGGACGGGTGAAATGGTGCAAGCTCGAACCGGACGCCCTGCGCGCGGCGTCCGTCTGGATGCAAGGGTTCGGACAGTTCGAGCCGGTAAATCTGGACGCGTTTGAACGGTTCCTCGAAATCGAGCTACCCGCAGCCGAGGAATAACCCGGTCACCGCACGACAAAGACGGAAACGCTGGCGTGCTTGGCCAGATACCCGGCATGGCTTGAAAAGATATAGTCCATGATCCGGGGCGCATGTGTGCCGACTACGATCAGGTCCGCTCCGATCTCGTCTGCTGCCTTGGCCAGATCCCCGTCCACCTCGGCCGCGACGTCGACCGAGTGGATATTGCGAAAGCCAACTTCCGTCCCGCTGTTTTTGGCCAGATGGTCTGCGAATTCCCGTAGGTTCTCGGTGATTGTGGCGTCGGTTTGAACCGGGTCGCCGGGTTGGGTTCCGGTCACACTGACGACAGTGATTTTGGCACCTTGCCATTTGGCGATTTCGGCGGCGACGTCGGCGGCTTTGCGAACCTCGGGCGGCAAATGCAAATCCACCGGGAACATAATGTGGTTGTACATGGTGCAATCCTCCTAAGCCGAAGCATAGGAAAATCCGCATTTATCAGCTTTGATCTGCCTCAAGGGTTGGGCGTTGGTCAGGTTGATCGTCTGGCCGCAACAGCATGAGAAGCGCGACGCAGGTCAGAACCACACCAACAAGGATCAACGCAACCGGCGCACCGTTTCCTAACGCAATTTCCCACAGGATCACCCAACTGGGTACAAGATACGTGTAGGCCATCACCTTTGCAGACGGCAGACGCAATGCCGAGAACTGAACCAGCACAAAGCTGGCGGCTGTGGCAAAGATAGAAACATACAGCAATCCGACCCATACGATTGCCGGCAGGTTCGCCCAGTCCGTTGCGCGAATGTCGGCCCAGCCGAACAGCGTCAGCAATAGGCACCCGGCCAACAACGTCCCAAAGGTGAACACGAGCGCCGGCTCTCCGTGGTTGAGCTTGCGCACCATGGGCGTGTAGATCGCGTGGGCGACGCACCCCCAGAAGTAGATGATTTCTCCGGTCCCGATCTGGAAGGCCGCGAAAGCCTGCCAATCCGCCCTGAAAATAACCCAAAGCGCGCCAACTGCCCCGATGGTAAGCGCCAAGGCCATTCGAGGTGTGGTCACCTGCCGAAGCAAAACCCAACCCGCCAAGGCGGACAAAACCGGCGTCAGGGTAAAGACCGCCGCCGCACTGACAGGGGGAGCAGTCTTCAGGCCGTGGAACATCAGGACGAAATATGTGGCGAACAGCCCACCCAGAACCAGATAGCGCCAAGGCGCTTGTGCGGCGCTGCGCGGCAGACCGGTTGTAAAAAGCGCAGCGACCCCGATCACCACCGCAGCAATGGCAAATCGTGCGGCCGTCACTGCCTCGGGCGCGATCTGGTTGGCGATCATGGCACCAAGCGAAAAGCTACCCGCGACCAAAGCAGAAAAGACAAGCATGGCCAGATGGCCGCGTGCCTGAACGCTCACGGCAGCCAATCCTTGGATTGTTCTTTCAGATAGGTCAGGAACGCCTGCACCTTGGTCGTGCGATGCAGGTCGACATGCGTCACCAACCACAAATTGCCAAACCATTCGGGCAAGGGATCAATGACCTCGACCAGATTTGGATCACGGGCGGCCTCCCAACGGGCCATGAAACCGATGCCTGCACCGGATAGCACCGCCTCGCGGATGCAAAAGTTATTGGTGCAGCGGAACGTGATCTGTCCCAGCGGAACTGTCTGCCGCAGCCAGCGCGAAAACGGGGCGCGACTGTTTTCATCATCGGTACTGACGAAATGATGCTCTGCAAAATCCTCAACGCTTGAGGGTTTGCCGTGGCGGTCGATGTAGTCCGCGCTGGCATAAAGCCCGACTTCCTGTGTGATGAAGGGCTGCACAACATTGTCTGGCTGATCAGGGGCTGAACCTGCACGGATCGCCACATGCGCCTCACCATATTCCAGCCGGAACAATCTGTCCCCGGTCAGGTACCGCACGATCAATTCCGGGTGCAGGCGCTGAAACTCGCTCAGAACGGGGACGACCAATGGCGCCAGAGAGGACAGGGACGTTACGACCAACTCGCCCGACACATCATCCCCGCGCCCCTTCATGCGCCCGACCAATTGGTTGAACTGATCTTCGGTTGCCTGAGCGACACGCAGCAGGTCTTCTCCGGCCTCGGTTGGGGTGTAACCGCGCGCATGACGTTGGAACAGCTTGACACCCAACCGCGCCTCGATTGCGTCGATATGCCGAATGACCGTGGCGTGATGTACGCCCAGAACCTCGGCCGCGCCGCTGACAGTGCCCATCCGCGCGACCTGATAGGCGGTTCTCACTTCATCCCAGTTATCCATTGCATCCGTTCCATTGTGCAAATTTTAACACTCAGTGTTGGAGTATCAGAGTTTTGTTCACCTGCGCAACATTCATATTGGGACCAGAGCCAAAAACCGCACTCAATAAGGGCTGAACCCAATGACCAAAACTATCCTGCATATCGACGCTTCGGCCCGCCGCGAAGGGTCTGCCACGCGCGAACTGTCGGACCGGATCGTCAAGCACCTGAACGCCGGGCGCATCATTCGCCGTGATCTGGCGACTCCGCTGCCGCTGTTGACCGAGGACTGGATTGCCGCGAACTTTACCCCCGCCGATCAGCGCGACGAGGTTCAGCGCGACCAGCTTGCCCTGTCCGACGATCTGGTTACAGAATTGCAGCAGGCGGACACGATCGTCATCGGCCTGCCGATCTACAACTTCTCGGTGCCTGCGGCGTTCAAGGCATGGATTGACCTTGTTGCCCGGGTTGGACTGACCTTTTCCTATACCGAAAACGGCCCCAAAGGGCTGCTGGAAGGCAAGCGTGCAGTACTGGCCATCGCGTCGGGCGGAACAGCCGTGGGGTCGGACATCGACTTTGCCACAGACTACGCCAAACACGTGCTGGGCTTTATCGGCATAAACAATGTCGACGTTGTTGCCGCGGATCGGATGGCACTGGACGCCGAAGCCGCGCTGAACAACGCGCGTCAGGCGGTTTCCGAGCTAGCCGCCTGATTGACCTCTGGCCTTTGCGTATCCGAACGTCCAGTCTGCACTTGAACAGGATTGTGCAGGCTGGGCGTTCGTTATGAAGAAAATCGGAATTTTGGGCGGTGTGGGCTGGGCCTCGACCGTTGATTACTACAGGGCCATCGCGCAGGGCGCCGGGCAATATTTTGCAGAGCGTGGTCATGGGTCCCCTCTGCCGATCCCGCCCATGACAATCGAATCCGTCACACAGGCCAAGACCCGGTCGCTGAGAGGCGTTGCGGGGGATGAGGAAAGCTGGGCCGCCTTCGACGCGGTCTTTCGCAAAGCCTTGCTGACGCTGGAAAGCGCGGGCTGCGATTTCGGCATCATCGCCTCTAACACGCCGCATATGCGCCTGCACGCGATCCGACAGGGCGTTTCCATGCCCATCCTCAGTATTTTTGACGCCGCAGCCCAAGCGACCGCCGCGACCGGAGCCACACAAGCCCTTGTTCTGGGCACAACTGTTACGATGCAGGCACCGAACTATTCTGACAGGTTGGCCAAAGCCCAAATCAACGCCAATGCGCCCCTTCCGGAGTCCGAGATTGCCGAGATGCAAAACATGATCGACACGGATTTCTACGGTGGCGCATCAGAAACGGCGCGCGCGCGGCTGGTAGCCTATTGCAACAAACACGCCAGGCCGGGCACCGCGATCCTACTGGCCTGCACCGAACTGCCACTGGCCTTCCCCGACAATCTGGACGACGCCGTGTTCGAGGCGGACGGACATCTTTTCGTCAACCCCTCGGCAGCGCATGTCGCAGCAGCGTTGAAAGAGGCGCTTGAAGGTTGATCACGGCAGCCAAGTCACGTCGCAGCCAATACGGTCGAAAAACGCCATCAGGTCCGTGCGTTTCATTGCAACGGTGCGATCATTGACGAGCGGGTGCATATAGATCACGTCGGCCTGCTGCCCCGCTGCGTCCATAAAGAACCGGACGTTGTTTTCCAAACCGCTTATCATCGCCAGCGGGCTGACCGCACCGGGCCGAATACCAAGATTCTGCATCAGCCGATCCGCCGAGCCGAACGAAAGGTTCCCAACGCCCAGCTCTGCGCCCAGCGCCTTGAGGTCGATCTCGCGGCTCTGTTCCAGCGTCACCAGATAGTTCCGTTTTTTCTTGTCGCGCAGATAGAGGTTCTTGAGCCGGAGAGCATTCTCACCGGGGACCATGAACTGATCTTCAACCGCCTTTGACTCCTCTACCGTGCGCAGCGGGACATGCGTGTGCAGCGTGTAGGCCAGCCCCCACTCATCCAATTTGGCCAACAGCGCGTCAGAGCTGAGCGGCAATGTATCCTGAAAGGCGGATGAGGCGTCCATAGTACTCTCCTGATTTTCTAAGCTCATCGCGTACCGTGGCGGCAGTTTCAAGCCACGACAGCGCGGAAATGCGTTAGCAGCCAGCCATGAAAGTGACGCGCAATACTCCAAACCAACTGGCCGTGGCTGATTGGCACTATTCTGGTCTTCTTCACTATTTAAATTGTCGGGGCCGGCCTCTTGATCCTCAACAAAGGCATGAGCGCCGGACGTCACCTCATTGTCAGTGGCACCAGATCGCATCGGTTGGTTGATGCCGTCAATGACGGGCTTCCGGTACGCACGGTTGACTCAGACAATCAATCGGCCTAAAGCCCCCTCCAAACATCCGGAAGCCTCTTGATCTTCCGGTCCCTTGAGTCGTTCAGGGATCGCCCCCCACCAGCGAGTTTCGCCCGTGGGGGCAATTGTGTATTTAACCGGCGTTTCCTACCTAGGAAGGGCCACGAGATAACCGGCTAAGGAGGCCGAAGGCATGTTTGAAAATCTATCCGAACGCCTTTCCGGCGTCTTCGACCGGCTGACGAAACAGGGTGCGCTGTCCGAGGAAGACGTCAAGACCGCCCTGCGCGAAGTGCGGGTTGCGCTGCTTGAGGCCGACGTCTCGCTGCCAGTCGCGCGCGAGTTCGTCAAGAAAGTGCAGGAACAGGCGACCGGTCAGGCCGTTACCAAGTCGATCACCCCCGGCCAGCAGGTCGTCAAGATCGTACACGACGCACTGGTCGACACCCTGCGCGGCGAGGAAGACCCCGGCAAGCTGAAGGTCGACAACCCACCTGCGCCGATCCTGATGGTCGGTCTGCAAGGCTCGGGTAAGACAACCACAACCGGCAAGCTGGCCAAACGTCTGAAAGAGAAAGAGGGCAAAAAGGTCCTGATGGCCTCGCTCGACGTCTATCGCCCGGCGGCGATGGATCAGTTGGCCGTTCTGGGCACGCAGGTCGGCGTCGATACCCTGCCGATCGTGCCCGGCCAGAAACCTGTCGACATCGCCAAACGCGCCAAGCAACAGGCGACGCTGGGCGGCTATGACGTCTATATGCTGGATACCGCAGGCCGTCTGCACATCGACGAAGTCCTGATGGACGAGGTCGAGCAGGTCCGCAACGCGGTCGACCCGCGCGAAACCCTGCTGGTGGTCGATGGCCTGACCGGTCAGGTCGCCGTTGAGGTGGCCGAGGAGTTTGACGCCAAGGTCGGCATCTCGGGCGTGGTCCTGACCCGGATGGACGGTGACGGGCGCGGTGGTGCGGCGCTGTCGATGCGCGCGGTCACCGGTAAGCCGATCCGCTTTGTCGGTCTGGGCGAGAAGATGGACGCGCTCGAAACCTTCGAGCCGGACCGGATCGCCGGTCGTATTCTGGGCATGGGCGACATCGTTGCTCTGGTCGAAAAGGCCCAGGAAACGATGGAGATGGAACAGACCGAGCGCATGATGAAGCGCATGGTCAAAGGTCAGTTCAACATGAACGACTTGAAGATGCAGCTGGAACAGATGATCCAGATGGGCGGCATGCAGGGCATGATGGGCATGATGCCGGGCATGGGCAAGATGGCCAAGCAGGTCGAAGAAGCAGGCATGGACGACAAGGTGCTCAAGCGCCAGATCGCCATGATCCAGTCCATGACCAAACGCGAACGCGCCAATCCGCAGCTATTGCAGGCCAGCCGCAAGAAACGCATCGCCGCCGGTTCGGGGATGGAGGTCAGCGACCTCAACAAGCTGCTCAAGATGCACCGGCAGATGTCGGACATGATGAAGAAGATGGGCAAGATGGGCAAAGGCAAGATGCTGAAACAGGCCATGAAAGGCATGTTCGGCAAAGGCGGCCCCTCGCCCGAGGAAATGGCTGCGGGTATGGACCCCAAAGCGCTGGAACAGGCGGCCAAGGCTATGGGCAAGATGCCCGGTGGAATGCCCGGAATGGGCGGCGGGATGGCTCTGCCTCCGGGCCTGAGCGGATTTGGCAAGAAGAAGTGAACCTGATCGAGCAACATATCCCCCGGCTTGAGACCGAGCGCCTGATCCTGCGCGCGCCGTCCGAGGCTGATCTGGACGCAGAAGCGGAATTCTACGCCAGCGCGGCGGCGGACTTCGTTGGCGGCCACAAAACCCGTAGCGAAACATGGCGTTTGATCGCATTGTTTCTGGGGCATTGGGCGCTACGTGGCTATGGGTTCTGGGGGGTCGAGGAAAAAGACACCGGCACCTATGTAGGCCGCGTTGGCCTGTGGTTTCCCGATGGCTGGCCCGAGCCCGAGATTGGCTGGACTCTGATGACCAGCGCCACCGGAAATGGCTATGCGACCGAGGCTGCAATGGCCGCGCGTACTCATGCCTATGATGTGCTGGGTTGGGATACAGCGATTTCGCTGATCGACCCAGACAACCACGCAAGCAAGGCCGTGGCCAAACGGCTGGGGGCTGCGTTCGACTATCACTATGAACACCCGAAATTCGGCACATCCGAGATCTGGCGGCACCCTGCCCCCGCCGATCTGGTAAATGGCGGCATGGAGGCTTACGCATGACCAACCCCGTGACACAGGCCGCCGCGCTGTTGAAAGAACACCGCGAAAGCATCGACCGGCTGGACGCCATCCTTGTCTATACGCTGGGCGAGCGGTTCAAGCACACGCAGGCCGTTGGCAAGCTCAAGGCCGAACACGACCTTCCCCCGTCCGATCCCACGCGCGAGGCCGCGCAGATCGCACGGTTAGAAGACCTGGCGAAACAGGCCGATCTGGACCCTGACTTCGCCAAGGCTTTCCTGAATTTCATCATTCAGGAAGTCATCCGACACCACCGGAAACATCAGGAATAAACGCCCGTTTCCACGAATACCAAGAATAGCCGGACAAGACCCCGGTCTTTACAAATACACGCTTCTGGCGTGATGCCATTCAAAGGAGATACCACCATGGCAATGAAAATTCGTCTCGCCCGCGGCGGCTCGAAAAAGCGTCCTTTCTACCGCATCGTAGCGGCCGACAGCCGTATGCCCCGCGACGGCCGTTTCATCGAGAAACTGGGAACCTACAACCCGCTGCTGCCCAAAGACAGCGAAGAGCGCGTGAAAATGAACATGGAGCGCATCCAGTACTGGCTGGATCAGGGCGCCCAGCCCACCGACCGGATCGCACGTATGCTGGAAGCTGCCGGCACCCGCGAAAAGGCCGAGCGCAACAACCCCAACAAGGGTACTCCGGGCAAGAAAGCCCAAGAGCGCGCCGAAGAAAAAGCGGCCAAGGCTGCTGAAGCGGCAGAAGCTGCTGCTGCACCGGCTGAAGAAGCGGCTGCAGAAGAATAAGCAGGCGGGCGCGTGCGGGATCAGACCTTCACCGACGATTTTCGCACGCAGTTTGACCTGTTGTTGCGGCTCCGGCGCGATGTGCGTCGGTTCCGCACCGACGCGATTGACGAGGCAGTGCTGACGCGCTGCCTCGACGCGTTTCGGCTGGCCCCTTCGGTGGGGCTGAGCGAACCCTGGCGCGTGATCCGCGTCGAAAGTCAGGCCGCGCGCGACGCGGCGCTGCGAAATTTTCAAACCGCCAATGCACAGGCGCTGGAAGGCTATTCCGGCGAGAAGGCGCAGCTTTATAGCCGCCTGAAACTGTCAGGCATGCGCGAAGCACCGGTGCAACTGGCTGTGTTCTGCGACGACGCTACCGACAAAGGGCAGGGTCTGGGCGCAGGCACGATGCCCGAAATGCGGCGCTATTCCGTGGTCTCGGCCATCACCCTGTTCTGGCTGACCCTGCGGACCGAGGGGTTGGGGCTGGGCTGGGTTTCGATCCTGGACCCCGACCAAATGGCGCGCGATCTGAACGTGCCCGACGACTGGCGGCTGATCGGCTATTTCTGTGTCGGCTGGCCCGAGGCACCGTCGGACACCCCGGAACTGGAACAAGTTGGCTGGGAATGCCGCGACGACACTTTGCCTGTTGAGGTTCGGTAAGGCGATGTTCGGTTTGTTACGACTTCCCATTCTGATGATGATCGCCTTTATTGTGGGCGTGTTTTTTGAACGCTCCAACCAGCGCGAAGTTTGCGCCGAGATTGGACAATGGCAGGACGGGCTATGTGTGACGGATGGGCCAAATGATTGATCTGATCTGCGTTGGCAGCATTGCAGGATCGTATGGCGTGCGCGGTGAAGTGCGGCTCAAGAGCTATTGCGCGATTCCCGAAGACATCGAAACCTATTCGCCCCTGACAGACGAAGACGGGAACGAGCGTTATCCTCTGGTCCTGACCCGCTCGATCAAGAACGGCTTTGCCGCGCGGCTGGGTGGCGTGGAAACCAAGGAACAGGCCGACGAGTTGAAAGGTTTGCGCCTTTTTGCTCGGCGTGATCAGTTGCCATCACTGCCCGACGACGAATTTTATCATACCGATCTGATCGGGCTGGACGTCTATGACACCGGTGGCACGCTGCTGGGCCGGGTCAAATCGGTGCAGAACCACGGCGCGACGGACCTGCTGGAATTGCACGGGCCGGGCTTGAAAGCCACTGTACTGCTGCCGTTCACGCTTGCGGCTGTTCCGACCGTCGATCTGGAAAAGGGTCGCATCGTCGCCGATCCCCCGGATGGCCTGATCTGATGCGCCGTGTCCTGCTGCATCTTGGGCTACACAAAACGGGCACAACCGCAGCGCAGTCTTTTCTTTTTGAAAACCGCGAGCTGATCTGGCCGCATTTCGCGCTGGTTCTACCTTACCGCACCCGCAAATCCGGCCTGTCGCGCGCGGCCACCAATCACTCGGTCTACGGCACGGTCGGCACTCTGTCGGAATTCGGCGGCCAAGTGCGTGACTTTCTGGAAACGCTGGACTTTGGAGGCAAGCGCGGGCTTCTCGTCAGCGAGGAAAACTTCGCTGGTTTGCGTCCCAGCCGCAACCTCGAGCAAGGCTACGCTGCTGCCCCGGACCTTGCAGCGTGTCTGGTCGACTCTATCCACCACAGATTTGCAGGGCAGGCAGTCGAGATCACGATCTACCTGTCCCTCCGCCAACGTGGAAGCTGGCTGCGTAGCCTGTGGGCGCACGACTTGCAGCGGATGCGGCAGGTTCAGGACTTTGACACCTATCGCGCAGACATGGACCACCTCCCGCCGTTGCAGGACACAGTGGACCGGATCAAAGAAAAATTACCGTCCGTGACGGTTTTGTCCGAGTGGTTGGAAGAGTTGCAGTTACGGCGTTTTGGCCCCGGCACACCGTTTGCAGATTTTTTGAATCTGCCTCGGAACAAGGCCAATCTTCTGGTCCCGCCCGCCAATTCAAACCCGCGACTGCCAGAGGACGTTTTGGCGGAATTGCTGGACCTGAACCGTTCACATCTGGACGAGGCGGCTCTGGTCGAGCAAAAGAAGGCCATCGTCGAACGCGCGCAAAAGGCTCTGATTGGCACGACATGACTGACAAACCCTCAAAGTCCCACGGCCGCAAGGCGATCCGACCGACCCTGAAACCGCGTGAACTGTTGACCCCGACACCGGACCTACACGGCGTTTGGAAAGCGAAGATTATCACGCTGTTCCCGTCGGCCTTTCCCGGCGTGCTGGGCGAAAGCCTGACCGGCAAAGCGTTGCAGGAAGGATTGTGGCAGCTAGAGACGGTCGACCTGCGTCAGTTCGGCGTCGGCAAGCATCGCAATGTGGACGACACCCCAGCCGGAGGCGGTGCGGGAATGGTTCTGCGCGCTGATGTCTTGGGCGAAGCGATCGAACATACGATGGCGGGTGTGCATGGGAACTGGCCCCTGATCTATCTCAGCCCACGCGGACGCCGGATGGACCAGCGCATGATGCAGAACCTTGCGCGTTGTGACGGCATGACCCTGCTCTGCGGCCGGTTTGAGGGCGTGGACGAGCGTGTGCTTGAGCACTACGGCGTTCAGGAGGTCTCATTGGGCGATTTTGTCATGACGGGTGGTGAAATTGCTGCTCAGGCGCTGATCGACGCAACGGTGCGCCTGATCCCGGGCGTATTGGGCAACCAAGCCTCGGCCGAGGAGGAGAGCTTTTCTTCCGGGCTGTTGGAACACCCGCAATATACCCGCCCCGCCGAATGGAAGGGGCGTCCGATCCCCGATATCCTGATGTCCGGTCATCACGGTCGCATCGCTGACTGGCGGCACGAGATGTCAGAACAGATCACGCGCGACCGTCGGCCCGACCTGTGGGACGCCTATCGCAAGTCGCGCGACTAGCCCGCTTTCCACCGCGTCCAGATGTCGGGCGGGCCGTTGAACGTATTGATGTCCACCGGCCCATCCACGCCGGGAACCAGCCCGGTTCCGGTGTATTGCCAGAACCGCCAGACGGCCTTGGGGTAAACAGTGCGCGGATGCCCCGCGACAGACCGCAACCAGAACTCGGTCTTGGGCAGGCGACCGATCTCTGTATCGCCATAGAAATCCACGGTCGTATAGACGATCGGACGGCGCCCATAGTGACGCTCCAGAATATCAAGAAAGCGCTGCGCCTCGGCCCGAACGGTTGCGCCATCGGGACGCAGAGTGCAGGTCTTGGAATGTGGCGTCCACTCCATGTCCAGCACATGCGGCAGGTCTGATCCTCGGGGCACATTCTTGATAAACCAGCGCGCCTGCTCATGCGCGGGCCGACAGAAATAATAGTAGTGATATGCGCCCCACGGCACCCCCGCCGCGCGCGCGCCCACGCTATGCGCATTGAACATCGGGTCTGCGACATCTCCGCCTTCGGTGGCCTTGATGAATACGAAACTGACGCCCGACGCTTTGGCCCGACGCCAGTCGATGGGTCCCTGCCAACGCGACACGTCCAGCCCGTGCACCGGGTATTGACCGGGATGCCGCCCCTCCCAGTCATGGGGGTCGGCATCGCCGAAGGATGGAAAGACCACGGATGGTGAAGTCGTGTCCAGAAAGGCTTTGGCCTCGACCTGTTGCGGCGGAGGGCTGTTGCGACCGCAGGACAGGGTCGCAAAGGCGATTAAAGCCAGCATCAGAGCTGTGCGCATGTTCTGTTCCTGTATAAATTTCTGCTCGTATAATTGCCTTCCAGAATGCCTGATCGCCCCCGTAAGGCAACGGTGTTGTTTTTCGGCGGCGAAAACTCACCAACCGGCCCTGTAAAATATGACGATTTGGGCTTGATCCCTGCGATCAAAGCCCTTAAACGACCGCAATCCGGTGCCGCACTTGCGCGACTCCGGTGTTTTGGTTTGGTCCTCGTCGTGACGCCCGGCTTTCTTCAGCTACGGCGCGGCGGAACAAACCGCACCAAAGGAACATTCGATCTGACCTCTGGCGGGCTGTACGCAGAACCCGGTGAAGACCAAGAGCTCTCAGCCCGTGCCCAAACTTCGTGGACCAACCACGAGCAGATAGGAGTGAATGCGATGGACCTGATCGCACAGCTTGAGGCGGAACAGATTGCCGCCCTGGGGAAAGACATCCCCGATTTCAAAGCCGGTGACACCATCCGTGTCGGCTTTAAAGTGACCGAAGGGTCGCGTACCCGTGTGCAGAACTACGAAGGCGTCTGCATCGCGCGCAAAGGTGGCAGCGGCATCGCCGGTTCGTTCACCGTCCGCAAAATTTCGTTCGGCGAAGGCGTGGAGCGTGTATTCCCGCTGCATTCGACCAACATCGACAGCATCACCGTTGTCCGCCGTGGCCGCGTCCGTCGCGCCAAACTGTACTATCTGCGCACCCGTCGCGGTAAATCCGCGCGTATCGCAGAGGTCACCAACTACAAGCCCAAGGCTGGCGCCGAGGCGTAAGGAGCGGAAAGATGAAAAAAGACATCCATCCCGACTACCACATCATCGACGTCAAACTGACCGATGGCACCGTGGTTCAGATGAAATCCACCTGGGGCGCCGAGGGCGACCAGCTGGCCCTGGAAATCGACCCCTCCGTGCACCCCGCATGGACCGGTGGCGGCGCGCGCCTGATGGACGCCGGCGGCCGTGTGTCGAAGTTCAAAAAGAAATACGAAGGTCTGGGCTTCTAAGCCGGACCCGGTTCTCAAACGAAAGGCCGCCCCTTTGGGCGGCCTTTTTTGTTTCGCCCTATGCGCTAAACGTGGGCAGGCGGCGCAACGTGTTCCTTGTACCGCTCCAGCATCAAGCGATACTCGGTCGGCACGTCACGTATTGAAAGCAATCCGACGACCTTCCCTCGGCTAAGAACTGGAAGATGTCGGAACCCGCCATCGACCATGATCCTAAGTGCATCCGCCGGACCGCTGTTTACGGACACAACCTGGGGATTGGGCGTCATGATCTCTCGCACCATCGTGTCGGATGTACGCTTGCTTTGGCAAATGCACTTTCGGATTACGTCGCGCTCGCTCAGGATACCTACAAGGGTATCTTCCTCCAAAACCACAAGCGCACCCACGTTCAGGCGATCCAGAACATGACACGCTTTGCGAACGGTCTCGTCAGGCGATGTTTGAGGGATTTCGCGGTGTTCGACAATTTGCGCAACAGACTGAATAACCATGATGTAACTCCTAAATAAAACTGCCTCAGAATAGCACAGATTTACGAAACCCGAGGTTAAATCATTCACAAAATGCTCATTTCAGGCCGGGAGCAACAGAATTTGGATCAGCGCTGTTTTGCCAGTTCCGCAGCACTGTGAACTGGCGGGACCGGACCACGCAAAAGAACCAGAGCAAGCGCCATGCCGATCAGCGCTGCAATCGCGGTGATCATCATTGCACTGTCAAAAGCGTTGTCCTGCAAGTCCCGCAGAGCCTTTGCCAGTGCGGTTCCGCTCTGAGGTTCCATCGCCGAGATCAACTGCTGGATCTGGCTTGGGGTTCCGTGTGCAAGCGCATGGGCGAGATCCTCGCGCTGGGTTGAACCGCTGGGCAGCGCGTCGATCACTTCGGACAAGCCTCGTCGGATGGTGATCGCCTCGGCCAAACCGCACACAACCGCGCCCAAAGTTGCGCCGAAATAGAGGCAGGCGTTTATAACACCAGACCCCTGCCCCACATGCGCTTCTGGAAGCAGCCGCAAGCCAAGGCGTGGTAGCAGCGAAAAACAAATACCCAACCCGACCCCGACCATCATCAGTTTCCACCAAATCTCGCCGTATTGCGTCGTGTTCGTTGTTGCCATCAACAGCAGGAACCCGCAGGCCATCGCACCTAGTCCGATTACGACCGGCCAACGGAAACTGTAGGGCGCCAGAAACCGCGGTGCCGTGACCGAAATAACGAACATGCTGAGGCTGAGCGGCATGATCGCCAGCCCCGCGCCAACGGGTGAGTACCCAAAGGCGTCTGGCGACTGCACGAAAGTATTGAAATAGACAAAGAACCCAAACAGCGTGAAGCCGGTGAAAAACATCCCCGCGGCGGCCATGAAATAGCGTGGATGACGAAAATACCTCAGCTCGATCAACGGATCATCGCTGCGCCGCGCGGCGAGAACGATACCGACAGTAGCCAGTGCTGCGACGCCCAACGGCACCAGCGTCATTGGCGTTGTCCAACCGTTGCTTTCCCCGCTACTGAGCGCAAAAGACAGTGGTCCGAGAAACAGCAGGATTGCTATGGCCCCGAGGTAATCGAACCGTGCCCCGGCAAGACGCGTATCCGGGACGTATTTCTGCTTGCTCACTTTCAAGCCAATAACAAAGGCGATCACCAAAAGGATCAGATCGGTAGCGAACACCGCGCGCCAACTGACGTAGTGGGCAAATGCACCGCCGACTATGGGGCCAACGCCAATCGCCAGCCCGACGATCGCGCCCCAGGCGCCTGTCACGCTGGCGCGTTGTTCCTCGGGCGTTGCCGCAGTCAACAGCGACAGAGACGTGCCAAACAATGCCGCAGCACCCGCCCCTTGCGCGCCGCGCCCAATCAAGAGCATCGCGCCATCTTGTGCGAAAAGGACAAGGGAAGACCCTATGGCAAAGACGATCATGCCAAAGAAGAACACCCCCATCTTGCCCGTGATGTCCCCCAACCGACTGACGATAGTCACCAAGGTGGCGCTGGCGACGGTGTACGTCGCCATGACCCATTGCAGGCCCGACGGCGTCAGATCGAATTCGGCCTTGAGGTTGGGCAGGATGGTCGCAACTGCGGTTGTGTTGAACCCAACGACCATCATGCAGATCGCGGTCATAGCCAGAACGACCCGCGCCCCATCCGGATGTGAAATCGCCTGTGACATCGCTCCGCCCTCAAACCCACCGGCGCCTTTGGGACGCCACATCAACACCTTAGCAGGTTTTGGCCCATCGCATAACCTCAGATCCAATAGGACAGGGCAAGCGGCAAAACAGCGATTGTTGTCAGCGTTGACACCAGAATAAACCCAGCCACGTCCGGCCCGTATTCCGGCATGTGTTGATCAATGAACAGGTAAGTTGCCACCGATGACGGCATCAGACAGCACAGGATAACCGCCCCGCGCTCAGCGCCGGTAAAGCCGAATGCCCAGACCAGCGTGGTCGCAATCGCAATCGCCATAATCAGATGCAGCACGGTCAGGATGATGGCGCGGCCAAGGCGTTGTACCTGAAGGCTCGCCAGTGTGTGACCCAGAGTCAAAAGCATCAGTGGGATGGAAAGACCGCCGAGAATGTCAAACGACTTGGCCACAGGCTGCGGCAGGCTGTACCCCGTCGCCATCAGCACCAGTGAAACGATTACCGCGTAGATGATCGGGGACGTGGCCAGCTTTTTCGGTGAAAACTCACCAGCCGGTATCCACATGCCCACGGTGAAGATGCTGATCAGGACGACCACCACAAAGCCCATCGTGTACGCCATCCCGGCATCGCCCAGCGCCAAAAGCGTGATCGGCAGGCCGATATTGCCGACATTGCCGTGCATCAAAGGCGTCAGGAACGCACGGACCGGCAAGCGCATGGCCCTAAGAGCCACAAACCCCAGCACGCCAAAGCCTGCAATCGCCAGCGCCGCCGCAGCCATCACATCCAGGAATGTCCCCACCGCGATCTTTGTCGTTGAAAGGTGCGAGATGATCAGCGTCGGATACCCGACCCGAGACACGATCCCACCGATGACCTTGTTGTCGAACGGGGCTTTGAACAACGCCAGACTGTATCCGATCCCAGCGCAGATCAGCACGGGCAGGACCACGTTCAGCACGTTTAGAAACAGATGGTCCACCGCAAGCCCCTGATCCAATTTCGTAATTCGGACAGTGAAACAGGTGGTTGAGTTTGGCAAGCGTGCGACCAAACCCAACCCTGAGATTTCCGCGACAGCGAATTTTATTGAGCACCGACTGTGTTTCGGGTTCTTCCCTTCCCAGCTTCCACAACATATAGTGTTTTTCAACAACGTGTGGTCAAACACGGCGGGACGTGGGAATACAGGTATGGCACATATCATCGTAGTGGGGAACGAGAAGGGCGGCGCAGGCAAGTCTACCGTTTCAATGCACGTCGCCACAGCGCTGGCACGGCTGGGGCATAAGGTCAGCACGCTGGACCTTGATCTTCGGCAACGCAGCCTTGGACGCTATTTTGAAAATCGCGCCAATTTCCTGAAAAACTCGGACCTGACCCTGCCGACACCACGCCACCACGACCTGCCCGAGATCGACGCGACCAAGTTGAAACCGGGCGAGAATATCTATGACCATCGTCTATCTGCCGCAGTTGCCGAGCTGGAAAGCGACAGCGATTTCATCCTGATTGACTGCCCCGGCTCGCATACGCGCCTCAGCCAGGTGGCGCATTCTCTGGCCGATACGCTAATCACCCCGCTGAACGACAGTTTCATCGACTTTGACCTGCTGGCAAGGATTGACTCAAAGGGCGAAAAAATCCTCGGCCCGTCAGTTTATTCCGAGATGGTCTGGAACGCCCGTCAGTTGCGCGCGCAGGCAGGTCTGAAACCGATCGACTGGGTCGTTGTGCGCAACCGTGTGGGTACGCAGCGCATGGTCAACAAGGAAAAGATGCAGCGCGCGATCGAGATGCTGTCGCAACGCATCGGGTTCCGCGTCGCCTCGGGCTTTTCCGAACGCGTGATCTTCCGCGAGTTGTTCCCGCGCGGGCTGACCTTGCTGGACCTCAAGGATATCGGAGTCAAACAGCTCAATATCTCGAACATCGCAGCGCGTCAGGAACTGCGCGACATGATGAAAGAGCTGAACCTGCCGGGCGTCGAGATCGACTTTTAACCGTTATACACGGTAAACAGCTCTTTCGGTTCCGGCACGCCACGCAGCATGTAACGCCCGACCGAGATCAAATCCTGACTGCACGGCATGGCCGCCTGCGCCACATCGTCTGAAATCAGAATACGCTGCCCCAGTGACCGGTGCATTCCCGCAATCCTTGCAGTCTGGTTCACAGCCGGTCCGATCACGGTGAAATCAAGCCGACTTTCCGACCCGATATTGCCGTACAAAATCTCACCTGCATGCAGGGCCAGCGTGAAATTGGCGACCGGAAGGCCAGCGGCGCTGCGCTCCTCGTTCAGCAGCGTGATCCTCTCTTGCAGCACAGGCACCGCTTTCAAAGCCGCGCGCGCGTCTTCGTCAATCTCGCCCACGTCGAACATGGCCATCAGCCCGTCGCCCATAAATTTCAGGATGTTTCCGTCATTGTCGTGCACCACCCCGACGGCCACTGCCAGGTAGTCATTCAGCATGTCGATGATCTCGCTGCCCGGCAACTCTTCGGACAGGCTGGTGAACCCCTCCAGATCAAAGTTCCAGATCACAGCATCAATCTGCTGCAGAGAGCCGCGCCGAATTTCGCCCGAAAGAACACGGCGACCGGCTTCGCGGCCCAGATAGACACGCATCAGATCCTCGGAGACCCGCGCGTTCGACGCCGATTTCAGCGCCAAACCCAAATGGGGCAACGCAGTGTTGATCAGTTCCAGATCGCCGTCACGAAACCCGTCCGGAGCATTCGACGTCCAGGACAGCAACACACCATCCACGGCTTTCTTGGCGTCCCGCGGCGCGTTGTGCGTCGGGACATCGAACGTCACACCCCGCGCATAATACTCGGTCGCCCCATTCTCTCTGAGCTCATTGATCAGGGGAAACCGGCTGGGTTCGTTCTGATCCACCATGCGTTCGTGAACAACCTCGACATCATCGTTGAGAATGGCAAAAAGCGGGCTTTTCTGCCAATCCTCGCTGACATCTTCCGAATACTCGAACTTCTGATAATCCCCGCCACGCCCCTGGTACCAGCTATACCCCGTACCGCCATAAACCGGGTGCAGCGCAGATTGCGCCGCGTGAAACCGCATCAAGGGCACACCCATATCAATAAGCCGTGTGCAGTACCCGTCCAGAAGTTCTTCTTTTTCGGCACCAGCAAGGCCACGCGATACCAGCCAATTAATAAGATCGTTCGTTTTCGCCGCGTTGGGGTCCGGGGCTGTCATGTCAAAATCCTGCGTCCACTCAGGGTGTCATCTGGGGTCACCTAGCGTAAATTACCAGTGGTCAATCCATATGCGCCAGCCGTCCAAGCATTTTGCGCAACAGGGCAACCTCATCCTCTTGGAACATCCCCGCCAACTTGGTGTCGTATCTCTGCGCGATTTCGCACAGTTCGCGGTAAACCGTCTGCCCGGTAGCCGTTAGCGTCAACTGCTCGAGCCGGCGATCTGATTGGCTCCGAGTGCGCGCAAGGTATCTGCGCTGCTCTAATTTGCTGACTGCACGGCTGATCTTGGTCTTGTGAATCCGCGCCCGCGTTCCGATCTCTTTCGCGGTCATCTCACCGTAATTGCCCAAGTGAAACAGAACGCGCCATTCGGTGCGCAACATTCCGTACCGATCCTTATAGGCCCGCTGAAACTCTAACGAGCTTTCCTCGGCCGCCCGGTTCAGCAGGTAGGGCAGGAAAACCCGCAGATCAAATTCATCTTTTTTGTCGGAATCCGTGTTCGTCATGCTTGTTAGTTACAAAATCAACTATTATCGGACAAGCAGCAAATGGAGGAACACGGGATGAATCGTCCGACGGATCCGCACAGCCTGACACAAGCCAGCAGCCCGGTGGGGACGCACGAAGGCTACATGCCCGGCTTTGGCAATGACTTTGAGACCGAGGCTCTGCCCGGCGCTTTGCCCCAAGGGATGAACAGTCCGCAGCGCTGTAACTACGGGCTGTATGGCGAGCAACTCAGCGGCACCGCCTTTACAGCCAATCCACCCGAGAGGACGTGGTGCTATCGTATCCGGCCTTCGGTGAAACATTCGCATCGCTACGAAAAGATCGACCTGCCCTATTGGAAATCCGCACCTTACGTCGATCCTGATGTGATCAGTCTGGGCCAGTACCGCTGGGACGCGGTTGCCCATTCAGACGAAGGGCTGACGTGGCTGACCGGGATGCGCACCATGACCTCGGCTGGCGACGTGAACACGCAGGTGGGCATGGCCAGCCATATCTATCTGGTCACCGAATCCATGGTGGATGACTACTTTTTCTCAGCCGATTCCGAGCTTCTGGTGGTGCCGCAGGAAGGCCGCCTGCGCTTTGCGACCGAATTGGGGATCATCGACCTAGAGCCGAAAGAGATCGCCATCATCCCGCGTGGCTTGCTGTACCGGGTTGAGGTTCTGGAAGGGCCCGCGCGTGGGTTTGTCTGCGAAAACTACGGGCAAAAGTTTGAATTGCCCGGGCGCGGTCCAATCGGCGCCAACTGCATGGCCAATCCGCGCGACTTCAAGGCCCCCGTCGCAGCTTTTGAGGACCGAGAGGTTCCCTCGACCGTCACCGTCAAATGGTGCGGACAGTTCCACACAACGCAGATCGGTCAAAGCCCGCTGGACGTGGTCGCTTGGCATGGCAACTACGTGCCTTACAAATATGACCTGCGCACGTATTGCCCAGTCGGAGCAATCCTGTTCGACCACCCCGATCCGTCGATCTTTACCGTACTGACGGCCCCGTCAGGTCAGCCCGGCACGGCCAATATCGACTTTGTCCTGTTCCGCGAGCGCTGGATGGTGGCCGAGGACACGTTCCGCCCGCCGTGGTACCACAAGAACATCATGTCCGAGCTGATGGGCAACATCTACGGCCAGTACGACGCCAAACCGCAGGGCTTTGTTCCCGGCGGCATGAGCCTGCACAACATGATGCTGCCTCACGGACCAGACCGCGAGGCGTTCGACAAGGCGTCGAATTCCAACCTTGGGCCGGACAAGCTGGACAACACCATGTCCTTCATGTTTGAAACCCGGTTCCCTCAGCATCTAACCCCATTCGCAGCAAATGAAGCCCCGTTGCAGGATGACTACATTGACTGCTGGACCTCTCTTGAGAAAAAGTTCGACGGTACGCCGGGGAAAAAGTGATGGATGGAGGATACATAGTCATAGCCGTGTTCTCAGGCATTTTCGGGTTGTCGATTTGGGCATTGCGCGGACGCTGGAACGGAAAGCGCGACCACTACAGGCACAACCCAATGCCCGGCCATCGCCAAGAGGGTTCTTCCGGCGGGACCAATCCCAGCGGCGACTGAAAGATGGAAATCAGGAACATGTGGTACACCATTTCCCAGCGCCACATCCTCAAAGACGACAAAGACGACAAGGATCAAAGATGCCTCTAATGACATCCTGGGTGGCCTCGGCCAATTACGCCCACCACCCTTTTCCGCTGAACAACCTGCCTTATGGCGTGTTCTCGACCGACGGCGATGAACCGCGCTGCGGAGTGGCGATCGGAGACATGATCTTTGATGTCACAGCCGCAGAAGCCGAAGGATTGATCCAGTTGGCGGACGAGCCGCTGTTCGACCTGCCCTTCTGGAACCCGCTGATGGAACAAGGCCCGGCGGTCTGGGCCGCGTTGCGAGACCGGCTAACAGACCTTCTGGCCGAGGGCAGCGAGGCACGGCCCGACATTGAACACCTTCTGGTCGCTCAAAGCGACGCCGAAATGCATATGCCCGTCGCCGTCAGCGAATACACCGATTTCTATGCCGGACGGCATCACGCGCAGAATGTCGGCACCATGTTCCGTGGCCCTGAAAACGCGCTGCCGCCGAACTGGTTGCACATTCCGATTGGCTATAACGGCCGCGCGTCTTCGGTGGTGGTTTCCGGCACCGACATCCGCCGCCCTTGGGGTCAGTTGAAATCGCCCGACCACGACCGCCCGGCCTTTCTGCCCAGCCGCCGCTTCGACATCGAGCTGGAAATGGGCGCGCTTGTTGGCACGCCTTCGGACGGGCCGATCACGGTGCAGGAAGCCGACAATAACATCTTTGGCTATGTCCTGCTGAACGACTGGTCCGCGCGCGATATTCAAGCGTGGGAATACCAGCCTCTTGGGCCGTTTCAAGCCAAGGCTACGGCTACTTCGATCAGCCCGTGGATCGTCACCAAGGCGGCGCTGGAGCCGTTCCGGTGCGAGACCCCCGCGCGAGAATTCGAGCTGCTGGATCACCTGAAAGACTGCGGCCCGATGTTGTATGACATTGATCTGTCGGTAACGATGGCACCCGAGGGGAAGCCCGCCTCAACAATCGCCAGAACGAATTACAAAGAGATGTACTATTCCTCGGCGCAGCAACTGGCCCACCATTCGACTTCGGGCTGCCCAATGAACACTGGCGATTTGTTGGGGTCGGGCACGATCTCAGGGCCAACAAAGCCCGAGCGCGGCTCGCTTCTGGAGTTGAGCTGGGGAGGGAAAGAACCGCTTGTGCTGGACACGGGCGAAACCCGCACCTTCATCGAGGACGGCGACACCCTGACCCTGACCGGTGAGGCCAAGGGCGAAGGGTATACAATCGGGTTTGGTGACTGCGTGGGTACGGTTTTACCTGCACTGCAAGACCCTTACGGGCGCTAACCCGTGACGGCGAACCCCACATATGTCGGATATATCGCGATGAGCCTGGACGGGTTCATCGCTGATACCGATGGCAGTGTGGACTGGCTGAACCCGTTCAACGAAGCCTTATCCTCGGACGGGGGTGACGGGGGCTATGGGGAATTTATCGCATCCATTGACGCCCTGATCATGGGCCGCGCCACATATGATCAGGTTCTTGGTTGGGGTTGGCCATATGGCGAACGGCCAGCTTATGTGATGACCCGGCAAAAGAAGCTCAATGGCGAACATATCGCCGCTTCGGGCAGCATCGAGTCCCTGGAAACTGCCATTTTGAAAGCCGGGCACAAAAGAGTCTGGATTCTTGGCGGCGGCAAAACGCAACGCGCAGCGATTGACGCAGGCATGTTCGATACGCTTCGTATCTTCATCATGCCAACCCTGCTTGGTCAGGGATTGCCCTGTTTTGCCCCCGGCAAACAGCACAATCTGACGCTCATGGAAGTCTCGAAACAGCCGGGCGGCATTCTGCAAATCGACTACAGTGTAAAAGGTTGAACGATGACCAAAGCTTTCGCGTCCCAAGGGGACATGTCGGAAAAGAAAATCTCGTTTACCGAGGTCGGCGAAGGTTTGTATGCCTTCACCGCCGAAGGTGATCCGAACTCCGGCGTCATCATCGGCGACGACAGTGTCATGATTGTCGAGGCGCAGGCGACGCCGCGTCTGGCGAACAAGGTCATCGAATGCGTGCGCTCGGTCACGGACAAACCCATCACCCATGTCGCACTGACCCACTATCACGCGGTCAGGGTGCTGGGTGCCAGGGCCTTCGGTGCTCAACAGATCATCATGTCCGACATGGCCCGCGCGATGGTCGTGGAGCGTGGGCAAGAGGACTGGGACAGCGAATTCCAGCGTTTCCCCCGCCTGTTCGAGGGGCACGAAAGCATCCCCGGTCTGACATGGCCTACCACCACCTTCAGCGACACGATGACCGTCTATCTGGGCAACCGCCGGGTTGATCTGATGCATCTGGGCCGCGCGCATACGGCGGGCGACATCGTGATCCACGTGCCCGATCAGAACGTGATGTTTACCGGTGATATCGTCGAATATCACTCGGCCTGCTACTGCGGCGACGGGCATTTCGGCGACTGGGGCGACACGCTGGATGAAATCAAATGGTTCGATGTTGATGCGATTGCGCCGGGTCGCGGAGACGCTCTGGTAGGCAAAAGCATGGTGAATGCTGCCATCGAGAACACACGCGACTTTGTGGACAGCACCTATCGCCCGGCAGCCAGAGTTGCCGCGCGCGGTGGTTCCTTGAAAGACGCGTGGGATGCCGTTCGCGCCGAGTGCGATCCCAAATTCTCGGACTACGCGATCTACGAACACTGCCTGCCGTTCAACGTCGCCCGCGCTTATGACGAGGCGCGCGGCATCGACACCCCGCGCATCTGGACCGCGCAGCGCGATCTTGAGATGTGGGAAGCGTTGCAAGGTTAGGGACATAGCGTCGCATTTGATCCAGATCGTTTTGCGCGGGAAAAATCAGTGAAACCATTGGGAAAGACCACTGGGTTGGCCAGCCCAGAGGCCAAGGACTTGCGTCGCAGGGAGCCAAAGCATCGGGGAGAGAACCCATGAACAAGATTTTTGAAACGCCGCTTTACGCGTATGACCGTAGCCCGGATCAGGATGCTGCCACTCCGGTGCGTCACAAGGTGATTGTCATCGGTGCCGGGCCAGTGGGTCTGGCGGCCGCGATTGACCTAGCCCAACGTGGGGTCGAGGTCGTAGTGCTGGATGAAAACGACAAGGTCAGCTTTGGCAGCCGCGCGATTTGCTTTTCTCAACGCACACTGGACATCGCAGATCGGTTAGGTAGCGGCCTTCCCATGGTCGAGACAGGCGTCCAGTGGGACGCGGGTAAAGTTTTCTTCGACAACCGCAAGGTTTACGAGTTCAATCTTCAACCTGAAAAGGGCTATGCCAACCCCGCCTTCATCAACCTGCAACAATATCACCTTGAGAGGATCTTGGTCGATCGGGTGCGGGCACTTCAGGCGGATGGCGCTCCGATCGAAATCCGTGGACGAAACAAAGTCGAGGCCATCGGCACCCATGACGACCACGTAAAGCTTGAAGTCGAAACTCCCGAAGGTCCTTATAACGTCGAAGCCGACTGGCTGATCGCTTGTGACGGCGCACATTCTCCAACCCGCCGGATGTTGGGGCTGGATTTCGACGGTCGCGTGTTCGAGGACAACTTCCTGATCGCCGACGTGGTGATGGAGGCCGATTTTCCCTCGGAACGTTGGTTCTGGTTTGACCCCCCCTTCAACCGGGGCCAATCCGCCCTGCTGCACAAACAGCCCGACAATGTCTGGCGCATTGACCTGCAATTAGGTTGGGATATCGACAAAGAACGCGAAAAAAGGCCCGAAAACGTGATCCCGCGCCTCAAGGCCATGTTGGGCGAAGATGTCGTATTCGATCTGGAATGGGTGTCCATCTACACCTTCCAATGCCGCCGGATGGAGCGCTTTCGGTACGGTCGCGTCCTCTTTGCCGGGGACAGCGCCCATCAGGTCAGCCCATTTGGTGCCCGTGGTGCCAATTCCGGCATTCAGGACACGGACAACCTGTGCTGGAAACTGAAACTGGTGATCGACGGGCAAGCCCCGGAATTGCTGCTGGACAGCTACAGCCGCGAACGTGTGCAAGCGGCAGATGAGAACATCAGCATGTCCACGCGCTCGACCGATTTCATCACACCCAAGTCCGAGATGTCGCGCCTGTTGCGCGATGCGGTTCTGGATCTTAGCGAGCACTATGAATTTGCCCGTCCACTGGTAAATTCCGGACGGTTGAGTACACCCTGCATGTATGAAGGGTCTTCCCTGAACTCGGCTGATGCGCTGAACGGACCGGACATCACCAGACCCGGCTCGGCCTGTCCGGACGCGCCGCTGGGCGACGAATTTCTTCTGCCCAAACTGGCAGATAAGTTCACCCTTCTGACGATCGACGCGGATGCGCCCGACAGCCTCGAGGAAGGCGGGGTCGAAGCGACGCGGTTGGCGCTTTCGGTCAAAGACGATCTGACGCTGGAGTTGAAACGCCGGTATCTGGGCGACGCGACCAGCGCAGTCTATCTGATCCGACCGGATCAGCACGTGGCCGCCCGTCGTGACAATTTTGAAGAAAACGCGTTCCGGCAGGCCATCCGCCGCGCAACCGGTAAGGAGTAATCGAGATGACCGATCTGATCCTCACCCCTAATCTGGACAGCGCCGACGACTTCTACGCCGGGTTGCTGGCCGCCCATGAGGGCTTGGACAAAGCCGACTGCGATGCGTTTAACGCGCGGTTGGTCTTACTGCTGGCAAATCACATCGGCGATGCGGATGTGTTGTCACAAGCATTGAAAGCAGCCAAGCTGCAAGGCAACTGACAAACGCAGGAGGCACGGATGAGCGGCGTGGTGCTGTACGACTACTGGCGATCTTCGGCCAGCTACCGCGTGCGGATCGCGCTGCATCTTGCCGGAATAGCATTTCAGGCGGTTTCGATCGATCTGGTAGCGGGCGAGCACAGGTCCAACACGCATCTGGCCCGCAACCCGCAGGGATTGGTTCCTGTCCTTGAAATAGACGGGCTTCGGCTGACGCAATCCATGGCGATCATGGATTATCTGGATCAGACTAGGGGGCTGGGGTTTTTGCCGGGTGAAGCAGCGGTACGGGCCAAAGCTATGGCCTTGGCGCACTCTATCGCCGTGGACCTGCACCCGGTCTGCAACTTGTCGGTTGCCCGTCACGCCACCGAGTTAAGCGGTAGCTCGCAAGAGATGCCCGGCGACTGGATGCGCCATTTCATCCGCCCGGGCCTGCTGGCTTTTGAATCCCTGCTGGGTGATTTCCAGCAGACCCCCTATTGCACTGGTGCGCAGCCGGGGCTGGCCGATCTGTGCCTGATGCCTCAGATGTACAACGCGCGCCGCTGGGAAGTCGATCTGACTGGTTTGCCGCGCATTCTGAGCGTCGAGGCAGCCTGCGCAAGACACCCGGCATTCGCCGCAGCCCACCCCGATCAGTACGCACCTTCCTGATACGCTGCACAGAGTCTGTGTGTCCGCGCAAATAGGAATTGGCACCGTGTTTGCCTACCTTCTTTGAAACGGAAGAAGGAGGCGCAAGTGCCCGAGATCACCGGCTATCACGCCCATGTCTATTTCGATGCCGACACGCAAGAGACCGCCAAGCAGGTCTGTGAAGAAGCCGCCCGGCTTTTCCCGGCTGCAATGGGGCGGATGCACGCGCGGAATGTCGGCCCCCACCCGCGCTGGAGTTGCCAGCTGGCCTTCGCCGCAGACGCCTTTGATCAGGTCATTCCGTGGCTGATGCTGAACCGGAGCGGGTTGACCATCTTCACCCACCCCGAAACCGGCCAGCATCTTGAGGATCACCGGGACCGCGCCATCTGGATGGGCGAGATGCTTGAGCTGGACCTGTCTATCTTTGACAAGATGGCACGTTAGCCAAGCGCCTTTGCATGATCGCGCAATTTGAACTTCTGAATCTTGCCGGTTGATGTTTTGGGCAAGGGTCCGAACACTACGGTCTTGGGTGCCTTGAAATGCGCCATGTTATCTCGGCAAAAGGCAATAATCTCGGCCTCAGTCGCCTGCGCATCGGGTTTCAATTCGACAAAGGCGCAGGGGGTTTCGCCCCATTTTTCATCCGGGCGGGCGACGACTGCGGCCTCCATCACGGCGGGGTGTTTATAAAGGATATCCTCCACCTCGACCGATGAGATGTTCTCGCCGCCCGAGATGATGATGTCCTTTGACCGATCCTTCAGGGCGACATAGCCGTCCGGGTGCATGACCCCCAGGTCGCCAGAGGCGAACCACCCGCCCTTGAACGCCTTGTCCGTGGCATCCGGGTTCTTGAGATACCCTTTCATCACCACATTGCCCTGCATGAATATCTCGCCCATCGTCTCACCATCAGCGGGCACCGGTTCCAGCGTTTCGGGGTCGGCCACCATCAACCCCGACAGAGCGGTATAACGCACGCCCTGCCGGACCTTCAGCGCCGCACGCTCATCAGAGGGTTTGTCGTTCCATTCGTCCTTCCACGCACAGACGACCGATGGGCCATAGGTTTCTGTCAGGCCGTAGACATGTGTGACCTCGATCCCCATCCCCTCCATATTGGCGATCACGGCGGCCGGCGGCGGGGCACCTGCGGTCATCACCTTGATCTGGTGATCGAAATCCTTGAGGTGGTCGGGCGCATTGGCCAGCATGTTCAGCACGATGGGTGCGCCACAGAAATGGGTGACTTTTTCATCGCGGAAGGCGGCATAAATCGGCTCTGCCCGCACGGCACGCAGGCAGACCGAAACGCCCGCATTTGCCGCCATCGCCCAAGGGAAGCACCAGCCATTGCAGTGGAACATCGGCAGGGTCCACAAATAGGTCGAATGCTTGGGCATGTCCCAATCCAGCAGGTCCGACTGGGCATTCAGTGCCGCGCCCCGGTGGTGATACACGACGCCCTTTGGATTGCCTGTGGTGCCCGAGGTGTAGTTCAGAGTAATCGCATCCCATTCGTCATCGGGCAAAGACCAGGCGAAATCGGGGGCACCATCGTCCAGCAGGGCGTCATAGGTCAGCGTGCCCAGTTTTTCGCCCCCTTCAAAACTGGCGTCTTCGATATCCACAACCAACAGATCGTGATCGACCTGTTTCAGTGCCTCTTTCACTGCCCCCGAGAACTCTGGGTCGACCAATAGCACTTTGGATTCCGCATGGTTCAGGATGAAGGCGATGATCGGCGCATCCAGCCGAGTGTTGATCGCGTTCAACACCGCGCCAGTCATCGGGACACCAAAATGCGCCTCGTACATCTCGGGGATGTTGGCGGCGATGATCGAAACCGTGTCGCCTTTTCCAATGCCGCGCGCAGCAAGTGCCCCCGCCAAACGACGACACCGGGCATAGGTTTCGACCCATGTATAACGGCGCTCACCGTACACAACGGACGGGTAGTCCGGGTAAACCTGCGCCGTCCGCTCGATGAAACTGAGCGGTGACAACGGCGTATGGTTCGCGCGGCATCTATCCAGATGACGTTCATAAATGTTGGCTGCGGTCATCGGTTTACCCTCCCTTTGTCTGATCGCGCGACTTGATCACAAAGTTGCCCGGCTGACAAACCCGTAGAAATACGCCGCAGGACTAGACTGGCAATATGGGATGATGCAATCTGGCCCTATCTACCGATGGGCTTTCGCGGTGATCTGAGCCATCGAAATCACAAGGGCCGGAACTTTATCCCGGCATCCTGCGCACCCAAAAAATCTGAAAGGGCATGTCATGGACGGCACGTTCAACGAAAATGATCTTTCCCGCGTGGTCGAGGCTGATCGCGCCCATATCTGGCACCACCTGATCCAGCATAAACCCTTTGAAACCAACGATCCGCGCATCATTGTCGAAGGCAAGGGCATGCGTGTCTGGGACCAGAAGGGTAAAGAACATCTGGATGCCGTCTCGGGCGGGGTCTGGACGGTGAATGTGGGCTATGGCCGCGAATCGATCTGTAAGGCCGTGTACGACCAGTTGATGAAACTGTGCTATTTTGCCAACTCTGCCGGGTCAATTCCGGGGTCGATTTTCGCCGAGAAACTGATCAGCAAGATGCCAGGGATGAGCCGCGTCTACTACACCAACTCTGGCAGCGAGGCGAATGAGAAAGCCTTCAAGATGGTCCGGCAGATCGCCCATAAGAAATACGGCGGCAAAAAGACCAAGATCCTGTATCGCGACCGCGACTATCACGGCTCGACCCTGGCGGCGATGTCTGCCGGAGGACAGGACGAGCGCAATGCGCAATATGGTCCCTTCGCCCCCGATTTCGTGCGCGTGCCGCACTGCATGGAATACCGCAAGCACGAACTGGACGGTGCCCCTGACGAGAATTTCGGCGAATGGGCAGCCGACCAGATCGAAGCGGTCATTCTGCGCGAAGGTCCAGATACCGTGGGCGCGTTGTGCCTTGAACCCTTGACCGCAGGCGGCGGCGTGATCGAAGCGCCCGAGGGCTACTGGCAACGTGTGCAGGAAATCTGCAAGAAATACGACATCCTTCTGCACATTGATGAGGTTGTCTGCGGCGTCGGGCGCACAGGAACATGGTTCGGGTATCAGCAATATGGGGTGAAACCCGATTTTGTGACCATGGCAAAGGGGGTCGCCTCGGGCTATGCCGCCATTGCTTGCATGGTAACGACCGAAGAAGTCTTTGACCTGTTCAAGGACAATGCTGACGACCCGATGAACTATTTCCGCGATATCTCAACATTTGGCGGCTGCACCGCTGGCCCTGCGGCTGCGATCGAGAACATGCGCATCATCGAGGATGAAAACTTGCTGGGGAATTGCACCGAGATGGGCAATCGCATGATGGGCAACCTGCAGGAGCTGATGGAAAAACACAAAGTCATCGGCGACGTGCGCGGCAAGGGCTTGTTCCTTGGGGCCGAGCTTGTGTCCGACCGTTCGACGCGCGAGCCGGTAGACGAGAAACTGGCCCAAGCTGTTGTGGCCGACTGCATGGCGCAGGGCGTGATCATCGGCGTGACCAACCGCTCGGTTCCCGGCAAGAACAACACGCTGTGCTTCTCGCCCGCGCTGATCGCGACGGCGGATGATATTGACCAGATCACGGATGCGGTTGATGGCGCGTTGGGGCGTGTGTTCGGCTAAAGGCAACCGGTGATTTTCATAGCCTAGATCAGGCAAGCGAATTGACCGAAACCGGCGCATGTTTTGCGCCGGTTTTTTTGCGCTCAATCCCCATTGCACAGATGGCAAACCAAGCCATCAAACAAGGTTGATCTTAAAGTCGAAGTTTTCCTGAAGCTATGTTACATTCTCTTTATCGGATGCTTGCATATGTATTTTCTTTAATAGCGCAAACGTCTTCGCCAAAGTTTTTTGTTTAGGGAGGATCGCAGATGAAAGGTCTGGTGAAAGGGACAGCCACCGTTGTTTTACTAGGCGTCGGTGTCACTGTCGGAACGTGGATCGAACGAAACGATTCTTCTCCGGGCGCTATTCTGCAGGGCGCGGTCGACGCTCTAAGTCCCGGAATGGCCTTGGCACAAGATGCAGAGCCAGAGATCTCGCCCGTCGCTGTGCGTGATCGTCCGCGCGATGCGTATTATCCGAACACCGAAGACCTGAAGCCTGACGAGATGCGCGTTATCGCGTGTGGAACCGGGATGCCAACGACCCGCGCAGCACAGGCCGCAGCATGTTTTCTTGTAGAGCTTGGAAATGGCGACAAGTTCTTTTTTGACATCGGCTCGGGGTCATCGGAGCGCATTTCGTCGCTGCAAATTCCCTACAATTACCTCGACAAGGTCTTTGTGGGTCACTTGCACACCGACCATTTTGGCGCGTTGCACGAGCTCTTTATCGGTGGTGCCTTGATGGGCCGCAACAGGCCGCTGCGCGTTTGGGGACCCAGCGGGTCCGTCCCAGAGCTTGGGACAAAGGCCGCTACGGACAGTATGAAAGATATGCTGCTATGGGACCTGAGCGCACGCGTCGGGGCGACCGACCCCCGTGGATACCAGATGGATGTCACTGAATTTGACTACAAAGGTGAAAACCAAGTGATCTATGACGAGAACGGAGTCGTCGTCCGATCATTCCCTGCGATTCACGGCATTGACGGTGCGGTTAGTTTTTCGCTGGAATGGAACGGCCTGAAATTCGTCTATAGCTCTGACACATACCCCAACAAGTGGTTTATCGAATATGCCAAGGACGCTGACATCGCGATCCACGAGTGTTTCATCGCAGTTCCTGACATCGTTGGAAAGCTAGGCTTCACTCCCGAATCCGCGCTTGCAGTCGGAACGCAGATACACACCGCGCCTGAAGCGTTCGGGAAAGTGATGTCCGAAATCAAGCCACGGATCGCCGTTGCCTATCATTTCTTCAACGATTTCGACACCGCCGGAGGTGTAGAGGAGCGTATTCGCACGACCTATGACGGACCGCTGAGTTTGGCTGAAGACTTCATGGTATGGAACGTCACCAAAGACGATATCCTTGTACGGATGGCCGTTACCGAAGAACATACCTGGTCACCGCCGTTGTCTGAGCCTCCGATCCCGCCCGGTGAAAATGACCGCCAAACCTTCGCCGAGAACCAGGGAATTCCAGTGGAGTCCGTGGGCTTCTCGGAGTTTATCGAAGGTGGAAAGTGGGACGTGGACGATGCCCTGCGCCCGATCTACGAACAAGCTAGCGAGGCTTTGGGACGCGACTTCCCATATCCTGGTGACTGAACCGGCTTTGACAGTCTTACCCGCGCAAAGAAAAAGGGTCGCTCCTGATGGAACGACCCTTTCATTCACTGTCTCTCGAAAGAGGATCAGGCCGTCAGAGCAGCCTGAGCTTTGGCGACGATCGCGCCGAACGCTTCCGGTTCGTGCACGGCCAGATCAGCCAGAACTTTGCGGTCCACTTCAATACCGGCCAGGTTCAGGCCGTTGATGAAGCGGGAATATGTCAGAGCCTCGTCATGCGAACGGACAGCAGCGTTGATACGCTGGATCCACAGCGCGCGGAAGTTGCGCTTGCGGTTCTTACGGTCGCGGGTTGCATACTGGTTGGCCTTGTCGACGGCCTGACGAGCAACTTTGAAGGTGCTTTTGCGGCGGCCATAGTAACCTTTGGCGGCCTTGATGACCTTCTTGTGACGGGCGTGAGTTACGGTTCCACCTTTAACGCGGGACATCTCTTAATCTCCTCTTAGCGGTCGTAGGGCATGTAGCCCTTGACGATCTTGGCGTCGGGGGCGGACAGGGTGGTGTTGCCACGGGCATCGCGGATGAACTTTTTGGTCCGCTTGATCATGCCGTGCCGTTTACCGGCCTGACCAGCAAGAACCTTACCGGTTGCAGTCACCTTAAAGCGCTTCTTGGCGCTCGACTTGGTCTTCATCTTAGGCATTTCCGTCTCCTTTCGGGGTTCGGTACAAAACGCGACTCGGCATGCCATCCGGCCGGTCACGCGATCAGAAGCGCCGTTTACGCAAGTTCGATCATACTGGCAAGGGGGTTTTGACCAGAATCTGCGCTTTTCGCAGGGTGGTCAGGCACCGGGGCGACACGCGCCGCCCCGGTGATGTGGTTTAGTGGCCGAACTTGCGGATCTCGCCGCTTTTCAGTCGGGCTGCGTAGCTGGCCAGTTCCTCACGCACCACTTTCATCAGGAAGTAGAGCGCAAAGACGTTCACAACCGCCATCGCAAAGATCGCCGCATCCGAGAAGTCGATGACCGGGCCAAGGTTGGCCGCCGCACCGATCACCACGAAGACGCAGAAGATGATCTTGAAGATCAGCTCTTTGGTGTGGCCTTCGCCAAACAGGTAGGTCCAGGCTTTCAGGCCGTAGTAGGACCAGCTGATCATGGTCGAGAAGGCAAACAGAACCACCGCGATGGCCAGCACATAGGGGAACCACCCAAAGGCGCTGGCAAAGGCTGCCGAGGTCAGGCTGACGCCCGAGTTTCCATCGACCGTGGCAATGGCATTGCCCGCCTCGTTCAGCATGTAGTTGCCGGTTTCTGGATCAACGATCAACTGCTGAGTGATGATGATCACCAGCGCGGTCATGGTACAGATCACGACGGTGTCGATGAACGGCTCGAGCAGGGATACAAAGCCCTCGGTGATCGGCTCTTTCGTCCGCACCGCCGAGTGCGCAATCGCCGCAGAACCAACGCCCGCTTCGTTCGAGAACGCCGCACGACGGAAGCCCTGAATCAGCGCGCCGACCATGCCGCCAGCAACGCCAAGGCCAGTAAAGGCACCCGCGAAGATCTGGCCAAAGGCCCAACCGATCTGATCTGCGTGCATGAGGATGATGACCAGCGCGGCCAATACATACATGACACCCATGAACGGAACGACCTTTTCCGTGACACGCGCGATGGACTTCAGGCCACCAACGATCACGGCGAACACGATGCCCGCAAAAACCAGACCGGTGATCCAGCCCGGATAGTCGCCAACGATGCCCGCGATCTGCTGATGCGCCTGGTTCGCCTGGAACATGTTGCCACCGCCCAGCGCACCAAGGATACAAAAGATCGAGAACAGAACCGCAAGGATTTTGCCCCCGGGCAGACCCAGTTCGGCAAAGCCTTTGGACATATAGTACATCGGACCACCCGAGACCGTACCGTCCTCGTACTCATTGCGGTATTTGACGCCCAGCGTACATTCGGTGAATTTCGACGCCATACCCAGAAGGCCCGCGACGATCATCCAGAATGTGGCGCCCGGCCCACCGATCCCGACAGCCACCGCCACACCAGCGATGTTGCCAAGACCAACCGTCCCGGACAGGGCCGTGGCCAGAGCCTGAAAGTGACTGACCTCACCCGCGTCGTTGGGATCGGAATAGTCGCCTTTGACCAAGCTGATCGAATGGCCAAAGAACCGCAGTTGCACAAAGGCAAAATACAGCGTGAAAACCGTCGCCGCGACGACCAGCCACCCCACGATCCAGGGGAACCCAGTACCCGGGAAGGGCGCGAAGATAAAGCTGACAAACGGCCCGGTGAAATCGGCGAAAGCCTGGTTGATTTTCTCGTCCAGTCCAACCGCCTCTTGCGCCAGAGCAGGGCTTGCTAAGAAGGAGGCGGCCGAGGCCAGACCCAAGTGTTTCGGCATGTTCATAATCGTCGCCCCTCTCAATTCACTACTGTGACAGGCACATCGGCATGCATCACAAGGTTCTGCGTCGAACTGCCAAACAGCCGTTTCTTGAACCCATCTGCCGACGCGCGGCCTACGATGATCTGCGTCCCGCCGTTTTCGACCGTAATCGCGTTGAGGGTCTCGGCCACGTCGCCGTGACGCACGATACCATGCGCCGAAAACCCGGCAGCGGACAGCGCTTCCACAGCTGGCTTGACGATCCGCGACGTCGCCAATTCGACCTCTTCTTCGCGCCGCTTGTGTCGCAACGCGTTTTCTTCAGGTGTTTGGAAAGTGAAAGGGGACCATTCGATAACATAAACCACTAGCAATTCACACGTTCCGATCCGTTCGGCCAAGTCCTTGGCGAAGGCGATCGCGCGCTCTCCAGTTTCTGTCCCGTCCAGTCCAATGACAATTTTGGTTGTCATGACGTTCCTCCGATTTTGTTGATTATACCGAGGCCCGTGCCCCCGGCCGGGCAGCCGGAACCTGGAACTTAATGAGTAGACCGCCCATGCAGATCAGTATCCAAGAAAAACACCGAAAAATAGAGGGGAATCTTTAGGATTCGCCCTCTATTTGGATACTGTATTGTTTTATATGTACTTTTTGTGCTTATTTTTTAAGCTATCACCACTGTCCGAGAGTTGATGCACTACAGCTCAACCCGGGTCGGTGTTGTAAATCAACCGCTCGTCGCAGGGCGCGATGCGCAGGATGTTGGTCGTACCCGGCACGTTGAAGGGCACACCCGCGGTGACAACGATCTGGTCGGCTTCGGCGGCAAATCCACCGGCGCGGGCGGCGCGGGCGGCATTCACCACTGCGCCTTTGAACCGTTCAAGCTCGGGCGTCATCACGCAATGGCATCCCCAGGTCAGGCACAGGCGGCGGGCCGTACCGGTGGCCGGTGTCAACGCGATGATCGGAACACCCGGACGCTCGCGCGCTGTCAGCAGGGCAGTTGTTCCGCTTTGCGTAAAGCAGCAGATCGCCTTGATTTCCGTTTTTTCGGCGATCTCACGCGCGGCGGCAACGATGCCGTCTGCCACAGACGTGCCTTTGGCCGACCGTGACGACGCAATGATTTGAGAATAGGTCGGGTCTGCTTCGACCTCGATGGCGACTTTGTTCATCGTCTGCACAGCCTCGATCGGGTAAGACCCCGCGGCGGATTCAGCGCTGAGCATGATGGCGTCCGTGCCTTCGTAGATGGCGGTGGCCACATCCGAGACCTCGGCGCGGGTCGGCATGGGGCTTTCGATCATGCTCTCCAACATCTGCGTCGCCACAATCACCGGCTTGGCTGCACCACGGCATTTCCGAACAAGGCGTTTCTGGATAGGCGGAACAGCGGACACGGGCAGTTCCACGCCCAGATCGCCCCGCGCGACCATGATCCCGTCGGACGCATCCAGAATGTCGTCAAATGCCTCAACCGCCGCCGGTTTTTCGATCTTGGACAAGATCGACGCACGGCCATCGGCCAATGCGCGGGCCTCGAACACATCCTTGGCGCGCTGCACAAAGCTCAGCGCCAGCCAATCGACACCCAACTGACAGACAAATTCCAGATCGTCGCGATCCTTGGCGGACAGAGCTGCCAGCGGCAGCACAACGTCCGGCACGTTTACACCCTTGCGGTTGGAAATCGTGCCGCCCACCTCAACTGTGCAGTTGGCGTAGTCCTGGCCACAGTCCTGAACGATCAGGCGGATTTTGCCATCATTGACCAACAGTCGCGCGCCTGGTTCCAACGCCGCGAAAATCTCGGGGTGAGGCAGGCAAACACGGTTGACGTCCCCGGCTTCGGAATCGAGATCCAGTCGGAAAGACGCGCCCTCGACCAGTTCTTCGGCATCATTGGCAAAGACACCCACACGCAGTTTCGGCCCCTGAAGATCGGCAAGGATTGCAATCGGGCTGTCGAGGTCTTTTTCCACCTGCCGGATAATACGGTGGCGTTCGCGAATTTCGTCGTGGCTGCCGTGGCTCATGTTCAGGCGGAACACATCTGCCCCGGCCTCGTGCAAGGCGCGGATGGTGTCATAGTCATTGGACGCCGGTCCCAGCGTCGCCACGATTTTTACATTTCTCAGGCGTCGCATTGGTCTTGCTCTCCTCAGGTATTCTCTGGTTTCGCGAATTTGTTACCGCAAACATCGCTTAGGCTGCTTATTGCGCAATTCCCTTTTGGAAGCAACTGTCCTACACCTGCGGCAAACTAGATGACAGGCTTATGACGTATTCTCCGTTTTTTATCCACGGCGCGGATCGCCCGTCCCGCTGGCTGATCACATGCGACCATGCAACCAACACCGTGCCGCCCGAAATCAACGGTGGAGACCTCGGCCTGCCGCGCGAGGATATGGAACGTCACATCGCATATGACGTGGGCGCTTATGAGGTTTCCAAGCATCTGGGTGAAATTCTGAACGCGCCCGTCATTGCTGCCAATTTCTCACGCCTCGTGATCGACCCCAACCGGGGGGAAGATGACCCGACCCTGCTGATGAAGCTGTATGACGGCTCGATCATCCCCGGCAACCGCCACGCAGACGCCGCCGAACGCGAACGCCGCCTGAACATGTGCTATCGCCCTTATCACAATGCGCTAGCTGAATTGGCCGCCCTGCCCCATGCGGTAATCGTTTCGATGCACTCGTTCACCCGGCAACTTCGTGGCCGCGACCCGCGCCCGTGGCATGTGGGTGTCCTGCACACACCGGACGAACGCTTTGCGCGCCCGTTGGTCAACCGACTGGAAGCAGAAGGCGACCTGTGCGTCGGCGTCAATGAACCCTATACCGGCGTGCTGCCCGGCGACGCGATCGACAAGCACTGCACGGCATTTGGCCGCCCCAATGCGTTGATCGAACTACGCAACGATCTGATTGCCGATCATGCCGGGCAACGCGCATGGGCCGAGCGGTTGGCGGTCATTCTAGAGGATGCTCTGAAGGACAGCGACCTTTAAGCGCATGACATTGTGAGGTTCGCCGCCAACCCATATATATTGCGGGAAAGGGGGCGACTATGACACAGGAATTTATAACCTCCGTTTTTGGCTGGATGGCCGTTCTCAACATCGCGGTTTTGCTGTTCACGACAGCAATGGTTTTGCTGTTGCAGGACTGGATCGCGGGTATCCACGGCAGGATGTTCCAGATGGAACGCCCGGATGTGAAACGGGCCTATTTCAGGTATCTCGCCAACTACAAGATTCTGACGCTGATCTTCTGCATCGTACCGTGGCTGGCGTTGAAACTGGCCTGATAGGCCGATTATTGAAACATCGCCACCGGACCGCTAGGTCAGATACAACGATACTGTCACCCGGAGCCAGACCATGGACAAGCAAACCGAAATCGAACTTCAGGCCGCCGCGTTCCGTCGGCTGCAAAAGCACCTGATGGAAGACCGCACCGACGTACAGAACATCGACATGATGAATCTGGCCGGGTTCTGCCGGAACTGCCTGTCGCGCTGGTATCAGGAAGCGGCCAATGAAAAAGGCATCGAGATGGGCAAGGACGAAGCCCGTCAGATTTTCTACGGCATGACCATGGACGACTGGAAAGCCAATTATCAGACCGAAGCCAGCCCCGAGAAACAGGCCGCCTTCGAGGTCGCGTTTGAAGAAAACGTCGGCAAGAAAGACTGACGCTGTAGATGAAAGGCCCGCCAATTCAGCGGGCCTTTTTGCTCAGATCGCCGCTTTGCGGCTTTCATCCAAATAGATCTCGCGCAGACGCTTGGCGATCGGACCCGGTGTTCCCTCGCCCAGCGCAACTCCGTCGATCTCAACCACCGGCATCACGAAAGCACTGGCCGAGGTGGTGAAAGCCTCATCCGCCTCTTTCGCCTCATCGATGGTGAACAGACGTTCCTCGACTTCCATCTGGGCCTCAGCCGCCATGCGCAGGACGGCTTTGCGGGTGATGCCGTGCAGGATGTCATTGGACAGCGGGCGAGTGACGATCTTGCCGTCTTTCACGAAATAGGCGTTGTTGCTGGTGCCTTCGGTGACATAGCCATTCTCGACCATCCACGCGTCATCGCAACCGGCGGCCTTGGCCATCATCTTGCCCAAGGACGGATACAGCAACTGCACGGTCTTGATGTCGCGACGCCCCCAGCGGATATCGTCGATCGAGATGATCTTGGCCCCCTTCTGCGCCGCGGGACTGTCGGCCAGACCCGGCTTGTTCTGGGTGAATAAAACGAGCGTCGGCTTGGTGTCAGCCGCAGGGAACACGAAATCCCGGTCACCATCGCTGCCGCGTGTGACCTGCAAATAGATCAAGCCCTCAACGATCCCGTTCAGTTCGACCAGCTTGCGGTGAATCTCCAGCAGCTCATCCTTGCTGCAGGGCTCGGCCATCTGCAGCTCGTCCAGCGAGCGTTTCAGGCGCACCGCGTGACCTTCAAAGTCGATCAGCTTGCCGTCCAGAACGCTGGTCACTTCGTAAACAGCGTCGGCCATCAGGAATCCACGGTCAAAGATCGAGACTTTGGCCTCGGTCTCGGGCAGGTACTCTCCGTTCACGTAAACGGTGCGGGTCATGTTGTTCTCCTCAGCCCCAGAGCGCGCTTGAAGGCGGATGCACTCCGGAGTCATCAAAAATCAGCGGGTTGCTGCGGTCTTCGGCCAGAAGAAGCGGGCCGTCAAGGTCCGTTACCATCGCACCCTGCGCCAATAAGGTCGCAGGAGCCATCGCAAGCGAACTGCCGACCATGCAACCGACCATCACTTGATACCCCTCGGCCAGCGCCTGTTTGCGCAGTTCCAGCGCCTCGGTCAGGCCGCCGGTTTTGTCGAGCTTGATGTTCACCACGTCATATTTACCCTTCAGCGCAGGAAGGCTGGCGCGGTCATGACAGGATTCGTCGGCGCAGACTGGCACCGGACGCTCCATCCCGATCAATGCCTCGTCGTCTCCGGCGGGCAGAGGCTGTTCGACCAGAGCCACCCCCAAACGCACCAGATGCGGCGCAAGGTCGGCGTAAACGGCGGCTGACCAGCCCTCATTCGCGTCGACGATGATCTTGGCATTCGGCGCACCTGCGCGGACGGCCTCAAGCCGAGGCATGTCGTCCGGTGTGCCCAGCTTGATCTTCAGCAGCGGGCGATGCGCGTTCTGCGCCGCCTGTGCCTGCATTGCCTCGGGCGTATCCAGCGAAAGGGTATATGCCGTGATCTCCGGCCCCGGAACCGGCAGACCAGCCAAGTCCCAGGCCCGTTTACCTGCGCGTTTGCACTCCAGATCCCACAGCGCGCAATCCACCGCATTACGCGCAGCCCCCGCGGGCAGCAGGTCCATCAGCGACTGACGTGTGAATTCGGCCGGCAGGTCCGCGATCTCAGCCTCGACCGACTCGAGGGTCTCGTCATAGCGCGCGTAAGGAACGCATTCCCCCCACCCTTGATGCGCCCCATCCGAAATCCGGACCGTCAGAACCTTCGCCTCGGTCCGCGACCCGCGCGAAATGGTGAACACCTGCGCCAGCCGAAACACATCACGAGAGACTTCTACCTGCACGCGCCTACCCTTTCAGTTTAGTGTCGAAAAGGCCGGCAACGAACGCCACCGGCCCAGCGCTTAGATCACAGCGCGGCCAGCGCATCCACCAGTTTACCCGCACCAAACCGGTACGGATCGGTGGCAGGCAGACCCATCTCGGCCTCAACCTCGGCGATATAGGCCAAGGCGTCCTCTTCGCTCAGGTTCTGAGTGTTGATCGACACCCCGACAACCTGACAGGCCGGGTTCGCAATCCGTGCCATCGGAAGCGCGGCGTCGCGCAATTCTTGCAGCGTGGGCAGAGAATATTCCGGCAGGCCACGCATGTGAGTCCGGGTGGGTTCGTGACACAGGATCAGCGCATCCGGCTGGCCGCCATGGATCAGCGCCATGGTCACGCCGGAATAGGACACATGATAAAGCGAGCCCTGCCCTTCGATGTGATCCCAGTGATCGGCGTCATTCTCGGGCGTCAGGTATTCAACCGCACCCGCCATGAAGTCGGCGACGACCGCGTCCAATGGAACGCCCTGCCCGGTGATCAGAATACCCGTCTGGCCGGTGGCGCGGAAGGTGGACTTCAACCCGCGCTTGCGCATCTCAGCGTCCATCGACATGGCAGTATACATCTTGCCCGCCGAACAGTCGGTGCCCACGGCCAGACACCGCTTGCCCGCGCGGTTTCGGCCATTGGCGATCGGATACCCAACAGTCGGCACCCGCACATCATGCAACGTGCAGCCATGGGTCTGAGCTGCGGCAACCAGATCACCTTCATCGCGCAGCAGGTTGTGCAGGCCGGACGCCAGATCGTAGCCCATCTCCAACGCTTCGATCAGCACCTTTTTCCACGCCGCGCTGATCACACCGCCCCGGTTGGCAACACCGATAACCAAGGTCTTTGCTCCAGCGGCTTTGGCTTCGGCAAGGGTCATGTCCGTCATGCCCAAATCGGCCTTGCAGCCATCCATGCGGTACTGACCCACGGCGTTTTCCGGCCGCCAGTCGCGGATTCCGATGGCAACTTTGGCCGCCAACTGGTCGGGCGCATCGCCCAAAAACAATAGATACGGTGTCTCGATCATTGCGGTGCACTCCTTTGATTCCGACGCAGATTATTGAACCACTCAAACGAGTGTTTCGCGTTTTCCTGCAGCGACGCAGGGTCGAGAGGGAGAATCTTGCGCAGTTTTGATCAAAGGCGCAAAAACATCCCAAGTTTTCAAAGCGATTAAACTTTAACCGCCAGCGACGCAGCGTATTGCGGTGAATGCTGCGATTGCATTGCCGCATCTGCACAAAGACGCTTGCGAAGCAACGCGCAATTTAATACCCCAAGAGGCAAGAAAATCGTAATTTCCTTTCTCGCACGAGGTCCAGATGAGCTTTCGCATCCAACCCGCCGCCCCCGCGCGCCCGAACCGTTGCCAACTGTTCGGGCCGGGATCAAATACCAAACTGTTCCCGAAAATGGCCGCCTCTGCAGCGGATGTGATCAATCTGGACCTTGAGGACTCGGTCGCACCCACCGACAAGGACGTGGCCCGCGCGAATGTGATCGAGGCGCTGAACACCATCGACTGGGGCGGCAAGTACATGTCCGTCCGCATCAACGGGCTGGACACGCCTTATTGGTATCGCGACGTGGTTGATCTGCTGGAACAGGCAGGCGACCGTCTGGACCAAATCATGATCCCGAAAGTCGGTTGTGCGGCAGATGTCTACGCCGTCGACGCGCTGGTCACGGCGATCGAGCGCGCCAAGGGCCGCACCAAGCCGATCAGCTTTGAGGTCATCATCGAATCCGCCGCAGGTATCGCCCATGTCGAGGAAATTGCGGCCTCCTCGCCCCGCATGCAGGCCATGAGCCTTGGTGCTGCGGACTTTGCGGCCTCGATGGGGATGCAGACCACCGGCATCGGCGGCACGCAGGAGAACTACTACATGCTGCGTGAAGGCGAAAAGCACTGGTCCGATCCGTGGCACTGGGCGCAGGCCGCCATCGTCGCTGCCTGCCGCACTCATGGGGTGCTGCCGGTTGACGGGCCGTTCGGCGACTTCTCGGATGACGAAGGATATATCGCGCAGGCCAAACGCTCGGCCACGCTGGGCATGGTCGGCAAATGGGCGATCCATCCCAAGCAGATCGCACTGGCCAACCAGGTCTTCACCCCGTCGGACGAAGCCGTATCCGAGGCGCGCGAAATCCTTGCCGCGATGGAACAGGCAAAGGCCAATGGCGAAGGCGCAACGGTTTACAAAGGGCGTCTGGTGGACATCGCGTCGATCAAACAGGCCGAGGTGATCGTGGCACAGGCTGAATTGATCGCCGCAAACGGTTGAGACTGAAAAGGCGCCCTTCGGGGCGCCTTTTTCTTAACGGCCAAATACGTCGTTTGGCGTCCAGGTAAACCGTTCGCCCTTCTTGCCCCATTTCATCATCAGGCAAGACGTTCCGTATTTCTGAAAATACTTGATCTTCAGGGGGTACCATCCCGCCTGCGGGACTTCGACCTCGGTCCTCTGGTTCGCATCGCACCCCTGACGACCGTTGAAGTATCCGATCTGCTGCCCACCGACCCAAGCGTCGATCCCATCATTGGACCAAGTCTCAAGCTCGTAGACACCGGGTGAGTTGAACTTGATGTAACCGGTGATCTCAGCCGCGACGTTGTACGCTTCGTTGAATGTCATCACCGGATCGCCTTCGGTCGTATCGCGGTAGTCCAATCCACGCAGCGGCTGACCCGGTTTGGCCTTTTTCAGCAGAAAATCAACCTTGGACAGGTTCTGGATCTTGCGCGGAGGGTTACCCTCCCATGCGTATTTCACATTCAGACCAGCTTTTGGGCTGGGCTGAGGGCTGGCAGGTTGCAGCTTGAGCGGCGCTGACATGGCCGCACCTGCAATCATCGCGAAGACTGCGACAAGCGCCCCTGTTCTGAAGAGTTTCATAATCTCCTCCCTGAGAGTCATCCTGCGGGGGCTCGATCCCCATATGATTAGGTCATTAACTGACACTAGGGTGTGAATTTTGCTCCCGCAAGACGGTTAAACATCACAATCGCGGCGCTAGGCACGCATATCTTTGGGAGAATCCATGACAACATAAGACGTAATCGAAGTGACATGCGGCAGTGTTCCCAGCACGTCTGTATGGAAGGTCTTATAGGCCGGAAGGTCTGCGCATTCGACGCGCAGCAGGTATTCTATGGTGCCGGTGATGTTGTGACACTCGACCACTTCAGGGGCACGCTGAAGGGCACGCTCAAACCCTTCCTGTGCGGCCTTGGTGTGTTCGCCCAGACCCACGCCGATATAGGCCACGAATCCCACGCCAACCGCCGCCGGGTTCAAGACCGCGCGGTATCCGGCGATCACGCCTGAACGCTCCATCTCTTGCACACGGCGCAGGCAGGCGGATGGGGAAAGCCCGACACGTTCGGCCAGATCCAGATTGCTGATCCGCCCGTCGCGCGAAAGCTCGTGCAATATTTGCTGATTTATTCGATCAATCTTGGTCATTTATTGCAGAAGTATGACAGCCGCGCACAAAAACGCAATTTCATTTGTCCTGTGCACAGCAATTATGCCGTTCATGACATACGAGATTCTTCTAGCCCTGATCACATTTGCCTTTGTTTCGTCCATTACACCCGGACCAAACAACCTGATGCTGATGGCGTCGGGCGCGAATTTTGGCTTTCGCCGGACGGTCCCGCACATGTTGGGGATCGGACTGGGCTTTACGGTGATGGTTCTGCTGGTCGGGGCCGGTTTGGTGCAGGTCTTTGATCGGTTTCCTATCAGCTATACGATCCTGAAAACGGCCTCGGTCCTTTATCTGCTGTTTCTTGCCTGGAAAATCGCACATGCAGCGCCGGCAAAGGCAGGGGCGACCTCGGGCACGCCGATGACCTTTCTTCAGGCTGCAGCGTTTCAATGGGTCAATCCCAAAGCATGGGTCATGGCCCTGACAGCCACAACTGCCTACACGCCCGAGCAGACTCTGAACGCCATCGCCATCGTTGCGCTTGTGTTTGGTGCCGTGAACCTGCCCTCGGTCAGTACGTGGACGGTTCTGGGGCAACAGATGGCGCGCGTGTTGACCAATCCCAAACGCTTGTCCGCGTTCAACTGGTCCATGGCGATATTGCTGGTGACCTCGCTGTACCCCGTTCTCTGGCCAGCATAACTGGTTTCTTGGCGAAGAAATCTGACTGCACTAAACGCCGATCGCATTGCCCGAGTTGCATCCGGCGCGACGTCAGGTCATATAGCAGGGAAATTCTGCGTTGAGAGGCGTCATGACCCAGTATCTGGATTTTGAAAAACCCCTGGCCGAGATTGAAGGCAAGGCCGAGGAACTGCGTGCTTTGGCCCGCGCCAACGAAGAGATGGACGTGGCCGAGGAAGCCGCCGCACTTGACGCCAAGGCCGCCAAGCTGCTGGACGAGCTTTACGCGGACCTGACTCCGTGGCGCAAATGTCAGGTGGCCCGGCACCCTGAACGCCCGCATTGTCAGGACTACGTCAAGGAACTGTTCACCGAATTCACGCCGCTGGCGGGGGACAGAAACTTTGCCGACGACCTGGCCGTGATCGGCGGGCTTGCGCGTTTCAATGACCAGCCCGTCATGGTGATCGGGCACGAAAAAGGCTCGGACACCAAGTCGCGGATCGAACGGAACTTCGGCATGGCCCGGCCGGAAGGATACCGCAAAGCCGTCCGTCTGATGGAAATGGCGGGGCGATTTGGGCTGCCGGTCATCACGCTCATCGACACTGCCGGTGCCTATCCCGGCAAGGGGGCTGAAGAACGTGGCCAGTCCGAGGCGATCGCCCGGTCAACCGAGATGTGCCTGAAAATCGGCGTGCCCTTGGTTTCGGTCATCATTGGCGAAGGCGGCTCGGGCGGCGCGGTGGCATTTGCCACGGCAAACCGCGTGGCGATGCTGGAGCATTCTGTGTACTCGGTGATCTCGCCCGAGGGCTGCGCGTCGATTCTGTGGAAAGATTCGGAAAAGATGCGCGAAGCGGCCGAAGCCCTGCGCCTGACCGCGCAAGACCTCTACAAATTGGGCGTCTGCGACCGTATCATTACCGAGCCCAAAGGTGGCGCACACCGCGATCGCGCGGCTGCGGTTGACTCGGTTCGCGCAGCGATTGCCGCTATGCTGAACGAGCTTGAAGGCAAAGACGCGGCGGCCCTGATCCGCGACCGCCGTCAGAAATTCCTGGATATCGGTTCAAAAGGGCTGGCCGCGTAACGCGCCTAGCCCCCCAACTGCCGCAACAACGCCACCGAGGGTTCGCCCGTCACCGGCAAACCCTTGGCACCCTGATAGGCGCTGATGGCGGATTTCGTGTTGTTGCCGATCACGCCGTCTGCGCCCTGCGTATCATACCCGGCCGCAGTCAGTCGGCGTTGCAATTCCTTGCGATCCTCCAGCGTCAGGCCGGTGGCATCCGGTCCGAATGAGGCCTGGAACGGTGCGCCACCCGCGATCCGGTCGGACAAATGTCCGACGCCAATCGCATAGCTGTCCGAGTTGTTGTACCGTTTGATCACCTGAAAATTCCGGAACACGGCAATACGCGGTCCCGGCGTTTGCGGCTGCAGAACCGCGACCGGCGCGCCCGAGACCGTTCCGACTTCACCACCCCAAGGCTGTCCGCGCACCCAACCTGCGCGGGCCAGATATGCCGCGGTTGAAGCCAGCGAATCCGTTGGATCGTCGGACCAGATATCGCGGCGACCATCGCCGGTGAAATCCACCGCATAGGCAAGGTACGACGTCGGAATGAACTGTGTGTGGCCCATTGCCCCCGCCCAACTTCCGGTCATCTTGTCGGGGGTCGTGTCGCCCTCTTGAATGATCTTCAGGGCCGCGATCAGTTGCTTTTCAAAAAATGCCCCCCGCCGCCCGTCATATGCCAGCGTCGAGACCGCCGAAACCACGGGCACATCACCGCGGCGAGCACCATAGCGGCTTTCAAGCCCCCAGACCGCAACGATGACCTCTTTGTCGACACCGTATTGCGCCTCGATCTTTGACAAGGTGCCGGCATGGCGCACCATCATCTGCTGGCCCGTCTCGATCCGCTCGTCCGAGGCAGCGATGGCCAAATAGTCTTCAAGCGAGCGTTTGAATTCAACCTGATTGCGATCCCGCTCGATCACGTCCGGCAAATAACCCGCCCCTTGAAAGGCACGATTGATCGTTGACTGCGAAATGCCCTGCGCGGCAGCGCGACCTTTGAAACCGGCAACCCAGGCATTCCAGCCCGAGTTAGGAACGGCGCGCATACGCGACGCAGGCGCGGTGGTCTGCGTCCCGGCGGAACACGCAGTCAAAAGGGCGGACCCGAGGCCGACAGAAAATACTCGACGATTGATCATGGCTGAAATCTGCTCTTGTTGTGATTTGGTCCAGAGTACAACAGAGCGTCGCCTCAAACCAGAACGACGAATCCAGTCTGAGCAGACTCAAGACGTTCGGCAACAAGTCGCCTAGCTGACCAGCATCCTCAGCCCCTGCGTAACATCCGAGCGCACTGCCAGACGCAAACCGGGTTCGTCCCCGGCCTTGAGTGCAGCAATGATCAGCTTGTGATAATGCGGCGGCTCGGTCCGGCGCAGACGGCCATACAACGCACGCATGGTCGGCCCCAATTGCAGCCATACGGTTTCGGCAATGGCCAGCATCGCAGGTGCCTGCGCCCTCAGGTAAAGGGTTCGGTGAAACTCAAGATTGGTTCGGATATAGCCGACGGCGTCGCGCTTGGTGACCATTTCAGCCACGTTCATGTTGATGCTTTGAAGCCGGTCGATCAAAGCCATATGTGCCCGGGGCAAAGCACGGCTTGCCAGCTCAACCTCAAGCAAGGCGCGCAGGGCTGCCAGTTCCTCGATCCGGTCGTTTGTCAGCTCGGGCGTCGAGACGCGGCCGGACGTGGATAAGAACAATGCCCCTTCAGCCGCCAGACGTCGCACAGCCTCGCGCGCCGGAGTCATCGAAACACCAAATTCTTTGCCGATACCGCGCAGGGTCAGTGCCTGCCCCGGGGAAATTTCGCCATGCATGATACGAGCCCGCAAAGCCCGGTAGACCCGGTCATGCGTGGCCGTCTGCGATTCAGAAGGACGAGCGCTTAACATGCCCCCATGTGATCACAAAATGACCTGTGGTCAACTCATGGCGGCGTCGAATCTGTACTGATGAAGCTGTGCCCCGTTGTCGCGCAGCCATCGCCTTTGGTCTTTGTAATCTCCGAAAATACGTTCGACCTGCGCCCAGAACGCGGGTGAGTGGTTCATTTCCGCCAGATGCGCCACCTCATGTGCAGCCACGTAATGCAGGATGTCGGACGGGGCCAAAATCAACCGCCATGAAAACATCAAGCCACCGGTCGAACTGCACGACCCCCAGCGAGACCGCGTATCCCGGATCGTCAGGCTGGAATAAGGGCGCCCCAGAATGGCCGCGTAGTCATCGCAAGCCCCGGTAAGGCGGTCCCGCGCCAGTTCCTTGAGAAATCTGGCCAGCCGTCGTGCCTCAGCGCCCTTTGGGACGGCGATCTCATCATCGGCCAACTGCACACGACGCCCACTGGCAGGAACGATTCGCCGAGCGATGCCCTCAACCGGGATGCTCTGGCCGAACTGAACAACCGCCGGGTCGGGCCGGTCTTCTAGGTGCTGCCGGATCCAATCTTCTTTCATACGCGCAAAGTTCAGCGCCTCGGCCTCTGGCACGCCTTGCGGGTATGTCAGTGTAACGCGCCCGTCCAACTGGGAAATTCGCAGGCTGATCCGTCGCGCCCGCGCTGATTTGCGCAACGTCAGCGGCACCGAAGGCGTCCCGGGCAGTGCGTGATCTCCCATATGCCTGTTTCTCCTGCTCAAAGGCTTTGACAGTGCCCGCTGCATGTGGCACGTGACCTGAATCGTTGATACGACTCACCTGATATCAAGGGGATTTGACATGCCCAAGGAAGAATGGGGCGTAAAGCGCGTTTGCCCGACAACCGGCAAGCGGTTTTATGACCTGAACAAGGACCCGATCGTTAGCCCCTACACCGGCGAGATCGTGGAGCTTGAAACCGGCAAAAGCCGGATGATCGCCGCGGATGCAGAAGATGCAGCATCGGCCAAAGCGCGTGAGAACGCGTCAAGTGAAGATCTGGTTCTGGATGATGACGACAATGTCGACGTCGAACTGGATGACGATCTGCTGGACGATGACGATGACGGCAATGATAACGTCTCTTTGGACGACATCACTGACATGTCGTCCGAGGACGAAAACTAATATTGGTCAGAGGCGGCCCCGCGCCGCCTCGAACCACCCCGGTCTTAGGCCGGAAAGTTTTTGACGGATTTGCCTGTTTTTGACTTGCGCTAACCGCCTCTGTCTCATAAACGTCCGTCCACTGCTTCGGCAGTACCTGCATGGGGCCTTAGCTCAGTTGGGAGAGCGCTTGCATGGCATGCAAGAGGTCAGGGGTTCGACTCCCCTAGGCTCCACCATCTTTATCCTCACTTCGAATTCACTCGCAGTCATACGACTTTGAAAGTAAGGCCTTTGACGTGCCAGTCTTTCTCACCCCCAAGGAAACTTGGGCTCTGCCAGAAGTCCCATTGTGGGGGTCTGTGTGGGGTTCGCCAGTGAGAAAGTATGCATGATGACCAAACTAACGGACAGACAAATCAAAGCTGCGAAGCCGGGCGATAAGAAGATCAAGCTGGCAGATGGCGGTGGCCTCGCTCTAATCGTTCACCCGAAAGGCAGCAAGACGTGGGTCTGGCGTTACAGAGTCGATGGCAAGCAGCGTGAGATGACCTTGGGCTCCTATCCCTCTGTCGGCCTCAAGGACGCGCGACAGCGCGTCGAGGTGCAGAGAAACCTGCTAGACACCAATATCACCCCCGACGTGGCGGAGATGCGCGCAGGGGTACAGGCTCGGTCAGGTCTGACGGACACCACATTCGCCGGTGTCGCACGCGCATGGCTGGCAGAGGAGCGTCCACACTGGGCAGAGAAGACTTATGTCCGCGCCCGCAACCGGATCGAAAAGGATGCCATCCCTCTGTTGGGGACTGTAGTGGTCGCGGATATCACGGCAGTCGATATCAAGGCCGTTGCCCTCAAGATCGCGGATCGTGGATCGCATGAGACTGCACGCCGGGTCATTCGCATCCTGCGGCAGGTTCTAGGCTATGCTGAGGCCGAAGGCTTGATCTCTGTCGTGCCGGGAGCAAACGTGATCGACAGGTTCAAGCCCCAGCCGAAGAAGCACCACCCAGCCATCGTTGAGCCAGAACGTCTGGCGCTGTTTCTGCAGGCGCTGGACGCTTGGCCGCATCAAACTTTGGGTAAACCTCTGGTGCAGATTATCGCACATACAGGTCAGAGGGCCGGTGAGGTGCGCAAAATGCGATGGGCGGACATCAACATGGGCGAGCGGGTCTGGAACAACCCTATCACCAAGACAGGTATCACGCTTGCCATACCCCTGACGGATCCGGTGATCAAAATCCTCAACGAGATGTACAAGCTCAATGGCCACCGCGAGTATGTATTCGCCAGCGAGAACGGACCTGTTTCTGAACCGGCCACAATGAACATGATCCGCAGGATCGGGTTTGATGGAGAGACCGACGCACATGGCCTGCGGGCTACGCTGCGCACATTGGTGACCGAGCATCTCGGGTTCGACGAGAAACTGGCAGAGGCACAGTTATCCCACGCATCGAAGGAACAGCATGGCCGCGCATATGACCGCACATCGTTTCTCGCCCAGCGCCGCGTTATGATGGAAGCTTATTCGCAGTTTCTGGTTCAGCTTCAGGAGGGCGGTGCTATCGTGGTGCCGTTGATTGCGGGGGCAAAGGTGTGAGTGACACGGTAACAAAAGATTTCGACTGGTTGCGTGGACGTTTAAACGAGCGCGTGAAATCTGGCGAATGGTCCCACGTTCTTGACTTGCATGACATTCTGGATGTTTTGCGCGAGCAGGAAGGAATAGTGTCATCAGCGCTGGACAAGCACCTGACAGATCTCACAACTGCAATGCACAAAGCGAATGCTGGCAATGCCGCGAAAGACCCGAGGGAAATCCTTTTTCAAGGCGGCGCTGCGGGTGGCGTCATGTACCTGATCAATCAGCAAGGCTATAACGTGGAAAACGCGCGAACTCTGATTGCAAATGTAATGCAGATTGGTCGTGACGATGTAGTCAAGTGGCATAAAGCCACGCTGAAAGCTCCAGATATCAGTGATCAGAACTACCGCCTCAATCTGAACTTTGCCGCGCAGGAAATGATCCGGAAACTCACTGAAAGAGTGTCTCGAATGCACAACCAAATGACGGTTGAAGAGGTCATTCTTGAGGTGTTCTCACCCACCTGATCAGGGGGGTAAATTAGAACGTTTGTTTTTACCCCCCTGCTTTCATTATCTGAATTGCCAGTATCTTTTTGTAGGAGGCTGGCAATGTCAGATCACATCGAAGTCCCCGTTCCACACCGTCTCTATGATGAGCGGTATCTGGCGGCGCTGTTCGGTCTCAGCGAGGACGAGTTCTATCTGTTGGACCACTGGCGCGAGTACCATCTCGGCCCGAAATTCATGAACCTTCCCACGGGACAAATCCGGTATCTCGGCAGCGACATCACCAATTGGATAGAAGCTGGTGGCGATCACGATCCCCGTGACATCATTCGTAGCTACGAAGGCCTTGAAGCCAAGAAGGCAGAGAAGCTGGGCCAGGAAATGATGGAGAAAGGTTTTTTCAAGCGGTCACGGGCTGCGATTGAAAAAGCCAATGGCGAAGAACCTCAGACGGAGGCGTATGCATGAGTGTCGCCCGTATGCCTATCCACCCCGACAGCTTCCCGAAAACAGGGAACGTCACACTGAAACAGCTTTCCACCCACAGCGGTGCGTTGGGCATGTTCCCCGGATCGCCAAGCAAGTGGTTGCGTATGGTGGACAGCGGCGATGCGCCGGAACCCATCCAGATTGGTCGCCAGCATTTTTGGCGCGCTGAACATGTCCGCGCAATTGCGGCGGGTATCGACTGGCGGCTTGTGAAGATCGACACGCCCGATCTGGCAGCGGAATAGGAATAGAGAAACCCCGCCGCACGGAGAGCGCAACGGGGCCAGTGATGATTGTTGCTCTCCCAAGACCAAAGAAAGGAACAAAGCATGCAGGCAAAATCTGCAGCATACCGGGCCGAAACACAGCGGTGGCGGGCATGAGGGGACCAATGAAAAATTTGACCGAGCGTCTCCGCATCGTCGAGGAATCACACGCGGACAAAATTCTCGCCGCCATTGGTGCCAAACCATAAACTGGAAAAAAGCATCAGCGCTGCCCGTTTCCTGACCATGAAGATAAGAACCCTTCATTTCGCTACGATGCAGACGCTAATCGTATTTTTTGCACGTGCCTGCCCGAAACAGGGGTTTCGCTGACCGATGCGCTAATGAAGGTACGAGGCCTTGCCGACTTCAACGCTGCTGTACGCGAGATTGAAGCCATAACTGGCGAAAGGGTTCTTGAAGGACGGCGGAAGCAGAAGCAATCGGAACCGGGAGAACAGGCGGCCTCGGAGAACCGTGAAGAAACTGATGAACAAGCCGAGCAGCGAGAAGCGGAGGAAAGAGCACGCTCCGACGCGGCATCTGATGAAAAGGCTGCTAAGATCGCATGGGTGCAGAAGCAGGTTGCGAAGACACGTCCTTTAGCCGGCTCACCCGGCGAAGAATACTTGCGCAACATCCGTGGATTGGTTGGGATCGATCTTGAACACGACGCTTTGCGATATGCTCCAGATTTCCAATGCAAACCGGGTGGTAAGAAAAGCCCGGCTCTAGTTGCGGTGGTTACGGACAACGATGGAAATATTGTTGGCATGCAGGGCACAATCCTGAACCCCAATGGGCAACCGATACGCGACGAGAACGGCAAGAAGACCAAACTGAGCGCAGGCTACATCGGGGATGGTTCAGTTCGGATCAAAAACAAACTGGGTACAGGCACAATTGCGATCGCCGAAGGTATCGAAACCGGATTGACCCGATTGTTTGCTGGGCCAGCAGAGATCAGGGTGTGCCTCGGGTCTATCCGCCCCGAAACGATAGGAGCAAACGCCGGTCGGATTGAGATCATTGCCGACAGCGACAAAGCGCAGGACTGCCGCCAGATCGCGCGTGAATTGGCGGCAGAAAACCCAGATGCACGGGTCCATGTCGTCACGGTACCGTCAAACCTTGGTGAAAAGGCCGATTTGAACGATCTGCTCCAGGATATGGGACGTCGGGCTGTTGCCGCCGCCGTGGATGATGCCGACCGCATCCACGCGCGGCAGCGCAGGTCCAACGTTGAGCAGCTGGTCCGCGGTAGCGACGAAGAGATTGCCGATCGTGTGCTGGAAAACCTAGAAGATCTCTTTGGTCGCATTGTCATCACTGAGGGCACAGTTTGGATTTACGATGGCAAGCTTTGGACTGCTCTCAACGACAATCGGCTTACGCGTGCCATCGCGCGCTTTGACGGTGCCACTTACCCTACGCCGTCCAACGGCATTGGCGAGGTCAAGATCACGTCAAGTAAGGCGCAGAGTGTCAAGTCGCTTCTCATGTCCAAACGCGATGACGATGGGTTTTTTGAAGGTGCGCCTGTTGGGATCACCTGTGAAAGCGGGTTCGTTTTGTTCGAACAAGACGTTGCAACAGGTGAATATGTCCCACGGCTCGAACCACATGCCCGCAAACACCGGGCCCGGCATGCCGTACGTGGTGTATGGCCAGTGCAGGATGCTGAGAAGCGGCTTTTGGGAAGCGACGTGATGAAGCTGCTCACGGGTTTGTTCTCAGCTAAAACGACTTTGAGGCGGCTGCAGCACGAGGCTCCAAACCTTGAGTTCGACTTGGACATGGCTGAACAAGACAAAAGCGCGCGGATTGAGCTGATCCTGCAGACAGCCGCCGCAGCGGCACTTGGTATCGGCACGCAAATGAAACACCCGCAGGCCCTTATTTGGATTGGGCCGGGCGGCGCAGGAAAAAGTACCACGCGCAAGGTCATCTCATCATTGATCTCAGCGGATGCGCTTCAGTCGGTGCCGCCAGCCAAGATGGGACAAGACTACTTCGTCTCAGTTTTGCGCGGGTGTGCGCTGAACGTTGCGGAGGAGACGTCGGATCGTGATCTTTCAGGCGACGCGCTAAAAAAGGTCATCACCGGGGACATCTGTCATGCCCGGCTGCCATACGGCATACCGTTCTATTTCACTCCCACGGCGCAGCATGTGTTCATCTGCAATGAGCTGCCCGCATTTAGCGGGGGGATCGACAGCGGCGTTGAGCGCCGCTTCAAGGTTCTGGTCTTCGACAAAGCGTATTCTGAAGAGCAGGCCGACGAGGGATTGGCAGATCGCATAATCGAACACGAGGCGGATCTTCTACTACATCTTGTCGTGGTTGCGGCTGGGGAACTTTTGACCACGCGGCGCATGGCGGATCCCATGACATCACGCATAGCCAAGGAGGCGTGGATGAGGGATGCGGACCGGGTTCGTGCGTGGGCGGCAGAGAGACTATCCATCAAGGCAAACAACGTCGTCACTGTTGCTGATCTGTATTCGAATTTCCGTCTGTGGTGTGCCGAAGAAGGTGTATCGGACAGCCGAATTCCTGCGCGCAACAGCTTCGCTCGACGCTTGCGTCATGTAGAGCCCCGTCTCGTTCCAGGACCCAATAGCAAAGGCGCTCGGTTCGAAAATGCTATCCTCAAGACGGCCTGATTTAAAGTGGGACAGCTTGTAACGAGGCCAAACGAACTAGGCCGGCCATATCGTTGTGGGTGGACATGCAATAAAACCTCCCAACTTCCCTGTCGGGCGTTTGGTTGGGAGGTTGGGATGTTTTGTGTCTCGTCCGTCTGTATATTTTCTGTTGTTCACATCAAGCATAATGCTGCTTTTTAACGCCCGACGTTCATTGCAGCGCCGCGGTGCGACCCCGCGAGGACCTCCGTGTTTCGTCCAGCGCCTGACGCATTGCCGCCAAACCAGCCCGCTCGACATACTGGTCCATCGGGTCGAGTTCATCCCAAGTGCGAGATGCGGCAGCAGGCCAGAACTGCGGATGACTGTGCCGCATTTGGCTGAGCCGCCATTCATGGTGGCAGAGTTGCGGTGTCATAGCTTCAGGATCGCTCAGGAAGCGCGCAGCGACACCACAGCAGGCCTGCCACTGCCGGTCATGCACAATCGGGAGTTCCTCGCCGCTCGTTGCTGTTTGGGCTTCACAGTAGGCCATAGCGATCAGGACGATGTGCCTTGCTGCGGCAGCTTCAAGTTGGATATCTTGCTCCATGTGATTTCTCCTATTCATCATTTTGATGCGCATCCCGTTGGCTGTTGCCACCGGCGACCACCCCAGGGCGGGGTTGGTGATCACGATTTTCGTGACGCTCTGGATGCTGTTGGTTTCGCCCTGCCTTAGGCTCATCAGTGGATCGGCGCTAGACCCAGACCATTCGCACCGGTCGCAAGCATGTCTCGGGCGGTCCATACCCCGGCGGTCTTCCGCGACTTACGGGCAAAGCTCGGTAGACGAGCGTCATCATGTTTGGGGGAATTGCGGGCTGTCCGCCCACGATTGGTATGTAATCGCTAAGTCTGTCAGCTTCAAGGAGCGGGCGGCGTAGCGCGGACAAAACAAAAAGCGGCTACGTCTTTTAGAAAGAACAACGTCTGCTTCGCGCTCAAAATCAGCCGCTCATGCCAAGTACAGCGAATGACTGTTCTGAGCCCAATACTGTCTTACGCGTCATGTCTAAAGCTGGATTACGAAAAGAAACTGCACCCCGCACTGAGGCGAGGTGCAGCCACTCACGAGACGATTCCGGATG
>NZ_JBQFUW010000012.1:0-67036 GCF_056539385.1 Ruegeria sp. BB6
AAATCTGACTCTGACGCGGGATGGAGCAGCCCGGTAGCTCGTCAGGCTCATAACCTGAAGGTCGCAGGTTCAAATCCTGCTCCCGCAACCAAAATTAAACGTCAGATATCAAGCATTTAGCGCCCAAAGGGGCGCTTCTTGCGTTTGGGGCTCCAACGCCCGGTGCTACACCGGTGCTACGCTAGAGAGCAAAATACAGCCCTCTCGGATTTGAAAGAAACGCTGAGAAATTATCAAGACTCGGTTGCCCAGATTAAGACGGTTCAAGACATGCGCTGTGAAGCCGGAATCCGTTCGAAATGGTCTAGAAATATTGTTCTTTTTCCTTTGCTTAAACCCATCTATCAATTGGCAAATACAAAAAACGAAACCGAAAAGATTCTGGCAACGTCGAGGTAGTTTTCATGGGCGCTTACGAAGAATTAGATATTTGGAAACATTCGCTGGGACTCAAATCTGAAGTTGGATCGAGAGGGAACGACTCTTGGCAAGCCCAACCGTGCCCGCCTAGCTAGGACCGAATAACAGTGTTGTGCTAAAAGGAGGTGGAACGCTCGGCGCAAGGTTTCCTGTGCCTATGGAAACAAGCTGCCCCAGGTTCCAGGCCCGAGTTGCTTCAAATCGCTTTTTGAAAATGAAAGTTTCTCGGTATGATTGAATTCAGCAGGTCACCACTTTTGGATAGTGTTGCCACTTGGCTGATGAAAAGTGGCCTTCGCGATACCAAGGCCGAAGACGTCGTTCAAGGTTTTGGCAATCTTTTGGTTTCTGCGGGTATACCCGTCGTCAGGATCAACATCGGAGGTATGGTCCTGCATCCAAATTTCGGTGCGCTGAATGTAATTTGGACGGTTCGTGACGACCAAGCAAAGGCGGACCTGACGCCAAGAGATCAGCTTGCGACGCCTGGGTTCCGCAATTCTCCTTTTTTTGACTTGGCGCATAGCGGAGAGTCATTTCGGCGCTACAAGCTGGAAGACGGACTGACCAAGCCCAGCTTTCCGATCCTTGAAGACCTTAGATCAGACGGCGTGACTGACTACCTCGTTCAATTTGAAAGCTACCATCGCGATGACACCAGTCGTTGGTCGGATTTTCCACCGGGAATGGAGGGCGTCATGATGTCGATTACCACACGTCGTATTGGCGGATTCAGCGATTCCGAAATCAACTACATTCGGGCGCTTATGCCTGCCTTGGCCTTGGTCATAAAGAACGCGCAATCGCGAATTCTTGCGCAGGGTTTGATGGACGCCTACCTCGGAAGCTATTCAGGAAACCGTGTGCTGGATGGCGTCATCGAGCGCGGCGACGGAGGGGCGATCGATTGCATTTTGTTTTACTGTGATCTTAGAAACTCCAGCCGATTGGCCGAAGACATGCCAATGGACCAATATCTTGCGTTGATTAACGACTATTTTGACTGCACGGCCGGGGCCGTCGAAGACCACGGCGGTGAAATCCTCAAGTTTATCGGCGACGCGGTTATGGCGATCTTCCCGGTTGATAAAAAGTCGAGGCCAGCGGTCGACATGTGCCGCGCCGCATTGTCTTCTGTGTTGGAGTGCCTCGCCCGCGCCAAGGAAAAGAACATCGTCTGGCAAAAGCACGGCGGCAAAATCGAGTTTGGAATTGCCTTGCATAGAGGTTCCGTAATGTATGGAAACGTTGGTACGGAACGCCGGCTGGATTTCACCACGATTGGTCCGGCAGTTAACCAGGTCAACCGGCTTGAAGGTTTGTGCAAGCCTCTGAAAACACCTTTGGTAATGTCCTCGGAATTTGCAGCCGACGTTACGACGCGGCTTGAGCCTTTGGGACGGCATCAATTGGCAGGCATGTCACAATCAACGCAGGTCTACACTCTCCCGGAGTTTGCACCACGGGCCGGTTGAAGTCGCTTGGTCAATCGTTTCAACTGGCAATCTGCCCATGACGAGCCGTCTCGGGTCGTGCTGCTGAAATAGAGCGGCCGAATTTCCACCACTGCAGCAAAATCGGTTCAGCGATCACTTCCCTCGCTCGAAGGGCGATTAAGTTGTTGTTCAAAACGTTTTTGAATTTCGGCCAGTTCTTCGATCGCTGCGCGGATGTCAGAGCTGTCGAGAACATTGACTTCTACGTGTTCGCCGATGTGAGACAATTTCCGGCTTTCACTGAAACGCGCTTCTTCGGTCAGGCCACCAACCTCAAAATATCTGACCGATCTGGCGAAACCTTTTGGTGTAATTTCGCCTTTCAACTTGCTGTCTACATGGTCCTCAATCAGCGAAAGCGTATTCTGATCAACAAGTATGGTGTCTGGTGCTGCCATTTCCTGTAAGCGCGCCGCAAGGTTTACCGGGCTGCCCAGCACTGTGTAATCCAACCGCTGCTCGGATCCGAAGTTTCCGACAGTACAGTATCCGGTCGCTATCCCCATGCGAACTTGCAGATCGCTCGGGACTCCATTTTTCTTCCAATATCCCTGTAGGGAGGAAATGCGCGCTTGCATCTTCAATGCCATTTCCACACATCGTAGGGCGTCTTCCACATCCCCCTGTGTTTCGGGGTCACCGAAAAACACCAACACCGCGTCGCCGATAAATTTGTCTATGGTCCCCCCATACTCAAGCGCAACATTTGTCATTTCCGAAAGGTACGAGTTGATGACGATTGCCAGTCGCTCAGGTTCAAGGGTGTCGCTCAAATCTGTAAAGTGAACGATATCCGAGAAGAAAATTGTGAGGTTTTTTCTTTTGTGCGTCAGGGACGTATCTTCAGTTTCCGAGAATATGCTGTTGTAAATTTGCGGAGACAGATATTTTGCCAACCTGTTGGCCAGATTTTCAAGTTGCCTGCTTTTTTCTTCTATAAGCTCTCGGTCTTTGATCTTTTGGCTCAAGAGCTCTTCACGCTCGCGCCGCAAATTCCACTCGTCCGTGCGGTCGACGAACTGGCCCTGTACACCGTTTAGATAGGAGAAGTCGCTATCGGATGTATGCGCCGAGAGCAGTGAAAAGAAACGATTTTCGCCGTTCACTGCAATCTCGACTTTTGGCAGCAGGACTGATCCTTTTTCGTTCAGATCCTCAATGTACTTGTCAATTTGAGTTCCGGGTATCCCAAGTTGTTCCAATACGTCCGGCATCGAAGCGTTCGTGACGTTGCCCAGTATGGGAAAGAAATTCCGAAAGTTGTCATTGACCCTTTGTATTTCGAGCTCTCGATTGGCGAAGTATGCTGCTGTTATTGCGTTTCTGAAGTTGAAGAAACTTAGATCCAAAATTGTTTTTTGGTTAAAGAACTGTTCAGCATTCATTACCGAGATCCCTTACTCTTTGGGCACAAGTTAAGTGGGGGGAAGCTATCACACATGAAATTGGGAAATAGCAGCAGGCATTCACTCTGACCCTGCTAAACCTCCCCCTTACTGCCCGGACCACCCCAAGACTGAACAGCAAGATTATTTCTGTATGTATTCTGAATAAGTCTAAACCATTGCGACGTCGAGCCAATTGCTTGTCATTTTTTGACACTGAGGATTAATCATCCTTCGGTTTGGCTACACCTGCTTCGTAGTAGCTAAGCGGGGTTTGCCGAATGTCTGCTTGGCTTGATCGTTGACATTGATCCTTATCCAACTGTTCATTGAGGGGGCGCAGAGGGAAAGGGGAAGGGATGTCAGACATCCAGAAGCCGGATACTTTCGCTGCACTCGAAAGGCGCGAGTGGGCGAAACCCGAAGTAGCACAGTCCTATGCGACAGTGTTTGCCAAGGCCGCAGACATGGTTGTCCCGACCTTGGTGGCGGCGGTTCGGGCTGGACCGGGCGTCGCTGCCCTCGACCTATGTTGTGGTCAGGGCAATGTTACGGCGGGTTTGTACAAGGCAGGTGCGCGTGTGACGGGGTTGGATTTCTCGCCGGCTATGCTCGAAATGGCCCGATCTGCCGTGCCTGACGCCCAGTTCGTCGAGGGCGATGCCATGTCTCTCGACTTTGAGGATCAGACATTTGACGTCGTGACGATCGGGTTCGGGATGCCGCATGTGCCAGACCCGCCGCGAGTTTTGGCCGAGGCTCGCCGCGTTCTCCGGCCCGGTGGGCGGCTGGCGTTTTCAGTCTGGTGCGGGCCGGACGTTGATACGGCTCTTGGGTATGTCTTTGGCGCCATTGGCCAATATGGGTCTCCAGAAATATCCTTGCCACCTGGCCCCGGAGCCAATGACTATGCGTATCCGGCAATCGCCTTTCCAGTGTTGGAGAGGGTCGGGTTTACCGATTGCCATCAGTCCACTGTTGCATCCAAGTGGCGCGTTGGTGATCCCGGCGCGCCCTATGATTTCTTTCTTGAGGGGACAGCCCGCGGCGGTGCCCTTTTGCGCCCGCAACCCCCCGAGTGTGCAGCGGCCATCCGAGCAGCGGTAGTGTCAAAGGTGCTCGAGAAGCATGGCGCCGGACCTGAATGGGACGTACCAATTCCCGCTGTTGTGACAGTGGCAACCGCAGCTTAGACAATCCTTTCAGACTGACCCCGTGGCATGAGACGCAGTGTTCTGTGTAGTGGCCCCGTCAGGTCGTCAGGTCTCAGTTTCGCAATTCATGATCTGCAGTGACGTTCGTACTAATGCTGCATATAGCCCGTGCACACAGGTTTTTGTTCATCTCAGAATACCTCAATGCGGAAGCGTTAGTACGGTCGTGAGTGTCGCCGTTGTCGCCAGAACCACGAAAACGACTAGCGCTTCAATTTCGATGGATCGGGCGAGATGTTGCGCTGCTTTTGCGTCTCCGGCTTGCATGGCCGGAACAAACCGGAACTTGTTTGCGGCGGCGAGGATCAACAGCAGCCCTACAAGGAACACTTTGAACAACAGTGCCCGCCCGTAGCCGGTGAACAAGAGCCCTTGGAGATTGCCAACAAGCAACCAAGCCATCCAGAGACCTGCCACGATCAAAGTTGGTACGACCATTGCAGCAGCTTGCCCAAACCTATGCCCCAGTTCAGCAGCAGTGGTCAGCTGCTTAGGCATCAGGGCCAACCTCCGTAACGGGCTAAAGATACCCAGCCAGAAGGCCACACATAGCAGGTGCAGCACGAGCAAGAGTTGGACACCAACACTCTCTAGTTCGGGCACGTGCCCGATCCGCGCAAAGGACCACAGGGCCAACGCACCACCCCCCAGTGCGACCCAGTGACCAAAGCGAGGAAGGGACAATCCCACAAGGATCAATGCTGCGCCGACAACTCGGTAAATTAGTACGTCGCCTACGGACGTCTGCCAAAGTAGACCAAGCATCGCCGGGTCGAACATCCCATCCAAGCCGCCTGCCAGGGCAGCGCCACGAAGCAGGAAACCAAATACCGTTGCCACGAGAGAAAGCCATGCCAACACCATGGCTTGGCGTTTCAGCGCAAGGCTTATTGGAGTTACCAAACCCGAATAGAGGCTATTTACGATGACAATCCCGGTAGACCCGGCAAATCCGATGTAGAGCATTAGCTTTGCGAGGATTGCAGCAATTCCCCAGATGTCTGGCATGCTCATTCCACGGTAAAGGAGAACTCGCCCTGCATCGCGTGGCCGTCTTCACCTAAGCCACGCCATTCGATGACATATGTGCCAGTTCCGTTGGCCGGAAATGAGATCTTGAACGCCTGACCAAAACTTGTCTGGCCACCCAGGTCCAAGCGTATGGCCGAGTCCTCATCATGGGCCATTTCTATCCGTGTCAGCCGGATGTCCTTGGAGAAATTGAGGGCGATCTCAGCAGGCACAGTGGGCACTGTAGTCCCATCGGCTGGGGTTGTTTCTTCGATCTTGGAATGTGCCAGTACGCCGCTGGGAAGCACAGCAATGAGTGCAAGTATTGCGATCTTCTTCATGTGGCCATCCTCGGTCTACTCTATTGGCGCGCTGGATTTCACGAATGTACGCGATCGCAATTGCGACGTCACCTCACCTCAAGCCTACCATGGAGGACACGTTTGTTTGAAGTGGTCCGGCTTTAACCCTGAAAGCTGTTTTCGAGGGCGCGGAACCCTCCCAGGAAGACATCGTTCTCGACAAAGCGGTGCCAGTGGTCAGTTTGCCCGTCGCCAGCCTCGAATTCAGCCCACCATTCGGCGAAGGTTTCACTGCGGTCTGTGACTGGCGAGAATTTCATTCTGGCGACGTAGTCTACGAACGGCAGTGGACCATTCGGCAGCATGTCATATGTCAGCTCGCGGTCTGTATGTGAGAGCGACAACAGAGTTTCCCGGATACGTCCCGATCCGTCAGTCAGTGCGAAATTGCGAACGCAGCCGATCTCGCCGTTGGCGCGACCTTCCTCGATCCGGCTGTCGGTGGCCGCCGGGTGCCAGTTGGGGAGACCGTTGAAATCACGCACGCGCTCCCAGACCTGATCGACCGGCACAGCGATGATGGTTGAGGAATAAGCTCGGATCATTGGGACACTCCTTCTGTTACGCGCGCGCCGCGCCGCAGTTTGCCAAATTCGGCAGTTTGGGCCGTTATTGCCCGCTCGGTGGGTAGGCGTTCCATTGAGGACGCACCATAGAAGCCATGGCAATCAGGGCAGAGATCAAGAAATTTCTGCGCGTCCTCAGGCTCGGCCAGTGGACCGCCGTGACAGATAAAGATCAGGTCGTCGCGATAGGCGCGCGCGGCGGCGGCCCATTCATCGTAGAGCCGCGCGCATTCGGCGATATCCGGTGCGCTGTCACCGGCTCCGATCGATCCGCCGGTTGTCAGGCCAAAGTGCGCCACGATCACGTCCGCACCCGCCTTGGCCATTTCTGCGGCGTTGTCGGCGCTGAACACGTAAGGCGTGGTCAGCAAGTCGCGTTCGCGGGCTTTGGCGATCATTTCGACCTCCATGTCATAGGACATGCCAGTCGCCTCAAGCTCGCGGCGAAAGCGTCCGTCGATGATCCCGACGGTGGGAAAATTCTGAACTCCGGCGAAACCCATCGCGCTTAGGTCGTCCAGAAATTTGTCCATGATACAGAACGGGTCGGTGGCGTTTACCCCAGCCAGAACGGGCACATTCTTTACAACAGGCAGAACCTCGCGCCCCATGTCGACGACGATTTCATTGGCGTTGCCGTAAGACATGTAACCGGCCAATGATCCCCGGCCTGCCATGCGATACCGGCCAGAGTTGTAGATGACGATCAGGTCGATGCCACCCGCCTCTTCGCATTTTGCGGATAGTCCGGTGCCTGCGCCTCCGCCCACGATGACCTTGTTAGTCGCGATTTTCGCCTTCAGGCGGTTGAGGATTTCCGTGCGTCCCGTGACGGCCATTTCAGGTATCCTTCCCGATGTAGATTTCATTGAAATTGCTGATCGCAGCCTCGGCAAAGGCGGGATCGTTGATGTGCATGTCCAGTTCGACAAGTTGTCGGTCCGGGGTCTGGATCACCGTGTCGCGCAGCGCCTGAAAAAGTGCGTCATTCGCGGCCGGGTCATGAAAGGCGCCGCCTTCGATATCCAGCGCCGAGACACCGCGAAGCGGCAAAAGAAAACGGACCGGACCGTCGCAGGCGTTCAGCTTGTTGCCGATCCATGTGCCGATCTGTGCGCATTCCTCGGACGTGGAGCGCATTAGGGTGACCTGAGCATTGTGGTGATAGAAATTGCGCCCTTTGAACTGGGCGGGAACGGATTCCGGTGCCCAGAAATTAGCCATGTCGAGCGCCCCGCACGATCCCACATAAGGCAGCTCTGTACGCGCGATACTGTCCAGCCGTTCTTCGCCAGCGCTGAGCATTCCACCCACGATCAGGTCGCAAATCTCGGTCGTGGTGATGTCGAGCACACCGGCCACATCGCCCTGATCTACCAATTGTTCCATCGACCGGCCTCCGCTGCCGGTGGCGTGGAACACCAGGCAATCATATTCGCTGGCTAGCCCATCAGTGATGGCTTGTACCGCAGGGGTCGTCACGCCGAACATCGACAGAAACAATGCGGGGCGGTCGTCGGAATTTTCGGGAACATCGTTCGTCATCATGCCTGCAAGGGCGTGGGCCGCATTGCCCAGCAATCGACGTGAAACCCGGTTCAGACCGGACACGTCCGTCACCGGGTGGAACATGTTCACATCCGACGCGCCAACATAGGCCGAGACATCGCCCGAGGCCAAGGTCGATACCAACACCTTGGGCACCCCGATCGGCAAAGCCTGCATGGCAGGGGCAATTATCCCTGAACCACCCGAGCCGCCCAATCCAATGATGCCGCCCAGATCGTCGCGGCCCAGAACGAAGGCAGACAGGGCCCGCGACATCTCGGTTACGGCTTGTCCGCGATCGTTGACGAACACTGCGGCCGGGCCGTCGGGGTGGCTGGCGGCGACGCTGGCGGCCGTTACATCCACGCCGGTCTCACCGCCCTTGGTGCCGACATTGACGAGAACGGTTTCCACCCCTGCTGCGTCGATCAGATCGCGCACATATCGCAATTCCGGCCCTTTGGTGTCGGCGGTGCCGATCACGTAAGCTCTTTTTGGCATCCTTTCTCCCTCCCTTAGCCCGACTGACCGGGTTCAAGCCCAAGATGGCTTTTCTGCATCGCCGGATCGTTTTCCAGAGCTTCTGCTGTCATCCGCTCGACGACTTCTCCGCCAACCATGATGGCCACATCCTGTACGGCCGCCAGCGCTGCGTGCATGTTCTGCTCGACCAGCAGCACTGCGATACCTTCGCGTGCAATCAATTCGATCAGGTCAATCACGTCAGAAACAATCGCCGGGGCCAGTCCTTCGGTGGGTTCGTCCAACACCATCAGGCGTGGATTCAGCAACAAGGCGCGCCCAATTGCCAGCATCTGCTGCTCGCCACCGGACAGTCTGTTGCCCAGATTGCGGCGGCGTTCCTTGAGGCGCGGGAACGTCTCGTACACGCGGTCAATCGACCAGGCTCCCCCCTTGCGTTCGACGATCTTCAGATGTTCCTCAACCGTCAGAGACCGGAAGACTCGCCGCCCTTGAGGAACATAGCCGATCCCCATTTGCGCACGTTTCTCAGGGGGCAGGCCAGTCATATCCACGCCATCAAACCGGATTTCCCCGGCGGAATGTGGATGCAACCCCATGATCGCGTTGCAGAGACTGGTTTTTCCCATCCCGTTGCGGCCAAGAATGCCCAATGGGCGCGCGTCGAGGCTCAGATCGACCCCGTGCAGAACGTGGCTCGAGCCATAGCGCAGGTCCACTCCGCGGATCTCAAGCAGATCATCAGTGGCCATGAGCACCTCCGATATATACGCGGTGTACGTCTTCGTTGCGCATGATCTCGTCGGGCGAGCCTTCGGCCAGCATCCGCCCGTTATAAAGGACCGAGACACTTTCCGAGGTCTGCAAGGCAATATCCATATCGTGTTCGATCAACACGACTGTCACGTCCTTGGGCAAAGACATAAGCAACGCGCTGAGTTTAGGACGTTCGGCAGGTGACAACCCTGCCGCCGGTTCGTCCAACAGCAAAATCTTCGGGTTCTCGGCCAGCGCGATCCCGATCTCAAGCTGTCGCCGCTGACCGTGGCTGAGTTCCGAGGTTTCGCGGTCCAGCACATCGGTCACGCCTGCAACCTCGGCCAGTCGTTCGGCCTCGGCCAGCCGGTCATCGCTGGCCCGCAAGGGCAACACCTGCAGCCAGCCGCCGCGCACACCCGCAACGGCCAGAAACAGCGTGTCGCGCACGGTCAGGCCGTTGAACAGATGGGCGTGCTGATACGTGCGGCGCAGCCCACGTTGAATTCTCTTGTTGATCGGCTCGCGCGTCACGCTGTCGCCAAACAAGGTGATCGAGCCGGTCGTGGCGCTGGTATCCCCGGTCAGCACGTTGAACAGGCTGGTCTTGCCTGCTCCGTTCGGTCCAAGGATCGCGCGACGCTCTCCGGGCCGGACGGTCAGGTCGATATCCTGAACCGCCCAGAACCCGCCAAAGCGTTTACCAATGCCCCGGACCTCCAGGGCATTGGTGTTATTATCTGAGAGGCTTACGGGCACGAGGGGTTGTCCCGGCTAACCGGACCCGACGCCAGGAAAACGTCTTCGTCCTGTCCCAGCAGCTGATCCACATCGCGCACAACCTTAACGACGCGATTACCCAGCGAGCCGTCTTCACGTTCGTAGACTTCGGTCACAAAGTTGTCGATCACGCCATTGCGGTTCTTGTCCAGACGCATAGTGCCACCGGTGGGCGTGGTGAAGGTCAGGTCATTCAGCGCAGCGCGGAAGGCCGCTTGGTCATCCGAAAGATCGCCGTCCACCTCGTCCAGCGCCAGCATCGCGGCCTTCGCGCTCATGTAGTAGTGATGCGCAAAGATCGACGGGGCCGAGAAGCCATCCGGGAAGGCTTCGGTGTAGCTGGCGGTGAAGGCCTTCCACTCGTCGCCGTCATAGTCGCCAACGGTCGGAGTGCCAGCGGGTGCGCCCACCAAAAGTTTCTTGAACGGGCCTTTGCTGTCCAGGATCGACTGGTCGATGGTGATCGAGCCACCAATGATCGGCTTTTCGCCTCCAGCCTGGCTATACTGGGTCAGGAAGTTCACGGCATCCGCGCCACCCAGCGCCACGAACAACGCATCAACATCATCCGGGATCGAGTAGACAACCGAGGAATAGTCCTTGTTGCCGATCGGGGTCCAGAACTTCTCGGGCACCGTGCCGCCTGCCTCACAGAATTCGGTCATGAAGCCCAGAACCTGTGTATAGGGGAAGGAATAATCCTCGGCGATTACGGCTACGGATTTGTAGCCCATGTCGTTAAAGGCGTAATCGCCCACACCGACCATCCACTGCGCGCCATCGCCGCCGAAACGGTAGAAGTTCTCGGAACCGTCGCGCAGCGTCGTGTCCTGTGCCGCCGAAGAACCGTTCAGGAAGGTCACGCCGGGATAGGATTTGGAAAGGTCACGCAGCGCCAGACCTTCAGAACCTGACAGCGGGCCGACGATGATATCGACGCCGTCCTGTTCGATCAGCTTTCGCGCCGCGTTCACGGCACTGTCGGGGCTGGCGTCGGACGACATGGTGATGACTTCGATCTTGTTGCCGTCAACCTCTCCTCCAGTTTCAAGCACCGCGAGTTCCGCGCCGCGAATTCCGTCCTGGCCCAGCGCGGCAAACGCGCCTTCCAGGATCGAGATCACACCGACCTTGACGTCTTCGGCAGATGCCGGGACCGCCACTGCGCACAAGGCAAGTGCGGATGCAGCCATTTTGAGCTTGTTCATTTCTTAGGTTCCTCCCTATGAGTTTGCTCAGACAGTTGATTTTTCTTTAGTTTCCGGGGTGCGTAGACGGGCAAGCCAGTCGCCGGCCAGTTGTTGCAATCCGCCCGGAGCGACGATGACGATCAGCAGCAGGACAGCGCCGATCAGCGTGTTAAACCGCTCGCGGTCGATCAGATCGACGGCGAAAGTGTCCAGAAGGACAAAGACCACTGCTCCGACGAAGGCTCCACCGGGATGGCGTAGACCGCCGATTACCGAAATGATCAGGATGTCGATGATGGGTCCAAGGCCGACCGAGAAGGACGAGATACGCTCTTGATACCAGACGTTCAGGATGCCACCGGTCCCTGCCAACAGACCTGAAAAGGCAAAGGCAGCTATGATTGGTGTGGTGACAGAAATTCCCAGCGCAAGAACACGCCCCGGCGCATCCCGTACCGCTTGAATGGTCAGGCCCAGAGGCGAGCGGACAAAGCCACTGACCAAAGCCAACGCCAGCGCGGCCACTCCAAGCGAAAGCAGGTAAAGTGGCACAGGGTTTCGCAGGCTTATGCCGCCAATCTCAGGCGCGCGAACGCCAGAGAACCCGGTCCAGCCGTTGAAAAGGGTGTAGTTCTGGCGGGTGAAATAGAAGAAGGCCACGCCAATCGCCAATGTGATCATAATGGCGTAGATTCCACGGGATCGGCGCGCGATCAGGCCAACCAAGGCACCGGATGCCGTCGCAAGGATCAGCGCCAGCGGGATCGATAACCAGAAAGACAGCGGTACTCCGATCCCGACGGTGTTGGGTCCGAAATAGGCGATGGTATAGCCCGCGATCCCGGCCATTGTCGCCTGTACGAAAGACACGACGCCCAGATAGGTGGCCAGAAAGCTGAGGCTTAGCGCCATTGTCCCAAGGATCAGGGACCGTGTTGCGACTTGTGTTAGCCAGAAATCGTTCAAGGCAAACGGCAGGGCCAGAAGGGGAACGAGGATAAGAGACTGTTTCATTGTTCCGCTTTCCCCATCAAGCCTTGCGGACGAACCGCCAGGACGAGAACCATGATCGCAAATGTGAACACGACGCCGTAGGTGGGTGCGTAGGCCAGCCCGTATTGTTCGGCCAGGCCAACCAGCAGGGCGCCCAATGCGGCCCCTCCGATCGAGCCCATGCCACCAACGATCACGACGACCAGCGAAGACAGTAGAAACTGAAGGTCTGTTCCCGGCGCGATGGACAACGCGCTTGCCGCGACCACACCTGCCATGCCGGCGAGCATGCCGCCCAAGGCAAACACCAAGATAAAGATGCGGTTGATCGGATAGCCAAGTGCGCGCAACATGTCCTGATCGTCTACGCCGGCGCGGATCACGGCTCCGAACCGAGTACGCTGGATCAGGAACCAAAGAGCGACGCCCGTGGCCAACGCAAACCCCATCAGCGCGAGGCGTATATTGGCATATCCGACGCCCAGGACAGGCAAGCGCTGCCCACCGGCCAGAGCTTCGGGCAGTTGCACCTGATAGGTCAGCCCGCCCCAGTACCAAAGCATGAGATCCGCCATGATAATCGAAATCGCAATCGAAGCGAGGGTCTGGCGAAGCTCATCGCCCTGCATCCAGCCAAGAATCCCGGCCTGCACTATCGCTCCGGCCAAGGCAGCGGCCAAGCCGCCACCCACAACACCCAATCCCCATGAACCGGTTGTTTCGACAATGCTATAGCCGACATAACCACCCAAAAGCAGCAACGCACCATGGGCCATATTCACAGTCCGCATCAGGCCAAAGATCAGGCTGAACCCGCTGGCGGCCAAAAAGTAGAGTGCTGCAAGCGTCAGCCCGTTCAGGGTGACGATTAGAAATAAAGTCATGATTCCTCCCGTTGAGGAAATCATGTCCGAGTTTTCGGGGGTGACACAGCATTAGTGCGAATCGCGGTTGGAAATATTTTTGTTTATAATCAGAGTGTTGATCTTGTTTCGTTTGGTGCTTTTCTTGGGAAATAGGAAAAAATGAGAAATCACTTCTCAACTGCGGAAAAATTTTCCTATACATAATCATGAAAAACCTGACACTGACTGGGTCGCTCTCGGCTAACCCTGACTTGAGTGACCGTATTTACTGTCCGGCTCTGGCTGGGCTGACGGTTTCCCAATCCGACTTGGCCTTTGTGATGCCCCGGCTCGACCACAACCGTGTGCTGCGCGAAAAGTCGCGACAAGGCGATTGGGCCGCGATATTGGCCAGCGATCCGTTCGGGTCCGAGGCGACCATGTTCTCGCAACTTTTTGAGATGGGGTATCGCGGTGTGGCGAACTGGCCGTCCTCTATCCTGTTGGACGGCAGCTTGCGTCAGTCCATGTCCACTATTCCGGCGTCACCGGAATTTGAGTATGCGTTTCTGGCCCGCGCCAAGGACGCCGGGTTTCAGACGCTTGCATTCTTCATCTCGTTGACGCAGGCCCGCGCCGCTGTGAAGGCCGGGTTGGATCATCTCGTTCTGCATCCCGGACTATTGGACGTGGAAAGCCCGGACAGCGGCTCGTTGGTTCTGGGCTCGCTTCAAAGGCTAATCGAAACGATCCGGGATGAGGCGAAACACGTCCGCGTGCTGGCCTATACATCGGTATGGCACGAACGCATGGTCCCACTCAGCAGCCTCGAGGTAGATGGACTGATTTGGTGCGAGGGCGCATCGTGACCATTCGTGACCGAAACTTCCTTTTTGCTGCCGTCGTTGGATCGGGCCTGACGGCAAAGGCCGCAGACAAAGCTGGGGCCGATTACCTGCTGGCATTGAATGCAGGGCGTTTTCGGGTGCAAGGCGCCTCGTCCTTGACGAGCTTTCTGCCTGTTCGGTCCGCCAATGACTGGGTTATCGAATTTGCCGAACGCGAAATGCTGGGGCGTTGCTCTGCGCCGATCTACGCGGGGTTTTCGGTTAGTGATCCCGATCTCGACATTGGCGAGCTGGTACAAAGAACCAAACGTCTTGGCTTTTCGGGCATATGCAACTTTCCTTCAACAACGCTGATAGACGGGCGGCTTGGCGCTTTGATGGAGCGCGAGGGGCTGGGGTTCGACCGCGAGATAGAATTGGTTCAAGAGGCAACTCGGGCCGGTCTGGGCACCTTCGTTTATGTTCTCACAAATGCTCAGGCACGAAGGATGGTCGATGCAGGCGCAACGGCCATCTGCGTCAACGTGGGCTTCACAAGCGGAGGAACTGGCGTCAGCACGCACCTGACGCTGGAAACTGCCGCAGCACAGATCCAACGTGTGCTGGAGGGCGTGCCTGCGTCGGTTGACAAACTGTGTCATGGCGGCCCCATCACCTCGCCAGAGGAAGCGTTGGCGATTACCCGCATCTGTGGTGTGCAGGGGTTTGTTGCCGGCTCGACGCTGGACCGCTTGCCTGTCGAGCAAACTCTCAGCGAGGTCACGAAAGGCTTTACCGCCATTCCAAGTCTGTCGCGCATTCAATCTGGCCTTTCAAATATTGAGAACGACTTGGTTGGCTCCTCCGTCGCCATGCAGATGATCCGCGAAGAATTGGATGATCTGGCTTATGAAGACATCCCTGTTCTGCTGGTTGGCGAGACCGGAACCGGCAAAAGCCGTGCGGCGCTCAGGCTGCACGAGGCGGGCCCGGCAGCCCGGCGGCAGCCTGTAGTCGTAGATTGTCCCGCCTTGGGGGGCGAGGAAGGCGGCGTGCATCTGCTGGGCAGGGCGTCCGGTGCATATGGCGGGGCAGGTGCCCAACGTGGCGCGTTGGAGCAAGCCTCTGGCAGCTCAATAATCTTCGATGAAATCACGGCATTGCAGCCCGAGCATCAGGGGCGAATCTTAAAGTTCACGGATGAAAAGACGGTGCAGCGGATCGGTGATCACACGCTTAGACGAGCCGATGCCCGGATCATTTCGACCACAACTCGGGACCTGTTCAGCCAGGTCGAGATGAAAGCGTTTCGTCAGGACTTGTACTACCGAATATCCGGTCACGAAATCACACTGCCGCCGTTGCGCGAACGGGTGGATGATATCCCCGAGTTGGCGATGTATCTTGGGAAAAAGGTAAGCGGCGACGCTCCGAAATTCTCAAACGCCGCCTTGCGGCTGATGCTGGAACACGATTGGCCCGGCAATGTGAGAGAGCTGCACCACGCCGTTCAGCGCGCTGTTCGCAAGTCTAATGGGGCTACGATTGATCTCAAGACTGTCGACTTCTTGCGCCGAAAGCCGGCGGTCGTTCCAAAGGTGCAAGAGGATGAAATTCCGGCTCGGGTCGCAGTCTCTGAGCGCGACTGGATCGCAGAGGCGCTTGCCCGCAACGGATATCGCCGCGCGCAGACCGCTCAGGAACTGGGGATGACCACCCGAACTCTCTATAACAAAATCAAGAAGTTCGGCCTTCAGTCGTGATCACAATTCCGCTTTGGATTGCGGGATTTCACCCTTCAGGCCTTCGTTGCGGGGGCAAATCTGGCGAAGTTGTTCCGTTGATCGCATGCCTTTTTTCGCTGGGCCTGTCTGCTATTGAATTTTTCAACCAAGCCGAACGACTGATCAGTGAAGAGGCTTTGTGACTGCGATGACTACGACCTCTGTTCTAGTTTTCTGATACGTATTCCACACCGACAAACAAGCCGGACGCCTTGTATACTAGCTTTGCGAAACCGTGGGTGTATGGCGTCCGCCCCGGCAAATTTTAACTATCATTTTGCGCAAAACATATTGAGATCGTAAAATTGGTTGGTGAGAAACACGTTTGAAACGGTTATTGGTCGTATTCTTTCCTATATCGATTAGATGCCGAACGAGTAACTCGTTTTTGGAACCCGGCTCCAAAAAGGGTGGTCTTGGAGAGAGCGTTGAGTGTTTTGTACTCGGCGCGATCCAGCCACGTGGACAACGTAGAGCGTTTGACACCAGTTTGGTTTCTGAAATCAGAATTCTTGCCACTCAGCTTTTCAACGGTTTGCGCTATGTAATCCGCTTCTTGTCTGGCCTCTTCAAAAGCTGTTCGATAACTCTGCCAAAGTGTAGCTAGTAAAAGGGTTTCGACAGATTGAAGCTGTCGATTGCTAAGGTCCGAACTATCAATGCAATCCGACAAACCGATTTTTCTAAGGTTTGATTGAATATCGTCCAACTTGAGCTCGTTTGGCGAATTTAAGTGTCCGCTGTGTCTAGATATTCCTCCACACACTTCATCGCGCAGAACCAGTCTAATTTTGGAACTAAGTTCTTCTGCATTGTCTTGTCGACCCAGGCTAAGAATGTTGGCCAATTGGCCAGCCCGAAAATGTTTGTGCGGGCTATACGCCGTTGTGAAATAGGGGCGAAGATGATCAGTCAATTCCAAAGAATACCGAAAGTACCCGAAGTCTTGTTTGTACAGGTCGCTCGCCATTGCAGGCAGTTTGCTATCAATAGCGTGTCTCTAGATACACTCTACTTTGGGAGGCTAGGACAGTTCGAGAGATGGCACGAGTGTTGAAGCCCAAGTTGAACTCGATCGAGGTGATCGACGCTCTGACCGATCTCTTCATCCCGAGAGGGCCGCAGGCATATGTGCACAGCGATAATGGACCGGAGTTCGTTGCCAAAACGGTTCGAACTTGGATCGGAGCTGTAGGGGCCAAGACAGCCTTCATCTAGCCTGGGCAGTCCTTAGGAGAGTGGCAACGTCGAGAGTTTCAACGCTCGGTTCAGAGATAAACTTATAAACCGGGAAACCTTCTACTCATTGAAAGAAGCGCCAGTCATCATAGAAAGTTGAAGAAAGCGCTGCAACGCCAAGAGACCACACAGCGCATTGGGTTACCGTCCGCCGGCACCTGAAACCACTGCCCCGATGGACCAGAGACCAGTCATGCATTAACAATCAAACTGGACCAGTCAAATCGGTCCAACCACCCGAGCTACGGGCTAGAACACTCTCCAGATCCTCCCGCTCAAAGACATTTAGACTCGTGCGTCTGGAGCAATTGACAATGCGTACACCTAATTTCTCTGCTTCCAAGCGGGCCTTTGCATAGGAAACCTCCAGAACATGCAAATTTGGCGAGTGCCATTTTTCCCCCGGAGGACGATACAGCGGGTGAAAATGGTTCTGCTCTCCGTCGCTGATCATAACACCCTTTTCGCCCTTAGAGGCTTTACCGTCGGTGTATTGGTGGTCTAAACCCAGCAGGCAGACTTCTGTGAAGCCCAAAGCAATAGCCAATTGAATCTCGGTGTAAACAATCGTTGACCCCCAGGCGATCCCTGTGGTCAGGTCTGGATTGAACTCAGGGAATTCGGGATCGTTCAGCGGGTTGTCCCAATATTTGGGTGGGATCGTAGGAAAACAAACCGCGCCGTCGAATCTTTTATTGTCAGAAAACATATTAACGGGAAATAGTTTTTCGCATCCATACAGTTTATGTATTTCATCAAGACACTGGGTGAAAACCAATTTATCTTCAACACAATAGAAACTGGGGCGCCAGGATGTTTGATCGTAAATCAGAAAGATTTTATTGGAAGCAAACGATATCTCATCCTTTATCTTTTCAAGGTCCGAGGCAGTAAGGCTTGGGCCATTGCCAATGACAAAACATCTTTCTCCTGCGTATTTTCCAGTTAATCTCTTTAGGTAGTCTTTATCCCGCCTGCTGACATGTGAGTAAATTCTGGCGCGATACCCGGGCACAAACGCACGCTTCAACTCCCTTTTTATTTTCCAAAATGGAATCATGGTAAATTAGCGACCTCCAAACTGGATAACTTTTTGCGCGGCCTGTGGATCTAGTGACTAAGCGACAACGTGAGCAAGGCTAAATGGCCCACTCATCGAAGTACCGTATAGCAACCAAGACCGGGAAGTCCAAGCGACAGCGCGACCCGGTGAGACAGGTTGGAAACACGTTCGTCGTAAGGCCCAAGTCGTTTCAGCAGGACAAGGCTCTGCTTCTGTGTTAGTCCCCGTCGGGGCGTTGGTAAAAGACAGGCTTCGGGACATGGATCGTCTTTGGTGGCTTCGTTTCTGACTTTTCAGCTAGCCAAAAGGTTGCGCCGTGCAGGCCGGTGCTTGTCGTTTACGATGGATTTTGCGCGGTTTTCCGCGCGGATCCACGCTATTTGGCTGCGTTGCCTTCACAGCCTTGCGGCAACGCGCAGATGGCACAGGTCTGGTTGCGCAAAGAAGGACGTTCCAGTATAACATATGCTCATCAGTCCATATGGTTAGGCAGGGCATGACGAGAAAATATCTGATGTTGGGGGGCGGGCTGTCAGGTGCCTCAATCGGGCTCTATTTGGCCGAAGTCGGGCATGATATCATAATAGTCGACAGCGGTCACCAGATCGGCGGAAATTGCCATACCGCCCGCGATACTGACACCGGTACAATGCTGCATATGTACTGCCCACACATTTTCCACACAGATGATGACGAAGTGTGGGGCTACGTTAACCAGTTTGAAGAATTTCTGCTCTTCAAAAACCGGGTCGAGACAACCTCTTGCGATCCAAGTGGCAAGCAAGGCGTTTTTTCGCTTCCAATCGACTTGGATACCATCAACCAGCTCTTTGGCAGGACGTTGCGGCCGGAAGAGGCCAGAGAATTTATTCAAGAAGAACAGGCGGATAGCAGCATTGATGATCCCAGGGCCTTTGAAGGGCAGGCGTTGCGATTTGTAGGTAATGATCTTTATGAAACCTTTTCCAAGAGTTATACGATCAAGCAATGGGGCATGCACCCGTCAGAGCTGCCGGCTTCCATCTTGAAACGTCTGTCGGTGCGTTTCAATTACGATGACAATTACTTCTTTCACAAACTCCAGTGCATGCCAGAAACGGCTATAGCGCGATGATCCAGGCGATATTGGATCACCCCAAAATCACGGTTCACCTAGACACAAGCTTCACTCGCGCGATGGGGGAAGGCTATGATCACGTGTTCTGTTGCGACCCGCTCGATGGGTATTTTGATTTTGAACTGGGGCGCCTGGGGTATCGAACGCTCGATTTTGAACGGTTCGACTATGACAGGGATTGTCAGGGATGCGCAGTGATGAACTGCGGCGAGGAGACCGTTCCTTGTACCCGCTTCAAAGAGCATAAGCAGTTCGCACCGTGGGAAGAACATGAAAGATCTGTCTACTACCGTGAGTTTTCTCGATCGGTAGGGAGCGGGGACATTCCGTATTATCCAATTCGTCAGGTCAAAGAGAAAGAGTTGCTGAGCGCCTATGTTGATCTCGCAAATGCCTCACGCGACGTAACATTTGTGGGCCGGTTGGGCACTTATCGCTATCTCGATATGGGTGTGACAATCCGCGAGTCTTTAGATAACGCCCGTGGTTTCGAGGCCAAAGTGTTAAATGGCGAAGAAGCGCCCGCGTTTTTGTCCAACCTGTGTAGAAATTAGGGAGCAATGGCAAGTTGAAACTTAATAGCGGCGGCTCGGTCAGCGCGTGCTTGCGATCTAAATAACATTTAATACCGAGGTTTTTCGAGATGACTAGAAACGCAATCGTTTTTACTGCAAATACTATGCATGTGGCGCAAGCCAATTTGATGATAGATTCTTTATTCGATCCCGAAAAAGGCAACTTTGAAGGGGATTTGTGGGTAATTTCCACTCATCTGAGTTCTGGGTGTCAAGAATACCTTGAAAGCCGTGGAATCCGGTATCTAGTCAACCCGCTTAGCAGTTTCCAGAACTGGAAATACCGCCGTGACATAGCGCGCTCGCAACCTGAATTCCTGCGCGGGAAACTTGAAGAAGAGGATGCTTTTCTTCTGTACCGCAACAAGAGAATGACCAAGCTGATAATCAATGACTGGGTAGAGAAGTTCGGCGGAAACTATGACGCCGTGGCGCTGTGTGATAACGATCTCTATTTTCAACGAGACGTAAACGAACTGTTTCAAAGAACCGCGCAATCTGATCCTGATGTCTTGTGGTATTGGCAGGAAGAAAACAGAAATTTACCAGGCACCAATCTGTGGATGAAAAATGCCCACTATTCCCGGCTTCATTCGAGCGACGGATTGGATTTTGGCCAGCATGAAATAAACATCGGCTTTGTAATCACTTCCCCGCTGACAATGCGTTCGGTTTTCCGGCGGGTCGAAGCGCTTTTCTCAAGTTGCAACATCGAGCTTTTCCGGGACTGCCTCTGGCACGATCAGGATTTGGTGCGGTTGATCCGGGCCCAGAATCCGAAACTATTCCGCTTGTTTGAAGAAGGGGACGTGCTGCATCTGCGCAATGGCGGGGAAAAACTGGTGGACGAGCGTACCCCGCAAGAGTTTTTTCACAAGAAGACGCAAGAAAAACCTTATGTTGTACACTTCGCGGGCGGTGCTTGGCGGGCCTATCCGTCAATCGCACCGTCCTATCTGGTAAACGAAGACGCATACTTCTTTATGGAAGAGCAAACTGAACAGTTTGACGAAATCCGCCGTTTAACGGACTACGACCCGTTTGACGCTTCGTCGCCGTTTTACACTGAGCACAACACAAAATCCAAAACCGCTGCACGTGCGGAATGGATGAAGCTGACGACCGACAGCAAAAAGAAGCGTATGCTGTTCTTTTCCTGGCTCGATACTGGCAGTCATCGCCCATTGCGCGGAACATTGAAGGAGTTTCTTAACAAAAACACCTTTGACTTGGCGGTGATCGATGGAAACGTCCATGCCAATGACATTGACGGGCTGATCGCGGAGGATTTGCCCGACCTGCTTGCTCATGTGACACGTACAGTTTTCGATAATCATTTGGGCCGTCAGTTTGGATATCGACGAAGCGATATCCCCGAAGAGGCAATTTCCGGCGCGATCACAGCTTTGGTCAAAGAATATGGATGTTCACAAAGAAATGCCCGTGCAGTGGCGAATGCGGCATATATTTATCTAAGCAAAGCATTGGCTTTTTACAGACCGGATGTGGTTGTCGGCTGGGGCGCATATCTGCTTTGCTCGCGAATTCTCAGGAAGATTTGCGAGCAACGCGGAATCCCATTTCTAACCATGGAACTTGGCGTTCTTCCTGAAACGCTGGCCTTTGACTGCCTTGGTCACATGGGGGAAAGCTGGGTCGCCCAGAACGTTGATGCCTTCCACGCTTTGCCCTTGGCGGATGCCGACATGTTGGCCGCCAAAAACTATCTCGAGAAGACCCGACGAGATCGGCCATCGCGCAACGTCAAGGTCGATGTTTCGCCAGCCGTTTCGAACCAGCTTTGGAGACTAAAAAATTCAGGGAAAAAGGTTGTCGCCTTTATCGGCAGCAATTGTGCGTTTTCCGGCCATGTGCCCTACGGTAAAAACGCCCGGACATATCATTCCCCCTTTTTCAGAGATAATGATGATGTGGTCCGCAACTTGTCCGAGGCATTTGCAGGCGATCCGGACATCCAACTGATCTACAAGCCCCATCCCATTTCGATCACGCGTGGCGTGGACCTGACAGATGAGTACCCCAATGTGACGGTCCTTAAGGACGTAAACCTTGATGACTGCCTAATGGTTGCCGATCTTGCGTTGGTCAAGGTTTCACAAGGCAATTACGAAGCACTGTTACGGGACACTCCTGTCCTGATGCTTGGGCGCAACCAGTTGAACGGGTCCGGCGCGGTTTATGAACTGAGCAGCAGGGATGCTCTCAGAGACGATGTTCTAAACGCGCTTCAGACCGGCTTAACATCGGCGCAAAAGACGTCATTCGAAGAGCATGTCGCGCGGCTTTTGAAGTATTATGTTTATTCCGTTTCGGGTGCAGAATTCGGCCGCCCGCAGTCGCAAGTCGCGGAAGACATTGAGGCGTTGCTAAACGTATCCGGGCCAGCGCATTTGGAAGCCGAACAGATTGCCCTGAACGCGCATAACAAGGCTGCGCAACTGGTCGAGGGAACGCCCGCTCTTTCGATTATCATGCCGGTCTTTAATGGCGAGCAATATCTGGCCGATTGTATCGGATCGATATTGTCACAGAGTTTTGGTGACTTTGAACTTCTCTGCGTGAACAATGGCTCCACCGACAGGTCGCAGGAAATACTGGACTATTTTGCCCGCCGGGACGCGCGTGTAAAACCGCTTTATCAGGAAGAACCCAACCAGCGCTCGGCTCGCAACCTTGGGGTGAAGCACGCCAAAGGCGCGTACCTACACTTCTTTGATTGCGATGACCTGTTGGTCCCCACCGCGTATGAAGAACTGCTGTCAGCGATGCAGGAAACACAGGCTGATGTGCTGTATTTCTTTTTTGACGAACTTTACAACGTGTCCAAGACGGGCCGGCCCAGGCATCGCGAATTTCAGAACTATTTGCCGCAGCAGGGGCTCTTTGCGATGGAAGAGCAGCATAAACGTCTGTTCGCACAGTATCCCTTCCCTTGGGCAAAGGTGTTCAAGGCCGATTTCTTTCGCGACAAGGACCTCTATTTCGATCTTGATTGCGCCAATTTCGACGATAACCCGCAGAATTTGCGCACCTTGCTTTCGAGCCAGAACATTTTTGTTCTTAACAAGCCGTTCTACAAGTTTCGTATAAACCAAAACTCAATGACTCAATCGGTCAATCCGCGTGTGATCGGAATGCTGGACGCTGTCCGGTTAATGAATGAAATTTACACCAAATTCGGACGTTACGACGAGTTCCAGAAATACTACGTCCCTTATAAAATTCACCTTCTGCACTTTGCCTGGACCCGGTTGCCCGAGGATTTGAAAGAGGCCTATCTGGCCGACATCTCAGGCCTGTTCCTTCCGGGAGACGATGAATACTTTGAACGTGACGACCTCGCGTCCATGTTCCCTTACATGTCGCAGGGAAAAGTCGAATTTATTCGCTCCGCTTTGCGCGGCGAGGTTCCAAAAGCTGTTTCCGGATCGCGCAATACTCTGTCGGAAGGCGGTTCACGGAATACCGGTTGGATGCGCCCAAAGGCAGACAAGTCAAAGACGCATAAACGTATCTTTAGGTCTTCGAAACGATATGTGCGCGGATTGGCCCGTTCCTTGAAGCGCACCTCTCGCACTTTGCGAGGCCGCCCCAAATAGGAACCGTGGAAGCTTTTTATGCTGTTTAAAACGGAGGTCTGGATACCGGACAGTGCTGGGTTCGGTCGTGAGCATGAAGCAAACCGAAAACCGGCCATCAGGACTCCCCAGACGCAAAGACAATTGGCGGATAAATTGCGTAAAATCCTGCAATCGCGCCTTGTGCCGGGGTGAAGCACCAGAAAGCTGCCTCTATCACGATCGGAAAAAAGAGAGTGCGAAGAATGAACACCAAAGTGACGACGCCCTACGAAAACCTAGGTGAAGCTTTCCCATATGAAAAACCCGATTACAGTGTGTACGACCCCTTTCTGGGTTACTCGAAGAAGAATAACGCGATCCCAGGCTATGATATTTGGCCCGAGGGAGAGGGATTGAAAGACAAGGATATTGTCATTCTCACGATCGGCGGGTCAACGACAGACTTTGGGAGCGCAAGATGGCCGGCGTTTCTTGGGGATATCCTAATTGATCAAGGGGTTAACGCCGTCATTCTGAACGGCGGTGTTGCGGGGTATTCGTCCAGTCAGGAACTTATCAAAGTTCTCAGGGACCTGCCGTCCATCAAGCCTGACCTGGTTGTTTCACTGTCCGGAATTAATGATTTCACCTGGGGGCACACGCGCCCGGAGTATCCGCTCTTACACTCGTATCAACGGCGCGTCGCAGATTACCTTTGCGAGTCAACAGAGGCGTTTGGCGACTGGGTTGGCGGACTGCCCCATCGCGATGACAAGAGCGAAGTTTGGTTGCGCAACATGCGATTGATGCAGGCGCTGTGTATCGATGCGGGTACGCAGCTGTTGTGCTGTTTGCAGCCGACAATGATCTATGGTGACTACAACCTTAATGAACAGGAGCGAACGAACATGCTGGAGCCTTTTGCCAGCAAGTACATGAATGACGGAAGTATCTACCGGGATGTAGCAATCGGTTTCTACAATTCTGTTCGCTACAAGTTGCAGTCACAGCCCGACAGCTACGCGCATTGTTGTGATCTGAGCTTACTGTTCGACGGCAAGGTCAAATTGTACCGGGATTACAGGCACCAGAATGAAGCAGGCGACCGGGTTCTTGCCCAAGCAATGATTCACGAAATGGATAAACGCTTCGACATCAGGGGGCTGAAGAATGAGTGATGCGCTCGACAGGCTATGGGACAAATCCAGATCTTTGGGGTCCGGCAACGCAGATGCCAAGCCAAGCCAGACTGGGTGGAGTGTGCGGGGTTCAGATGAATCTGTTGTTCTCCACGCCCGGGACCTGCCTGAGAACTTCAAGGAAGCGGCGGCCCTTTTCCACGCGATGGGTAGGACGGACGCAGCGGCGTTTTTGGAAGAATGCACCAAGATTTCATCTGATGAAGATGAGTATCGTTTGCACACTCCAGTCAGCGCGCTTTTGCAATACAAATATCCCCTCTACTGAATAGAGAACGAAAGAACATCATGGCGATAATTGGTATTTCTTGCTTTTACCATGACGCTGCTGCGGCGTGTGTTGGAAGCGATGGTTCGGTGCTGGCCGCCGCGCAGGAAGAACGCTTTACCCGCAAGCGTCACGATGCCTCCTTTCCGTCCCATGCGTTAGAGTACTGCGTTGCTCAGGCGGCAGCGCATGGCGAAAGCATTGAAAAGATAGTCTTTTATGAAAATCCGCTTCTGAAATTCGACCGAATTGTCGAGACCGTGCTTGGCCTGCCTTCGGACGGCAAAGAAGAGTTCGACGAGGCGATGTCGCGCTGGTTGGGCGGCCATTTGTTCCAACACAGGGACATTGAAGAGAGAATCTGTAGCGTTGTCCCGGATTTCGATTGCAAATCAAACCTAATGTTTGTCGAGCACCACACCGCTCATGCAGCCAGCGCGTTTTTTCCGTCGCCTTTTGATCGGGCTGCCGTGCTCACTCTGGATGGGGTTGGTGAACATGCCACCGCAAGCCTGTCTTTGGGTGAAGCAAACAAGATATCGATGCTCAAGGAAATGAAGTATCCGAATTCCCTGGGCCTGCTTTATTCAGCATTCACGCATTTCACCGGATTCAAGATTAACTCGGGTGAGTATAAAATGATGGGGCTCGCCCCATATGGTGACCCGGTTTTTGAGAAACAGATCCGGGACGAGCTTGTCTCCATCAACGACGATGGTTCGTTCGAGATCAATCAAGAGTATTTTCAGGGTTTTTCCAGAAATGAACTGGTTGCGGAAAAGCTGGGAAGGCTTTTTGGCGTTCCTTATCGGGACGCCGACTCTTTGCTGACAAAAACCTATGCCGATGTCGCAGCTTCCATTCAACGCGTGGTTGAAGATATCGTTCTTAAGCTCTCAGCCACCGCACTTTCGGAATTGGGTTGCAGCTCGATCTGTCTTGCAGGGGGGGTCGCCCTGAATTCTGTTGCAAATGGCCGACTGTCTCAGGAAGTCGGTGCAGGAAATCTTTGGGTGCAGCCCGCGGCAGGCGACGCGGGCGGGGCACTTGGGGCGGCGCTTTACGGGCATTATGTGCTTGAGGGGAAGGAACGAAAGGTTGTCTCCCAAACCGACGGGATGGCGGGGGCATATCTGGGGCCGGATTTCGATGCCGACGATATTCGTGCGCGGCTCACAGCGATGGGCGCTACTTTTTTTGAATTGCCTATGAACGAGTTGCGCGAAACAATCGCTTCGGAGCTGGCCAATGGTAGTTCCGTGGCGTGGTTTCAGGGAAGAATGGAATTCGGCCCGCGCGCGCTTGGAAATCGATCCATTCTGGCGGATCCACGCTCGCGTGTGATGCAACGCAAACTGAACCTTCAGGTAAAAAAGCGGGAATCCTTCAGACCTTTTGCCCCTGCGGTTTTGGAAGAGTTCACCGACGAGTGGTTTAAATTCGACGGCGCGAGCCCATACATGTCTCTTGTCACGCAAGTAAAAGAAGAACATTGCACCAAGGGCAGTGGCAACAAAGTCACCACCGAAGATGGACAGAACATCAGGCCCGAAACGGATCACAGTAAGATCCCTGCGGTAACTCATGTGGATTATTCGGCCCGGGTTCAGACGGTTAGCAAGAATACCAACCCAGAGTTTCATGCTCTGATCGAAGAGTTTCGGAGACTCACCGATTGCCCAATCTTGGTAAATACAAGCTTCAATGTTCGCGGCGAGCCAGTCGTCTGCACACCGGAAGATGCGTTCCGGTGTTTTGTGAATACCGATCTGGATTATCTAGCCATAGGCCCGTTTCTTGTCAGCAAAAAAGAACAGGACCCGATTGTGTGTTTTAGGTATTTTCAGAAGTTTGAAGACGATTGAGGCTCGACAGATTTAAAACCCGGTGTCACAACACAGAAGTCTGCGAAGGGAAAGGTTCTGTTCGCAAATACCTGACTTTGCGGATAGCAATTTGACCTTCTTTCCAGGAGTCTAACTTTCGATATACGCCTCACTGAAGCGTTTTGTGATACTCCAGACCACAGGCGGTTCGACGTGGCGCTGGTCATGCCGCCAATCTGCGGAGTTTGTGGCTAGTGTCGGCCAAAGCCACGCGCAGATCAGGCAAAGCGGCTTGTCCTACTATAGGTTGATCATTCACTTTGGAAAGAGCCTTGATTTTAAGGCTAATGTTGCGATCGGTACTGCGTATTGCTTGCAGAAAAAACTCGCGGCGTTCCAATTTGGCGCGCTTGAAAACTGTTCAGGCCTTGCTCTAAAGCCTTAAGCCGGCGCGAAATCGTTTCTAAACGCTGTTGGGTGTCTTTAGGGCGGCGGAGCCCCTCTCGCATAGATCTGAAGACCTGTCGAAATGAGGGTATGGTGGCCATTCTGCTGCGGGCGCGCTGCTTGAGAGAGCCCGCTCAATTGGGTGCGTGCTTAGCTACAAAGTAACGATGAAACAAGTGGTCAGCAACGACAGGGGGACATGCCCGATGTTAAGCAGTTGTTTCAGGATGCGGGGCATGTGGACTTTCTGGATGCGACCGGGTTGTATCCGGAAAATCACGACCCTATGTGATCCACCCGGTCTGCGACGGGCATCTGTCTGCCGAGGGCAACAAACGGTTGGCAGAGTTTGTTGATCAATCGGTTTTCTAGTAGTAGCGGCTGCCACGTTTAGGAACCGGCCTGACGTATCTGTGCGTTCGCTTCTGAATTAGAAGCAGGCTACACTTCATAACAGGTTTTCACTAGGTCAGTTTTGCGCATTGCTATTTGAGAATAACACGCGGTTCAGCACAACCACGCACATCCATATGGACAAGAAACGTGTTGCCGGCATGTTCAAACCACTTCGGGCGATTTTCGGGCAGCTTCTGACGAGCAGTCGTCACAAAAAGTTGCTGAAAATCTTCCCCCCCAAACGCGGGGCAAGACGTGTGGCCTGTGGGAAACTCAATCGCAGACAGGAATGCACCTTTCGGGCTATAGCGCGCGACGCGGGCCGAACCCCATTGGGCGCTCCACAGGCATCCTTCTGCATCTACCACGGCACCATCCGGTTTGCGTTCGGGGTGGTCATCCGTGGCGCGCAAATCGACGAACATCGTCGCCTCGCCCACTGGCCAACCGGTTTCGGGGTCGACCTGGATGCGCCAGATGATACGGGTTTTGGTGTCCGAAAAATACGCGCACTTTCGGCTATGGTCGAAGCAGATGGAATTGGGAGTGCTCATATTGTGCTTCACAACCAGCAATTCACCTCCACCATGGTGGTCCGGAAACCATCGGTAGAGCGTTCCCATGCCTGCGTCTCCAGATTTACTCATGGTGCCCACCCAAAAGCCGCCCCACGGATCGGCCCGACCATCGTTAGAGCGCGTCAACGGGTTGTCGGCTTCGATGTCGCATAGCATTTCCTCGGACCCGGACACCAGATTGAAACGGCTCAACCCGGTTTCGCTGGCAATCAGCAGATTGTTCCAATCAATCCAACCCGCAGCACTGACATTACGGTCGAATTGCCAGCTAAAGGATTGGGACCCTGCGCGCGACAGAAGTCTCGAATTGACGATATCGAACCAGAAAAGTTGCTGGCGCTCCGGATGCCAGAGGGGGCCTTCGCCAAGAGTACAAGGGCGATCATCAAAAATTTTCGCTTGATAGGTCATCGAAGATCCAAAAAATAATGCACCTCAGAGGTATTCTCGGACAACTTGATACCCGCTAGGTGTATTCTGCCACCCAGTTCACCTCTCGCAAGCAATGTCACTTGCAGAGCACCTCGCACGGCTACAGCCCCAGGTACTGGTACAAGTTATTCAACGTGTTTTCATGGACATATTCGATGGCCTGCACAGTGCTGTTGGCGTTGTGGCTCGAGACGGTGACATTTTCGAACTGCAGCAGAGGATGATCGGTGGTCAGAGGTTCGTGTTCAAAAACATCCAGCGCTGCCGCCGCAACTTTACCACTTTGCAGCGCGGCAATCAGTGCCGCTTCATCCACAAGCCCGCCGCGCGCCACGTTGCACAGGATCACCTGATCGCGGGCCTTTCCCAGCGTGTCCGTGTTGATCAGATGATAGTTCTCAGGCGTTTGATTACAGCATAAACAAATCACATCGGCTTGATCCAGCAGGGCATCGAACGAAACGATCTGCGTGCCATCGGGCGCTGAGCCCAGATGCGGGTCGTGGGCAATCACATTCATGCCCAATCCGCGTGCCCTTTGGCCCACTCCCTGGCCAATGGCCCCATAGCCTACGACACCCATGGTCTTTCCGGTCATTCCAGGAAAGCGCCCCTTCGGCCATTCACCCGCGCGTATCATCCGGTCGGTGCGCGCCAGGCGACGTGTCGCGGCAAGCAACAGGCCAATGGCATATTCGCTGACCGCATCCCGGAACGCGCCCGGCGAATTGCAAACCGGCACTTTCAGGCGCCGTGCCGCTTCAAGGTCAATGCTGTCGATACCAGTGCCCCATTTCGAGATCACTTTGAGCCGCGGCAGATAAGCCTCGAGAACGGTTTGCGTGATCTGATCATCGCCGGCGAGCCACCCGTCCACGTCTTGGGCGTATTCCAGACATTGCGGTTCGGCCATAAACTGGTTTACTTCAGGCCAGATTGGCGTCAGCCCTTTTTTTCGCAATAGCGTGTCAAAACGAGCTTTTTCGTTTATCATCATGATGTTGGAAACAAGCACATGCATGACGAAACCCTTACGCGTTTTTGCGTTTTGCCAGAACGCCCAAAAGAGCTTCGGCGATATCAAGGTCTTCCTGCGTTTTGATCACGTGGCCCGAGATAGCACTCACCGGGTAAAAGGCGATCTTGCCATTGTAAGTGCCGATAGTGCCCGCTTGAACCGCCTCGATATAGGACTTTGCGCGCCAGCCGGTGATAGACCAGGTCACGCGCTGGACGGGGTTCAGATCTTGCGAGTTGGTTTTCTCTTGGAAAGTGAAGTTCACGGGTTGATCTTTATACGCCACTTCAATCCGATCCTGGATGCAGGACAGCATCACATCCGCGTCCGATGCGATAAACGCTCCAGCAAAGTTTTTTATTTCCTCGGCTGTCAGCAAGGGCGCGATCGAATGTACCTGAATAAGAAAGTCGCAATCTACATTTTTAAGGAAGTCGTAAACAAACTGCTCTGATGTTGCGACTGAATTGCCCAAATCCTCGGGGCGCTGGTAAAAGTTGATACCGTACTGATCGGCGATGGGTCCGAACTCTGCGTTTTCCGAATTAACGTAGATTTCGTCAAAGCAGCCGGAGGCCTTGCATTTCTCGATCGCGTGGGTAATTAGCGGTTGTCCTGCCAGCGGGGCAAGGTTTTTCTTCTTCAGTCGCTGGCTGCCCATGCGCGCCGGTATCATTGCTATTGTTTTCATGTATTCCTTCCCATCGATAGCTAACTCAGACGCAACTGCGTGCAAATAAGGATTTATGCTTTTCAAATATTTCCCAAGGCGCACAAAGGCTTTTTTGATCGTCGTCCAGAGGGGCCGGCGCAGCACCGGGGTCATAGCTGGCATAGCGCAGCCCAGCCTCCTGCGCGATCAGGGCGCCTGCCATGTCATCCCAGCCTTTTGCTTCCCGGCTGGCAACAAGGCAGACGCGCCCGGCTGCGGCGTAACACAAATGTAGTGCCTGACTGCCAAAATTGCGAAGTTTGAACTCGGTCAGCAACTGTACAAGCGCGTCAGGCGCGACCGTCGCAAAATCCTTGAGCAACCCCGAGGACACGACTGCCAATTTTGATTGTCCGAGCGTGGGATGCAAAACCGCCCCGTTCAGGCAAGCGCCACTGCCCCTCTGCGCCGAGTAAAGATCGTTTTGTACGACATCATACACAGCGGACAGCGCCGGTTCGCCGTCGTTGATCAAAACCACAGAAATACTGTAAACGGGCACTCCAGCAACAAAGTTCACGGTTCCGTCCAACGGATCAACCAGCCAGAGTGGACCTGAGCCCTGGTGCGGGTGGTAGTCCTCCTCTCCCACCACTGAAGAACCGGGAAGCAATTCCGGCAGCTTGGCCTCAAGCAGCTTTTGCATGTTCAGGTCTAAACTGGTGACCAAGTCCAAACCATCAGAGCCTTTGCTCCAGATTTCCGGCCGCTCGTTGAATACCTCTTTCACCCAACAGGGCAGTGCGGCGCACAACGCCGCATGTAAGCTGTCTGGTGTTGGCTGACCACGCATTGTCAGAACTTTCGTTCGGCAATAAGTGCTTCGTCCATGTTCGACATTCGCAGATACTGAGTCAGAATATGAATGAACGACATGTGGATGTCCTCGATAACGCCATAGTTCGTGGCTTCGACATGTACGTTCACGTCCGCCATGTCCTTTGACCGCCCGCCGGAAAACCCGGTAAACGAGATGGATTTCATGCCAATGCCCTTTGAGACTTCAAGCGCCCTCACGACATTTTCGCTGTCCCCTGACGAGCTTACGGTCCATAGCAGATCACCGGGACGGGCCATGGATTGCAATTGGTAGGAAAAAATCTCGGCATATGAAATATCGTTGGCTAGTGCCGAGTTCATTTCGGTATGTGCGGAAAGCGACATGAAACGCGGTTTAAGCTCTGTGTCTGTACGTACGCACTTCAAAAAGTCACACAATGAGTGGTTGGCAATACCGGCAGAGCCACCATTTCCGCAGATGTAGATGAAGTTGCCCGCCCGGATCCTTTCGACGAGCAACGCGCTAACCTGATCCAGCGCGCTTAAGTTGCTTAGTGCGGCAGCCTTCGAGAGGGTTTCGAAGTACTGTCCAGCAAAACTTTCACAACTCGGAAAACGCGTGTTTGGGAAAAAGTCTTTCATATCCATTCATCCTTCGAAGATGGGTAACTCTTAGGTTTCAAGCACAAAGCGCAAAACCCCGGACCTCAGACTGCGCTGAAGCAGGATTTGTAAATCACGCAAGCGGTTCTGGTCTGCCTCTCGAAAAAAGCCTGACCAGAAGGGGATATCAGAAGTCTCGGTGGTCTTGAAGTAGCGATCCAGAATGACGGCATCCAGCCGACCGGGTGTTGACACTTCAAGAACCGAGAGCCCGATACGTGCGCAAAAAGCCTGAAAGCCCTTGATCGAAAATACGGTCAGCCGATCAAGCGGAATAAAGCTGGGGGAATCCGCTCCCAGGATTTCATACTCCAAACCGTCGGCACAGGAACTGGCAATGAAAATCACCGTTTCTGCTGGCACCGATTGCCTTATCGTCCGCATCAGGGACTCGGGTTCGGCGACACGGTCCAGTTCTGTCGGCATCAAGACCGCTCGGGGCGCTATGTTCCTCAAACGCTCACCGATATCGTCAAATTCAGCGTTTTCGGGGGTGAACGGCAGGAAATCCCAACTGCGATTGCGGCTTAGCCGTCGCGTCGATTTGGGCCAGGCGGTCGCCTGAGAGGCAAACCGAATATCGACAACTGTATCAAGGGGGCGCTGAAGTCGTGCTTCGGTAAGGCTGATCCAATTCATAAGTGAAACGAATTCGAACTCACGGCTATTGCCCGTATCTCCGGCTTCTTTCTGATCGAAGATATCAAGCCGCAGACGGTCCAGCGTTTGCTGGCTGGGAACGCGCTGCGCATAAATCGTGTTGCAATCAGTGCAGCGCTTAAATTCCAGCAACGTCTGGGAAAAGTTCTTGCTTCTGGCAAAATCTCCACCACAGGCCGGACAACTCTGACGTGCCGTCCACGTCGTATCGCCATCCAGCATCAACTCTAACAGTGCCTTGTTACGAGCAAGACGGTATTGGACGGGTTTTTCCCCGGTGATGGTGCTGACATCGGGAAGATGATCAAGAAAAACAGGTGTTTGCATTGTCAGATTGCCTGATCTGAAAGCGTAGTTTGGTCTTGCAGTATTCGACGCCACTCTGGATCGGCGGAGTAAATTCTTTCGACCAGTTCCATCACATCCAACGCTTGCTGAGATGTGCCGCAGCGCAACGGTTCTTGCTCTACAACTGCGTTGTAAAACTCGGTGATTTCCTTGTCCCAGGACTTGTCTTCCGTAAAACGCAGTTCCTGACTTTCCGGGTTCGGGATCGGATTGCCGCTTGCATCCAGCCTGTTTAACGCAACCGTCAGCACTTCTGTCCCATAGCTGCCCGAAGCCGACAGGATGCCATCCACGGATACAAAACCATTGCGCAAAAAAAGCTCGAGCCGAAACGTGTGTTGCCACTGCGTGGCGGAAGAGTGGGCCGAGGCAACAATGCCATCAACATTCTTCATAAGCGCGAAAGCGTTGTCTTCGACCGGAACATCTGTCCAAAAATTGCGTTGGACATAGCTTTGCACATCCTCAAAGCGACCGGCAAACATCTGAAACAGATCCAGCATGTGAATGCCCTGATCAATCAGAATGCCGCCACCGGACTGTGTCGGGTCATTGCGCCAGTTCTGCGCATAGTTCGGGCCGCCGGCCTTGCCGTAAACGCCGCGCATGAAATAGAGCTCACCCATTGTGCCGGCATCGATCAGCTTCTTTGCCTCTTCAATCGCGTCATGGACCCTGTGATTGAAGCCGAACTTCAAAACCCGATCTTTTGCAGCGTGTTCAGCGGCTATCATACGGCGCACATCATCCGAATTGCGGCCGGGAGGTTTTTCCGAGAACACGTGTTTTCCGCGTTCCAGCGCCGTACAAACCACGTCCGGGATCATCATGTTCGGCACGCTGCAAACAATGATGTCCGGGTTGAAGTCATAAACAGCCAACGGGTCGGAAACCATGGGAACACTTGCATCGTGATCCAACGATGTGTCGCAAGCCACCACCACTTCAAACCCGCCGTGACGTTCCATAGCCTCGTGGCGAATCCGTCCCATTTTGCCATAACCGATTATGGCCACACGCAAGGTCATAAACCAAACTCTCTTCATCGGGGCGCAGTGCCCAACAACGTTCTGAAACCGTGCAATACAGTCTGAACGCCAAATCGCGCCGACCATATCAGGCTACAAACCTTGCGCAAGTTGGAAGTCCTTCGTGGGTGTGAGTACGCGCCAATTGAGATAAACTTCGATTGCACTGCGCCAGTTAGAGGCTAAGAATTACCCGACATAAGCAATTGCAGGAAGTTTATGGATCAAAAACGCTCAGAACACATTCGCGCAGCGCTCTCGCAAGCCCGAACAGCGGGGCGCCCTGCTTTGCTGGACGAGTCAGACATCCCTAAAAGCGTGTCCGACGCGTATGCCATCAGCTTTGCGCAAATGAAAAACATCGCGGCATGGAAAGTTGGCGGGGCCAATCCATGGTCACGGAGAGTCTTCCGGAACACAAACAGTTTCATTGGCCCGCTGCGTCCGGACGAGTTGTTCCTAGGAACTTCGTCCATTTCAATTGCGCATCTCAATGCGCCGCTGGCTGAACCGGAGATCATGCTCGAGATTGTGCCGAGCAACAATACTGGTGGTGATGTGCAGTTTTCTCGCATGGCAATCGGGTTCGAAATTCCTGCATCGGTTCTTCCCGAAGCGTTGAAAGCAAATCCGAACGGACAGATCGTGGACCGGGCCGGAGCAGGTGCGCTTTGGATCAACGGGATCACTCCATTTGATCAAACTGCCTTGCAACAGGAATTTTCATGCCAAACGTGGCATAACGGAACCGAAACTCCATCCGGCAGTTCTACCAATCTGTCCAATGGTCCGCTAGGAGCTGCTTTCGAGTTTCTTCAGGTTGCGGCCGCTTTTGGTGCGCCACTACTGCCAGGACAATGGGTCGCAACAGGTGGTCTTAGCCCAGCTTTCCCAGTTGCAACTGGCGATACTCTGCGTGTTAAGGCCCTGGACTGGGATGTAAGCCTCAACCTGATATGAGACGCGGCCTGAGTTTTGGCCTGACCACAAACATCCACACAGGCCTGTGGTCCGATCGAAGCAGGTTTCGTCTTCATCGAAATCGTGGACATGTTCAAGGGCTAGTTCTGTTGTGAAATTTATTTAGGTTCAGAGAAATACATCTGTCTTGCTATGTTGTGCGATCAGTTATTTGAACAGTTGAAAAGGGCAGATTCCGGGCGTGATTTGGTCTCTACGGATCATGTGCGCGAATTCGATGCCTGCCAGAGTCGCTGAAGCCGAAGCAAAAGATTTGAAGCCGAGCATCGGACGGGTTCGTCTTTTGATGAAACGGTGGTCCTGTTCCAAAATGATGTTCAAGTATTTTCGCCTGAACATTTCAATTGGGACCGAGCAACCAAAACCCTTTCAACATCTTGTTTATGGCCTTGATGTTAGCCGTATTAGCTCCGCTTTTGTTGATGGCAGTCGTTCTCGGAAGACCGTTGACCTCCAGCGTCTGGGCGAAGAATTTGGGCTCAGTTAGTATGTTTCGGCGCCGCGAAAGCATGAAATCAAGCGTCTTGCCGTGCGTGTCGACAGTTCGATAGAGAAAACCCACACGTCTTCTACCTTGATGTAGGGCTCGTCCATTCTCCTGGAACCGGCGCAAGATTTTTTGCGACTACGCGCGGCCTCAGCGATAGCGCAACAGCATCTTGTCGCCCACCAGCTCCGGAAACTGTCGTCCAGATGAACCAGAGGGAAGTCATGCACCAACACTCACACTTGATCACCTAAGTGGGGCTGATCATATGCTCTGCTGAGCCGGCGCGTGATATTCGAAACATATATAAAGCGGCAAAGATAGGCTGGGAACAGTGATCAGTTTGACTGATCTCCTTTTACTCGGTCTCTGCGCAAATTCCAAGCACTACGGAAGTACTTCCAAGGGTACCTACGCGCGTGATCTCGCTCTTTTTCCGCCTGTTGGAGTTTAGTAGTCAAGTCCTCTATTGCCGTTTCCTCTGGCTTTGATTTCTCAAGTACCTCACGATGCAACACGGCAACTTCTGGAGGAACCCGTTTGCTCTTAACAACCTGATACGCCTGACCACCCCAGCCTTTGTCCGTTGCTGTGGTTTTTAGTTTTTTGAAAGCCGATGCATTGTTGGACACATTTTTTATGTATTCCCACTCAGGCTCGAGCATGAGGAAGTCTTTTAGCACCTCCCCCGTCCATAGAAGTGTGTCGTCAATAATAAGAACGCCACCAACTTTTAACCTCTTGCCCAGATAGTAGTAGTCAAAAAACGGCATGGGAAATGCATGATCGCCGTCAATCAGCACGATATCAAATTCATCTTCTCCTAAGGAGGGGAGATAGTCTTGGCTCTTCTCAATGATGAAGTTGAGCGAATACGCCGACAGTCCTAGGTCCGCGCACTTTTCGAGCACGGTCTCCTTGATTCGAGCGTCTGGCATGATTGAGGTGTGCCGGCAGTGCAGCCCGGTCAGGCAGATAGTAGATAGACCGGCGCCAGTCTCAATAGTTCGATCACCTGCTTTTGCTATGTCGCGAAGAAACAGGAGGACCTCTGGCGTTATGCCCCAGCTAACGCGTTCGCCCTTGCTATTAAAGTGCAGTTTCGGACGCTCTTCTATAAGCGCTTCTATATTAAAGTGACTTTTTTGCGACATAAACGAACCTTTAGGTTGAGCATTTGTTGTTTAGATTGCCATTTGGCCAAGTTCAAGAGCGGTCACGGAGATAGCGGCGATTGTGCGATGAATATTAACTGAATCGGTGGAACTGTTAACGTGCAACGCAACGACTCTACCATTTGATGACGACAGTTTTTCTTATCTCTACGCTCTGAAATCCTGGGAACATTTTTAGGGGCCTGCAGATGTAAGCTTTTTGATAGAGGCGCAGCGCTGTCTGAAGCCGGGTGGGAAACTAGTGATTGAACCTCTGTACGGCGCTGAACAAGCCTTCATCGCTACTGACTCGAGCGTTTGGCGCAACAAGCAGGTCTACGATGCGTAGGCTTTGCCAGGCTTTCGAAAGATGTTCCGGTGTTCGTGCACACTTTTGGCCAAATCTATGCGCAACGGCATGACGCCGACCTTCATGGCGCTGACGAAACTCTTTTTCGAAATGTTTTCTGTGACTCTTGATAAGAAAACAGATCAGTTTTTGAAAAACCGTTTGAACACAGGGATATCCTTATTGCAACGGAAACTGAATAAGGCGACGCGCGCGATACGCCAGATAGATTAAATTGAGCACTGAATGGTTGATTTACACTATAAACGCGTGCCTCTTTACTGATTTCCAGCGTCACGCTACCGAACCGTTTAGCGCAAGGGCATCATAACCGCAAACGAATTTGGTTAAGACTTACGTTTCGCGAAACATCGGTGTTGGTCAGCCTCACTTGCACCTAATTGAATAGAAGTCCCCATTTTCTGTACTACATCAATTGTCCAACACACCTCAATTTATGGAGCTGGATCATGCACCGCCGCCGTTGAGCGGTTTGCGCGACGATATCGTGATAGCTCGAGGATGGACGGGTCGTGTCATTGCGGTATGCGGCAGGTCAGTTCAATGCTCAAAATGCGGGTATTGTTCTGCGGTTGCGTTAAGCGATCGCCTTGGATCTGTTGATCATATGCCAAACGTATCTTGAAATTACCCCGTAAGCAGGTAAAGAGGTCGAGTAAGAAATACGGAGATAACGCAGTGCAAAACCCCAATCCTGGGCTAAATGGCGGAGATTCCACGCTAAACAGACTTGCCACATCCGCTAGAAACAACTTTGCACCGTTTGTAAATCGTCATATTGGCAAAAGAGCCTTCATTGTGGGAAACGGTCCGTCGCTCAACAAAATTGATATGGGACTGCTAAAAGACGAAATCACCTTCGGGTCAAATCGAGTATATCTTGGATTTGAACAGTGGGGCTACGATTTCACATATTGGGCGTGTCAAGATGAACTCCAGATCATTCAGGGCGCGGACTACTATAACAGCGAACTCCCAGAAAACATGGTAAAGTTTGTTCCGCAGGAGCACCGCGCACTCTTCACCACTGCCAATACATACGGTTTGAATATCCTATGGCGTACCGAAGGCTATCCAAAATTCTCAACCTCCCCCAACATTTTTTACGAGGGTTGGACGGTGACTTACCTGCTTTTGCAACTCGCTTACTTGATGGGATGTAATCCAATTTATCTTGTTGGCGTCGACTACAGTTACAAGATCGGAGACACCGAAAAGCGTGGCGGCAAGTGGGGTGATTCTGAGTCCTCAAGCCATTTTATCGACAACTACATGGCGGATGACAAGGGTGTTGTTTGGAACGTTCCGGACTTTAAAATGACTGATCTGGCTTATGCATGTGCTGCCGAAACACTTCGGTCGAAAAACGTTCAGGTCTTCAACGCCACGCCGGGCACCAAGCTGAATTCATTTCAGAAAGTCGATTTTGAAACGGTTTTTGCAGACATACCAACACGCAACAACCAGTTCGCGTACAAGCAGAAAACAGCGCTCATCGTGGCCTTGTCTGAAAATGAAACGGATCTGTTGCGTGCGCAGAACGCCTGTCCGACAGAATATAGACAAAAACTACTCGTCGCGCTGGGAAAGCGTGCACCAAACGACACCGAGGTAGAATTTTACGACGAAGGCAGTGAAAAGATCTCAACACGCATCTTAGATGCTGCGCGAGACGTCGACAAAGTGTTTTTGTCCGTGTCATACCGCGCCGAGCGGGATCAGGCATACCAAGCCGAAGTCGCAGCAATAGCATCAGGCCTGCCATCGGGAAAAAGCGCAATCATGATTGGGGACAAACGCCCGGCAGACACGCTGGAAGAGGCGATATCCATATCCAATCGCGAATGGGTAGCCTGACATGGCCAAGACTCCTTTATGGGCGATAATCGGCGCTTACAACGAAGTCGATATCATTGCTGCAACCGTCTCCAACGCCTTCGCTCAGGGGGCTGAACGTGTTTTGCTTGTTGACAATGGTAGCAGCGACCGAACCACGATCGAAGCGCTCAAGGCAGGCGCGGAAATAGCACATACATTTGAAACGGATATGTATGACGAGATGCAGCGCATCCGCATCATGAATGACCTCGTTGAACGCCAGTCTGAAGAGTCAGAGCATGAAGAGATCTGGTGGCTTTGGCTGGATTGTGACGAGTTACCCTGCGGTCCGTCCGGTGAGCGCATCTTTGATTTAGTAAATCGCCTGCCAGACATGCACCGGATAGTCGGGGCGGTCCAAATCAATCATTTCCCACGCGCTTGGCCACAGTACGAACCCGGTTTTCATCCTTGGGATTTCATGCCTGACTGCGAGGCGTTTGACACAACAACTTTTCCTGCGTGGCATTGCAAACAACGACATTGGAAACACCCTTTACATAAGTATGTAAGGGGCAGGTCAGCTATACGTGCGAAGTCCGGTTTCCACATGGGCTTGTGTGACGAGCCTCTGAGTGAGCCCGACGAAACCATCGAGTTGCACCATTTTCCGTATCGCGCACGGTCTTTTACGTACGACCGTTACATGAGGTTATGCGGCGTAACAGATGCACGCAACACCTATAATGATGCCACCAGTCCCGATCAAAAGTCTGCACTTACAAAACGTTTCGAAATGCTCGACAACGTTTATGACGGCCGCTGGGATAAAGTTGATATCAACCCGGCTCCACTTACCATCAGTGCTAAAGTTATAGGCGTGAACCCAAAACCGCAACCATTCGCTGCAACGCGCTGGTATGCTGCAGAAGACGTACGCGATCCTGACTACTTTATTAATTCACATTCGGTGTTCCTGCTTTCCGGGGATGAAAAGGCCGACTACAGCGGTTTAATTCTCGCGTCCGTTATGAGTGAGATTGGCGGATCTGTCGAATTGATTTGTAGCGATCCCGACCAAATTGAGGCTGTGCGCAGGCTGACAGCGACGGATCATCTGCCTGTTTCGGCGCCTGATACTGCCAGGGCTGCTAATTTTGTCTTCGTGGCGGCTCCGGTATCTTGGGCGTTGGCTGAAGTAAAACGTCAGCGCAAGTTGAACTCTCACTGCAGTATTTTGTCTTTGTCTGACGTTGATGTGCCTGACAACTTAGATCGCCTGCTTTTGAGTAAACTGGACTCGGCGTTTCTTCCGGGCGCACGCTATGCGCCATTGCGATGCCCTTGGGCCGAGCGTGACGATGTGATCGTGGTCGATGTCCCGGTTGATGATCCCGGTGTTGCAGATGCGTTGGTGGACCTGTTTCGTCCTGAGTTCGGTGGACTAGAATTCGCCTTCACTTATGGAATAGGTGAGGACACACAACCCGCAATGCGAAAGTTGTATGACGCAGCCAAAACACATAAAATCGGGCTTTGGGACATCGCAGATATCACCCCGATCAAACACGCTGAACTGTTGTCCAAAGCGCGTTTCTTCATCGCAGGATTTGGTGAAACCACTGCCATTTGTCGGGACGCTTTGCGTATTGGGTTGCCGGTAAAGAGGGTCGATGGATTTGGCGTGACGACCCCCTTCACACCTTCGGTGAAAGATAATGGGCTGTCTCTCACGCAACATCTGCTGCGCGAGATACAAAGCGGTGCACCATCTGAGGCGAACACTTTGAATCTCGCTGCGAGATCACAGGCGTGGATGGCTGCGGCAAAAATCGGAGATGTCCTGTTTGCGCTTACATCATCATCGCAGCGCACCCCCCGTAAGGCGCCTGGCGGACATCCAGCGCGTGAGGTGCAGTTGAGCAAAGGTCAGGATACCGCAGCCCTTGAGTTGGCGCTCAGCAGCAGAACGTCCGAGGTACAACATCTTGGCGAGAAAGTCCGCTTGCAGGAGAAAAAAATGCGTTCGCTGCGGCGTCAGCGAACCTATTTTGCACTGCCCTTGATCTTGTTGACCTTCCCTATTTCCGTACCGCTGGTTGCGGCTATCCTTATTCGCAAAAAACGTAAACGCAAGCGTGCAGCTGCGCGGTTGCAGGCCAATGCAAACCAAGGCCATTCGGAGGGCTCGGATCATGGGCCGGGTTCGTTGCATATCGCCGCGTTCTACGATGCAGACCGTCGTTGGATGAACGTCCATGTATCCTGCGACGTCGGTCGTTCTGACACGCCTCCACGCCTTGTGTTCTCTTCTGGCCGGAATCCTGCGGGCCTTGCCATCTCGCCTGACCACAAGTCACGGACCAGCTGGATCTTCGATGGGCTATCCACTAGTGTGATTGATGGCGAGACAGTATATGCGACGCTTTCCGGCGACGACAACGTCAGATCGCCAACAATTCCGATCGAGATCAGAAACCCCAATTTACCACCTAGCATAGAGTTCGCTAAAACGGCTGCGCTGCCATCCATGATGGCTGCCGACCTCGCTTTCGTTATGGCACAGGCAAGGGGCCGCGCGCCGCAGGACGCGGATAGGAAATCGCCCGAAGTGGTTTACTATCCGCGTTTCGAAACAGAACAGGATCTCGCCGACCACTATTTCCGCGCACAATGGTATCTGGGCGGAAACGGCAGTTCCGTGGACCGGATCAGCTTCTGGACTAGCCACGAAGCCCCGTCTGTCCGGCCCGTCGGCTTTTCAAAAAACGACACAATTAAGTCTGAAAACATTGAGTGTATCGACGATGAAACCGCCTATGTGGAGCGGCTTTTCAAAGCTAAGATTGTATTGATCTGGAAATCTGTCGACAGGCACACTCTGGAGTTCATTCGGGAGGCCTTTCCCGGCAGCGAAGTTCTGACCGTTGCGACCGACGACCCTATGTCGCCAGAATTCGAGCGCTATTGTATCGTCCAATGGCTGGCGTTGGCGGAAAAAGACCGTGCACGGGTTTTGACCAAAAACGCACTGAAACTGAAAAAAGCATTGAGTGGTGTTGAGACGGCCGGGAGCGGTAACGCGGTCGTCATAGGTACGGGGACGTCCACCGAACAAGCCTTTGAGTATGATTTTTCAGATTGTCTGACGGTTGTATGCGGCACATTAATTTCCAACCCGAAACTGATGAAGCATATACAGCCGGACTTCATTTGTGCAGGTGATGTCGTCAGCCATTTCGGAGTATCTGAGTATGCTGAAAGGTTCAGGCGGGATCTTGAGCTATACCTGTCACAGTCTGGTGCGTTTTTCCTGACGACTGCGCGGATTGGATATGTGCTGACGGCGCATTACCCCCATTTGAGCGAAAAGATAATTCTTTGTGACCAACTTACAGACGATCCGGTGATTGACTTGAACGGGTACTTTGCCCTTCCAAGGTTGGGCAGCACGCTGAATACGCTCATGTTGCCTCTGGCGTCGACCTTTGCCGACAGAATTTATCTGCTTGGCTTTGACGGCAGAAATCCAAACGCGGATGAGAATGATAACTTTTGGGCGCATTCGGAGCTCGCCCATTATCGTGATCTGATCTACAGCAGTCACGCATACCACCCGACGTTTAACTCGCTCCGCCAGGCGGCAACATACACTCGATTCGTCAAAAGCACCGAACAGTCTTTTGTCGCTGGGGAGATGTGGGGGAAGAGATATTATTCGTTGACAGCGTCTCACATCCCGGCGTTGAAAGCACGCCCGGCTCCTGAACGGGTTCTCACCAAGTCTGAGGATGCCAAAACCAGATTTGCAGGCCCAAAAAACGAACCGGCATTCGGGAGCCGACTGCGGGTGTGTATCGTCATGCAGTGCCCGCATGCCTTGTTCTCTGGCGGGCGGTACCATGCGTGCATGCTCGCAGAAGCTCTGGCGTCGAGCGGGTATGATGTGGTGGTTTGGATGAACAATTATCCTGCGTGGTTGTACAACTTCAACCTACACTCACACCATGAACATATTCAGTTCGTAGTGAACGGTTTCCATGTTCGTCCTGAGGGCAATTTTGATGCCGTGTTCATCGTTCCGGATCTGTCAAACGACGCGACGCTCTACAAGCAGTCACTTGCAATGGCAAAATCGACAGGTGCTGTGACGGTGTTGGTAAACTTCGAGTCACCCAATTGGTTCAACGAGGGGAACAAGACCCCTAGACCAGAGGAAAGGTGGAAACACTGGCAGGCGACATCGGCGTTTTCGGATGTCGTTGTGTCATCGGCGAACACGAGTGCCGACTATGCTCGCCAATATTATCAACCTGCTGAGGACTGCGTCTTTGCTGTGGCGCCGCCTTCCATAAATACGCCTGCCGCGGATCTGGTGCGTGCGATGCAACTGAAACCGGAACAGCAGATTATTTGTATCAGCCGGTTTGGGGCGCAGTCAGAGCACAAGAATATAGAAAGCCTGACCGCCCTTTTGTCCGAAGCAACCCGCGGATACACCTTTGCACTCATTGTCGGAACGGCAAGTTTGCCGGAAGCCCAGGAACTAGAGACGCTGCGTGACGCGTTTGCCGAACACGATGTGACGCTAAAGCTGTTGCACGGTATTTCCGATATTGAGAAGTTTGAGCAAATCGCGCGTTCGAAGTGTATGGTGTTCCCCTCGCTGTTTGAGGGCTTCGGATATCCGCCGATTGAATGCCTCTATATGGGACGGCCTTGTATTGCTTACGACCTGCCTGTCTTGCGTGAATTCAGTGGCGGGCTAACGACTTTTGTGCCAAAAGGCGACACCGATGCGATGCGCATGGCTTTGGCCGCCGTGCTCAACGGCGAACCGCCCGATGAAGACGTGCTTCACGACGGCGTTGCTTCTGTTGCGCATACAGAGCATTTTGCAGCCCGGCTGGAGGCATTTTTGAACCCTATCTATGCGCGCGCGGCTCGTGCGAGTGCTGCTTATTCTGACCACGCATTTGATAGACGTAGTCAAGAAGCGGCAGATAAAGCTACTGAGTCGCGGAAGTCGAGCGACGAAGTTTAATACTGCGAGTGAGATAAGACATGCGAAATGCAGTTTGTGTTTGTACCGCTTCGTGGGGCACCCTATCGGATATCACCGGGAATTCTGTACGGGACAAGAAGTTCTAGAATTCGATTGTACTTTGCGAAATGAATTGTGGCGCCTATTTTGTGAGAGACAGATTGCTGCAAAAGCATTCTTCTCCGAAAGAGCCAGCCAATCGATGCTTAGGGAAGTGTATCCATGAGTGACGTCAGTGAACTGAAAGAACTGCCTAATCAGGCAGCAGTGAGCAGACTAAGTTTCAGTCCATCATCGGGCCTCATCGTGGCGAACGGTTGGGCATTGGGCCAGTTGGTTGCTATCCACATATCCAGTAAAGCGGGTGAAGCTCTAGGACAGGCAGAGTATGGACAAAGCCGACAGGATGTTTCGAAACAGTTCCCAGACTATGAAAACGACGCACCAGGATGGTCATTCCGGGGGCTTCACAAGTGCGATTTGGGCGATCTTGAGCCTGTTGTGGTCAAGTTTCAGTTTGAGAATCAGATCATTTCACTCGAGCGACAAGTCGAAATCACTGATGAACTTCGCCTCGACAAATATTCTTTGGCTGGTCAGGCTGAGTTATTGTATTTGCAGAAAAAACTGTCGAAATACATTGATATTGATGCGCAAGATTTGGACGAGGTCTGGCCGAGTGTCGCAACCCGTCAAGATGCCGACCAAGCCATTTTGGACGCTGTCTTGTCGGGCGATATCCTGACTATGAAAAACTGCACGCTTAGGATTGCGGATCGGTCTTCGGCGCGGACCCTCTTGCATGAGATTTTCGTTCGCGAAGAATACTATTTCTCAGCGGAGGATCCTGAGCCGTACATTATTGATGGGGGCGCTCACAGTGGTTTCAGCATTGCCTACTTCAAATCTCTCTATCCCGATGCCCGTATTGTTGCCTTTGAACCTGATGCATCCAATCGTAACCTCACTGCTGAAAACGTGTCCACAAATGCGTGGTCAAACGTGGCTCTGGAACCTTATGCTCTTGGTGGCAGCGACGGTGTTGCAGAGTTTTTTGTCTCCAGCGTAGACAGCATGGCGGGCACCCTGACCCACCGGCTGCACGAAAAGAAACAGCTTGGAGAGATTGTGACAGTTAATGTGCGAAGTCTGAGGCCATGGATTGACCGTCAGGTCGACCTGTTGAAACTCGACATTGAGGGGGCGGAGTATGATGTATTCAATGATATCGAGGAGAAGTTGCATTTGATCAAGATGATCGTTTGCGAAGTTCATATTGACGCCACCAATCAGGATAAATTCGCAAAGCTGCTTTCGCAACTTGCAGACCACGGTTTCATTTGCGAGCTTGCTCGCGCTTGGTTCTTTGCATTGCCAGAAAATCTGGGCCATCCGTTAGACACAGCGGGCCGACCATATTCCCTGACGCTTTGGGCGCGACGCCCCGCAAGGTAGCAAGTTGAGCTTTTGCTCCTGTGGTCGGCATGGTGAAAAGTGTGTTGCACCGCTAGTGCGGATCAAATTCGCGCAGGTATGCCAGCGCTTCCAAATCATCTTCATTTCCATTTGGCCAACGTCACTACTAACTTAGCTAACATTGAAATCTTGAACAGCGTCTCAGCGTCATTCCGGCGGTCCCGGCCTCAGCATAAGCTGAATTTCAGGCGTTTGAACTTTCTGGGTGCGATTTTTGGAAGCCGCTAAGAGGCGCATTGCTTCACGCGCCCAGGAATGTTCATCGGTGGCTTTAGTTCAGACCAATGGGCAACTGAACATTTTCGATGGACCTGTAGATTGTCCGAAATGTAGACAAGCGGTCAGGTAGGGCTGCGAAGATTTCGGGTTCAAACTTTTGCAAAGTTGGTGGTTGCTGGGCCAGGTCGCTGATGCGCAGTGCGCCAACCCCACAAGCGGCAAGGCGTGCGGCGCCGAATGCCGGGCCGCTGTCTGCGCCTTGGGGTCTCAGGATCGGTGTGCCTGTCGCTGAGGCGATCAGCCTAAGCAACAGGTCCGACCGGCTGCCGCCGCCGATCGCCGAGAGTTGGCCCAATGTGTTGCCAAAGCTTTCGATTGCGTCGGCAAAACTAAAGGCGATGGCCTCAACAACCGAATAGCAAATCTCAGCCCGTCCTGTGGCGTCTTCAAGGCCAAGAAAGCAGGCGCGGATGTGGGGGTTTCCATGCGGGCTGCGCTCGCCCGTTAGGTAGGGCAGGAAAATGGGCGCTCGCGTGCGGTTTGCGGTTTCAGCAAGCGCCACAACTTCGGCTGCGGAAAGACCCAGCTGACCACCTATCCACGCGATTGGCCTAGCGCCGTTCAGCATCGCAGCCATTTGATACCAGCGATCCGGCACTGTGTGAGCAAATGCGTGAACGTATCTTTCGGGATTAGGGCGATAGCGTTGGTCTGCAACAAAAAGCTGACCCGATGTGCCAAGCGATATGAAGCCGCGACCCGCTTCGGTGGCACCCAGAGAGACCGCGCCCGTTGCTGCATCGCCCCCGCCTGCAACGACGGGGACGCCCCGCGGAAGCCCGGTTTCCTGCGCGCCCTGTGGTGTGATCTGCCCAACAACGCAATGCCCATGTTTGACCGGAGGCAACCAATCCGGCTGGGTGCAGGTGGCCTCGGCGATCCGGGCGCTCCATTCCCGCCGGGACTGATCCAGCCAAAGCGTCCCGGCTGCATCTGACACATCTGTCACGATCTCACCGTGGAGGCGCAGGCCGACATAGTCCTTTGGCAACAGTATATGCGCGATCCGCCCGTAACTTTCAGGTTCGGATTGTTCAAGCCACATGACCTTGGGCGCCGTGAAGCCCGGAAGGGGAAGAACACCGGCGATTTGCCCGATCTGCGGAACGGCCGCGCGCAGTTGTTCGCATTGTGGGGCGGCTCGGTTGTCATTCCAAAGTATCGCGGGTCTGACCGGGTGCAGTTCCGCGTCCAAAAGCACGGCCCCGTGCATTTGACCCGACAGCCCCACGGCCTGCGCATCGGCCAGACTGATCTGACGGCTCAACTGTTTGAGCGCCGTGCGTGCCGCGCGCCACCAGATATCGGGCACTTGCTCTGACCATCCGGGCTGAGGAGAAGATGTTTGGATGTCAATGGAAGCCGAAGCCAGAATGTCCGTCGCACTCGTGCAGACGACCTTGACCGCCGAGGTTCCGATATCAATCCCGATGAACATGTTGAATCTGTAGTTCGGCTTGGATTGGGCGGCAATAGACGTGGTATTGATTTTTTGGCGCGCGCAAAGAATATGTAAAGTTGCGACAAGATCGCAATGGATCAATACGTGCAGGCCGACAGATGACCAAGATAAAGAACATGGAGGAGTTTGCCGCAGTAAGTGGGATCTCACGACCGACGGTTTCAAAGTACTTTCACGACCCCGACAGTGTGCGTGCCAGCACGCGCGCAAAGATAGAAGAAGCCCTTGAGCGGTTTGACTATCGCCCGAATATCTATGCCATCAATCAGAACCGAAAACTGACAAAGAACGTCGGTATCGTGGTGCCCTATCTGGCCGACCCGTTCTTTGCCGAAATCGCCCGCTACCTCGAGCAAAGCTGCATTGCGGCAGGGTATCGGCCAACCTTGTTCAGTTCTCACGGCGAACAAAAGCTTGAGAACGAGATACTCGATAGCCTGCGCTCTCTGAAACCTGCGGGTGTGCTGCTTGCACCGCTGGGGCGGGCGTCCGACAAGTCGGCGATCGAAAAATTCTGCACCGACGTCCCGACGGTTCTTTTCGACAGTAACCTGGAGGGGCTGGGTGCGGCCTTCATCGGCTCGGACAACTTCAGCTTTGTTTCCCAGACCGTGGAATACATGACCCGCACGGGCGAACCTCCGTCTTTCTTTGAAATGCGCACCCCGGCCAACCCGAACGCGAACAAGCGGCGCAAGGCGTATAACGAGGTGATGAAGCGTCTGGGGTTTGAGCCTCATGTCATCAAGGTCGAAGGCAAAGGCTGGGCCTTCGAGGATATCGGCCGTCGCGGAGCGCTCAAGGTTCTGGAGGAGGGCGAGCTGAGAACAGATTCGGTCCTGTGCAGCAATGACCGGCTTGCCATCGGCTTTCTGGCAGCCTGTTACGAGCAGGGGATTCGGGTCGGTCGCAGAGAGGATTGCGCTTTGCGGGTGGCCTCTAATGATGATCATCCCTTTGCAAAATTCACGTGCCCCTCGTTGACTACAGCGGCTCATGACTATGACAACGTTGCCGCGCGCAGTGTCGAGACGTTGTTTGAACTCATTGAAAGTGGTGGGAAATTTGATGCGCGGACAGAGACCCTGTTTCCGGCCAGATTGGTGTTGAGGGAATCCGCGTGACGCTCAAAAATTAACGCGCGTAAAGTTTTTATTGACGCCGCGATAATTTACAAACTACCCTCTCTGCACGACATCCAAGCTCAGGGAGGACAGGGATGTATCTGAAGAACGCACTTCGTGCGGCGACTGCACTGACATTCGTCGCAACGGCAGCAGCCCACGCGCAATCCATCACAATCGCGACAGTGAACAACGGCGACATGATCCGGATGCAGGGCTATACGGACAAGTTCACCGAAGCGACGGGCATCGACGTAGAGTGGGTGACGCTGGAAGAAAACGTTCTGCGCCAGCGTGTCACCACGGACATAACGACCAAGGGCGGCCAGTTCGACATCATGACCATCGGGATGTACGAAACCCCGATCTGGGGCTCGAATGGTTGGCTGGTGCCGCTGGATGGTCTGTCCGAGGAATACGACGTCGGCGACCTTCTACCAGCTATGGCCGGTGGTCTGAGCCATGAAGGTACGCTCTATGCGGCGCCATTCTACGGCGAAAGCTCGATGATCATGTATCGCATGGACCTGATGGAGAAAGCGGGCATGGAGATGCCCGAAGCCCCGACCTGGCAGTTCATCCGCGAGGCGGCGGCCGCCATGACGGACCGCGACAACGACATCAACGGAATCTGTTTGCGCGGCAAGGCTGGTTGGGGTGAGGGCGGTGCCTTTATCACCGTAACCGGCAATTCGTTTGGCGCGCGCTGGTTTGACGAGGACTGGAAACCTCAGTTCGACCAGCCCGAGTGGAAAGAGGCGCTGACCTTCTTTGTCGACATGATGGGTGAATCCGGTCCGGCAGGCTATGCCACCAACGGCTTCAACGAAAACCTGTCACTGTTCCAGCAAGGCAAATGCGGAATGTGGATTGATGCAACTGTCGCCGCGTCCTTCGTAACAAATCCCACCGATTCAACCGTGGCTGACAAAGTCGGCTTTGCGCTGGCTCCGAACGCGGAAGGCGTCGACAAGCGCGCGAACTGGTTGTGGGCATGGGCTTTGGCAATTCCGGCAGGCACACAGCAAGAGGACGCGGCCAAGCAGTTCATCGAGTGGGCAACCTCGAAGGAATACATCGAACTGGTTGCCGAGAATGAAGGGTGGGCCAATGTGCCTCCGGGCGCGCGGACCTCGTTGTACGAAAACCCGGAATACAAGGATATCCCTTTCGCACAGATGACGCTCAAGTCGATCCTGGCGGCTGACCCGCAGAACTGCTGCGCCCAGCCGACGCCCTATACCGGTATCCAATTCGTTGCGATCCCGGAATTTGCGGGCATCGCCACGCAGGTGAGTCAGGAGTTTTCGGCAGTTTATGCCGGACAGCAATCAGTGGACGAAGCGCTTGAAAAAGCTCAGGCATTCACTGCTGAAGAAATGGAAGCCGCAGGGTACTGAGGTCTTCTCCCCGGCGGGTGGGCACATGTTGCCCCCCGCTCTCACTTTTACAACTCGCGTTTTTCTCGCAGGCTTGTGCTACGCCTGAACAGAGAGGGTTTGCGCCATGGCAACTCAACATTCCCGATCCGTCGCTCGCCTGATGATGGCACCTGCCGTGGTTTTGCTGCTTGGCTGGATGCTCGTTCCGCTGACGATGACACTGTATTTTTCCTTCAAGAAATACCTTCCTCTTCGTGGCGGTGATCTGGGCTGGGTCGGGTTGGACAACTACATCCGCTTCGTTTCTTCCAGTTCGTTCTGGCCGGCCGTGCAGGCGACACTTGTGATCGTTGGCGGTGTCTTGGTGATAACGGTCATTCTGGGTGTTCTTCTGGCGATGTTGCTGGACCAGCCAATGTGGGGCCAAGGCGTTGTCCGCATCCTTGTAATCGCTCCGTTTTTTGTCATGCCGACTGTGTCCGCGTTGGTATGGAAAAACATGTTCATGGATCCGGTGAATGGGTTGCTGGCACATCTGTGGCGCTTTTTCGGGGCCGAGCCGATTTCCTGGCTGTCCCAAGCGTCGATGACTTCGATCATCATGATCGTCTCGTGGCAGTGGCTACCCTTCGCGACCCTGATCCTGCTGACTGCGATCCAGTCGTTGGACAGTGAACAACTGGAGGCCGCTGAAATGGATGGAGCGCCGCCACTAAAGCGGTTTTATCATATCATCCTGCCGCATCTCGGCCGCGCGATAACCATCGTGATCCTGATCCAGACCATCTTTCTGTTGTCGATCTTTGCGGAAATCTTCGTGACCACTGGCGGTGCTTTCGGCACCCGTACCCTGACCTACCTGATTTTCCAGCGTGTGCTGGAAAGCCAGAATGTCGGCCTCGGATCAGCCGGAGGGGTCTATGCCATCATCCTTGCCAATATTGTTGCGTTCTTCCTGATGCGCATCGTCGGCAAAAATCTGGACGCGTGAGGAGGTAACAGTCATGGCCCGCGCCGTCACACCCCGCCGCAAATCGCTGAACACCGCCCTTGCCTGGGCTGTCGGTCTGCTGATCTTTTTCCCGATCCTCTGGACGATCCTGACCAGCTTCAAGACAGAGGCACAGGCCATCGCCAGCCCACCGCTGTTCCTGAATTTTGACTGGACGCTCGAGAACTATGCCGTTGTGCAGGAACGCTCGGACTATATGCGGTTCCTGTGGAATTCAGTCATCCTCGCAGGGGGCTCGACCCTGTTGGGGGTTATCATCGCGGTGCCTGCGGCATGGGCGATGGCCTTTGTGCCCTCAAAGCGCACCAAAGATATTCTGCTGTGGATGCTGTCCACCAAGATGCTGCCAGCCGTCGGTGTGCTGTACCCGATTTATCTGCTGTTTATCCGGCTGGGTTTGCTGGATACGCGCGGGGGGTTGGTGGTCGTGCTGATGCTGATCAACCTGCCGATCATCGTCTGGATGCTCTACACCTATTTCCGCGAAATTCCCGGAGAAATTCTGGAAGCCGCGCGAATGGACGGCGCTTCGCTGAAAGAGGAAATCCTCTACGTTCTGACTCCGATGGCCATTCCCGGCATTGCGTCGACCGTGCTTTTGAACTTCATCCTTGCCTGGAACGAGGCGTTCTGGACGCTGAACCTAACCGCTGTCGATGCGGCCCCGCTCACGGCGTTTATCGCCAGCTATTCCAGCCCCGAGGGTTTGTTCTTTGCCAAACTCAGCGCGGCTTCGACGATGGCGATTGCACCAATCCTGATCCTTGGCTGGTTCAGCCAGAAACAACTTGTCCGCGGCCTGACCTTCGGCGCTGTGAAATAAGGAAGACGATTTATGGGACGCATACAACTCAAGTCCGTGACCAAGAGCTTCGGCGACGTGCAGGTTATCCCACCGCTGGATCTGACCATCGAGGATGGCGAGTTCACCGTCTTCGTCGGCCCATCGGGGTGCGGAAAGTCCACCCTTTTGCGCCTGATTGCGGGTCTGGAGGATATAACGTCGGGGTCCATCGATATCGATGGGGCAGATGCCACGGATGTGCCGCCCGCCAAACGCGGATTGGCGATGGTTTTCCAGTCCTACGCGCTTTATCCGCACATGTCCGTTCGCAAAAACATTGCCTTCCCATTGCGCATGGCCAAGCTGGATCAGGCTGAAATTGACCGCCGCGTAGAGGGGGCTGCACAGGTTTTGAACCTGACCGACTACCTCGACCGCCGTCCCGGACAATTGTCGGGCGGTCAGCGCCAGCGCGTGGCAATCGGGCGTGCCATCGTTCGCGAACCCGCAGCTTTTCTCTTTGACGAGCCTCTCTCCAACCTCGACGCCGCGTTGCGGGTCGGCATGAGGCTTGAAATCAGTGAACTTCATGAGCGGCTTGAAACCACTATGATCTACGTCACCCACGATCAGGTAGAAGCGATGACGATGGCCGACAAGATCGTTGTCCTTCAAGCCGGGATTATCGAACAGGTTGGCAGCCCGCTCGAGCTGTACCGAACACCGCGAAACCTGTTTGTGGCCGGGTTCATCGGCTCGCCCAAGATGAACTTCATTTCTGGCGAAGAAGCCGCGAAACATGACGCGCACACGATCGGAATTCGCCCCGAACATATCGCTGTGTCTGACAGCAGCGGAGAGTGGTCGGGCGTTGTCAGCGTATCCGAGCATCTCGGCTCGGACACGTTCTTCCATGTGCATGAGACGGGATTGGCCGAAACAATCACTGTCCGTGCCGATGGCGAGGTCGGATTCCGCCACGGAGATCGCATCCACCTGACTCCGCGCGCGGATGTCATTCATCGTTTTGATGCGCAGGGGCTAAGGATTGAATGAGACGGCTGGAAGGGAAAACTGCACTCATTACAGGTGCCGCGCGGGGGATCGGTCTGGCATTCGCCAAGGCGTATGTAACGGAAGGCGCGCGCGTTTCCATTGCCGATATCGATATAGGCCGGGCACGGCTTGCAGCGGATGAAATTGGCTCTGCTGCGGTCGCAGTCGAGATGGACGTTTGCGATCAAAACAGCATCGACGCTGCCGTTGCCGAAACCGCTGCGCAGTTCGGACCCATCGACATCCTGATCAACAACGCCGCGATCTTTACCGCAGCACCGATCACCGAAATCGACCGCGTCGATTATCAGCGTGTCTTCGACATCAATGTTGCCGGAACGCTTTTCACGTTACAGGCCGTGGCGCGGCACATGATTCAGAACAAGGTGAAGGGCCGCATCATAAACATGGCGTCTCAGGCCGGGCGGCGCGGTGAGCCACTGGTCGCGGTCTACTGCGCCAGTAAAGCGGCCGTTATCTCTCTGACCCAATCAGCGGGTCTGAACCTGATCTCGCAGGGGATCAACGTGAATGCCATCGCACCTGGTGTTGTCGATGGCGAGCATTGGGACGGTGTAGACGCGTTTTTTGCCAAATACGAAGGAAAGGAGCCGGGTCAAAAAAAGCGGGAAGTTGCGGCTGCAGTGCCATTCGGACGCATGGGGTCGGCCGAGGATCTGACAGGCATGGCGGTTTTTCTGGCCTCGGACGACGCCGAATACATCGTGGCCCAGACATACAATGTCGATGGCGGAAACTGGATGAGCTGATGAACCCTCTGACCACTCCACCGGTACGGCTCGGGCGCGGCGCACTCGCTGATCTGCGCCCCGACATAGGTCGGCCACGTTACCAAAGGGACGACCTGACGCCCGGCATTGTTCACATTGGGTTGGGCAATTTTCATCGTGCACATCAGGCGTGGTACATTCATCAGTTGATGCAGACAGGAGCCGCGCTGGACTGGGCCATTATCGGGGCCGGGGTTCGCGCCTATGACGCGGACATGCGCCGCAAGCTGATGGATCAGGACTGTCTCACAACGCTGATCGAATTGGACCCTTCAGGCGTGTCCGCCGAGGTGATCGGGCCGATGGTGGATTATCTGCCGATCGAGGAGGGAAACGCCCCGTTGATCCAGGAAATGGCGGACCCTGCCATACGTATCGTCTCGCTTACAGTGACCGAAGGCGGGTACTACCTTGACGCCAATACGGGCGATTTTGACACGTCGCACGATGACATCCGCCATGACGCGCAGCACCCGGACAGCCCCGTCACCGTATTCGGAGCAATCGTCGCGGCGTTGAAACAGCGCATGATCGCCGGGGCGCGGCCGTTCACAGCCCTGAGCTGTGACAACCTTCAAGGCAACGGCAGGATTCTTCGAGGGTGCGTCGTCGATCTCGCTCGCTTGTCCGACCCCGCTCTGGCCGACTGGATCGACGAGAACGGGGCATTTCCGAACTCGATGGTTGACTGCATCGTTCCTGCAACGACCGAACAGGTTATTTCCCAATGCCGCGCCTTGGGTCTGGATGACCGCGCGCCTGTGACACACGAGAACTTTCGCCAATGGGTGATCGAGGACAATTTTTGCGCTGGCCGTCCTCAGCTGGAGGACGTTGGCGTTACAATGACAGCCGACGTTCACTCCTACGAAGCGATGAAACTGCGCATTCTGAACGGCGGCCATCAGATCCTTGCCAATGTGGGGGAGGTTCTACATGTCCCGACCATAGCTGAATGTATGCAGGACAAGGACATTTCCGCCTTTTTCAGAAAGGTTCAGGTCGATGACATTGTCGAACATGTAAAACCTGTCCCCGGCCTGAGCCCATTGGGATATCTGGACCTGATCGAGAGGCGTTTCGCGAACCAGGCCATCCACGACACAACGCGCCGCGTGGCCTTTGACGGCTCGTCCCGTCACCCTGGATTTTTGCTGCCAACGTTGCGCGATGCGATAGAGGCGGGCTCATCGTTGGGTGGGCTTGCCCTGGCCGAGGCGTTCTGGTGCCGGATGTGTTCAGGAACGCGCGAAGATGGGACGGAAATCGAGGCGAACGACCCGATTTGGGGGCAGTTGCAATCGCGTGCCCTTGCTGCAAAGGAAAATCCGCGCGTTTGGATCGAAAATCGCAAGCTCTACGGCGATGCGGTGACGGTGGCCCAATTCTCGGATGCGTTCTCAAATTGGCTCACCCGTATCTGGAGTGACGGCAGCCGCCGCGCAATCAGGGCTTATTTGGGCGACGCGGAATAGCCATCTGCGGTCAGGTTCAGCGGCGGCCGTCCCTGCGCTGCCAGCAAAACCCCTTGTGGCAATAGAAGGGGAGCGGTTGCTCGCGGGGATCAGAACGGACAGGCAAACGCCAACCGGACTGAATTCGCGGACTATGAAAATTGCGGGGATTTTGGTGGAGCCTAGGGCCACCATACCCTCATTGAAAACGCTGCGTTTTCCGCCAGCTGGGACATCTCGCCCCCACATAAAACCCCACATATTACTGAATTCTCCTGACTTCAACTGCTGTCAATTGGGCTAACCCACGGGTCAATCAGAAGACAGTGACAAGAACGCAAAGTTAAGCTATTATGTCAGTATTATTGACGTATAAATGACGAGATTGACGGTTCTATGCCGCATGACGAGCAACAAGCTAAACGCGGCCCGGATGGCAAGTTCCTGCCCGGGCACAAACCGCCAAAGTCAACCGGCCGACCGCGGGGCGCAAATGGCATTAAAGCACGCGCAGCACGGCTTGCGGGCGAACGGCTTGAAGAGATGCTCGGGCGCGCCACTGATGTAATTTCCGACGAGCTTGATAACGGCAATCCAACCGTAGCCCAATGGCTCGTTGATCGGGTTCGGCCTCCTACACGCTCTGACTTCGTTCAATTGGCTGACAGGAACAAATTGAGCTCAATTGAAGATATCCTCGTCGCTTCAGAGCGGACCACAACTGCAGCATCGCGGGGCGAAATCAGCTTGCAACAGGCAAGGCTTCTTCAGGATGTTCTGGGTCGTCACGCCCAGCTCAAAGGGCTTGAAGAACTGTCCGCACTCCGTGCGGAGGTCGAGGAAATGCGACGTACGGATAGAACGACCGCCGCAATTGATAAGTCACTACTACCAAAATGGGGCCGCCTGAGCGAGGAACAAAAATGAAGAGAGGGTCATGGACAGACAACGGAGGAATGGCTGGAACTCGCCTGCCCATTTCTGATAGCACCGCCATCAAGGCTGCACTAAAAGCCGCAATCGAAGCGGCTGATAGGTTAGAGATATCAATTCGGCATTCTGAAAAGATAGGTGCTCTACCTCCAAACCTAATGTCTGGTCAGCGTGAACTCTACGAGGCAAGACGACTACTGGCTTCGGGTATCGCGCACCTAGGAGAAAAGCGTTATTAGCAACACTTGTACGAACTGAAGCAAGAAGACGCATCTCCCGCTTCAGTAAAATTTTCCGCGAAGGAGACGTTCAAGCAAGTTGCAGCGAATGTCTGCTTCGAGCCCATTCCGGAAGTGGTCCCGTGCTGACGCTCGCAAGTGTGGCAATTCGAAACTCAAAATTGTTAGCAGCGCCGCAGATAGAAGAGCAGACTTTGAATCCACTCACAGGGAAACCAACTGCAGAGATGTCCGAGGTGCAAACTGTGCAGGCCTCTGACCTATCCGTATGAACGAACCAGAACGTCACACGGGCACGGACTCTGGCCCGGGATTCGGCGGCATCGAGTTGTGTCGAAGCGGATTTCGACCACTAGCCAGTCGCCACTCAGGTGTAAATCCTGGCTCAAAGGCCGTCCAGCTCGAGCCTTTGAGAGAGTGTATGCGCATCTGATTTGGGCATGGGAAGAATCAATCGGTCTCCCTCAACGCCTTCAACGATGTTGACCGAGCGAAGCAGGCTTCCATCTACCTTGATGTCAAGCGAACCACCCACAGATGCCTTGGTGAATGCCGAAAGGGCAGCGGCAATGTCAGGGACTAGGCGTAACTCGACAAGAGGCTGGCCATTTGGATCCTCGCGTATTTCGCCACCGACAATCTCCCGCGCCGTTACTACGATCGGTCCAAGTTGAAGGGGTGCCGTTGTGCCATCGATCACGCATATCGGGTAGTTGCCGGGGACCCGGCCTCCGCCCAGATCGAGGCATCGGTCAAGATAGGCGGCTTTCTGGATCACTGAACCAGCCCAGAACGCGGCGCAAACAGCAACAAGTGCAGTGCCTACTACTAAAATTCGCTTTGAAGGCATCGGGATCCTCTGTCTGTTTAGCCGCTTCAGGCGACGGTGAAGGCCGTGTCTTGCGGCTTGACTAGCAACGCAAAATCCTATGCCATGACGGAGTTTCAAATGCAAAACCACAGAAAGGTAAGCTTGGAATGGGGTTTGTGCAATCGATCAAAGTCTGCCTTTCGAAATACGTCGTCTTTTCAGGGCGGGCAACACGTTCGGAATACTGGTGGTTCGTGCTTTTCGTCATCTTGTGCAACATCGTTTTTTCGGTCCTAGACAGGGCGATGTTCGGCGCAAACCCCGAAACCGGCGAAGGCACGAGTGTCCTTAACCCCTTATTTCAAGTCGCGGTTTTCTTACCGATGCTTGCTGCTGGGTGGCGCCGACTGCACGACACCGGACGCCCGGGATGGTACCTTCTTCTACCAATGGCGTTGGGGTTTGCGACCATGGTTGCGATTCTGAGCGGTGTTGCGGTCTTCTCCGTACTGGAGGGCGGCGTAGACGATCCGGAAGTTCTGCGCGGCCCAGCAGCGTTCCTCGGAGTAACCGGGATGATCGTAGTCTGGGTGCTGCAATTGGTCTTGACGGTCATGATGATCTGGTGGCTGACCCGGCCGTCCGAGGAAGGGGCCAACCCCTACGGGCCACCGGCAGCGTGACTAACTTGCCAGATTAGCTGTTGAGATTTGAGGGGAGCCAGAATGAAACGAAAAATGCCTTTAGGCTTTGCGATGGCCTGCGCCATCGCTACGCCAGTCCTTGCAGAGTGGAATTTCGTTGCCGGACCGACAGCAAATGCTTTCATCCAATCCAACGACTCCACGCTGGAGCTCCAATGCGACCGAATTCGCTTTGCGCCCGCGGGCTACGAAGACAGCGAGGACATAGTGGCCAAGCGGGGACTGTCGATCCGTTTCATGCAGGACGGAACGACCGAAGCTGGTGCTTTCCAGGTCGGGCAGGACAACGCCAGCATTCAAATCGTTGACAACTACCCGGTCGAGATCGCGTTCAATGATGCGCAGGATTACGGTTTCGTCCTGGATCAGTTGGCGGCAAATGCCTCGGTCAACCTTTCCATGGTCGAACAGGACATCACCTATGGAATCTTCGACCTCGCGGGGTCCAGTGCAGCCATCAAGTCACTCAGGTCTGCCTGCGGCGGAGCGGCACAGGAGATAGCAAGCACCGAGGCCCCGGAGGGCGTGGTTTATTGTGGCGGCGGTGACGTCAAACGTCAGATCGAATACGTGATCCTCGACACTCCGGATGGCGAATGGGATGCCCTGCTGACCGTTAATGGTAAGGTGACACGGGCCATGACGGCCTACAGTTTCTTTGGCAATGCGGCAGCTCCGAAGGGGTTCGTCGTCGCACTCCTTGGCGAGGATAGATCGGAAACGCTAGTGTTCAGCGATGGTGGCAAAGATTGGCTGGAATATGGGGATTACCAGTATGATAAGTGCAATTGATGCTCTGGCGTGAAACAGAACCGCAGATTGGAACGGCCAAGCCCCTGAGGTTTCTTGGGTTTTGGGCCGCGTCCTGGCTTGCTTTTGTTACGTCGGCGTCATCCGCCGATGTTTCCGATCTTCCCAAACAGCTGCAGAAAAAAGTCGAGACGGCCCGGCAGGCTTGCGCCGAGTTCAACAATGGCACCTTTTACCTCGAATGGGAGGCCGTCGACCGGGTCGATCTGGATGGCGACCTGTACCTCGACTGGGTGCTGAACGAGCGCGGTTTCTCCTGTTCAACGGCGGCCTCTCTGTACTGCGGTACGGGGGGGTGCATGTCGCATTTCCTCGTGGAGGACGTCCTTCATTCCCTGTTTAACCAGGGGTGGGGCCTGGCGGATCTCGGGCCGAACAAGGTTCTTCTAGCGGATGTACACGGCTCGCAATGCGGCGGTATCAGTCCGACGCCATGCGTGACGGCCAGCACATGGGACAGCGACGCGAAGGAATGGCGCACGACAGGCGCGGAATGGGAGTGACCCGCATGGGAAGGCCGATCGACCGCCCAGAAGCGTCTTGCACCGTCCGGCGCTATGGCCAACGGAGTAAATGCACGTGAGAAAGCTGACGCTCATCTCCCTTGTCTTGCTGGGCCTGGGCCTTGCGTTTTGGACAGGATACGCGGTTCAGGGATCGCATGTCGATGAGGACGGCATCCTGCAGGAGCCTTTCCATTTGCTGGCCCTCGGTTGGTTTTTTGTCCTGATCGGTGGCGTTGCGCTGATGGCCGCACTTGTTGCCCGAATCATCAAGAACTGGGGCCGGGCCAAATGAAGACCCAGCTCATGCAAAGCGTTTACTCCGCGGTTCGTTTCGTGCCGCTTACGTCCATAGCGACGCGCGCAAGCTCCCTGACCGCTTGCTGCTTGTTGCTCTGCCTCGGTATGCTCGCTGGGTGCACTGGCTCTGCGCCGAATGTAGCAATCAGCGAACCGGATCCAGAACTGGTTTTCGTGCGAGGCCACCGTTCCGCTTATGACGACTGCAAACTAACCGGCGAGTCAGCCTTCACGGTCGAGTTCTTGGATGATGCCGCAGACCTCGTCACTTGCCCGACGGGGAGCTCTGCGGCGGCAACATTGGTTTCCGAAACATCGGCCTCGATTGTTACCCAGACCAATAGTTACACCCTCTACTCCGTGTCGCGCCGTTGACACTGCGGCATCGTTTTCAGACTCTTCGTGTGATGCTGGAACGAAGGGTGAGCGTGTTTCAATGAACCAGACAAGATCATTGTGCCTGTTGTTAGCCGCTTTCATATGGTCCTCAAGCAAGTTGTGGGCTGAGGCCGTCCATTTCTCTGGTCTTTATGTCCCTGAGGGCCTTTCATGCTCGGACGGCGCGCGCATTTCTGAAGAGTACGGTGATTTGAGGGCCGGTTACGTGATTTACGACGATGAAGGTCGGAAGTCAGACGATAGCTCCTGTGAATACGATCAAGTGCAAGCATTGCGTGGGACTGCAGTACAAATAGTCGACTTGAAGTGCACCTTTGACGGCAAATCATACACCTATCGACAACTCTTGAGCCCGCTGGACTCAAACAGAGTTTTGGTTATCAATCAGGTGGCCGAGGACTCGTCGTCGTTTCAGGTGCTGACTTATTGCGGCTGGGTGCCGCAAAAATGAGCCAACAAGTGCAAATAAGGCTGCAATCGTCTCCTGGGCACTACCTAGCGTTCAAAAGGAGGCTTTTGTGAGCCGTCGCAGGCCGATCACAAAACTCCCTGCTCCGTTCTTGCAGCGTATTGTCTTGAGAGATGATGTGATCGAAGGCAAGTCGGGCTACCCCTATGACCTTCCCTGGCTGGACCGTGAGGGCTTCGAGTTGCGCTTCACAACCCCAGTGACCATTCTGGTCGGTGAGAACGGTACCGGGAAATCAACATTGGTAGAGGCCATAGCGGCACTCAGTGGCTACGACGAGGCCGGTGGCGGCAAGGGCTATCGTCCCGTCGATCACGCCCGCGCGATAGACCAGAGCGGTGCTGGGTTGGCCGACGTGTTTCGCGCGAGTTGGCTGCCCAAAGTTACAAGTGGCTGGTTCATAAAGGCGGAAACCTTCTTCTCAGTGGCCCGATACCTTGATATCGCTGCGGAAGACAGTGGCAATGCGCCCCCGGACTTCTTGTCATGGAGTCATGGCGAGGGCTTAGTGAGATTTTTCAAAGAACGCATGTCGCAACAGGGTATCTATTTCATGGATGAACCTGAAAGTGCTCTGTCGCCGAAGCGTCAGTTGGAGCTTCTCGCAATTCTTGATCGTATTCAGCGAACGGCAATCTCGCAGGTCATCGTGGCCACCCATTCACCGATCCTCATGGCCCTACCGAACGCTAGCTTGCTTGAAATCACGCGACACGGGATTACCAAAACGACATTGGAAGCAACCCAGCACTTCAAGCTTTACCGCGCCTTCACCCGATCTCCGATCGATTTCGTCACCGACGCCCTTCAGGAGATGGAGGCGTCTCGGGAAGACAAATCCGGCAACGGTACGCACTGGCCATTCGATTGATGAACAGAACTCCTTTCCATTGGGCACGGTGTCGCCGTTCAACAAGCCTTAAATGGACAGCTGCTGTGAGGTTGAGTTGAACTTCGGTGCGTCACGAATGAGCTCGCACCCCACGGGCGATCTCGCCAGTATGCGCATTCCGAACGCGTGCACCTGTATGGCGAGGGCAACCTCAGCGGTAGGTAGAGTTCAACTCGGATCCTGCCTATTGTTCATGCCAGCGATATCGCTCGGCCACATGAATCAGAGGAAAAGTATGGCTCGTTGGACATATTTGGCATTGCTCTTGATCGGAGCCATCGGCGACCCCGCAACATCTCAACCTGTTCTGGCGGACGCCAAAGCCCTTCGTCCTTATAGCGAAACAGCTGTTGCGATCACCGGACCGGTGATCCTGTCGAAAAAGCGCATGGTCTTTGAGACTGGTGGGTTTCTCGATCTGAATGTGGTCGACGATGCAGCTTCGGGTAGATGGGGAGCATCTGGCAATGTACCCGTCGCACAAGTCTTCAGGGTCTCAGGAGACGCCGGACAACTTCGGCAACAAAACACGCTTTGTGGGGACCAGCCAGTAACCTTTATGGCAGCTTGGGATGAAGAAAGCTCAGGGTATGCGTACCTGGGCATTGCCATGTTCACCGGAGCGGAAATACCGACTGGGGTCGCCGAAGAGGGCATTTGTGGCACCTTTTTCTTTTCGACGGATGTGGAAAAATAACCTTTTGGTAGGCGATGCAAGGGTAAGTTCAGCTGCCTCGAGACAAGAAGTTGAGTCGCGTCCGATGATTACGAAACGCGATTGCTTCCCGTACTCTTAGACGGGCCAAGAAATTGAACCATTACCCCGCTCTCGTCGCGTGGGTGGAATTTGCGCGATATCGGAGGCAGGCTCGCTGTCCATTCGGAGCCCCGTTCGCATTCGTCTGGCAGCGCCTATCGACGGTTTCCAGCGGCGCGATGCGCTGCCCGAACTGTCCCCGGCAGTTGATCGGTTCTCCGCCCCCTTCGTCACCCAGCAGGCCGGATAGACCTGATCAGGATCAACCTGAGTTGGCTGAAGGGTCGTCCTCCTCCGGCAATGGAACAAGCGGTTCATCATGCGGGAGGTCGATCCCTTCATCACTGGTCACTCTGTCCGAACTCAGATCCTCGGCCGCCGCGGGATCATCCAGCATGGTTGGATCCAGCGTCGGTGCGTCGGTCAGCATATCCGCATCAACACCGAGCGCCGCAGTGTAGGGATTGGCCGGCTCGGAATCCTGTAGCTGTGTCGGAACGTCGGAATACGGGCCCGCCCCAACTGCATCAAGATAGGCGTTCACCGGGTCGCCTTGATGGAGAGATGAGCCGTCCTGCCCGTGGTGCTCGTCTGGGGTATCGAAGCCTCTGCTATCCTGAATAGCGGGATCGTTCTCGCTGCCTGCCCTCGCGGCGAGAGATACATCCATGTCGTCGGTCAGTCCGAGCGCGGCAGCAGACGGGTCCTGAGTATCGTCGCCAAGCGTCACTTCGAAAACTGGCCCATCGTCACTCGGGGAGTCGTGTTGCTGTGGTGTTACCGGAACAATATCGATACCGATCAGGGTCGTTTGATCGACGTGGTGGCCGCTCGCTCCATGCACGCTCTGGACGTTGATATTGACCTGCACATCTGCATCGGACGTGTGCGCGCCATGCTGGAGGATGTGGAAAGTGTCGGTGTGACGCCCCGATGCTGCTCCGCCGCCGCCGTGTTTGATCACTGCAGATTGCGCTTGGTAGTGATAATCAAAGTGTCCAGTTTGCGGGTTGATGGTCAATGTCCCGTATTGGCCCTGGAGCGACAACACGCCGTGTCCGTGCCCGTTGTCGATCGACCAGCCACCTGATCCGCCGGTCAGTGTGCCGGAAAGATGGGTCGTGCCCGTACCATGTACCTGAGTTGCAGTGGGCGGTGTCGGCGCCGCGGTCACATCCAACGTCGCCGTTGCACTGCGTGTTGCATGTCCGTCCGTGACGGAAATCGTTACTGGGACATCGGTATGGCTGGCGCCAGCTGCGGGGGTAAACACCCAATTGCCGCCAGATTGGTGGAAGCTTCCATATTGCGGGTCGACCTGAACATTTGAGATAGACAGCTGATCGCCTCGGTCCACATCGGTTGCATGAACAGCCGCCAGCAAATCTGCGGTCGAGATGGTTTTACCCGCACCTGGTTGTGTGGCGCCAAGATCTCCCGGCGTTACAATCGGCGCATCATTCGTCCCGGTTATGATGATCTGGACCGGCTGCTTTGTGCCATCCAGCGTTGTGACGGTGAATGAGTCGGTGAGGGTTTCTCCCTCACCAAGCGCTTGAACCCTGCCGTCTGTCTGATCGACCCGATAGGTCCAGTGACCGCGGCTGTCGATCTCATAAGCGCCAAAACCACCGTCCGAAGGTCTGGGCTGCCCATAGTTCGTACGATCGGTGCCGCTCTGTCCCCAATCCGGATCGTGTACGTTGAGGGTTCCGCGGGCCACAGTCCTGGTGTCCTCGACCACGGTCCCAGATGTATCGCCCGTGATCTTGGGAACATCCGCGGTGCCCTCAACTGTAATGTTGACGCGATGAGTCGTGCCGTCGACACCACGCACCTCAAAGTAGTCGTAGATGAGCTCGCCTTCGTGCAGGGACTGCCGCGAAGGAGGCAGGGTGAAGGTCCAGTTTCCGGCGGCGTCGATTGAATAGGTTCCAGCGTTGTGCGGTGCCTGAGCATTTGTCACAGGTACAAAAGCCGCGACGCCACCATCCGGATCCGAGATGTTCAGCTTGCCGGATGTGGACGGAGCGTTGTCCTCCTTGACATGCCCGGAATCTGTTCCCGTGATGATCGAAGCATCGGGCGTTGCGCCAAGCGTGAGAGACGCTTTCTGTGCGGTGTTTCCGCCGTGACCGTCGGTCACCTGATAGCTCAGGCTGACGGGGCCGTTATAGTCCTTGTCCGGCGTGAAGGTGAACGACCCGTCCAGGTTGGACGTGATCGTGCCGTGGCTCGCCGTCAGCCCCGTGACCGACAGCTGATCGCCGGTGTCGACATCCGTCGCATGCTCCAGCAACTGCGCCGCCGTGATCTGTACCGTCTTGTCCTCGGTGCCGCCGGGCAGGGCGACCGGGCCGCTGACGCTGGGGCCGTCATTGGTGCCTGTCACGGTGATGACGAGGTTCTCGGTGTCGGTGGCGCCGGTCTTGTCGGTGACCGTGACCGGGATGGTGATCTGTTGCGGCTGACCCGCCGCAAGATGCTGGTAGGCCGCGTCGGTCGGATCAAAGTTCCAGCTGCCGTCCGCATTCAACGTGAAGCCGGCCGGCGCAGCGCCGCCCAGCGAATAGGTCTGCGTGTCGCCCGTATCCACATCGGTCGCCGACATCTGCCCGGAGACCGCCTTGCCATCCTCCGTCGCCGAGGCCGTCGCGGCAGACAGAACAGGCGCGTCGTTCGTCCCGTGGATCGTGATCTTGATTTGATGGGTTGTTCCATCGGCCGTGCTCACCCGATAGGTAGCATAGCCCTCCTCACCTGCTGCGAGGCTCTGGACCGCAGCATGCGAGTTATCCACTGCGTAATGCCAGTTTCCATAGCGATCGATATGGAGGCTTCCGCCAAAAGGATCAGAGACCGCATGTTCTCCCCACATGGAGTAATGGAAGTGGTTCCATGCGGTTCCGTCGGGATCCGAGACGCTCAAGGTTCCGTCGGCGACAATCGGATGCGCCGAAGACGGTCCGACATTCTTGTCTTCGGTCAAATCGCCCGTATCCGTGCCGGAAACAACCGCGGCATCGCCTACTGGTACGAGGGTCGTCGTGGCTCCAGTATGGGTCACACCGCCATGGGCATCCTTCACGTCATAGGTGAAGTGAACGTTGCCGTTGTAATCCTTTTCTGGGGTGAAGGTGTAGGTGCCGTCAGGGTTGGCGCGGACCGAGCCGTGATCGACCCGCAGCGCGTCGATGGTGAGTTTGCCCGCATCATTGGCGTCCACATCGACCGTGTTGGCGAGAAGCTGCGCCTTGGTGAGCGTCTGCGCCGTGTCCTCGGTACCAGCCCGTAGAACGACTTCAGAAGAGCAATAAGGCCGGTCATTGCTGCCATGGATGGTGATCACGATGTCATGCGGCGTGCCATCCTTGGAATGCACAGTGATCGTGTCGGTGAGCGTCTGATTCTCGCCCAGCTGATCAATCGCCGTGCCGCGGGTGGTGGGCCGCCCGTCAAAGAACCGCGACTTTCCGACGTCAGCGCTGTAGAACCATTCGCCATTCTCGCGGAGCATCAGGTCTCCGTACGTGCCGTGATATGTGTATCCCGGCCCATGGGTATCGAAGGACGCCTCGCCAGCATCGGCATCGATAATCGTCAATGTCCCAGAAGCCTTGATAGTTTCCTGATCGAGCGTCGACATACCCAGCTGATGCTGGTCGGGCGACATGTCCACTCCAGCTGTGTTTTCCGTCACATCGCCGGTATCAACGCCGCCAATAATGGCAGCGTCTCCGACTGCCGCCAATGTCAGGTTGGCGGTTTGCGCGGTGTTTCCACCATGACCGTCGGTGACGGTGTAGCTCAGTGTCACTGGGCCATTGTAATTGGCGTCCGGCGTGAAGGTGAAGCCGTGGGCCGCGTCGCCGGTGATGGTTCCGTGGCTGGCGCTCAGCCCGGTCACCGAGAGCTGGTCGCCGGTGTCGATATCCGTGGCATGTGCCAGCAGCTGGGCCGCTGTGATCTGTACCGGTTTGTCCTCGGTCCCGCCGGGCAGTGTGACCGGGCCGGTGACCGCCGGTCCGTCGTTTGTTCCGGTGACGGTGATGGTCAGGTCTTGCGTGTCTGTGGCGGTGCCGTCAGTGACCTTGACGGGGATGGTGACCTGCTCGGTCGCGCCTGCGGCAAGGTGCTGATAGGCCGCGTCGGTTGGATCAAAACTCCAACTCCCATCGGGGTTCAGCGAGAACCCGGCGGGTGCCTGGTGGCCCAGAGAATAGGTCAGCGTGTCTCCTGTATCCACATCTGTCGCCGACATCTGACCCGTGACCGAGGACCCGTCCTCGGTGGCTGACGCCGTCGCGGCCGTCAAAACAGGCGCGTCATTGGTGCCATGAACCGTAATCTCAATCTGATGGGTGGTTCCGTCTACCGAACGGATCGTCACAGTGTCCTTGACGGTCTGTCCAGCACCAAGCTGTTGTACGACCGCCAGCCGATTGTCGAGGTAGTAGATGAAATTGCCATCCGGCTGCAATAGAACGTGACCGCCAAGCTGTGTATCATAGCCAACACCCGCAGATGTCTGCGGTCCTATGTTGCCATCAAACCGCGCCTCGCCCGGATCCGGGTCAGAAATGTCAAGCTTCCCGTACACCTGAAGTTCGTAATGTGTGTTGATGTAGCCCCTGTCCTCGGTCACCGAAGGAATACTAGCATCGGTAATTGTCGCAGGATCGCCGACCGCAGCGAGCGTTGTGGTTGCTCCGGTATGGGTCACCCCGCCATGGGCATCCGTTACGTCGTAGGTGAAGTGGACCGCGCCGTTGTAATCGCGGGCGGGCGTGAACGTAAAGGTGCCGTCGCCATTGTCCCGGATCGAGCCGTGATCGGCTCGCAGCCCTGCGATGGACAGTTTGCCTGCATCATTGGCATCCACCTCGACCGTGTTTGCAAGCAATTGCGCCTTGGTCAGTGTTTGTGCGGTGTCCTCGGTGCCGGGCGCAAGCGTGACCTCGGACGCACAATAGGGGGCATCGTTACTGCCGTGGATAGTGATCGTGATGTCATGCGCTGTGCCGTCCTTGGAATAGACGGTGATCGTGTCAGTAAGCGTTTGCCCTTCGCCCAGCTGGTCAATCGCACTACCGCGCGTGGTCGGGCGACCGTCAAAGAAGCGCGCGTTCCCGGCATCGGCAGAATAGAACCATGTGCCATCCGCTCGAAGATTTAGGTCGCCGTAGGTGCCATGATAGGTGAACCCGAGCCCATGCGTGTCGAAGACAGCTTCACCCGCGTCCGGATCAAGAATCGTAAGCTGGCCGCTTGCATTCAGTGTTTCCGTTCCCAGCACTCCGATGCCCGGCTGGTGCTGATCAGGGGACTTGTCCACGCCTGCAGTGTTCTCTGCGACACTCCCCGTATCCACACCGCCAATGATGGCCTTGTCGTCGGTGCCGTTGATGGTGACGGTGATCTGCTTGGTGGTGCCGTCTACGGTGGAGACGGTCAGCGTGTCGGTCAGCTGCTCGCCGGTCTTCAGCGCCTGCACCGCCGGCTGGCCATTGTCGAGCGTGTAGCTCCAGGTGCCATCGGGCTGCACGGTGAAACTGCCTTGGGCGCCGGCCGCGCCGGTCTGCGGCACGAAGCTCGCCTGGCCTGCATCGGGGTCGGTCACATCCAGCTTGCCGCCGGTCGAGGTCAGCTTGTCCTCGGTCACCGCGCCCACCGCGGTGCCGGAGATCGCGGCCTTGTCGTCGGTGCCGTTGATGGTGACGGTGATCTGCTTGGTGGTGCCGTCGACGGTGGAGACGGTCAGCGTGTCGGTCAGCTGCTCGCCGGTCTTCAGCGCCTGTACCGCCGGCTGGCCATTGTCGAGCGTGTAGCTCCAGGTGCCATCGGGCTGGACGGTGAAACTGCCATGGGCGCCGGCCGCGCCGGTCTGCGGCACGAAGCTCGCCTGGCCTGCATCGGGGTCGGTCACATCCAGCTTGCCGCCGGTCGAGGTCAGCT
>NZ_JBQFUW010000013.1:0-35435 GCF_056539385.1 Ruegeria sp. BB6
ACCCCTTCTTTTACTGAGACAATCATAGGTCACGATGCCTGTAACGGGAGCAGAACCAAGAGACACAGCTTCTCCTGGGCACCAAATCCCCCCGATAACATATTGATTGTCCTCAGTTTACTTGTGGTAACTGCGCGGGTGTAGGACATGGCGAGTCACTCTTGGCCTAACTGAGTACTGCCGATCAAATTAAACTGCTGGATAAGAAGGCTAAGCTCATCTTCGAAAGAAGCAACTAGCTCTGCTCCAGTGTGATCTGAAGCAACCAATTGGCTAGGACCGATATCGGATAGCCTCTACCATACGCCTGTCCGACGCCTTCAGTCTGCCAACCGCCAATCTGATCCACGACATCCGAAGGGCATTCAACTGCCCTAAGCCGGTCCCGCATGGAATGGCGAAAGCTATGCATCGTCCCCTTCGACGACGTGAGTGCTTTCAGCCACTTATTCAACGCAGCGCTCGCCGAGTTTGCATTGGTCTGTTCGCCCTTGTTGTATCTAGGAAAGGCGAATGGACTGTCTGCGGTGTTCTCACGAACCCTATTGGCGGCCCAAAGCGCTTCTCCGACTAAAGGAACCTCGCGGATGCTGCCAGATGTCTTTAGTCTCCGCCATGGATGCTCCCTAATAACCAAATGTGGGATCGGGTCATCAAGCCTGATGTCTTCTTTCAGAAGTCCGGTTGCTTCTGCAAGACGCATCCCTGTGTCGGACACTAACGCGACCAGCCAGCGCAGATCGTCGTCCAGTTTGCGGCACTCCGCCTGAACTGTGTGGATAGCATCTAGCGGCAGCGGTTCTCGGCCTTCTACTCCAGCGTTCCGGTCGTAATAGACCTTCCCAAACGGGTTGGATAAGTCGATGCCAACTTCACTAGCTGCGAAATTGATTACCGACCGGACAGTTCCGAAAACACGTGTAATGCTGCTGCCCGCGAGACCGCGCTTGATTAGGTCATCGCGGAACGCATTTGCATTGGCCTTTGTGTAGGACGTGATGTCCATATCCCCGCACACATCAATGACGTAGCCGCAGGACCGCTCCGCTGCTCTGTGGAAGGTGACAGGGCGCCCTTGTCCTTTGAGCTTAAGGTAGATCGATACTGCCTCTGAGAGCATTGTACCGGCCACATCAGGCGTAGCGGCTTTGGCTCCACCAAGCGCGGTATGTCCGTGGTGCGCCATGCGTAACAAGTGTTTACCGGGAAGGGCAACGTCACGAATTCGAAGATGATACCAGTACTCGTCGAGTTGTTGTGCGGCTTTTGTCGCCCTTGAAGCTGCGACCGTTGATGACCGCGTCTTGAGAGAGAACGATATCTTACTGGCTGAGTAGTGCCTCAGAAGGTCTCGTGGGACTCGCCGTTCGAAATAGTAGATGCCGTTCTTAGTGAACGAAAAGGGGACCGAAATGTCATACGCCATGTCCTACACCCGCGCAGTTACCACAAGTAAACTGAGGACAATCAATATGTTATCGGGGGGATTTGGTGCCCAGGAGAGGACTCGAACCTCCACGTCCATACGGACACTAGCACCTGAAGCTAGCGCGTCTACCAATTCCGCCACCTGGGCAGGTGTCGTGGAGGGGCGTTTAAGCCTACTGGCCGTGGGCGTCAACCAGATTCGGGAAGTTTTTTGAAAGTTTTTTGACTAACGTCCGAGGTCGACGGAACTGGGCCTCGATTTCCGAAATGCGCGGCGTTATTGCGCCTTGTTTGCTTGGGCTTTGAGGGGTAGATCGTGTTAGACCCATCAGCAGGAGCCCTCGCATGTCCAAACTGGTCACGATTTATGGCGGATCCGGATTTGTTGGCCGATACGTCGCCCGGCGTATGGCGGGTGAAGGGTGGCGTGTCAGGGTTGCGGTTCGGCGACCAAATGAGGCCATGTTCGTCAAGACATACGGTGTTGTGGGCCAGGTTGAGCCCATTCTGTGCAATATCCGCGATGACGCCTCGGTTGCGCTGGCGATGCAGGGCGCAGATGCAGTGGTCAACTGCGTCGGCGTGCTGAACGAGCTGGGCAAGAATGAGTTCGACGCAGTGCAGGCCGATGGTGCCGAGCGTATTGCGCGGCTGGCTGCGCAGCAGGGGGTCGCGCAGATGGTGCATATCTCTGCAATCGGTGCGGATGCAGAGTCGGACAGCCAGTATTCTCGAACCAAGGCGCAGGGTGAGGCCGCAGTTCTGGCACATATGCCGGGCGCGGTTATCTTGCGCCCTTCGGTCATTTTCGGGACCGAAGATCAGTTCTTCAACCGTTTTGCGGGCATGACGCGGATGAGCCCGTTCCTGCCTTTGGTGGGCGCAGGGACAAAATTCCAACCTGTTTTCGTGGACGACGTGGCCAAAGCCGCCGTGACAGGTGTTCAGGGGCAGGCTCCGGCTGGGGTGTATGAACTGGGCGGGCCAGAGGTAAAGACTTTCCGGGCATTGATGCAGCAAATGCTCGACGTGATTCACCGCCGTCGGGTCATTATCGGAATGCCATTCTGGGCAGCGCGGATCATGGCCGGCGTTCTGGACATCGTGAAATTCGTCAGTTTCCAGCTTTTCCCAAACAACATCCTGACCCGTGATCAGCTTAAGAACCTGCGGCGCGACAATGTTGTATCTGAAGGTACAATGGGATTTTCTGATCTGGGTATTGAGCCGACCACTTTGGAATCGGTGTTGCCTGAATACTTGTGGAAATTCCGCCCCTCGGGTCAGTATGACGACATTCAGAATTCGGCGAAGAACCTGAAGATCTGATCAGCTATAGGCGATGATCAGCAATGCTGCGCCCAGTACGACACGATAGATCACGTAGGGCGTGAAGCTGACGCTTCGCAACAGGCGCATCATCAAGGTCAGGGCCAGCAGCGCCGAAATAAATGAAAAGAAGGCGGCGATAGCCCCGTCAATGGCCAGTTGCGCATCGGCCTCGCGGATCACATCGACCGACAGCAAGGTTCCTGATGCCAGAATTGTCGGGATCGACATCAGCATGGCGATCCGTGCGCCGTCCTCTCTGGTATAACCCAAGTGCCGCGCGCCCGTGATGGTGATCCCTGACCGCGACGTACCCGGTATAAGCGCCAATACTTGCCAAAGGCCCATGATGGCTGCGTCTCTGATGCCCCAGTCTCCGGCCTTTTTTGTTTGCGGCCCCTTTTGATCCATCCAATAGAGCAACAGACCAAATCCCAGCATCGTCCACCCGATTACTGCAATCGAGCGCAGCGATTGGCTTAGGCCGGTTTTGAACAGGATGGCACCGACGATGATGGTTGGAATCGTCGCGATGATAAGGCCCATGGCCAGACGCGCCTCGGCAGAATCGGTGCGCCCGGTCAAGGCGCGAGGCAGGCCAGAGGCGGCCTGCTTCACCTCGGACCAGAAATACAGAACCACCGCGCCCAGCGTGCCGACATGTACCGCAACGTCAATGGCCAACCCCTGATCGTCCAAGCCGGTCAAGCTGGGCAAAAGGATCAGATGTCCAGAGGATGAGATCGGCAAAAATTCGGTTATACCCTGAATGATTGCTGCGAGAATCAGTTGAAAAAGGCTCATTTACCTGCCCGTGCCGCCGTCACGTATTCATTGCGACCAATGGGTATAAGTGTGGTGCCGAAAAGAAAAGCGCGCAATTAGGTCCGAATCGGAACTAAAAAGATAAAGTTTTTTCATTTGACTGGCCGATCCTGAGGATATTTTTCAAAGTAGGTCAGTATAATTGACTTTTCATCTGATCATGTATCTCTTAAAGAAGCTCGACCAAGCCAATTCATGGAGTCTGACCCGTGGCCAAGCAACCGATGCTGAAATTTGTGCAAGTCGATCGCGCCATGCCCGAAAAGCGCGCCGCGGACGCGCGCAAGGAAGACTTTGACGAAATCTACTCGGAATTTGCCTCGGCCAAGGCCGAAGAGCAGGCCAGCCGCTGCAGCCAATGCGGTGTGCCGTATTGTCAGTCGCATTGTCCGCTGCACAACAACATACCAGACTGGCTGCGCCTGACCGCGACTGGCCGTTTGGAAGAAGCCTATCAAACCAGCCAGGCCACCAACACTTTCCCCGAGATTTGTGGCCGCATCTGCCCGCAGGATCGTCTGTGCGAAGGGAATTGCGTGATCGAACAGTCCGGCCACGGCACTGTCACGATTGGCACGATCGAGAAGTACATCACCGACACCGCCTGGGACAAAGGTTGGGTGAAACCTGTCGTACCGGGTTCGGAACGCAGCGAAAGCGTAGGCATCATCGGTGCTGGCCCCGGTGGTCTGGCCGCCGCTGACATGCTGCGTCGGTCGGGAATACAGGTCACTGTTTATGATCGTTATGACCGTGCGGGCGGGTTGCTGATGTACGGCATTCCGGGTTTCAAGCTGGAAAAAGACATTGTTCAGCGCCGCAATGATCTGCTGGCCGATGGCGGAGTTGAGTTCGTTTTGAACTGCGATGTCGATGCCGCGAAATTCGACGAAATTCGTGGCAAGCACGACGCGGTGATCATCGCGACGGGCGTCTACAAGTCTCGCGACCTGTCCATGCCGGGCAGCGGTCTGGCCGGGATCGAGAAAGCCATTGATTTCCTGACCGCCTCGAACCGCAAGAGCTTTGGGGATGCTGTCGAGGATTTCGACAATGGCCGCCTGAACGCCGAAGGTAAGAAAGTTGTCGTGATCGGTGGCGGTGATACCGCGATGGATTGCGTTCGCACCTCGATCCGCCAGGGCGCGACCTCGGTCAAATGCCTGTATCGCCGCGACCGTGCCAACATGCCGGGCTCGCAGCGCGAAACGCAGAACGCCGAAGAAGAAGGCGTTGTCTTTGAATGGCTTAGCGCGCCCAAAGGCTTTACCGGAGACGACAAAGTGTCTGGCGTGATGGTGCAGAAAATGCGTCTGGGTCAGCCCGACGCCACCGGTCGCCAAGCCCCTGAGGTGATCGAAGGCGCGGATTATGTCGAAGACGCCGATCTGGTGATCAAGGCGCTGGGGTTCGAGCCCGAAGACCTGCCTACCTTGTTCGGCCAACCAGACCTTCCCGTGACCCGCTGGGGCACCGTCAAGGCTGCGTTCCAGACCGGTGAGACCGAGATGGACGGCGTCTATGCCATCGGTGACATCGTGCGCGGGGCCTCTCTGGTCGTGTGGGCGATCCGTGACGGTCGCGACTGTGCCGATGCGATCATCGATCGATTTAACGCCAAGGCTGCGGTCGCAGCCGAGTAAGCCCAGCGATCAGGAGGGGCAGGATGCCCGAGTTGCAAGGCCAATGCATGTGCGGTGCAGTCACTGTAACCGCGACCCCGGCGCAGGACGCGCTGGGTGCGTGTCATTGCGATCAATGCCGCCGCTGGACCAGTTCGATGTTGATGACCTTTCCGACCGAACCTGGCTATGCCGCGTTGGGACCGGTTAAGACATTCACGTCGTCAGACTGGGCCGAACGAGCATTTTGCAGCGAATGTGGCTCGGCGCTTTGGTATCGGATCACTCTGCCGGGTGAGATGCACGGACATACACAAATGGCGGCTGGCCTGTTCGATAACGCCGCAGGCGGCCCGCTGAAACTAGAACTCTATATCGACAAAAAGCCCGAAGGGTACGCGTTTGTAGGCGAGCGCCGGCAGATGACCAAAGTCGAGGTCGAAGCCATGTACGCCCAACCGCAAGAAGGAGACAGCCAATGATCAAATATGATGCCGATTGGGTGCGCGCCGAAGAAGCCAAACGTCAGTGGATGGCGGAAAACGGTCTCTATTCCGAGGAAGAAGAGCATTCTTCCTGCGGTGTGGGCCTTGTTGTATCCGTTGACGGAAAGCCCTCGCGCAAGGTTGTTGATGCGGGGATCGACGCTCTCAAGGCGATCTGGCACCGCGGTGCCGTGGATGCAGATGGCAAGACCGGCGATGGCGCTGGTATCCACGTGCAGATCCCTGTTCCCTTCTTTTATGACCAGATTCGTCGCACCGGGCATGAGCCCAATCTGGATGAGCTGATCGCGGTTGGTCAGGTCTTTCTGCCACGTACAGATTTTGGCGCGCAGGAAAGCTGCCGGACCATCGTGGAAACCGAAGTCCTGCGCATGGGTTATTACATCTATGGCTGGCGCCACGTGCCCGTCGATGTGACCTGTCTGGGTGAAAAGGCCAACGCAACCCGGCCTGAGATCGAGCAGATCTTGATTTCCAATTCCAAAGGCGTGGACGAAGAAACCTTTGAGCGTGAGCTTTATGTTATCCGTCGCCGCATCGAAAAAGCAGCCTTGGCCGCGGGGATTTCCGGGCTGTACCTGGCCTCGCTGTCGTGCCGCTCGATCATCTATAAAGGCATGATGCTGGCCGAACAGGTTGCGGTTTTCTACCCCGACCTGATGGACGAACGGTTCGAGTCCGCCTTTGCGATTTATCACCAGCGCTATTCGACCAACACCTTCCCACAATGGTGGCTGGCGCAGCCTTTCCGCATGTTGGCCCATAACGGCGAGATCAACACGCTGAAAGGTAACGTAAACTGGATGAAAAGCCATGAGATCCGCATGGCGTCCTCGACCTTTGGCGACTATGCCGAAGATATCAAACCGATCATCGCTGGTGGATCGTCGGATTCGGCCGCATTAGACTCGGTTTTTGAGGTTCTGGTGCGCGCGGGCCGCTCGGCTCCGATGGCGAAAACCATGCTGGTGCCGGAAAGCTGGTCCAAGCAGGCGGTCGAGCTGCCGCAAGCGTGGCGCGACATGTATTCCTACTGCAACTCGGTGATGGAACCGTGGGACGGCCCCGCAGCCTTGGCCATGACAGACGGTCGCTGGGTTTGCGCCGGTCTGGACCGTAACGGTCTGCGCCCCATGCGCTATGTCGTGACGGGCGATGGTCTGGTCATCGCCGGGTCCGAGGCCGGGATGGTGCCGATTGATGAGGCTTCGGTGACGGAAAAAGGCGCGTTGGGTCCGGGTCAGATGCTGGCCGTGGATATGAAGCGCGGCAAGCTCTATCGCGACAAGCAGATCAAGGACAAACTGGCGCGCGCCCTGCCGTTTGGAGAGTGGGTTGGCAAGATCAATGATCTGGATGAATCACTTGCGGGTGTGACCGAAACCGCGAAGTTCAGCGGTGAGGAACTGCGCAAGCGTCAGATCGCGGCAGGATATTCGGTTGAAGAGTTGGAGCAAATCCTCGCGCCGATGGCCGAGGACGGTAAGGAATCCATCGCCTCGATGGGCGACGATACCCCGTCGGCAGTTCTGTCCAAGCAGTACCGCCCGCTCAGCCATTTCTTCCGCCAGAACTTTAGCCAGGTGACCAACCCGCCGATCGACAGCCTGCGTGAATACCGCGTGATGTCGCTGAAGACTCGGTTCGGAAACCTGAAAAACGTGCTGGATGAAGACAGCAGCCAGACCGAGATCATCACCTTGGGCAGCCCCTTTGTCGGCAACGCCCAGTGGGAGAAGCTGGTCGAGACCTTCAACTCACCCCTCGCGGAAATCGACTGTAGCTTTGAGCCCGGTCGCGGTGCTCTGAACGCAGCATTGGCCCGTATCAGAGCCGAAGCAGAAGAAGCCGTGCGTTCGGGCGCTGGCCATCTGGTGCTGTCCGATATGAACTCGGGCGAGGGCCGCGTGGCGATGCCGATGATCTTGGCAACCAGCGCCGTGCATTCGCATCTGACCCGTCAGGGGCTGCGGACTTTCTGCTCGCTGAACGTGCGTTCGGCCGAATGTGTCGATCCGCATTACTTTGCCGTGCTGATCGGGTGTGGCGCGACCGTTGTGAACGCCTATCTCGCCGAGGATTCGCTGGCCGACCGCATTGATCGCGGCCTGCTGGATGGAACGCTGACGGAAAATGTGGCGCGCTATCGCGAGGCAATCGACCAGGGTCTGCTGAAGATCATGGCCAAGATGGGCATCTCGGTGATTTCGTCCTATCGCGGCGGTCTGAACTTTGAGGCCGTTGGCCTCAGCCGTGCGATGGTGGCCGAATACTTCCCCGGAATGACCAGCCGGATTTCCGGCATCGGTGTGACCGGTATTCAGGCCAAGGCCGAGGAAATCCACGCCAAGGGTTGGGACAGCGGTCTGGACGTGTTGCCCATCGGTGGTTTTTACAAGGCCCGTAAATCGGGCGAGACCCACGCGTGGGAAGCGACCTCGATGCATATGATGCAGATGGCCTGTGATCGCGCGTCCTATGAGTTGTGGAAGCAATATTCGGCCAAGATGCAGTCGAACCCGCCGATCCACCTGCGCGACCTGATGGATTTCAAACCGCTGGGCAAGCCGGTGCCGATTGAAGAGGTCGAGTCGATCACCTCGATCCGCAAACGGTTCGTGACCCCGGGCATGTCGCTGGGTGCGTTGTCGCCCGAGGCGCATAAGACGCTGAACGTGGCGATGAACCGGATCGGAGCCAAGTCTGACTCCGGTGAGGGCGGCGAAGATCCGGCGCATTTCGTGCCCGAGCCGAATGGCGACAACCCGTCTGCCAAGATCAAACAGGTGGCCTCGGGCCGGTTCGGTGTGACCGCCGAGTATCTGAACCAGTGTGAAGAGCTTGAGATCAAGGTCGCCCAAGGTGCAAAACCTGGTGAGGGTGGCCAGTTGCCGGGCATGAAGGTGACCGACCTGATCGCGCGTCTGCGGCACTCGACCAAGGGCGTGACGTTGATCTCACCGCCGCCGCACCACGACATCTACTCGATCGAGGATCTGGCCCAGCTGATCTACGACCTGAAACAGATCAATCCGCGCTGCAAGGTGACGGTCAAGCTGGTGGCATCCTCGGGCGTGGGCACGATTGCGGCAGGTGTGGCCAAGGCGAAAGCGGATATTATCCTTATTTCGGGTCACAATGGCGGTACGGGCGCTTCGCCCGCGACCTCGATCAAATATGCCGGTCTACCGTGGGAGATGGGTCTGACCGAGGCGCATCAGGTTCTGGCGATGAACAACCTGCGCGACCGCGTGACCCTACGCACCGATGGCGGGTTGCGCACCGGGCGCGATATCGTGATGGCCGCGATGATGGGGGCCGAGGAATACGGCATCGGCACAGCCGCCCTGATCGCGATGGGCTGTATCATGGTGCGTCAGTGCCAGTCGAACACCTGCCCTGTTGGTGTGTGTACGCAGGACGAATCCCTGCGCGCCAAGTTCACCGGCAATGCGGATAAGGTCGTCAACCTGATCACCTTCTACGCGCAGGAAGTGCGTGAATTGCTGGCCAGCCTCGGTGCGCGCTCGATTGATGAGATCATCGGACGGGCCGATCTGCTGGCACAGGTCAGCCGTGGTTCGGCGCATCTGGACGATCTGGACCTGAACCCGCTGCTGATCACCGTCGATGGTGCGCAGGACATCGTTTATAATCGCCGCAAGGATCGCAACGCGGTGCCTGACACGCTGGATGCCGAGATTGTGCGCGATGCAGCCCGGTTCCTGAAAGATGGTGAGAAGATGCAGCTGTCTTACGCCATCCAGAACACGCACCGGACGGTGGGTACGCGGGTTTCCAGCCATATCGTGCAGAATTTCGGCATGCGGAACACGTTCCAGTCCGACCACTTGCATGTAAAGCTTCAGGGCTCGGCCGGTCAGTCGCTGGGTGCGTTTGCGGCTCCGGGGTTGAAGCTGGAAGTGTCCGGTGACGCCAATGACTATGTTGGCAAGGGTTTGTCTGGCGGCATGGTTATCGTGCGCCCGCCGCAGGTTAGCCCGCTGAAGGCGGATGACAACACGATCATTGGCAACACCGTTCTGTACGGTGCCACCGATGGCCACCTGTTCGCGGCAGGCCGTGCGGGTGAACGGTTTGCGGTGCGGAACTCGGGTGCCAAGGTGGTGATCGAGGGCTGTGGCTCGAACGGGTGCGAATACATGACCGGCGGTGTTGCGGTGATACTCGGGGACATTGGGGCCAACTTTGGCGCAGGCATGACGGGTGGCATGGCCTATCTGTATGATCCCGAAGGCAAGGCGCAGGCGTTGATGAACATGGAAACTCTGGTGACTTGCCCAGTGACTGTGGACCATTGGGAAGCAGAGCTGAAGTCGCTGATCGAGACCCATCACGCCGAGACCCACAGCCGCAAGGCCGCGGACATTCTGCAGCATTGGGATGTAGAAAAAGCCAACTTCCTGCAGGTCTGCCCGAAAGAGATGCTGAACAAGCTCAGCCATCCCTTGACCAACGAGGCAACAGCCGTTCCTGCGGAATAAGCTGCCTGAAATCTGAACAAATAAACCCGCGTGTCATCAAAAACACGCGGGTTTTCCTATTTCTCTGCAATTCCAACGGTTTTCTTGTGTTATCCCTGTATTCGGGCCTAGTTCGGATCATATTGTTTTGAGGGTTTGCAGCCTTGCTGCGGCCCGGCTTTACGAGTTCGCAGGAGCACCTAAATGCCCACGACCTATACAGACCAGTTCTATGTATTTGACCCGGCCAACCCGGATGCAACGGGGACGGTTCCGGGATCAACTCTCACCGTTCAGAAGTTCGACATCGTGGACCAGAACGACAACGGTCTGGTCAATAGGCTGAATGGCGACTCGGTCGACGGATCGGACATCCGATCATCCTTTTTTGACGATGTGGTCACCATTCAGCTGTCGGATGGGACGCAGATCACCTACACGGGCGTGACCTTCTATCTTGCCGATGGCCGCGAGGTCTTTACTCCAACGGACGGGAAGGTTCTGCAGGATGGAACCTTTGTCAGTTCATCGGTCACGGATTTCAGCGATACGGGAAACTCGTTTGGTTCGGTCAGCATAGCCAATGATGATCTGGGGCCGCCGTGTTTTACACCGGGAACCCTTATCGACACTCCGAACGGCCCCCGGCGGATTGAAGTGCTGAAGCCCGGAGATCAGGTAACAACGGCCGACAACGGAGCGCAGCCCTTGCTGTGGGTGGGCAAAACGACTGTGCCGGCCGAGGGAAAACTGGCCCCCATTCGATTTGAGGCCGGGGTCTTGGGCTTGGATCACCCGCTCACCGTATCCCCTCAGCATAGAATGTTGATAGAGGATTGGCGTGCGCCTTTCCTGTTTGGCCATTCCGAAGTTCTGATTGCAGCCCATTGCCTGACCAACGGAACCACGGTCAAACGCGTCGAGGGCGGTCAGGTCGAATATATTCACCTGCTATTTTCACGCCATGAGATCGTTTTTGCCAATGGCGCAAAAACGGAAAGCTACTACCCCGGCCACGCGATTGTGCAGGCGGACAAGGACATTCAAGCTGAGATGCTGACCCTCTTTCCCGAGTTGCGTCGGAGAAACTCGGTTTTGCCAGAAACGGCCCGCCCGGTGGTGCGTCCCCGCGAGGCGCGCACAATCGCCATATAAACCGTTCCAAACTCGCGCTCCGCGTCGTATAGCAACTGCATGGCAAAGAAAGCAGCGCGCAAATCGAGCGGTAAGAAAAGCAAGGCGTCCAAATCCAAGAAAACGATGATCCCACGCGTCCGCCTCTGGGTGGGCCGGATCGTGTTGGCAGCGGTCGCTTTCGTGGTGGCTTTGGTGCTGCTTTATTCTGTGGTCAATCCGCCGATCACACATACGATTTGGTCCGAGTGGCGGCGTTTGGGCAAAGTTGAAAGAGACTGGGTGCCGATCGAAGACATCTCTCCGGTCATGGTGCGGTCTGTTGTGGCGGCTGAGGATGCGAATTTCTGCCTGCATTGGGGCTTTGACGTAGAAGCCATTCGCGATGCGCTTGAAGATGGCGGTACGCGCGGGGCGTCGACGATTACCCAGCAGGTGGTGAAGAATGTCTTTCTTTGGCAGGGGCGAAGCTGGGTCCGCAAAGCGCTGGAGACTTCGATCACTCCGGTCGTTGAAATCTTTTGGAGCAAGCAGCGAATTGTCGAAGTTTACCTGAACGTGGCCGAGACCGGAAATGGGGTTTTTGGCGTAGAGGCGGCAGCCCAGAAAAACTTTAATGTACCAGCTTCGCGCCTTTCTCCGGTGCAAGCCGCCCGTATAGCCGCCATCCTGCCGTCGCCGCGCAACAAGTCGGTCACGGACCCCTCGGTTCGGACGCGCCGCCGCGCTGCTGCGATCCTGGATGGAGCGGCCACCATTCGCGCAGATGGTCGCGCAAATTGTTTCGAGGATTGAAACCCACGGCCTCGCAAGGCTAAAGCAATAGAGTATTCACTGGTTCGATTGGAAGATCATGGCGCGTCTGTTTCACGTTCCCCTGTCCCCTTACTGTCGCAAGGTTCGCCTGTCTCTGGCGGAAAAGAAGATCGAAGTAGAGCTGGTGGAAGAGAGGTACTGGGAAAAAGACCCGGACTTTCTACGCCGAAACCCGGCGGGAAAAGTTCCGGTTCTACGGCTGGACGGAAAGATCATGTCCGAGAGCACGGCCATCTGCGAGTATATCGAAGAAACACGACCGGAACCTGCGCTTTTGCCTAAGGCGCCAGAAGACAGGTACGAGGTTCGGCGTCTGGTTGCGTGGTTTGACGACAAGTTTCACCAGGAGGTCACCTCGAAGCTTTTGTATGAGCGGGTGAACAAGAAGGTTACCGGCGAGGGCTATCCGGACAGCAAGAACGTCAAGGAAGGTGCCAAGGCAATCAAGTATCATCTGGATTACATGGCCTGGCTGTTGGATCATCGCCGCTGGCTGGCCGGAGATCAGATGACGCTAGCGGATTTTGCAGCGGCTGCGCATCTGTCGGCGCTGGATTATATCTCGGACGTGGATTGGAACCGATCGGCGGCGGTGAAGGATTGGTACGCCAAGATCAAGTCACGCCCTGCGTTTCGGTCGATTCTGGCGGATCAGGTGCCGGGTTTCCGGCCACCGCCTCATTACGCTGATCTGGATTTCTGATAGGGTAGCAGGGGGGCTGTCTGCCCCCCATCGCGCGGGGCGCGATTCCCCCGAGGATATTTTTGGCCAGATGAAGAACGGATCGGGTTTGAAGGACAGGTTGGTGGCGCAGGCCCTGAGTGAGGGGTTTGTGTCCTGTCGTATCTGCTGCCCTTGGGATGTACCCGAGGTGCCCGCTCGGTTGAAGGCGTTTTTGGATGCCGGGTACCACGGGCAGATGGGGTGGATGGCCGAGCGGACCCATTGGCGCGGTGATCCGGCAGCTTTGTGGCCCGAGGCGCGCTCGGTGATCATGCTGGCTGAGAGTTATACGCCCGAACATGATCCGACCGAGGTTTTACAGCACGCGGAACGCGGGGCGATTTCTGTTTATGCGCAGAACAAGGATTATCATGATCTGGTCAAAAAACGCCTCAAACGGTTGGCGCGGTGGTTGATCGCCGAAGCCGGAGGAGAGGTGAAGGTGTTCGTCGATACGGCACCGGTGCCGGAAAAGGCGCTGGGCCATGCAGCCGGGCTGGGATGGCAGGGGAAACATACCAATCTGGTTAGTCGAGACTGGGGGAATTGGGCTTTCATAGGGTCTGTTTTCACCACTTTGGAATTGCCATCAGATATGTCGGAGGTTGATCATTGCGGATCGTGTCGGGCCTGTCTGGATGTGTGTCCGACTGACGCTTTTCCGGGGCCGTATCAATTGGACGCGCGGCGCTGCATTTCTTATCTGACCATCGAACACAAGGGTCCGGTTGATGAAGAGCTGCGCGGGAAAATGGGAAATCGGATATATGGTTGCGATGATTGCCTAGCCGCGTGTCCCTGGAACAAGTTTGCCGTCGCCGCAAGTGATCTGAGATATGCGGCGCGTCCCGAGTTGAAGTCTCCGCCCTTGGCGGAACTGGCTGGTTTGGATGACGCGGCGTTTCGCGAAAAGTTTTCGGGGTCGCCCATCAAGCGGATCGGGCGGGATCGCTTTGTGCGGAATGTTCTTTATGCAATCGGAAATTCCGGATTGCGGGAATTAAGGCCAGTTGCGGCGCGGCTGGTCGACGATCCCGATCCGACGGTGGCCGATGCCGCGCGCTGGGCGATGAAACAACTGGCTTGAGTGCCGCAAACGGGGTGGACGTGTCGCTGCGAACCGCTACACCGATCTTCAGCGAACAGTGAGGAGGTCCCGATGGCGTTGGCTTTGGGGGTGGATACAGGCGGAACCTATACGGATGCAGTCCTTATTCGGGATGAAACGGATGTGATAGCCTCGGCCAAATCTCTGACCACACGGGCGGATTTGGCTATCGGTGTGGGCAAAGCGATCTCGGCAGTGTTGGAACAGGCGCAAGTCTCGCCGGATCAGATCTCGATGGCGTCGCTGTCCACGACGCTGGCTACCAATGCCCTGGTCGAAGGGCAAGGTGGGCGTGTTGCGCTTGTTTACATCGGGTTCAAACAGTCGGATCTGGACAGGCACGGGCTGAAGGATGCCTTGAAAGGTGATCCGGCCGTGGTTCTGAACGGGGGGCATACGCATGCCGGCTCTGAGGCTGCCCCTCTGGATATCGAGGCACTTTTGTCTTTTTTAGACTCGCATGCAGGTGTGTCGGGGTTTGCGGTGGCAGCGCAGTTTGCGACGCGGAACCCGGCGCATGAGCTTGAGGCCGCGCGGATCATTGCTGAAAAGACAGGCGCGCCGGTTACGTGTTCGCATCATCTGTCTGCCAAGTTGAATGGCCCAAAGCGCGCCGTGACCGCAGTGTTGAATGCCCGGCTGATTGGAATGATCGACCGGCTGATCGGGCGCGCGCAGGATCAACTGGTAGAGCTTGGTATTTCGGCGCCGATGATGGTTGTGCGCGGTGATGGCGCCTTGATGAGCGCGGAACAGGCCCGGGACAGACCGATCGAAACCATTCTGAGCGGACCCGCTGCGTCGATTGTAGGGGCGAGTTGGCTGACCGGGGCCGAAAACGCTTTGGTCTCGGACATTGGGGGTACGACTACGGATATTGCGTTGATCCGGGATGGTAAACCGACGATTGACCCGGCCGGAGCGCAGGTGGGCGGCTTTCGCACAATGGTCGAGGCCGTGGCCATGCGGACGCATGGGCTGGGCGGTGACAGTCAGGTGCATGTGAGGACCGAAGGCTTAGCAGGCGGTGTGTTCCTTGGACCGCGGCGCGTTTTACCTGTCTCGCTGATTGCGGCAGAGCATCCCGAAGTTGTTCACCCGGTTCTTGATGCACAACTGCGCGCGACAACGGTGGGTGAGCATGACACGCGCTTTGCACGTCGCGTTCCGGGCCTTCATGCCGAAGGTCTGGGGCCACGGGAAGACGCGATTTTGGAAAGGCTCGGGGATCGGGTTGTGCCATTGTCGGACTTGCTGAAAACCCGGATGGAAAGCGGCGCGCTGACGCGGCTTGTGGATCGCGGGATCGTTCAGGTCAGTGGCGTCACCCCGTCTGATGCGTCCCATGTGCTTGGTCGACTGACCTCGTGGGACACAGAGGCGGCGCGAAAAGCGCTGGAGCTGATGGCGCGCAAGCGAGTTGGAACCGGGGATGCCTTGGCTGTAACACCGGAAGCATTGGCCGAGATGATCGTGGCTCAGTTGACCGAGCAGACCTCTTTGACCTTGTTAGAGACTGCTTTTGCAGAAGAAGCTGAGGATTTTGGGCTGTCTGCAACAGACCTGGCTCGCCATGTTCTGACGCAAAAAGGGTTGGATCGGCACCGCGGTTTGCTGGCACTGGATGCGGCCCTGAATGTGGATGTGATCGGCCTTGGGGCGTCGGCGCCCAGCTATTACCCAGCGGTAGGAGAGCGGCTGCATTGCAAAATGATCCTGCCCGAACACACCGGCGTGGCCAATGCGATTGGCGCTGTGGTGGGCCGGCTGACGTTGCGCCGATCGGGGACCGTAACGTCACCGTCAGAGGGGCGCTATAGGGTGCACCTTGAGAGCGGGCCGCAGGATTTCACCGAATCCCAAGAAGCATTGAAGGTTTTGCAGGCTGCCCTGAAAGACGAGGCCGAAAGTGAAATCCGTCAGGCGGGTGCAGAAGATATCCGGGTGATCGTGGACCGCGATATCCGTACCGCGCGAATTGAGGCTCAGGACGTTTTTGTTGAAGCAACCGTAACGGTCGAGGCCAGCGGCCGCCCGAGGGTGGCGTCAGGTTAGCCCCAGGTTGGGGCCAACCACTATTCGGCCGCGTTGCGTTTTGGCAGAACCCAGTCAGGACGCGGGAAATGGCAGGTATAGCCGTTCGGGATACGCTCAAGATAGTCCTGATGTTCCGGCTCAGCCTCCCAGAAATCACCAACAGGTTCGACTTCGGTAACGACCTTGCCGGGCCAGATGCCACTGGCGTCCACGTCGGCAATCGTGTCCAGAGCAACCTGTTTCTGGTCATCATCCACATAATAGATGGCGGACCGGTAACTCATGCCGATGTCGTTGCCTTGTCGGTTGACCGTGGTCGGGTCGTGGATCTGAAAAAAGAACTCAAGCAGGTCGCGAAAAGTGATCTGCGCAGGGTCAAAGAAAATCTCGATCCCTTCGGCGTGGGTGCCGTGATTGCGATAGGTGGCGTTTGGTACGTCACCGCCGGTGTATCCCACACGGGTACTGGATACGCCGGGCAATTTGCGGATCAGATCCTGCATGCCCCAAAAGCAGCCACCTGCAAGAACGGCGCATTGTTCGGTCATAGGGTGTCCTCCACATGAATCAGGTATTCGCCATAGCCTTCATCCTCCATGTTATCGCGATGGATAAACCGCAAGGAGGCCGAGTTGATGCAATAGCGCAGCCCGCCATGTTCGCGCGGGCCGTCTGGGAACACATGCCCAAGATGGCTGTCCCCGTGTTTCGACCGGACTTCGGTTCGGATCATACCCAGTGTTCGGTCGGTGAACTCTTCCACATGTTCGTGCACGATGGGCTTGGTAAAGCTGGGCCAGCCGCAACCGGATTCGTATTTGTGGGTCGAGGCAAACAGCGGCTCGCCCGAAACGATGTCGACGTAAATCCCAGGCTCCTTGTTGTTCAGCAGCTTACCGGTTCCGGGGCGCTCTGTCCCGCTGTTCTGCGTGACGTGGTATTCCTCGGGTGACAGGGCAGCGATCGCCTCGGGGTCTTTGGTATAGCGGGTCATTGGTCCTCGGGACGTGTGGAAATAGGTTTGGCCTAATAAATGGGGTTTGAACAGCGAAAGCAAAGGGGGTTTTGCCTTCCTCGCGCAGATGTGCGGGTATCAGCCGGGTTTTGGCGCGGGTTGCCGGGAAAGCTGTACGGCCAGAATTCCCAACGTGGTCACGCCAACGCCAACCGCATCCAGTGGCCCCAATTTCTCGCCCAGTAATATCGCGGCGATTGTGACGCCGAAAACGGGGTTGAGGAAATGAAACGTAGCAGCCCGCGTTGCTCCGATCCGGTCCAGCAGCAGGAACCAGATCAAGGTCGCAAGCAATCCGGGGAATAGCGTCGTATAGGTAAAGGCCAGCGCCAGCGGTATCGTTGGGTGAATGTAGATCGTTTCAAAGACCGGTGCGGCCACAAACAAGACAGCGGACCCAACCAGCATCTGCAACCCCACAACCATCATGAAGTTTCCACCCGAAGTCGCACCGCGAACAGCAAGCGTAGCGAAAGTCAGCGCCAGTGCGCCGAGACCGCAGAGCATGACACCGAACATATCCACACCGGCGCTGATGCGGCTGCTCATGATCAGGGCGACTCCGGCGAATCCGGCAAACAAACCCGCGATACCCGTGAGTCGTAGCCGTTCGCCCAACATCAGCCAGCCCGCGAGCGCGACCAATAGGGGCATGGTCGAGGCGATGATCGCGGCGACCGAGGCCTCGACCGTCTGCATGGCATAGAAGTTCAGACCCAAATAAAGGGCATTTTGGCAAATCCCGAACAATATGGTGGCGTACCACTGCGAGCGGGGCAGGCGCCAGCTTTGGCCCATGACCCTTGCAATCACGACGCCGATAAGCCCTGAAATCAGAAACCGCAGCGCGAGGGAAAACAAAGGCGAAGCGTCCGCGACAATGATCCGCGCCGAGGTAAAGGCCGACGACCAGATAAACGCAAATGTCAGCCCCATGGCCATGGCGCGCAGGTCCATCGCCGCCCCTTCCATCTATTTTCGAGCACTGTTCCCCAATTTGTCGAAAGCTGCAACAAGCGCCACTTCTTGCGTTAAAAAAGACACAGCCATGTCGCGCCACTTTCAGAGGTGTCGTTTTTGTTGATTGACCAGCCAATAAAAGATAGCAGCATCCAAACCTGACACATCAAGGGAGATATGTTGGTGCTATTGGAATACATACTGTCGTTCGGCGTCCTGCTGGCCTTGGGTCTGGTCGCGTTCTTTGTGGTAAAGTGGTGGAATCTGCGGATCGTTGGTGTGACACCGGTGCATTTGTTCACCTTCATCGCGATCCTGTTCACGTCCGGCCTGGACGTAGGTCTGATCATGTTTCCACTGACCGAGTTCGGCGGCTATGCCGAGGATCCGGCCTACGCTTTTGCCAACCCCCTGGCGATCGAGTTCGGGTTCTGGGGTTTTTTGATCTGGGCGTTCTACTTCCTGACCGCGTTCTATTTCTGTGTCATAGAACCTCGTGTGCAGTTCTTTGAAATCCCCTTGGTCAAACTTATCAACAACGTGGTGATCATCGGCACCTGTGCCTTCACGGCCAGCCTGTTCCTGATCTACCTGCCCGGCTACATCCCTGAGGTTGGTGACGGAGAAACGGTCATCCCGGCCTTCTACGCGGTTGTTTTCGCGGTGATCCTGGCGGCGGCCTATTCCTCGACCGACCTGAAATACGTCCGCATTCTGTCGGTCGGCTCAACCTTTCTGTTCCTCGCTCTAATCCTTGGTATGTGGGCCGCGGCGGGTATGGGTGTATCGGGTTTCTTGGAAACCAGCAGCAATATCGGTGCCTATTTCGCCAACATCCATAAATTTGTCCTGCCGCTGACCGAATACCACGCCTTCTACCTGTTCTGGTGGTTCGCGTGGTCGATCATGATCGGCCAGTTCACCTCGCGCTTCGTGGGTGGCCTGACCACGTGGCAGTTGCTGGCGGCGTTGCTGATCTTCCCGTCGATCCCGCTGGCGATCTGGTTCTCGGTTCTTTACTACTACCATCTGAACGAAATCAGCACCGCAGGCGTCACCAACATCGCGATGGTGATCGTGGGCGTGACTTTCGTGATCAACTCGCTCGACTCGCTGATCCGTCTCTATACCGACAACCTGAACCTGACGGTCCAGCGTCTGGGCAAGCTGGGATATATCGGCGGCAATGTGGCGCTGCTGTTCGGCCTGACCTTGTTATTCCAGAGCCAATGGTTGCAGATCCAGTGGATCGGAGCAGTGGTTGTGGGCCTCTATCTGGCTTGCGTGGTCTATATCCTGATCGCCAAACGGCGCGAGGTGCTAGGTATCACGGCAATGCCAGAAGACCGCAATTTGGACTTCCACAAAGTGGAAACGGTTCACTGATCCAAGCCCGTTCTGCGTCACAAGGGTGCCCAAATGGGCACCCTTTTTCTTTTCCGGGCGTGCCGTTGGACGGGTCTTGAGAAAATAGGCCAGAGCAAAGAAAAAGGGCCACCTGCAGGCGACCCTCAATCACTTTGCGGTACAGGCTGGGATCAGCCGTTCACGCTGTCCTTCAGAGCTTTTGCAATGGTCATCTTGACCACTTTGTCAGCCTCTTTCTTGAACTGTTCACCGGTGGCAGGGTTGCGCACCATGCGCTCGGGGCGCTCGCGGCAGTAGATTTTGCCAACGCCGGGCAGGGTCACTGCGCCGCCGGCGGATACTTCGCGGGTGATCAGGCCGGTGATGGCCTCAAGCGCGCTGTTGGCGGCTTTCTTGTCTGTCCCCATTTCCTCAGCGAGAGCAGCAACCAGCTGAGTCTTTGTCATAGGCTTTGCCATTTCTTGGTCTCCTTAACGTGCCCGATAAATAGGGCCTCACCGCGTAACTGTAACGGGATATTGTGGCCGAACACAACGAATAGTAGCGCCGAAAACCCTAAAAATATGGGGAAAACGTTGCTTTTTTGCTTCAGAGAAAGGCCGTTTCGTCGAAAGAACGCAATTTCCGGCTGTGCAACCGTTCCAGCGGCATGCCGCGAAGATGCTCCATCGCTCGTATTCCGATCGCCAAATGACGGCTGACCTGTGTGGTATAGAACGACGAGGCCATTCCCGGCAACTTCAATTCCCCATGCAGCGGTTTGTCTGACACACACAGCAAGGTGCCATAGGGGACGCGGAATCGATAGCCATTTGCAGCAATGGTGGCGCTTTCCATATCCAGCGCGATGGCGCGCGACTGGCTGAGGCGTTGTACTGGCCCGGACTGGTCCCGCAGTTCCCAGTTGCGGTTGTCAACCGAGGCGACGGTGCCCGTACGCATGATCCGCTTCAGTTCATATCCCTCAAGTTCCGTGACCTCGGCCACGGCCCGTTCCAGTGCCACCTGAATCTCGGCCAGTGGAGGGATCGGGACCCAGACTGGCAGGTCATCGTCCAGCACTTTGTCTTCGCGCAGATAGGCATGCGCCAGAACGAAATCACCCAACGCCTGCGTGTTGCGCAGACCAGCGCAGTGACCGACCATCAGCCACGCATGAGGCCGCAGAACAGCGATGTGATCGGTAGCGGTTTTGGCATTCGACGGCCCAACCCCGATATTGACCAGCGTAATGCCCGACCCGTCCTCTCGTTTCAGGTGGTAAGTTGGCATCTGCGGCAGTTTGAGCGGTTGTTCCAGAACTCCATCCGCCGTGGTGATCTGCACATTTCCGGTCGATACGAAGCTGATATAGCCACTATCGGGATCGGCCAGTTGTTCGCGCGCGTAGTTCTCGAACTCGGACACATAGAACTGGTAGTTTGTGAACAGCACGTGGTTCTGGAAATGGCTGGGATCGGTTGCCGTATAGTGGGCCAGACGCGCCAGCGAATAATCGACCCGTTGGGCCGTAAACAAAGACAGGGGGCCATCCTCGTCTTCGTGATCGTGAACACCGTTTACGATGTCGTCATTTGTGGTTGTCAGGTCCGGAACATCGAAGACGTCGCGCAGTGTGAAACCGGCGGCACCCTGATGGGGAACGACCAGATCGGGATTGTTCGCCACCGCGAAATGAACCGGGATCGGTGTATCTGAGGCTCCGATCGTCACCGGTTGATCGTGGTTCTTAATCAACAGCGCGATTTGCTGGGTCAGGTAGGACCGGAACAGATCGGGCCGCGTGACGGTGGTTGCATGCGTTCCGGGTTCGGAAACATGGCCAAAGCTCAGACGGCTGTCGACCTGCGCATAAGACGAGGTCTTGATCCGAATTTCAGGGTAAAAAGCCCTATACCGTTCGGTCGGTGTGCCTTGTTCCATCGCCTGGGCAAAGCTGTCGCACAGAAAGCGCGTTGCCTGTTCATACAGTTGCTCTAGCCGGGCAACGGCAGCAGCAGGGTCGGTAAACTTCTCGGCGCTGGGCACGTCGGGTGTTTTTATTATTGTCATGCAAGTGGTTCCAGAAGGTCAATTTTTTCAAATGTGCGCACGTCGATCAGCCCGAGGTCGGAAATCCGCAATTCGGGGATCACGACAAGGGCCAAAAGTGAGTGCTGCATATAGGCATTGTTGAGGGTACAGCCGCAGGCCTGCATCGCCTCGACCATTCGTTCAGCCTTGGCCGCCACGTCAGCGGCGGGACTGTCGGACATCAGTCCGGCAATCGGTAACTCGACCAAGGCCAATTCCACGCCATCGCGGAAAATGGTGATCCCGCCCCCAACTTCGGCCAGCCGGTTCGCGGCCAGAGCCATCTGAGCGCGGTCGGTTCCCACAACGATCACGTGGTGGCTGTCATGCGCCACGGTGGACGCCATGGCCATCTTGCCCTGATAGCCGAACCCCGAGACAAAGGCGTTCGTGACACCTCCGGTCGCGCGATGGCGTTCGACCAGCGCGATCTGGCAGACCTCACCTTCGCCTTCCACCAATCCTTCGATAATCGGCAACTCGGCCTTGAGCGCCTTGGTTGGCGCCTGATTTTCAACGACGCCAATCACGTTGGCCTGCACGCGATTGGCCCCGGCGGGCGCCTCGATCTCAAAATCACCAGCGGCGAGCGTATGCCCCAGATGGACGGTGTTCCGTGCGGTTTCGGGCCAGTCGAGATGCGGACAATCCACCGTGATTGTACCGCCTTCGGCCACAACCTGACCGCGGGCGATGACCATTTCAATCGGCAGTTCGGTCAGGTCAGAGCTGAGAATGATATCTGCCCGCCGTCCCGGAGTGATCGAGCCGATCTCTCGTTCAAGTCCGAAATGCGTGGCCGTGTTGATCGTGGCCATTTGCAACGCGATCAACGGATCGCACCCGCAGGCGATGGCATGGCGTACAACCCGGTTCATATGACCATCATTGACCAATGTCCCCGAGTGGCAGTCATCCGTGCACAGGATGAAATTCCTTGGGTCCAGACCTTTCTCGGTAACGGCCGTGATTTGGCTTTCCACGTCGAACCATGCCGACCCCAATCGCATCATCGATCGCATACCTTGCCGAACCCGCGCGATGGCGTCCGCTTCACAGGTGCCTTCATGATCGTCTGCCGGACCGCTCGCGACGTAGGCCGCGAAATCAGGCCCTAAATCAGGCGAAGCATAGTGTCCGCCCACTGTTTTCCCCGCATTTTGCGTTGCTGCGATCTCGGCAAGCATCTTGGGGTCGCCATTGATCACGCCGGGAAAGTTCATCATCTCGCCCAGCCCGATTGTGCCGGGCCAGGACATCGCTTCGGCAACGTCCTGCGCGCTGATTTCATAGCCCGTGGTTTCGAGACCGGGCGCAGATGGCGCGCAGGATGGCATCTGGGTGTAGATATTCACGGGTTGCAGCAGCGCTTCATCATGCATCATCCGCACGCCGTCCAACCCCAGCACATTGGCGATTTCGTGCGGGTCGGTGAACATGCTGGTGGTTCCGTGCGGAATGACCGCGCGGGCGAACTCGGCCGGTGTCAGCATCCCCGATTCGATATGCATATGGGCATCGCACAGGCCGGGCAGCATAAAGCGACTGTTTGCCTCGATGATCCGGGTATCGGGTCCGACGCAATGCGAAGCGTCCGGTCCAACAAAGGCAATGCGCCCGGATGCAATGGCGATGTCGTGATCTGGCAGAACTTCGCGGCTATGCACGTTTACCCACGATCCGCCGCGTATGATAAGGTCAGCGGCCTCGCGCCCTGCGGCGACGGCGATCAAACGGGGGGCGACATCGGGCCAACTTGGGAAAGGTGTGTATTCCATGGCCCAACTTTCCCGAATGGCGGGAAAGGTTCAACCCCTGCCGAACAGCTATCATAAAACCGTCACGCAGCGCGTCAGCGCTGCCCGGCCCAACCAGAGAAGATGCCCCCTGCGGGCATCGCCGATGGGCGGGAGCGTTCCGTTATGCTTGAAGATCGCTTTCAATCTCGCGCCGCACCCAGTCGGCAAAGGCCAGCGCACCGGGTGTTTCTTCGGCCTGAGGCGACAGCAGCAGGTAATAGGCTTCGGGCATCGCCGCGCGATGATCAAAGGGCGCGATGAGTTTGCCCTCGTCAATTAACCTGCAGGCAATGGTATCATGTGACAGGCACAGCCCGCCGCCTGCCATCGCCACCGAGAGGCTGACCAGATAGGTTGTCGAGTAAGTGATGGGCGGTTTTTCCCAAATTAGGCCCTGTTCTTCGACCCAGCTTTCCCAATTCGACAACAGGTTCGAGCAATCGAACAACGGATGTTTCTGCAATGTTTCCAGCGTAGCCTGATACTCCGGCGCGCAGACGGGATAGTAGTGATCAGTCCTCAGCAGCTCGGTGCGCACCGTGTCGGAGGGGCGCAGAGAGTATCGGATTTCAACCGCAGCGCCCTCGGCCATTTCCCGTGGTTCCCAGAGTTCGGTAAAGATGTTCAACTGAACCTCGGGGTGCTGCGCCCTAAACTTTGGAAGTCGCGGGGCAAGCCAGTTCACTGCAAAGCTGATATTGCTCTGAACCTGCACTGCATTCTGCTGCGTGCCGGTGACGGCCTGTGTGCCCCGAACCAGAGTTCGGAACGCATCACGCACGACCGGCAGGTAGGTTATTCCGGCTTCCGTCAGTTCCAGTGCGCGCGGCCTTCGCAAGAACAAGGGCTGACCCAGATAGCCCTCGAGCGACTTGATTTGCTGACTGACCGCGCTTTGCGTCATGTTCAGGTCGCGCGCGGCGCCGGTGAACGACAGATGGCGTGCTGCGGCCTCAAATGTCCGCAGCCACCCCAGCGGAGGAAGAGATTTCTGCATCGGCATAACTCAAGCATAAGTTTTACCAATGGATTACTTGCGTTTTTTTCGTTGGTCAAACTTCCACTGCGAAGGCAGGCTTTTTGCAGTCCAAAACCACCCGACAGGAGCCTGACATGAGCGTCACCAATCTGCGGCCCAATATCGACCACTGGTCCGAGCGCGTTGACCTTGCCGCGACTTTCCGGTGGACGGAACGGTTGAACATGCATGAGGGCGTGGCCAACCATTTCAGCCTGGCGGTCAATTCAGACGGAACGCAGTTTCTGATGAATGCCAACCAGATGCATTTCGCTCGGATAAAGGCGTCGAACCTGTTGCTTCTGGATGCAAACGACCCGGATGTCATGACCCAGCCCGGCGCCCCCGACCCGACAGCATGGGGCTTGCACGGGTCTATCCACAGACGCTGCCCCCATGCGCGCTGTGTGATGCATGTCCATTCCATTTTCGCGACGGTTCTCGCCTCGCTTGCTGACAGTACCCTGCCGCCAATCGACCAGAACACGGCAACTTTCTACGACCGATATGTGATAGATGAGGAATTTGGCGGACTGGCCTTTGAAACCGAAGGTGAGCGCTGCGCTGCCATGCTTTCGGACCCGAAAAAGAAGGTCATGATCATGGGCAATCATGGGGTGTTGGTCATCGGCAGCGACCCGGCGGATGCCTTTAACAGACTCTATTATTTTGAACGTGCAGCCGAAACGTACATTCGCGCGCTTCAAACCGGGCAGCCCTTGCGCGTGTTGTCGGACGAGATTGCCGAAAAGACCGCGCAAGAGCTGGACGACTATCCCGATCAGGCCCAAGCGCACCTGCGAGAGATCAAATCTCTGCTGGATGCCGAAGGTTCAGACTACGCCACATAAGCAGGAGGCCGCGATGACCAACGCGTCTCAGGACCCCGAAGCCGCCCGTTGGCATTACCACCCTGACGGGCCGGTGGGATTGAACCCATTATTCAACTGGCCGCCGCGCCCAGCAGCCGTTTTGCAATGGTATAGTGGCGCTTGGCTGCAGATCACGTCACTGACGCTTTGCATGGTTCTGGCGGTGACGGCTTACGCGTTTTTCTTCCCTGCGCTGGAAACGATGCAGAGTTTCGCGCCCGGCTGGATGTTCCGCATCTGGTTGCTGAACATGGTGCCGCAGATCCTGGTCGCGGGTGGCCTTCATTGGTGGCTGTACATGCGCAAAGGGCAGGGCATGTATAAGAAATTCGATCGCCGGGACCTGACTCGCAACAACGGCAACTTCACATTCCGCAATCAGGTCTGGGATAACATCTGGTGGACGCTGGGCAGCGCGATGACGGTCGCCACCGTTTATCAGTGGGTGATCTACTGGGCGATGGCGAACGGATACGTGCCGACCGTGACATGGGCCAGTGCGCCGGTTTGGTGTGTGGTGTGGATGCTGTTCATCCCGATGTGGTCAGGGCTGCATTTCTACTGGGTTCACCGGCTGGAACATCACCCGAAGCTATATAAGCACGTCCATGCGGTTCACCATCGTAACGTGAACATCGGGCCATGGTCGGGCATTTCCAACCACTGGTACGAGAACCTTTTGTACTTCACGACCTATTTCATTCACCTGATCGTGCTGTCGCACCCGCTGCACCTGCTGTTTCATACCTATTTTCAGCAGATCAGCCCGGTGCTGTCGCATTCAGGGTTTGAAAAGCTCAGGGCCGGAGACACGGATGCTGCCCGTGCCGGGGATTTCTTTCACCAGCTCCACCACCGGTATTTCGAGTGCAACTATGGCACGTCCGAAATCCCGTTCGATAAGTGGTTTGGCACGTATCACGATGGATCGGCTGACGCGACGACCCGAACGCGTGCCTTCAAGAAGCAAATGTATACCTAGCTGGCTCGTAACGCGCGTGGCGTGACGCCGAATTCGGCCCGAAATGCCCGGGTCAGCGCGCTGGGATCGTCATAGCCCGCCCGCAGAGCGACCTCTGCAATCGTCAGGTCGGTTTCGGCGACCAGCTTGCGCGCAAGGTTCAGGCGCAGGCGGCGGTAGACCTGCGCTGGCCCCGCGCCCAGTTCCGCGTGCATTCGAACGGACAGAGCCTTGTGCGAACGGCCAACGCGGCGGGCGATTTCGGTGATAGCCAGCGGCGTTTCCAGATTCTCCTGCATCAATGCCAGCGCCTTGTTCACGTACCCGCTGGTCGCCCCTGCTCCACCGGAATGCGAGCGTGCAGAATCGCGGGTCATGAACAACTGCGCCACCTCCAGCGCGAGGGCTTGCCCGTGATCCTGCCCGATTAGGTGCAGGACCAGATCAAAGGCGGCCATGGCCCCGGAACAGGTGATGCGGTTGCGGTCAATGACGTACCGCTCGCGCCTTGTGTCGATGTCCGGGAACCGCTCGGTAAAGCTGTTGAGTTCTTCCCAGTGGATCGTGGCGCGGTGACCGTCCAGTAGCCCCGCCAGCGCCAGCAGCCAGCTTCCGGTGTCCAATCCGGCCAGTTTTGCATAACGACTAGCGCAAGCGCGCAACCCGGCCAGGGTGCGCCACCCGCCATGCGCCCGGAACCCGTAAGAAGGCATGACGAACAGAATATCCCCGCGTGCGTCTTGAAGGGTCTGGTGCGGTGCAACCTGCAAACCTGAAGAGGACGTCACGGGCGCGCGATCCAGCGACAGAAAGCTCCAGTCATACAGTTTTTGTCCGGCAATCGTGTTTGCCGCGCGCAGTGGCTCGACCGTGTTGGCGAGGCAGTGGTTTGAAAACCCGTCGAACAGAAGCACCCCGAATTGCTGCGGTGCAGAGGGCGATTTGGTCCATTTCTGCATATCTGATGACTATTTCCGCACGATAAAAAGATCAACCCGCGTCAGGATATGTGCAACCTCAGATGTGGAGACTCCAAATGCAATACGGCCTGTCCGACGAACAAGAGATGATCGTTTCAACCGTTCGCAGCTTTGTTGAAAACGAAATCTACCCGCATGAAGACATGGTCGAACGCACGGGTGAGGTGCCGAAGGAGATCGCCGACGAGATCAAGCGCAAGACGATCGAGCTGGGATTTTATGCCTGCAATTTTCCGGAAAGTGTTGGTTGCGCGGGGCTGAACCATCTGGAATTCGCGCTGGTTGAGCGGGAACTCGGCCGCGGGTCGATGGCGCTGAACCATTTCTTCGGGCGTCCGCAGAACATCCTGATGGCTTGTGAGGGCGATCAGATCGACCGCTATCTGATGCCCGCCGTGCGCGGTGAAAAGATGGACGCGCTGGCGATGACCGAACCGGGTGCGGGCTCGGACGTGCGGGGGATGAAATGTGCTGCCGTGCGGGATGGCGGCGATTGGGTGGTCAATGGCACCAAGCACTTCATCTCGGGCGCGGAACATGCGGATTTCATCATTGTCTTCATCGCAACCGGCGAGGATCAAACCCCGAAAGGCCCCAAAAAGCGTATCACCGCCTTTCTGGTGGATCGCGGCACCCCCGGTTTCACGATCCGCGACGGATACAAGTCGGTCAGCCACCGTGGATACAAGAACATGGTGCTGGATTTCGATGATTGCCGCCTGCCGGATGCACAGGTTCTGGGTGAGGTCGATGGCGGGTTCGAGGTGATGAACACATGGCTTTATGCCACGCGGATCACCGTTGCTGCCATGTCTGTGGGGCGCGCGCGGCGGGCGTTCGACTATGCGCTGGACTATGCCGCCACGCGTGAACAGTTCGGCCAGAAGATCGGCAAGTTTCAGGGCGTCTCGTTCCAGATCGCCGATATGATCACCGAGATTGATGCCGCGGACCTGCTGACCCTCGCCGCCGCTGATCGGCTGGACAACGGGCTGCCTGCCAACCGCGAGATCGCCTCGGCCAAGCTTTATGCTTCGGAAATGCTGGCGCGAGTAACGGATGCGGCGATTCAGGTGCATGGCGGCATGGGTCTGATGGATGACTACCCGCTGGAGCGGTTCTGGCGGGACGCTCGTGTGGAACGCATCTGGGACGGTACCAGCGAAATTCAGCGCCACATCATCAGCCGCGATCTGCTGCGGGCACTGGGCGCATGACCGCAGCGCTGGCCCGTGCGCTAACCCCCAAGTCCATCGCCGTGATCGGGGGTGGGGCGTGGTGTGCCTCGGTTATTCAGCAGGCACGCAAGTTCGGGTTCAAGGGCGATATCTGGCCCGTTCATCCCAAGGCGGCTGAGGTTGCCGGGGAAAAGGCCTTCGGTTCACTAGAGTCGCTTCCATCGCCGCCTGACCTAGCATTTGTCGGAATAAACCGGCATGCCACAATTCAAGCGGTTGAGGTCCTGTCCGCGATGGGCGCAGGAGGCGCGGTCTGTTTCGCCTCGGGCTTTACTGAGGCGCAGGCCGAAGACGACGCAGGCGCGGACCTTCAGGAACAGTTGATCGCGGCAGCGGGGGATATGCCGATCCTTGGCCCGAACTGCTATGGATTCGTGAACGGGTTGGATCGCGTGGCCGTTTGGCCCGATCAGCACGGAATGCGTCCCGTGGATCGGGGTGTCGCGATCCTGACGCAAAGTTCCAATATTGCCATCAACATGACGATGCAGCGCCGTGCCCTGCCGTTGGCCTTTATGCTGACCTGCGGAAATCAGGCTCAGACGCATCAGGCCGATATTGCTTTGGCTCTGTTGGACGATGAACGCATCACAGCCATTGGCGTGCATATCGAAGGTTTCGGTGACCTGCGCAAATGGGAGGCTTTGGCCAGCAAAGCGCGGGTTCGGGGTGTACCGATTGTTGCGCTCAAGATGGGCCGGTCTGCTCATGCGCAGGCGGCGACGATCTCGCATACGGCATCCTTGGCTGGTGGCGATGCAGGTGCGCAGGCCTTGCTGGACCGGTTGGGAATCGCGCGGCTGGACGACATTCCGAGCTTTTTGGAGTGTCTCAAGCTGCTGCATGTGACCGGAGGGCTGGACAGCAAAGGCTTGGGCACCATTAGCTGTTCCGGAGGAGAGGCCAGTCTTGCCGCAGATATGGCTACAAGCCGGGATCTGCATTTTCCGCCGCTGTCTTCGACGCAACGGGCCGACCTGAGAGACGCATTGGGGCCAATGGTGGCTCTGGCGAACCCGCTGGACTATCACACGTATATCTGGCGCGACACCGAGGCCATGACGCGGGCATGGGCCGCCATGATAGGCCCAGAGCAGGGTTTGACCATGGCAATCGTCGATTATCCCCACACGGATTCGACAGATTGGAATTGCGCTACTCAAGCTGCCTTGAACTGCGTGGCACGCTCGGGCCGCCCGTTTGCGGTGACTGCTACTTTGCCGGAATTGATGCCCGAGGATGTTGCCCAACGGCTGCTGGACGGAGGCGTAGTGCCCTTTGCAGGGTTGCACGAAGCGCTGGCGGCCGTTGAAGCCGCATCCCGATCATTCGATACCCAAGCAGACCCTGTTCTGATGCCGTCCTCTGCCGATCCGGATGTCATTCTGACCGAGGCTGAGGCGAAACTGGCCCTCGCGAAATTCGGTGTACGAGTGCCGAAAAGCGTCGTAACGCAGCCTGAACTGGCACGGCAGTCGGCCGAGAAAATGGCGGGTCCGTTTGCGGTCAAAGGTGTCGGTCTGGCGCATAAATCCGATCAGGGGGCCGTTCGGCTGAACGTGAACCCTGAGGACGTGGCCCGCGCCGCTTCCGAGATTGGAACGGCGGAGATTCTGATCGAGGAAATGGCGCCAAGCGGGGTTGCTGAACTGCTGATCGGCGTGACGCGCGATCCGGCTCATGGCTACGTGCTGACGATGGGCGCGGGTGGAGTGCTGACGGAAATTCTGAGGGACTCGGTCTCTTCGTTGATCCCATCGTCGCGTCAGGCGGTCCGCAAGGCGCTGGGCAGACTGGCTTGCGCGCCCTTGCTAGATGGCTACCGCGGCAAACCGGCAGCGGACATGCAGTCGATTCTGGATACGGTTGATGCGGTGCAAGCCTATGTCATTGCCAATGCAGCCCATGTCAGCGAAGTTGAAATCAATCCGCTCATCTGCAGCCCCGACGGGGCGGTAGCGGTGGATGCTCTGATCCGAAAGGCAAGCTCATGAACCCGGTCAAAACCAAGCGCGAGGGCGCGATCCTGCAGGTCACACTGGACCGGCCAAAAGCAAATGCGATTGATCTGGCCACCAGCCGCGTGATGGGGGACGTGTTTCGCGACTTCCGCGACGACCCAGACCTGCGGGTCGCCATTATTACCGGTGGTGGAGACAAGTTCTTTTGCCCCGGCTGGGACCTAAAAGCTGCAGCAGACGGCGATGCGGTTGACGGTGACTATGGCGTCGGCGGCTTTGGCGGTTTGCAAGAGCTGCGCGATATGAACAAGCCGGTCATCGCGGCCGTTAATGGCATCGCGTGCGGGGGTGGGCTGGAATTGGCCCTGAGCGCGGATATGATCATTGCCGCCGATCACGCAAGCTTCGCCCTGCCGGAAATCCGGTCAGGTACGGTGGCGGATGCCGCCAGCGTCAAGCTGCCCAAGCGTATCCCTTACCATGTCGCGATGGAGCTTCTGCTGACCGGGCGCTGGTTCAACCCCGACGAAGCAAAGAACTGGGGCCTGATCAACGAGATCGTGCCGTCTGATCAGTTGATGGATCGCGCCTGGGAGCTGGCGCGTCTTCTGGCTAGCGGTCCCCCGCTTGTTTATGCAGCGATCAAAGAGATCGTGCGAGAGGCCGAGGATTCCAAGTTCCAGGACGTCATGAACCGGATCACGAGGCGGCAGTTGCCAACCGTCGATACGCTGTATGGGTCCGAGGACAATCTGGAAGGGGCGCGTGCCTTTGCCGAAAAGCGTGATCCGGTCTGGAAGGGGCGCTAGACACGCTCGAACAGGGCGATCAGGGCTGTGTCGTCCTTGTTTGGACCAACTGCCAGATCGCCGTAGATGGGGACTTCGGTCAGAGTCAGGTTTTGAATCTGACCCTGCGCCATCTTATGCAGGGCTTCTGCGAAACCCAATTTCTCATAATGCTGCGCATTGATAGACAGCGCGAACTGCGCCCCGTGGCGGGCGACGCGTAGCAATGCGGGAAGGGCTTCTGGCCCAAGGTGGCCATGGGTGAAAGTGCCGGATGATACGACGCCGGAATAGCTTTCACGCGGCACGGGGATACCTTTGTTTAGATCAGCTTCGATCGCATCGCGGTAGATATCCTTGCGCATGGCGCGGTCCAGCATTTCGGCACTGATATCTGTGGCGTCTATGGGGCCAACGCCCAAACCGGCAAGAACGGCGCCGCACAACCCGGTTCCCGCGCCAACATCCAGTACCGGGCCTTGGCCTCCGGCGCTGACAAAAGCCCGCGCGGTGTGGACATGCAGTTGATAGTCCTCGCGCGCGGCGAACCCTTCGTCGTAATCGCCGGCCCATTCTGCATAAAGCCGCTTGTGATCCTCTGGCGACTCCAGCGCATAGGCGGTGTGCAGGTCAGGTGTTTTGGTGCTCATGCCTAAAAGAAAGGCGCATTGAGGGATTCGAATCAAGTATCTCGGCACCCAAGCTTGCATCTGCCGAGTTTGCAGATCATCAAGGGCGGCATGACAGGCACTCTTTTTTCGTTTGGTCACGGCTATTCGGCGCAGGAAGTTTCCCGGCTGTTGAAGCCGATGGGCTGGCGGGTTCTGGGCACCACGCGGGACCCTGCGCAATCACCGGTTTTGAAGGCATCGGGGGCCGAACCTGTTGTCTGGCCCGGCCAGACGCCGGACCTGAACGGGGTCACGCATCTGCTGATCTCGACGGCTCCGACTGCGCAGGGCGATCCTGTTCTGGCGGCCCTGCGGGATGAGATCGCAGAGCGCGCTTCGCAGTTTGAATGGGTCGGGTATCTGTCCACCACGGCGGTCTATGGCGATCATCAGGGCGGCTGGGTTGATGAGACAACCCCACCTGCACCAACAGCCGAGCGCGGAAGGTGGAGAATGCGGGCCGAGTCCCAATGGCAGGAAATACCGGGACTGCCGACGCATATCTTTCGTCTGGCTGGTATCTACGGACCGGGTCGCGGCCCGTTTTCCAAGCTCAAACGCGTTGGGATGCGTCGTATTATCAAGCCCGGGCAAGTCTTTTCCCGAATCCACGTCGCAGATATTGCACAGGTTTTGGTGGCGTCGATGGCTGCCCCAAATCCCGGCGCGATCTACAATGTTTGCGATGACGAGCCCGTTCCGCCGCAGGATGTGATCGCCTATGCGGCCGAGCTGCAAGGTCTGCCCCTTCCGCCTGCCGTGCCTTTTGATGAGGCCGATCTGACCCCGATGGCCCGCAGCTTTTACAATGAAAACAAGCGCGTCAGAAATGACAGGATCAAGGATGAGCTTGGCGTGACGCTGCACTATCCGAATTACCGGGTGGGGCTGGAGTCTCTGATCAACGATAGCTAGCAAATGGCTGATCGATAAGTGATAGCTTTTCCTTATCGCTTCGATCCATAAACAAAACTTATTTGCATGGTTTGAATTTGATAGAACCTGCAATGACAAGGCAAAGAGTCGCTGATCGTCCGCGCCTAAGACGCACGCCCTTTTTTGTGCGTTTGGGCCGGATATTGGTGTCATCTATATGTGTTCTTGATCGACCGAGTTTTAACCGCGCGAACCTGCCGGAACCCAGCCAGGATTGGAGATCGTTATGGACGGAAGTGATAACCCTAAGTCGGGCGGATGCCCTGTGATGCACGGTGCTGGAACCCGGTCCAACCGAGACTGGTGGCCGAACCAGTTGAACCTTTCGATTCTGCACCAGAACACTTCGGTGTCGAATCCCCTTGGCGCTGACTTCGACTATGCCGAAGCGTTCAAGAAGCTGGACATGAAAGCGTTGAAGGAAGACCTCTACGCGCTGATGACGGATTCGCAGGATTGGTGGCCTGCTGACTATGGTCATTATGGCGGTCTGTTCATCCGTATGGCGTGGCACAGCGCCGGGACCTACCGGACAGCGGATGGTCGTGGTGGGGCCTCTACCGGGAACCAGCGGTTCGCGCCGCTCAACAGTTGGCCCGACAACGGCAACCTTGATAAAGCGCGTCGTCTGCTGTGGCCGATCAAGCAGAAATACGGCAACCAGATCTCCTGGGCTGACCTGATGATCCTGGCGGGCAACTGCGCCATTGAATCCATGGGCGGCAAGACCTTTGGCTTTGCCGGTGGTCGCGAAGACATCTGGGCACCCGAGGAAGATATCTATTGGGGTTCGGAGACCGAATGGCTGGCCCCGACAGAGAATCCGCACAGCCGTTACTCGGGCGAGCGCGATCTGGAGAACCCGCTGGCCGCCGTTCAGATGGGTCTGATCTATGTGAACCCTGAAGGCCCGGATGGAGAGCCGAATGTTCTGGCCTCGGGCCGGGATATCCGCGAGACCTTTGGCCGGATGGCGATGAACGATGAGGAAACCGTCGCTCTGGTGGCTGGCGGTCATACCTTTGGTAAAGCGCATGGCGCGGGTGATCCCGATCTGGTTGGGCCGGACCCTGAGGCCGCTCCGATCGAAGAGATGGGCTTTGGCTGGATCAACAAGTTTGGTTCGGGCAAGGGAGACGACACCACGACCTCGGGGATCGAGGGCGCATGGACCGCGAACCCGATCAAATGGGACAACGGTTACTTCGATCTGCTGTTCGGCTATGACTGGAACCTGACCAAAAGCCCCTCGGGTGCATATATCTGGGAGCCGGTGAACGTCAAAGAAGAAGACATGGCGCCGGCAGCGCACGATCCGTCCAAGAAGGTCAAGACCATGATGACCACCGCTGATATGGCGATGCGCATGGACCCGATCTATGGCCCGATCTCGAAACGCTTCCACGAGAACCCGGATGAATTCGCAGATGCGTTCGCCCGCGCCTGGTTTAAACTGACCCACCGCGACATGGGTCCGCGCTCGAACTATATCGGGCCGGAAGCCCCGACCGAAGAACTGATCTGGCAGGATAACGTCCCCGCCGTGGATCACGACCTGATCGACGACGCGGATGTGGCCGACCTGAAAGCCAAGATCGCGGCGTCGGGCTTGTCGGTGTCCGAACTGGTCTCGACCGCATGGGCCTCGGCGTCGAGTTTCCGCGGGTCGGACAAACGCGGCGGTGCCAACGGCGCACGCATTCGCCTTGCGCCGCAAAAGGACTGGGATGTGAATGAGCCGATGAAGTTGTCCAAGGCGCTGGCCGCGCTTGAGGGCGTACAGGCCGCGTTCAACGATGCACAGTCGGGCAACAAGAAAGTCTCGCTGGCAGATGTGATCGTTCTGGCAGGTAACGTCGGTGTCGAGCAGGCCGCCAAGGCCGGAGGTCAGGACGTTGAGGTTCCGTTCACTCCGGGCCGCACCGATGCGACCCAAGACCAGACAGATGCCGACAGCTTTGCGGTTATGGAGCCCATCGCAGATGGCTTCCGCAACTACCAGAAAGGCGACTATTCGGTTTCGCCAGAGGAGTTGCTGGTAGACAAGGCCCAACTGTTGACCTTGTCCGCGCCTGAGATGACAGCGCTTGTCGGTGGCCTACGTGTTCTGGGTGCGAACTTCGGTGACACCAAACACGGTGTGTTTACCGATCGCGTCGGAGCCCTGACCAATGACTTCTTTACCAACCTGCTTGACATGAGCACAGAATGGAAGCCGTCGGGCAAAGGTGTTTATGAAGGCCGTGACCGGGCAAGCGGTCAGGTCAAATGGACGGGCACCCGGGTTGATCTGGTCTTTGGCTCAAACTCTCAACTGCGTGCGCTGGCCGAGGTTTATGGCCAAGCTGACGCAGAGGGCAAATTCGTCTGCGACTTTGTCTCGGCCTGGAACAAGGTGATGAATGCAGACCGCTTCGACCTGAAATAAGCACACGCCATGTACAATGATTGTGCCGCACGGGGAGACTCGGGCGGCATTTTCTTGGCCCACTTCCTGCGGGCATACCAAGCATTGGGTACGATTCCGCCGAAAGGCCATTCGATCCTGCCCTTCAAACCTTAAATTCCTGAGGTGGAAGGGGAAGTTATAAAGCTAACATGTTGTTTTTATTAAGATGTGTAAGTTTCTGCCGAGAAAAGTGAAGTTTTTTCAAAATGGGGGTTGCAGGTCTCAGACCTAATCCGTAAATACCCCTTCACCGGCGCTGGTGAGGCGCTGGGACGCGGCGGAAGCGGCGGAGACGCTCAGGAGAGACTGGGGGCATCTTGAGGGATTGATTGA
>NZ_JBQFUW010000014.1:0-22300 GCF_056539385.1 Ruegeria sp. BB6
GCACTGCGGCATCGGAAGGGTTGGCAATTGGCCGCTTGTGGGCAGTTTGCATAACCTAGTGTAGTTCGACTGAATGGCAGCAAAGTCCGCATAGCAGTCGTTCAGGCCGAGTGCAGCGAATGACTACTCGGAGCCCAAAGCGGACAATTGGAAGAATAGTATTCTATCTTCAAATCGACTCTATGCTTCTGGGTCGCTCGAAGTTTTGTCGAGCTCAGCGAGTTCCTCCCAAACGCCTTCAGGGATGGACCACTCTGCCCATTCCATTGCCTGTTGAACATGCTGAGGCCACGTAACTCCGCAAATCGTCGAAGTGATATCTTCGTCTTTTAACGAGTATTGCAAGGCTGCAGCACCGACTGGAACATCGTAATGACCGCATATCTCTTCGACTGCACGTATTGGCGCAAGTATTTCATCATCTGCTGGTCGATAAACGTAGAAGCGGTGGATCGCACTGCCTCGGGCCAATACACCTCCTGAAAAAGGTGCTGCGTTCAATATCGAACAGCCTCGTGATTTTGCGAATTCAATCAGAGGTGCCGCATTGTTATTTACCAGCGTGTGCCTGTTGTGTGTCAGGACTACGTCAAAATCCCAAGCCTCCAAAATTGGCGTCATTAAGTCGACACGTCCCGCAGCGATTCCAACAGCCTTTGCCAAACCTTCGTCCTTGATACGAAACAACTCTTCAATCGCGCCACCGCTTCCTTTGACCTCCGATAAGTCGCTGGCGTATTCAACATCATGGATGTGGAGAATATCAACGCTGTCGACACCGAGAGCTCTAAGGCTTTCCTCAAATGATTTTCGTGCTTGGGATGCATCGAAAGCGCCGGTTTCCAGATTTCTGTCGATCTTGGTGGAAAGCACTCGTCCACCCGGCCACCCGCCAAGCTCACGAATGACTTTCCCGATGCGCTCTTCACTTCGGCCCATGGCATAGCAACGCGACGTGTCCAAGAATGCATTTGGCTGCGAAAGAATTGCCTTAATGGTACCAATCGCTCGGTTTTCGTCGACTTCATAACCATAAATTTCCGGAATACTGCCCAATCCTGTAGACCCAAACCCGATCCGAGGGACCCGTATCCCAGTCTGACCAATCTCGCGCAACTCCGCCATGCCATCCTCCCAATAGGTTCTGGAATTTGCAAATGTTGCGCGATCAAATTCTTAGAAACAAGTCAGTCTTGCTATCGGAGTCATTCGTGGGAGGCGCTGCACTCGTTCATGCAGTCCAATTATGAAGCTTTTCCGCTAAATGGCAGCTTTGTCCGCACTACGTTCACTGATGCACTGCGCAGCGAATGGCTGTTTCGAGCCTAAAGCCGAAGTTGCAATTGCATCGAATTGTACAAAATGTGTTGACTGGCAAAAGCTCGGCCTGCCGCTTTAAAAGCTGGTGCGCACTCACCCCTGACGCCAGCCCGCAATCTCAAGTGCTTCGAGGACATCGTCGGCGTCGGATGGGTTTCGATAAAATGTTGGGAACACTATTTCAGGGCGGAAGTTGGGATATGTCTGGCTCAGTTCGAAAAAATGTTCTTGAGCTTTTTCAATGTTACCGAGACGCGCGTATGAGGCGGCAAAAAAGACCAACGTTGGTGCGCTCACAGGGTCGCCTTGTTCGATGGCTTTTTGGAAAGAACTGATTGCATCCTGATAGTTCCCAAGGTGAAAAGACGCCACTCCAAAAATGTTCTTTCGTCCCAGACGCTGGCCAGATTCGTCGAAAGATCGTTCTGGAGCCGTTGCCGCCGCGCTGTCTGCAAACCGGCCGGAAACAAACATTATGAAGCCATAGGTGTCGAGAACATTCCCGTTGTTCCGGTCCAGCTCAACGGCGAGCTCGGCGAGACGGATCGCGTCGTCAAAGTCCCTCCGTGCGAAGCTGACCCATGCTTGCCCTGCCTGTGTCCAGCCCTCCTGTGGGGCAAGCTCTACAGCGCGATCAGCCATGGCTTGCGCCGAATTGAGCAGGTTTTCCTTTTCGGCATTTTCAGGTGTAAGCAGAGCGAGTGTACCAAGGGTATGTGCGGCACTAGCGAAACTTCCGAAATAAGTTGGATCCAATTCAATAGCTTCGTTGAAGAGTGATAACGCCAGTTTTTGCCGACCGGGATCCAAAACAGGGAACCGCAAGTCGCGACCTTGAAGATCAAGGTTGGCAGCTTCCAGAGATGCGAGCGATTTCTCTCGAAGAGCCTTGCGCTCGTTGATGCTATTTTCACTGTCCATAGCAGCATGTGGTGGTCTTGTTAGACTTATGTCGGACAAGGTCAAAAGCATTGCCAAAGCGACAACTGCCAAAGCTCCCACGACCGCTGCCAATTTTAGACTGGTGCCAAACGAATTTTTTACGGTTGTTGTTGGCGTTTCTGTCGCAGCCCGTTGTTCAAATCGCGGTATGTAGCCGCCAGCATCCAGATGTATTCGTATCGGATCATCTAGACCTTCTTCGCGATAGTAGTCATCTAACTTTCGTCTGACCCTTCGCGCTTCGACGCGCACAACGTTGTCGCTATCGGTTTCAGCCGGATCCCGACCAAAGACATCGGCTGCAATCGTTTTGCCTCTTATGCCCTTCGCTCGTCCGGCGATGCTCTCTTCAACCACGTATCGTAAAAATTGTATGGCGCGGTCGGAGTTTCGCATTGCGTTGCTTGCAACAACTTTGGCAAGAGCTTCGTTTCTTTCATCTTTCGTTGGCATTGTATCGGGTTTCATTTTGCTGCCATATCAGATGCTTGAGAAGGTGTCAGACTTACTTCGCCATACGAGTCTCACGGTAAGACACTTACTATCAATGAGGCAAATTGGCTACTCGGACGGCAATACAGAGCTATGGCCGAGGAACAATGGACTGCCCCGAACAACTCAAGGTTCTTTTTCCGAAATACCAGCGGGCTCTTACTGACCTGCTGACTAACGATCCCGCTTTCAGGGACACGGTCGCCGATTATCGGCAAATCAAACAGGACCTTTCATGTGAATTGGCCCGAGTTGAAGGTGCGCGGACCGCTGTTGTTTCAGACATGTCAGCGGCAATCAAGGAACTGCAGGAAGACATCAGACAAGCGCTCGAAAAATACCGACCCCGCACTTGACGCTTCATTCCATGCGCCAAGCAAATCGACCAAACAAAAGGACTCGTAAATGAAACCACATTCAAAGCGTATGTTACGCTACTCTGCGGCCATTGGATTGGCGTGCACCGGCGCTTGGTTGGCCCCAGCATATGCTGAAACCGACATCGTGCATGACGCCGATTACTACATTCTCAAGGCTCAACTGGGTGATGTCTGGGTTGCTGAGGACGGCGAGATAGATCAAAAACTGGCTGCTCTACGTGAAAAATTTGGAACACCGCCAAACATCATTCACATCATGTGGGATGATACGCCGGTTGGCGATGTTGGGTTTCCATCGTTGCAGAAACTACGCGGTCTGGAAACGCCAAACATCAACCAATTGGCCGCAGAAGGTGCAAATTTCCTGAGGATGTATACGGAACCTTCTTGCACGCAAAGCCGTGCGGCGGTGATCACAGGAAGGCACCCGATCCGTAACGGATTGACCGAGGTCGGTTTCCCATATGAATATGGCGGACTGGCGGCCAACGAAGTCACTATGGCCGAAGTTCTAGGGCCGGCGGGATACAACACGGCATTCTTCGGCAAAGCACATATCGGGGACGTTGAAGAAAGCTACCTCAATCGCCAAGGCTTTGATGAAGCTGTTTGGTCGCCCTATAACCAGTTTCCGATCATATACGGTCCCGAAGCCGAGATCGCCGGTGGCGTGTCCCCGACAACTACAAATCCGGAAATTTATCCCGAAGATCCATATGACATCGACAAGGGATGGCGTACTACGGACCACCCTGCGATCCTGGCAGGGGAAAAAGACGGACCGGTACGGAACGCATTCTCTTCGGCGGACAAAAGCTGCGCTGATCTATCGGAAGACTGGCAACCTTCGGGCCGTCCAGCTCCTGCTTGGACACACCAAGGTTGACAGTACGGTCAGGTACATTGGGGTCGAACTCGACGACGCGTTGAGCATCTCGGAGAAGATCGACATCTGACGGTTTGACGGACGGCAGCAGCCGTTCGTCATCTCAAAACGGGTTTCGTCATCTCAAAACGGGTTCCGAAGTTTAGGCGCGAACGGCCGCTCCTTCGGATACCAGACTTTGGATTATTTGCGTTAAATGACCGCCATGCGGACAAAGCCGCAATTGCTAAAACGCAAAGTCCGAAGTGGCTAAGTTGGGTTTACTTAGCGGGTACACCCTGTCGGATCGCGTTAGAATAACCTGCTCGGAGCCCAAATGCCTGCCCCTTTGAGGAAATACTGCCGAGCGTACGCAGTTCTTCGATGGAATAATCTGTGTTCAGGGAACCGCGGTCGTAACCGTACTCCGGCAAATAACCATTGACGACAATACGCCAGTCCAAGGGCGGGCCGTTCCCAATTGCGTGCATCATTTTGACGACAACGGTCGTGCAATTGGTTGCGATCGAATTGTACCAATGTGGTTCCGCTGCAAGGATGTTTGCATCACGAACATACTCTTCCAACAACTCTCTGGCGACGTCCGGATCTGGGCCGAGGCGAAACAGCTGAACATCTTCTTTGCGTATGTTCGTGCGCAAACCGACGACATCCAGTTCCGTTGCCGCCACTATGACGATTGGGTTTTCCTTGAACGCATCAGCGACCGGTGAAAATGCACCATCCGCTTGGCGTCGTACTTCAATTGACCAGGCCAGATACTGGCCGTCAGAAAAGCCGAAACTCAGAATAAAATGCGCCATCTCCGGACCGGCCCAATACGACAAAAAGAGGTCGGTGGTTTCTAGCTTGCTCAGGTCGTACGCCCGGGTTTCCCAGTTTTCGTCAAAACTACCGTCGCTGCGCCAGTCGAAATTGCGAACGCCGTCTAGCGTCAGGATGTCCCCATTGATGCTACCGGTCACTTGCCGGGCAACATCTGGTGACCAGTTTCCGTTGGAAGGCGGCTGTAGACTGGACCACCAAATGATCAGGGCGATGGAAGCAATCACGAATGGAATTTGCGTTTCTATACGCCTTTGCCACAACCAAATCACAACCGAGCTCGAACCAAGCAGTGCAAAGGATCCGCTTAACGCCGATTGTACCATGTCGCTTCCAGGGGCACGAAACCATAGTGCGGCAGCACCCCAAGCAGTGAAGCCCAGCGCGACCATCGCGATCAACATGACAACAAGAAATCTCAGCACGCGTATCATAACTGCTTCTATCCCTGAGACGCTCTTTGCTGACTACTGTACTTCAATCCTGATCGGAACACCGGCTAGCAGCTCGTCCAACTGCGTTGCGCGGGCATGCCTTGAGAATGTCCCTGCGTTGTTCAATCCTCTACCAAGCAGTTGAACCACTTCTGGAGAGCCCGCAAATTTGGAATGACTGCCGGAAGAAGAGTCGTCAATCGCTGTTAGGTCGATTGCGACAACTCCCAGCTCTGCCAGATCCGTAGCATTAGCTGCTCCTACGCGTGGCACACCTCCTGCAATGCGGCGGGACGTGCGCAAGGCGCTGTCGTCTTCGGACAACAAGACGAAAAAATTCTCAAGTTTGGTGTCTATTTCTTCCAATTGCACAGTGAACAAATCCAAGTCGATATCGGGTGAGGCCAGAATTATATTCTGAAGCCTGCCGGACGTGTTGAACGTGCCTCTGGCGGCTTGATCTCTGAGGGCCTCCATGATCAGAAATCCGCCCATCGAATGCGCGAAAACGTCGTAGCCTTCTGCATTTGTTCTGGCCAATATGTTGCCGATGTCAGCTACGCCTGATCTGGCAATCAATGCGCTGTTCAGATCATAGACATAACGACTGAGTTGAGCCGCCGATGCCCAATCGTACAAAACGGCTACACCTTCAAAGTTGGTGTCTTCAACAAACTGACCAAGTCTGAGCAGCGCGTCACTTGTTGTGTTGTTGTAACCATGTACAAAAAACAGAATATCGCGCTCCCCGGGTTTTCGTTTTGCCAGTTCCGCATTCACGGACGCCACAAAGGCATTCTCAGAGTTGTAAATTGTGGGTTCGATAATGGCGAACTCGGTCCTTGGGTCAGGTGGGAGCCGCTTAGGCCGGGTCAGTTCTCCTGTGACATGCGTTGGCGGGACCGATACAACAACCGATGCCAGTCCGAGGTCGGGTGCACGTTCCGCAGAGAAAAACGCACCAACTGTCTCACTTGCCTGCCGGGTAGACGCCAGGAAAATCTTATGGCGCGATGCTCCTGAAACCGAAGATACCGGCGTCTCCGGGTTATCGACTCCGACGAGTTCTGGTGGCCTGCCGCAGCCAGCAAGAAGCAAGGATTTGAACAAAAACAATATGATTAGGTGGCGCATAGTTCGTATCCCACAGGATTGGCAAAAAGCTGTTTAATGCAGGTACTATGCGAGACGCAACTAGACAAAAAATCGAAGGCCGGGTCGCTTCCGTTTGTGATAGGAAAGCATATATCGAAAGCGTCTGCTCTGGGCTGAGACTAGCCGTTCTCTGCAGGCGGCTACAAAGACTGCTATGCGGACAAAGCGGCCGTTAGTTGCACCGCTGCACAGGACCTTGGAAAGAGTACTTTAGAGTTGAATAGTCACATTTTTCTATCGAATGTTGCGCCCAGCACTTTTTCGTAGCTCGAAAAATTGACGGGCTTTGGCCAACATTGCGAGCGCACGCGCGTGAGAATTTGCAAACCTATCGCTAGAGAATTGAGCGTTCGAAGACAAACCGAATGACACGAGCCTTCGGCTGTAACAAGATGATGGTGGAGGTGTAAGTTATGGCGGATGTTTTCGACCGCATTGCAGATTGGCTGCAAAAGCTGGCCTTTTTTGATGCTGATCTTGGTGGGCTAGTCGAGCAGTTAAGTAACAGGCTGATCGATGGTGGCGTGCCGGTCACGCGTGTTTCCTTGGGCCGCCTGATGATGCACCCTGTAATTGGATTACTCGATGCAACGTGGGATGCGTCGAACCATCGTATTGAATGGACGGTTCTTCCACGCAGCTCTGTAACGGCTGATCTCTTCGACAAAGCACCCTTCGGAGAGAATTCGAAATTGGCCAATGAGATTGCGAAACAGCACTTTAATGAGGAAGTTTGGGACTTGGCGGACGGACTTGCCAACGGCACAATCAAGTTTCCTTTCATGCGAGCAAATCTGACTGACCGTGCGACCCGTGACAAATTTCCGCTATTCCGAAAACTCGCTGAAGCAGGTGTCACCGACTATGTCGTATGCAGTGCACCATTCGGCAATCGTACCGTTGTCTTTGACGGAGAGGTGGAGTGGGCTTTGGGCGCGTCTGTGTCTTTTGCTACAAAGCGTCGTTCTGGCTTCACAGACCGTGAGGTAGATGGCCTGTCGCGGCTATCTTTACCTTTGCTTGGTGCAGCGCGTGTATTGTCGGAGCAGTTCTTGGCAGCTGAGTTGATGGAGGTCTATCTAGGCAAGTTGTCCGGTCGATCCGTACTGAACGGTCAAATAGCCCGGGGAGATGTTAGCACAATTGACTGTGCTCTCTTGTTCAGCGATATGCGCGGCTCTACGGCTTTGAGCCAGCGCTTGTCTTCGGAAAAATATGTCGCGACGGTTAACCAATTCTTCGATTGTGTCGGTGGGGCGGTGCACGATCACGGCGGAGAGGTTCTTAAATTCGTTGGCGATGGGTTGCTTGCGATCTTTCCTTTTGATGGTCAACGAAGACTACCCGAAGACATGTGCGAAGCAGCCCTGTCCGCCGCGCGTGAAGCGTTCCAAAGAAATGAAGAACTTGATCCATCAGACCGTGTTGAATTTGGGGTTGGTTTGCACACTGGAGCGGCCGTTTACGGGAATGTTGGCACTGAAAAGCGCTTGGATTTTACGGTTACCGGGCCATCAGTCGCGATAGCCAGCAGGTTAGAGGGCCTGACGCGAAAACTGGAGGCGCGGCTTTTAGCAACGGGCGATTTTGTGAACTTGGTATCTGAAGGGCCAAAAAAATTGGGGCGGTATTCTCTGCGGGGTTTTGAGGAAGACTTAGATGTCTTTACTTACGAAATCTTCACATAACGCTCAATTGAATTAGGCGATTGGCAATCATTCGTTTAGGCGCGGGTACTGGAATGAAACCGGTCAGGTTTGGGCTCGAAACAGACGTCGGACTGCATTGGTTGGATGGCTGGTGCTATGTTCCATCGAGAACCCCTCAAGCGGTGTCTGAAACCTCGCGAGGCCGATTGACGCCTCTGAATACACGGTCTGCGCCTTTCAGAATATGTCCGGCAATGCACGAATTTGTAGCTCCAGACATGGATGGGCCAGCTCCAAGAGTGAATAGACTGTCGTTAAACTGTCATAAAAGCGTGACGTTCCTAGACTAGGGAATGTTTTGGTAGGTTGAGCTCCTCTGACTACCGCCCCGCGTCCGTCTATTGTCTGTTTATCGTCCATCCCCGGGCGGCGCGGGGCTTAGACGCCATCACCCGCACCAAAATCGACGACTTGAAGCCCATTAAGTTCGCATATCGATTTTAGGTGATCGATGTGAGTCATTGCCAACTCCAGAAAATCTGAATGGTCTTGCAACAGTTTAGCACACCAGTTCCCCTATTTCCGCTTAGGGTTCGGAGCGGAACTTATACTCCCGCAGAAATTGCTTGTCCGGTGACGTGTTGAAAATCGCTCTGCTGTGGCATTTATCCAGCCTGTGAATGCACCAACGTTTCCTCAGGCGAGCGTGATCAGCCACCCGCCCCAGACAATCAAAACCACGCCCAATCCGCGGCTCAGAAACCGCCCGAATGGCAACGTCTTTTCTGCCAAAACTACAATTGTAAGTACGGCAACCCACGGCAGGTTCATGACGCCCAACACAAAAAGCAGCACCATCAGCATCCAGCAGCAGCCAAGACAGTAGGCCCCATGGTGAAGCCCCATCTTCGCGGCACCTAGGGTTCCCTCGCGCCAATGAGCCATCAAAAAACTCATGGGCGAGCGGCAATGCTCTAGGCAAGCGTTCTTGAGCGGCGTCCATTGGAACAACCCGGCAAGTATCAACATCACGCCGCCCACAGTCGGCGCAACCCTCCCCATCATTGAGGAAAGCGCGCCACCAGTGTGCAGCCACCAATTCAATACAGTCGCCACCAGCGAGAACCCCAGCCAAACCAACAGATACCCCGCCACGAAGCTGCCCGTTGGCACGAAGGGTCGCCCTGCCTCCTCCCGCTTCGCGCGGACCCGCTCGTAGATCATTACGGCGGGTGTAACCGAAGGCAGCATCATCGCGAACATCATCGCCGCCCACATGATAAGCATGAAGACAAAATCCGCGACTGACCACTGCATCATCATCGGCATGGCCATGTCGCCAACCATCGTCATCGAGGACGAACCAAGCCCGAGGTAAATTGTATAGGCCCACGCCAGCGCCGTGAGCGCGACTAGCGCTGCCAACACCAGCGCCCGATCTCGTCGTGCGACCCCTACAGCATTCATTATGATGGCCTAAAGATCCGGCCCGGCCTCAGCCGGCCCAAGCGACTTGTCCGACCACACCCGACCGGCCCGTCCAGGTCACGGGCATATCCGCGTCGTTCCAAGTGGTTCCTTCACTGGGGGCCAGATCTCCTTCATGCCCCTCATGCCCGAAGGCGAGGCTGAACGCGGCGTTCTGCAGTTTCATCTTGTTGCCGAGGTCATTGACTAGGCGACGGGATTTCATCTCGCCCACACCGGCCACGCTTGCAGTTATTTCGCCATCGGCCTCGGTCACGCTGATCCCGGCGCGTTTGGTCGGAAGCCAGGTCGACAACAGGCTTGCCGGCACCTCCATGCCGCCGCCGGACGCACCCTGCAAGATAGTCTCCAATGCCGCCGTCTGCGCATCGCTGGCGTTTTCGTCAATGTACACTCGCCCGGTGCCGTTGGCGTCGAACAGTGTCGGCCCGGGGAAATGCAATGAGACAATCGCGTTTTGGCCAGAAAGGTCCACGCCTTCATGAGAGCCCTCGCTAATGCGTATCAACAGGGACGTCGCGCAATACCCTTGGTCCAAGAGCATAAGGTCAGCTTGCCCGAACCAGCATGGGCAAAGCATGTTGCAATTGCAGGTTTCGACGAGTTCCCCTGAAACATTCCAAGACATGATTTCTCCTCCCATCCCACATTTTCCACGGAGGCATTTTAGCAGAAAGGCTGCTTTTCACCAATCAACCAGAAGGTTAACCATGTCTCCTCAGGGCACAGAGCTACCTATCCCTACAGCTTACATGATTGGCTGGTTGGCAGCCCAAGCCGGTCCTTCGCAACAAAGCCGCCATTCGTCACCAAGCGATCCAAACCGAAATATCATTGGGTTCGAAGCTTAACTGATTTGATCATGCTGGTTTTATCAATGTTCCCAGATATGCCCGAGTGTCGGCATCCCACGAGCTGGGGTCCTCTCCATGAGCGACCACCGCGTGGAGTTCCATGAGTTTCCATACTTCATCTTTGGTCGCTGCGATCACTTTGCCTGGGCAGGCATCCATGCCCTCGCAATCCTTGCAGGCATATGAAAATGCGGTGTTCATCATTTTCTCCTCTTTCTGGACAGGAAAGTTGATCAAAACTCAGGAAACGTCGGGAGACCGTCGTCGAGTTTTATCCATGGCTGCTGACGTGATACGAAGACGTGGGCCTTGGGTTGCGCAATCGAAGGGTCGTCCAACGTCACAGAAGAAAACCAAGCGTCAGCACTCCAGTCTTGGCCCTCAACTTCCTTTATGGCTGCATAGGTCAACGTCGTTCCACAGTCCCGACAAAACCCGCGGCGAATACCCGAAGTTTTCTCAATGTGTTGGATTTCGCCTTTGACGCCGGCGAAGTCTTCGGCGGCTACCTTAGCCCAAGTTCCAAAAGCGCCACCAAGGGCCATTTGGCATGAACGACAATGGCAATGCCCCGACCAGACAGGTGGTGTCGCGATCTGGTATCGAACAGCACCACAGTAACATCCACCTTGAAGTTTTTCCATCGTATCAAAATCTCCTGGCATGCGGCTAGGTTGACATCGGTACTAAAGCATCCGCTCCAATATTTTAGAACAGCAGCGCAGATTTTACTGTGAATAATGTCAAGAATGCCGATATCATGCGACTCAAATAGTCTAACTAAACATTAGAAAAACTACAGCATGGATTGGTTGCACCTTCCCCCGATGAACGCTTTGCGCGCTTTCTCGGCAGTTGCGGAAGCAGGTAGTTACACCGTGGCGGCTGAACGCTTGAATGTGACCCAAGCGGCTGTCAGCCAGCAGGTGAAATCGTTGGAAAGGCATTTGGGTGTAGCTCTCGTTGCTAAACGTGGGCGCGGCATTGAGTTGACAGAGCCAGGTATCATTCTTGCACGTGAACTGGGTATCGGCTTTGAAATTATTGGAAGGGGTGTCGAACGACTGGCAGAACACACAGCGCAGCGTCCCGTTCAAGTGACAATGTCACCAGCATTTGCGGTGGAGTGGCTATTGCCGAGAATGGCAGAGTTTCAACAACAACATCCAGAGATCACTTTGATGCTGAACCCAACTTCTGAACTGGTTCAGATAAAACCCGGTGGTATCGATGTCGCCATTCGGTATCACGATAGACGCATGCCAAGAAAAGAAGAGGATACTGTCCTTGTTTCCGACATGGTCGTGATCGGAGCACCTTCACTGGTGGAAGACCAAGATCTGCGCGACCCGGCCTCTTTAACGAAGCTGCCCTGGTTGCAGGAACTGGGCACCAACGAGGCGGCCGACTGGTTCACCTATCATGGGGTTGTTCCTGCCGAGCCATTGACCATAAATCACATGCCTGGAAACCTAATCATGACTGCGGTTCGCCGGGGTGACGGTATCACGTATTCTGCCAGAGCTTTTTTCGAGGACGATCTGTCAACTGGTCGGATGATTGAATTGTTCTCTGAGCCACTCTTCGGCGTCTATTACATCCAGACGCAAGCAGAATTTCAGCGTCCCGAGGCTAAGGTTTTCGTCAACTGGCTTATATCTCAGTCACAAGTCGTCTCGGCAAACACGTCCGAAAACTGATCCAGTTGCAGTTGGAAACCTTCGAACCAAGTTAGGCTCGAGGCTGTCGCGCACCTCATTTGTTCGAAGTGGAAATCAAGTGATCAACTACATACTCCGCGTCCTCGCCCACGCCATAAAACAGGCCAGACCCTTGTGTATGCATCCAATGCAGTCCGCAGAAGTACAGGCCTGCTATATCCGTAGTACCTCGCTCATATAGTGGATAGCCAGTTTCATCGAAGACTGGCAAGTCGATCCATCCAAAATCGCGGTGAAACCCAGTTGCGTATATGACGGTTGAAACATTTGCTGCAGCCAAGTCGAAGAACGGTGGTTCAGGTTTGGGCTGCCAGTTGATCGGGACAACAATCTCCTTGGGATCATCGAGTCCATTCTCCGCAACAAACGTGTCGATGCTCTCCATTTCCGCGCGACACACATCGTCCACTGCCTTGAGCGTCTCTTCAAGTCCGCCCGCCAAAATCAGACACCCGTCTTGAACACCCTCAACCTTGCTGTGTAGTTTGACCCAGTCGAGCGCCATCTGGCGCAGATCAATAATACGACCACCCTCTCGCCCAGAGAGATGTGGATGGGCTTTGAACCGGATAGCTGTCCCTTTGGGGTGGTCCTTTACCGCCATGTTCATGTACCCAGTCGCCAAGTCCCATTCAAAAATGTCGCGCCCCCTATAGCGACGTGGGATGCGGCCAGCACTGCCCACAGCGAGATGTACGTCGCGCCCGGATAAGTGCAGGTCCTCAGCGACCTGACACCCTGACTGACCACTTCCAATAATGAATACCGCACCATCCGGTAGGCTCGCTGAGTTGCGATAGTCACATGTATGTATGCCGGTAACCCTTTCGGGCAGATCGTAATGCCAACTTGGTATATTCGGGTGTTGATGCGTGCCGACGGTGACGATCAAGTTCTGCGCTCTGATTTCGCCATCTGAAGTGGTTAGTTTGAACCGACCCGGTCCTGCACTTGCCTCGATTCTAGCCACCTCGACGCCCCCTCGATAGGGCGGACCAAAACTGCTCGCATAGTCTTCGATGTACTTGACGATCTCATCGCGGAGCATGAAACCATCGGGATCATCCCCATCGTAATGGAAACCTGGAAGTCGGCAGAGTTTGTTAGGAGAGACCAGGCAGAACGAGTCCCAACGGTTACGCCATGTATCGCCAATCTGCCCGCGGTCCAAAACAACGTGATCATAACCAGCCTGCTTTAAGTGCCAGCTAACGGAAAGACCAGCTTGACCTCCGCCCACAACCACAGTGCCAATCAGGGTGTACATAGCAGCAAACCTCTCTATGAAACTCTATCGGCGACAGCTAGTTGCTTCAACGTATCAATATCCGCTCAGGGCTCAACGCGGACATCGTAGTCATTTGGTCAGATATCCGCTTATGGACGGATGGCAGACCTAAACTTGCGAAACGTGAATGTCTGCTATGCGTACTATAGGGGCGCTCAAAGAGGTCGCTGAGCAGCAAGATCGTTGTGAAATCGAAGGGCTAAGTCCAGGCGACAGCTGTTCCAACAAGAACTAGTGCCATCCCGGCAGCTTCTTTGACTGAGTACACCTCTTCGAAGAAAAAATGTGAGACTACACCCAAAATTATGACTTCAGCTCCCATTACAGCCACGTAAATCAGTCCCAGTTTTTCATGCCCCAGAGCAGCAACTTCGAATGCGCCAGCTGTAAGTAAGGCAACAGCGATTATGGTTGCCACGCCCAGGCTGGGTAGTGTCCACCATGACTTCATGGCGACCATAGCAATACAATAAAAAAGAGCAGATAGCAGTGCGAGTGCAGCAACCATGTTCATGATTAAATCTCCCTCGATACTAACAAAATATCAGAATGAAACTCGTTGAGATGTGACCTAATTCACAAAGCAAATTTCAAATTTGCAGGAGTCAAAACTACAGATATCGTCAGCGGCCTAATAGGACGGTTCGTGCTCGGTTTGGTCATTCGCCGAAACTTCGCTAGCGACCGCGATGCGGACAAAGCTGAAACTCGAAGCAAGCCCTAAGTGCGCCGGCGAGACGGAGCTTCAACAACTCTGTCTCAGGTCTGCATGGTCCAAGGTGTGCTTGGCGCCTCTACCATCTTCTTCCTTGATTACATGCTTGTGCGTGGGCAGCATAAAGGTGGTAGAGTTCAGTACGGCTAATTCCAGATCGACGAATTTACTTTGCGCTTGTTTCGCCTGTGTTGGGAGTATCAGTTGTGGTCAAGGCTTCTCCTGAGATACTTGCTGTTACAGAACGCTGGTTTGAGGCGATCAGGACCCTAAATACGCACGTTTTGAAGGACTACCTTTCCGACTCGGTCGATCTCCGCTTCATTGGAACTGGCGAGAATGAGTTTTGGAAAGGTCAGGTTGTCCGCGATGGAGTCGGCGAATTCATCGGCGAAATGCCAGAGCCGGATGTGTGGGAAGTTCTCGAAGCCGAAGCCTTCGAGAACGGAGAGACGGGCTGGTCTGCTTTTCTACATCGGGTTGGGTTTCCCGGGCTTCGAGATGATTACATCGTCCGCACGGTGCTGGTGTTCGTCTTAGAGGGTGCGTCATGGAAGATCATTAATCGTCACGCCTCTCTTCCCTACCCAAATATAGATTTTGTAGGTAGCGAACAGTTGGCCATTCAAACTCTTGTGAAAGCTGCGCTCGAAGAAGGTCCGGAATTGCTTCAGGCAGAAGGTTTGGCCTCGGTGCTGTTTACTGATGTCGAAGGCAGTACGATGCTCGCGGCGGCCATGGGAGATCAGGGTTGGTCGGCGTTGATAGATCAGCATTTTCAGACTGTTGAGAGTATTGTCGCAACACATCGGGGGCAATTCGTGAAGTCGCTGGGAGACGGGACATTGTCCAGTTTCCAATCAGCGTCTGAAGCGCTTCTGGCGGCGATCAAAATACAGGAAGCCGTGGCTTTGAGCGATGTGGAACCGCGCTTGGGCCTACGAGTTGGCATTCATACCGGCGACGTTGTTTTGGCGCGTGGCGACTTCTTCGGAACCGTGGTCAACAAAGCGGCTCGCATAACTTCATCGGCCAATCCGGGTGAAATTCTTGTGTCGGATGTGACTAGAGCCATAGTTGGGGGAAATCACGAGTTCGAATTTGCGGCCGCACGATCTTTGGTCCTCAAAGGACTTCCAGATGATCACACAGTCTACCGTTTGCAATGGAGGCGATAGCTGCTCGCTGGGTATGACCTCGAAGATCAGCCCCGCCCCCGGGGGATAATTCAATCAAATTGCCCTTTTCGCGGAATGCCCTTGCAAAGTGAGCACACCCACTCCGCAGTTCCATCAATTGGCCTGCCCTTGCTCTTTAAATCACAGTGGGAAACAACCTGCTGATCGCGGCAAAAAGGACAGGTAACAAGGGCAAAGAAATCCGGAATATGGGTGACTTTCTTAGGTACGGGGTTGCAAACCATTTGGCACTCAGCATTGAATTATTCCCTGTTGGCTATCACATATCGCCGTTTTTCTCCACGTCTGCTTTGGGCTCAATGCAGCCATTCGGTGCGCAATGTATGAACGACTGCCCTGCGGGCAATACGGGCTTTCGACGCTGTCACCTGAATAGCCGAAACTGGCGCTTTGTGTGTTTCACGTGCAATGCAACGCGCTAAGTTTAGTTTCGCGGCTGCCATCGCCAGAGCTTAGCTCAGAGTATATACAATCTGATAGCATGCAGTGTTTCCCATGACATTAGGATTTGATCGGAGACAGGTGTTAATCTGTACCTTCTTATGCTGAAACCAGTAACGCTACAAAAGGAGCCTCCATTGTCGCCGACTGTTTCGACGTCCCCTCACGGACTGTCCCAATTAGACCAATCCCACTTTGATATTGCCATTGTTGGTGCGGGAATAAACGGTGCCAGCGCCGCCCAGCATCTTTGCGCGGCTGGTTACAGTGTGCTTGTTGTCGATCAGGATGATTTTGCCAATGGGGCAACCAGTCGTTCCAGTCGCTTGCTTCACTGTGGTCTTAGGCATTTGGCTTCAGGCTCCGGTTTCTGGCGGACGTTGTTGCGCCCACGGCGTCTGGCTATGTCCATGAAAACTGTTCGTGATGACATGCTGGCCAGAGATGAGATTGTGCGTACGATCCCCAACCGGGTAAAGCCAGTCAACTTCTGTTTGCCAATCTATTCAGATGATCAATACACCCCCTGGCAACTGGATGCGGCCTTTGCAGCACTACGGATGACCAGTCCGGCCGGCGAACCGCTGAGATATCGTCGCTACCGTCCAGACAACACCGATCAGGTTCCAATCAGCCCGTGGTTGCGAGATCCTGAAAAGCTGCGCAGCATCGCGGTTTTTCAGGAGTATCTTTTTGATTGGCCAGAGCGTATCGCGCTGGATGCCCTGTTTGATGCACGTCGGATGGGAGCGTGCGTTCGCAACTACACACGGGTGGTGGAGATCAGGCAAGCGCAAAAGGATGCGCGGTGGCACATTACGCTGCAATCGACTAGCAAAACAGCACTGGGCGCTCCTGAGGCCGCCACTGTCACTGCGGACTTTGTCCTCAATCTGGCAGGGGCTTGGGTCGATGATGTGACTGCCAGAACCGGGTCAAACACGGCTCCCAAATGTACGGGGATGAAAGGCATACATATTGCGGTGCAACTGCCAGAGGAATTCGCTGATTGGGGGGTATTCACCTATAACAGCATAGGCGAGCCACTTTATTGCCTACCCTTTCGCGGTATCCATTATGTCGGCTTGACGCGAACACCATTCCAAGGAGATGCCGCTAGCGTCTCGGCGACGGACCAGGAAATTGAATGGATGGTTTCGGAAACCAACCGGTGTCTTCCAAAGCTGTCTCTGAAACCCAGCGATGTGCGGTTTACCTGGGCTGGCGTCAACCCGCTGACGCGTGATCCGCTGGAACCAATGGGTAGCCGCGAGATCAAGATACATGATTTGGCGGTTGATGGATTGCCCAACATGCTGGCGCTTACTGGTGGCCCGATCATAACCCATAGGCGCGTCGCAAGAAAAATCACCCGGGAGATTCAAGAGCGACTAGTGCCCTCCAGAGATCGGCGCGATCTGCAATACTGTGGCACTCAGACAATATTTGACTACGACGCCGCATGTGACGGCAACCAGAAGCCAAAGGATTACAGCTCCGTGATTACAAACTCTGCGCGCAACGAAATGCCGGGCAATCTGGCTGATTTGCTCATGCGGAGGCTTGGTCTGGGGTGGGAACCGGATCAAGGCCTGCGACAAGCCCGCAAAATTGCCGAGACGGCAGCGCCACATCTGGGCTGGTCAAATTCAAGGATTGAAGATGAGCTAGTCTCCTATCAGGCTCACCTTGATCGAGCCCGGCGAAAACAGGGTGCCGGTTGAGGCCATAGGCTTTCGTCACACACATGATCCGCAACGGGCCAATGCGAACGTCGGCTACTTTGCGTTTTTTGCCACTGAAACGGCGCGCAGCATTGGTCAGATTGGGCTCGGAACAGTCGTACGCTGAGCAGTGCATCAGTGATCGCAATGCGGACGAAGCAGACCTTCCACCTATTTATGGACCCACAGCCCCGAGCAACTCAAAGTGTTCGATGCTGGCCGAGGCAATCAAATCTCGCTCTTCAGGCTCGATGCGCGCTTCGTGCCAGGTATCTCCGGTGAAAGCCTTTATTGAATCCAAGTCGCGCCATAGCATGGTCATGCAGAACGTATTCGGATCGCCTCTCCACGGCTTTCCAGCAGCTACCCAGATCAGGCCATCTTGGCTTTTCACAAGAGGCAGTATCTGATCGAGAAAAATCGCCTCAAATTCTTCGGCCTTGCTATCGTGTACGCTCAATCTGAACTGGCGGAGCAGCATTTCGAGTTCCTCCGGATTTATTGGTTTCACCAAATATTACTGACAGGGACAACCGTCGTGGTCTCTCTGCGTATATCGATCAGCAACAATTGAATGTCTGCTCTATCGCTAATCAGAGGCTCCCAACAACCGTTGCTGGCCTTGTTTCCAAGGCGAGACCAAGGGTGAAGGGCGTGCGTCGAACTACTCGTTTTCTATGACAGCCGTTGGAAGGCCTTGCTCGACCCAATCTGGAAACCCACCCGCATAGTACCGAGGATCCTCGAAGCCCCAGAGTTGCGCCTTTATTGCAGCATAAACCGAATATGGGCAATGAGGCCCATGGCAGCTGAAAACTATAGTGTCATCAAGATTTGCTATTTCGAGAAGAGCGTCCCGGGACAGGCCAACTAACAGCGAATAGTTGACTGAATTGGGTATGTGCCCGGCATTAAAATCTAGCTTTGCGCGGACGTCGACGAATTTCGCCGCGCCTTGTTCCCAAAGCCCACGCGCTTCTTCAGTGTCAATTCGTGAGATTGATTCAGGATAGTACAAACCTTCGACACGCTTCAAACGGTCTGCGACATCATCGTAATCAACGTCATTGCCAGTGCTTGGCGGTACACCGGCTTTCACAACGCCATCGTACAGATGTCGGCGATAGTCTGGGTCGTATCCATACATGTCACCATACCACCAGATAAGGCTTTCTTCAGCGGTAAACGGATCATAATACGACGGTACTGCAATAGCGTCGTACTGCTTTATCAGATCTGGGACGTCATCCAGCCGCCCCAAGTGACCAAGTGCGGATACCAGCGTCGTAATATCGGCCACAATGTCAGAATTGCGTTTGAGTACGCGTCGCATCGTTGACACGACGTTCTCATATTTTTTTTGGTGAAGCTGGGAAACACCCAGTTCGCGCAAGTAACGTGTTGGTTCAAGCGGGTCAAAACGCAACGCGTACCGGATCGCCGCTTCTGCTTCCGGCGCACGCCCAGTTGCATTCAGGACCTTCGCTTTTACAAGATGTATATCAGGGTCATTTGGTGCCAATGCCAAAGCCTTGTCCAATTCCTTGTAAGCCTCGCCATGGCGACCCTGCTCCACAAGAATTTCTGCCTGAACCGAATATGCCAGCGCGGATGGGTCTTCCATAGCCTTTTCAAGGCTTCGTTCCACTTCCTTCCAAGACCGTTCAAACCCGCCACCCATGGCCAGAAACCAGACGCTCTGAACAATTCGCCAATGGGCAGCGGCCAATGCTGCATAAGCCCTGTGGTAATCGGGGTCGATTGCGATTGCGTCTTCAAATTTTGAAATCGCGGTTAAAGTGTCATCAGAATTGCCGCTACGCAGGAGTTCAAGCCCGTACAGCACCAAGTCATATGCTTCCGGATGTTCAGTTTCTGCTGTTCCAAATCCCTGTTTTTCCTTGGCTGTCAATTGAACCGCCAATGCGGATGTTATTTCTTCCAGGACTTGATCCTGAAGTTCAAAAACCTGCTGAACATTACTGTCATAACGGTCGGCCCAAACATGGTGACCGCTCAAAGCGTCGATCAACTGCGCGTTCACGCGAACCTGATCACCTGCTCTACGCAGGCTTCCTTCAAGGATGTATTGAACACCAAGTTCCTCGGCGACCTGCTGGGACTTCACGGCTTTGTCTTTATATGTCCAACTAGAATTCCGTGAAATAACGAAAATGCCAGACAGCTTGCTCAAATCAGTAATTAGATCTTCTGTCATACCGTCTGCAAAAAATGCGTGTTGTGGATCGTCACTAAAGTCGTCGAATGGAAGAACAACGAGTGAAGGTTTATCCGGAAGAGGAAGGGCCATTTGGTCAACTGAGGCAGGATCGAACTCAAATTTCCATGGTCGCCAAATCAGTAGGGCTGCGAATAGGATAACGACAGCCATTGAAATACCTACTTTGATCGAAAAACTTCCGGAGTTTGAAACAAATGGCTTCCCACCCGGTATCACCCGATAAACCCTCACTGGGGTGGAAATGTTTTTGACTCTCTTTTCTCCCAGATCTTCGTAACCAACTTCCACGTTCGCTTTAAGGTGATCGTAGGCTGTGCCGGATACGACGACTCCACCCGGCGCTGCAAGTTCTTCCAGTCGGGCTGCGATATTAACACCGTCTCCGTAAATATCCCCCTCGTCGAAGACAATGTCGCCTAGATTGACCGCAACTCGGTAACGAATTTTACGATCTTCAGGGACATGTTCTTCTCGGGCTTTCATGGCTTCTTGAATCGAAACCGCGCAATGAACCGCCTCTACGACACTGGGAAATTCGGCGATCATGCCGTCCCCTGTTAATTTAATTATATGGCCTTTGTGGGCATCTATTTTGGGGTCTATGAGTTCGGTCCGGTGTCTTTTTTGCCGCTCAATAGTACCTGTCTCGTCTGCCTCCATTAGGCGCGAGTACCCAACCATGTCGGCGGCGAGAACGGCGGCAATCCTACGCTCCATGCTAGTCCTCCGAGTTTTAGGATAGCAGAATATGAATTGAAATTCGACTTCAGGCCTGTACGCCGCATTCAGCCGCCAGCACCAGCGACCACCCGTCAGCAACCGGAACCAGGCGTCAGCAGTCCAGCCAGAGCCAGTGGACAATTGCTCGGGCGGTCTAGTTAGACACTTGGCGACACTGGGAAACGGCCTCTTTAGCGGATCTACACGCCCCGAAACCGGCCCAGTTGGTCAGGCATCGCCAAAAAGCCAGTTCCAATCATCGGTTAGTAAGGACTCCTACCACCCCAGCTACTTCATCCGAACATGAAACAATAACTGGCACAGGGTGGTAGCTACCCTAGAAGTACCCGGATTATGCCCCAGCCGTTTCGGGTGATACGGGTGATACGGGTGTTGAGGGTAGCCGCTTTGGGCTCAAGGCAGTCATCTGAGAGTTTTTGTCAGATGACGGCTTAAAAACGGATAGCGGTCATTGTTGGCGGCCATTCCGAGAAATTTCGCCTGTAGGTCTGCATTCAACGGCAGCGGACATTCGCTGAAATCTTCTGAACGGCAGAGTTGCGGGACAAAGCAGACATAGGCTCAGCGGTTTTTTGTCCTTTGGTGCGAAACACGGCACTGTTTCTCTTTCGACCCATTAAAGAAGGCCCCCCGCAAAGCGAGGGGCCTTAACCAAGGTTACAATCGATTAGCCGGCGACGGCAGCGTTGCATTCACGGGCTTTGTCGATAGCTTTTAGAGTTCCATCAAGGCTTACGTCGAATGTGTTGGCATCCTCAGGCATCACTGTCATAACGTAACGCTTCTGAATATCTTCAACAAAGTCGGGGTTGTTAGCCAGCAAATAGCCACCCTTGTAGTCGCGCGCGAGGTTCGAAGGTGCTGCAGTGGCGTCGCCAACATAAGCTTTGTCATCTAGACGCAGATGTACTTTGTTGTCCTTGAACTCTAAGTCGGCCTTAGTGAAAACACCGACATAGCCGAACTCTTTATCCGCGGTCAGGCCCATCTGCACCACGTTTTCATTCTCGTCAACGCGCTCGATCAGACAGGCATTTCGGCTCTTGTCTACATAAATTGTCCAGCCGGACTCTTCGCCCCATTTTTCAAATTCCGCGTTGTCCTTCGGCAAAACCCCATCATCGGCAAGAGCCACGCATGCGGTACCGAGAAAAATTGCAGTGCTTGTCATCAGAGTTTTTATGATATTCGTCATGGTTGATCCTCCCAAAAAAATTGAATGTGATTTGCAATAACGCCTTAGGAAAATAACCGGGGCCAACTTTTGCGACAACAGTTTTCCGCTGCCATCATTAAGCGAGTATCGGAAGAGCAATTGCTATGGACTCAAATCGCTCATTTGCCGAAATATCGCCAGTGACCACCTTACGGACTTTGCAGCCATCCGCATTTTTGCTTCAGAGGAACGCATTCTGCCCAAACCAGTCAAATCGGGCCAACCATGCCCATGTTTGATCACCCTGGTGGACCCAACTTGTTTTTCTACACAGACAATACCAAAGAGTCGCCATTCGTTTTTTCTCCCAAGCTCCCGAAGCATAAGAATCTGGTATTTTTTTTAGATGTATACTTTTGGACGTTTCGTCAGCAGAAAACGTCGGAACTCAAAGTCAATTCGGGCTCGAAACAGATGTCCGACAGCATTGGTTGGATAGCTGGTGCTATGTTCCATCGAGAACCCTTCAAGCGGTGTCTGAAACCTCGCGAGGCCGATTGACGCCTCTGAATACACGGTCTGCGTCTTTCAGAATATGTCCGGCAATGCACGAATTTGTAGCTCCAGACATGGATGGGCCAGCTCCAA
>NZ_JBQFUW010000015.1:0-18308 GCF_056539385.1 Ruegeria sp. BB6
TGACTGAACTGAAACGCTTTTTGCATGTGTGCGGTTTTAGGAGCGTGATGAAGGCCCACAAGAATAACATCAGAACAGTCCGCATACTCATTTGAGCCAACATCAACCTTGAAGTGTGTTACTCTCACGTTTTCGATAGATCGCAAGTGGGTGATTTCGAAGGCATTAAGTGCAGACTTTGTGTGCCCCATCAGTGCGTTTGGTACCACGATTAAGACATTTGCATCTCGCGGTGTTTTGTCCAGAACCTCCGCGACAAAACACTTGTAGCGGCTAAGGTACTCTGGTGAACGTGTTAGATCATTGAATTTACTGGGCAAAGTACATGGCCAACCAGCGGCAAAGATCTCAAGATTGCAATAGTCAAGTGTATTCCCTCGATACATTCTTAGGTTTTCCTTGTACGGAGACACCTGCCACCCTTCGAGATGGACGGTAGCTGACAAGTGGATAGCGCGAGGCACATACGGAAGTTTCATTTCCGTCGTGCAAAACACCGTCCTCACTTGCCCAGCCCCATCTCTCAGTTGCACGAAAGCGCGGCCTTCGAAAGACGCAAGAACGAAGCCGACCACCTCGCGGATTATGAGTTTCGCCTCTGACGAAATTTCCATCGCTTCTATCTTTTGCAGCATTTTCGCCCAGTCTCCCTTAGCTTCAGCAAGTTCCACTGAAAGGTGCTGCTTTCCGAACTCGGCCCTTTCTGCCACATCCTCTGCCCAGTCGCGTAAACGACGCAGAGGTTCGCTGAGTTTCGAGTCAATCGCGTTTGCCTCTTCCCAGGCCGTGCAAAAATCTGTCAGGCCAAGTTGTGATGCTCCTTCGAAGACAAACGGCACTTCGTCGATAATCAGCAGATCCCTGGGTCCCAACCATTCTTTAATCTCTGATCGTCCACTCAATACAAACTGGTGGGTAGCGATAACGATTCTGAAGTTCTTTAGTTCACTACGCTCGAAGTAATCGCTCGGTTCAAAGTCGACCTTGTCTCGTTTGTATTTGTCGTGTGCTCCAGTCCAAACCGCCACGTCTGCCGTCCAGCTGCTTAACTGAGCAAAGACTTGTTCAGCGGCCAATCGTGTTGGGACTGCAACAACCACTCTGATCGTGGTGTATCTAGACAAGTGCCACATCATAGCCGTCGTCTTCCCGGTGCCGGTATCACTGGCGAAGAACCAATTGCCACGATCGTCTGGGTTTGAAAAATCTACGACTTCCTCAAGAAGGTCGCCAAATTGCTTAACTGTCGCCTGAACAACTGGAGAAAAGGAATCTAGTGACGGGATTGGACGTTCAGAATTGATCACGAAGAATCTTACCTCGGATGGGTCCTCGGGAAGGCGGTTTGCCTTACTGCCGGTTGGACAATTGTGGGGGGAGTGCATTGCATGTGCAGAGACAATGAATGCGCGATGTGGGGAACACGTTGGCTAAAACACAGGTAAGTCTTAGCCGATTCTGTTCTCTATAACGTCCCTTTAATCGGCTTTACGTCCGGGAGCCTTGAGTCACACAGCGCATTAGGTTAACGCCCGCCGGCATCAGAAACCATTGTTCCGATGGACCAGAGACCAGTCATGCAATAACAATCAATCCTGACCAGTCAAATCGGGCCAACCATGCGTACAGTGCTGAATGCTCTTTGCTGTCTTTTATTGTTGTTAGTCGTCGCTTACTCAACAGTATGGGGCACTTTGGCCCTATGGTTCAAATTCTCAGGCCCAGAATTGATCCGGTTAACTGCGATCGTTTCCTTTTTCGTCGTTGGCCTCGGAACACTAGTTTCAATTTTTCTAAGAAGTAGATGGCGATGGTTGTCTGGATTCGCAGTATTTTTCGCAGCGATACTAATATGGTGGAACTCACTGACCCCACCTTCGGACGGAAATTGGTCGCCTGATGTTGTGCGGACAGTCACAGGTGAAATAAGCGGCGACACACTAACACTGAGAGACGTTCGTGCATTTGAATGGCAGTCGGCTGATACTTTCGAAGAGAAGTGGGTTACTAGAGAATACGATCTGTCTCAAATTGAAAGTGTGGACCTCTTCATGTCGTATTGGAGTGGACCGGAAATGGCGCACCTTATGCTAAGCTTCGGCTTTTCTGATGGCCGGTATTTGACGTGGTCGATCGAAGTACGTCGACAGATCGGAGAGTCTTTTTCTCCTGTGGCCGACTTTTTCAAAGCACATCCGATTGTAATGATAGCGGCGGAGGAGCGTGATGTCGTCGGGCTTCGCTCTAATGTTCGAAAAGAAAAAGTACATCTGTTCAGGCTGCATGGTGAACTAGAGGAGCGTATCAAACTGATCAGCGCCTATGTAGAAGCTGCAAATGAAATCGCCGTGCGACCCCGCTGGTTTAACTCAGTTTTTACCAATTGTTCCCGATCAGCAATTTTAATCGCACGGCACGTTGGTATTAGGATTCCCGTCGACTACCGCGTTGTAATTAATGGATATTTTCCTGATTACCTGTATGAGCAAGGACTAACTAATACTGAGATTGATATTCAGCAGTTGTATAGTCTTGGAGATATCACAGCTAACGCACTGGCAAACGGACTGGACGAGGGTTACTCGGCAGCAATCCGCAAAGATGTTCCGGTTCCTTAGCCCTTTGTCTTGGAGAAGTCATTTTATCTTTGAGATAGTGAGTGGATAGTGCTGCTAGAGCAGAAATGACTTTTTGGCTTTTGCGGTGGAAGCCTTGAGATATAACGATAATTGTGGCCCGCTTATTTGTCCGATGTTTATATTCCACTTATGTTGTAATGTGCTCTGGCTACGATGCCCTTGACGGCGATATTCGTAGAAAAAGGGTTTGTGAAGTTGAGCTTCAAAAAGACCATAGATCAGTCGCGACGGCACTTTGTATTATCAGGGAGCGCTTTTGTCGTGACTGGGTGCAGTTCCAAAAGGAACTTAGTCGGTCTTGAACCAACGAGAGCTTTATCCAAAGCAGAAATCGATGAAAGAGGTCATAGAATCTTTATCGCAACTGTTCGCGAACCCTCGACGGTGGCGATTGAGTTTTTTTCGGGTCGTCGCGCCAATCGTCTCAGTTTTGCGGCTGTAGATGTTGTAATCCCGCTAAAACACAAAACGGGCAAGATCGAAAGGCCGAGAGGCAGCTCGCCAGATCCCGACAAGCATTTCGTTATCACGAACCCGCAGGTATTTGACAACGATCGCGCGTTTGTAGGCACGGTAGAAAACAGTGTTTTAGCTTTGCCAAAGGGAGAACGATCATCTCTGCTATGGATACACGGTTATAACACAAATCTGACTGATGCAGTATTGCGGTTCGCTCAGTTTCTGGAAGACACTGGGTATAGCGGGGTGCCCATTCTATATTCTTGGGCTTCTCAGGCTCGATTGGGTGCCTACGTCTACGACATCAACAGTGCGCTTATCGCACGGGATCAGCTTGAGGAGGTTCCTGGGATACTCAAAGACAGTCCCGTTGAAACAATAGATATCGTAGCCCACTCGATGGGAAACCTTGTAGCGATGGAAGCCGCTCGCGGAATCGCAAATCGCGGGCTTTTCAATGTCAGCGGTAAACTCAGAAGTGTTATTCTTGCGTCGCCCGACATCGACATAGACCTGTTCATTGCTCAGCTATCAGCGATCCCCAAGGACAAACGGAGGTTCTATGTGCTGACATCCGAAAATGACCAAGCTCTTGCGGTTTCAAGCTTGATTGCAAGAAACCCGCGAGTTGGACAGCTAGATGCTACACTGATTTCCGAGCTTGGTTTGAACGTGATCGACCTGTCCCAGGTACAAGACACGACCACTGTACACCATTCAAAGTTTGCTGACGCTCCCGAGGTTGTTCGGCTGATAGGGGACAGAATACTAGCAGGCGATAAAGGCGCTAAGGTTTCAGGTCGTGCCGAAGCCGTGGTTATTACGGCAAGTGGTACCATCGCTGTCGTTGACGAGGCGATATCCAACTGAATTTGGGACCGTGACGCGCTTTCGGCCGGCTAGAGCCACCGATCTCTATCCTTGGGCTGCGAGCTTTGCGCCACGAAAAATGTTAGTGTCGGCCAAGTGTTTCTTCCGGCAGACATCCGAACACCCGTTTGTATTGTTGAGCAAAATGACCTTGATGAAAAAAACCGTTTTCAATCGCAACACCTTTGATTTGAACTTCCCCAACACTGGAAGCACTAAGTGTTTTGTGGACTTTGTTCAGGCGTATGCGTCGCAACCAGGTTGCGGGGGATATACCGATGCAGTCTCGGAACGCGTAGTGTAAAGTCCGAAGGCTTACTCCGATTTCACTGCATAACTCGACCAGACCCACGGAGCCGACATAGTCCGAATAGGCGATATCGCACGCGCGACTAACGATTGCCGCGGAGCGGCAAGATTGTAAGGAAGCAGATTTCGAAGCCCGCGAGCTAATCAATTCCCACAGGAATAACTTCGTAAATTGGTCAAGCAGGTGTTCGGTCTCAAATTCATTTTCTTGTTTCGAACGATGCAACAAATCTAGTGCCGCGAGTCCCAGTCTTTTGCTCGCCTGCTGAGTTAGACTACTGACTGGAGGTATGTCTTCAAAGTCGAGCTCATCCCAAGCGAGTTTAAGCGCCAGAGACCGCGCTTCCGAAAAGGGAACGGCCAGATTTACACCATCCCAGTTTGTACTGCCAATTAGCTCGGCTTCTCGACTGGGAGGTTGAACAACAATCGAACCTGTTTCGATTTTTTCACCAAAAAGAACTGCGGGTTCAGCTTGTTCCAAAACGAGCGCTGCCGAGAAACAATCGGGCACACCTGTGCCGCGGTACACTATTTTTCGATTCCATTTCTCCCGAGCAATCTGTTTTTGACCAACTTGAAGTAAGTCAAGACTGCTCTCCAAAGGACCAGCAGTCATTTGGTAGTACTCTTGATCCCAACCAACGGAAGCGTCCTGCAACTGCCCGACGTCAGACGTGGTTGTGAATGTCCTTTCAACCGACAAGTTTCTGTATTGTTCTTTGCCCCCCATCTATCTGGGGGTATCACATTCAAGAAATTTTACATAATAATATTTCGTTGGCACGTAACAGTCAGTTATTGAAGCAAAATTTTTGGTCTGCGACACTCATTTTGCATTTTTGGGATGTCGAAATTCTCCCCAACGATCGCCTTTCAATGCAAGCATGTTTTCCTAAACACGGAGCTTAGTAGGCGGATCGAATGCAAATTGGCGAGGGGAGATTACGGCGTGTGCTTGGTGTCTTAGCAATATTGGCGACTACCGTTACTCTTTTCAGTAGCCGAGTTTATGCACAAGACAGCGCAGACGCTGCGGCGCAGGCCAATAACCCTCTGGCAAATTTCACGGCTTTCAACTTGCAGAACTACTATGTTGATGAGCTGACTGGACCTGGCGACAACGATGCAAATTCGTTCATTCTTCGCTACGCCCAACCGATTCAGCTGGGGGAAACAAACTGGCTGATCCGCGCGTCTTTGCCGTATAACAGCTTTCCTGTCGGCGACGGTGGGTCATCGGTAGATGGGGTGGGGGATTTTGACATCTTCGCCGCATATCAGATCGACTTACAAAAACCGGGAATAAGCTTTGCAATTGGCCCTTCTATTGTGGCTCCAACCGCTTCTGATGACCGTTTGGGTGGCGACCAATGGCAGTTGGGTTTGGCTAATGTTTACTTCAACGCGAAATCGACACTTTGGCAGTATGGGTACTTGCTAATTTGGCGAAGCGGCGTGGGTAGCACGAACGACCGGGAGCGCGTAAACACCGCCGCATTGCAACCTATTCTGTTCCGCCAACTTGGCGACGGCTGGTACACGGGCGGCGCTCCGATTTGGACAGCAAATCTGGAAAACGGTGATTATTCTGTACCGTTAGGCCTCCGTGTCGGAAAGGTCTGGGTAAACGGAAAAACTGTATTCAATGTGTTCGTTGAACCTCAATGGTCAGTTGCCGATAGCGGGCTGGGACAACCGAAACGACAAGTGTTTTTTGCACTAAATATGCAGTTCCAATAATTGAAACGAGCGTCTGAAAAAAGGACTTAATACAACGCAAAAAAGAGAGGGCCCAATTGAAAAACCTTAGAATCCGCCTCCCTGTTCCGTCGAGTGTTCAGGAAAGTTCTTCTGCGCCGAATTAAAAATGAGATGGTCGACACTAGCCACGAAGCTCGCTGTTAGATGACCGATTCGGTAGGGCCTTCACTAAAAGCACTTTTTATTCAGAGGTTTGAATGGGTACTTTGAGTAGCAAAGTGAAACGCCTACGATGAAGTCAGAGTAACAAGCGGAAAGCTAAACTGCGCAGTTATCCAACCTGTTCATTTCAGTGAGAGTAAAACAAATGGAAAAAACTTGCTTTAAACACCACGCCAAGTTTTGGATGACGATTTGTTTTTTAGGTGCACTTGCTGGGTGCTTTGAAGAAGAGAGCGCAGAAGCAACAGAAAAACCTGCACGACCGGTTCTGTCGATGATCGTCGGTGACACGGAAAGGTTTCGGACTGACAGCTATCCCGGACGTGCGGAAGCTGTACGGGAAGTGAACCTGTCTTTTGAAGTATCCGGGCGAATGATTACCAGACCAGTCGATGTGGGATCGATTGTCGGATCAGGGGAAATTCTCGGTTCTTTGGACCCTGAGCCTTATATCGCTCGGATTCGCACGATTGAAGGCGAACAAGCTTCTCTTCAAGCGGCATTGTCCAACGCTATCACAGAGTTGGAACGCAGAGAAAAACTGCTCGAAAATGATTTTGTTTCTCAGGCCAACGTCGACGACCAAATTATGGTAGTCGATGCAGCTAAGGCAAAAATTGAAGCGACTGAGGGTTTACTGGACGCTGCTCGTCTAAACCTAAACTATACGGAACTGAAAGCACCTTTCGATGGGATCGTGTCGGAGGTTTTTGCGGACAACTTTCAGAACGTTGTGGCGAAACAACCGATAGTGCGCATCCTAGATACTTCCCAGATTGAAATGGAAATCGGCGTTCCAGAAGCTCTTATAGGGCTGGCTCCTTTCGTGGAAGAAATCAGCGTCACCTTTTCGAGCCTACCGAATTTAGAAGTTCCTGCGGAGATTTCCAGGATAGGTTCTGAGGCGTCTCTCAGCACTCGTACATACCCAGTTACAATTGTTATGGTTCAACCTGACGAGGCCAAAATCCAACCTGGGATGGCTGGTAAAGCGACTGCTCGTGTTCGACTGCCTGAAAACTGGGCGAAGACCGGTGTTGAGATTCCCAGCACAGCTGTGTTTTCACCTGACGGGGAAAACGCGGGAAGCACTTTCGTTTGGCTTATTGATGAAGCTGCAAACACAGTTTCCCCAAAACCTGTTGAGGTAATCTCCATTGGGGGGAGAGGATTAGTTGTTCAAGGGCTTGATGCGGGGGATCGTATCGTCACTGCAGGTGTCAATGTCATAACCGAGGGCCAAAAGGTCCGGGTCGAAGCGCCTTAAATTCTGGAGGCAGCCATGTCACTTCCGCAGATATCTATTGAAAACCGAGTTGTAACGTATTTTACGCTGTTCCTTATTTTGGTTATCGGGACCTTCAGTTATTTCCGCCTTGGCCAACTCGAAGATCCTGACTTTACGGTCAAAACCGCGATCGTGATTACTCAATATCCTGGTGCAAGCCCTGAAGAAGTAGAGCTAGAGGTTACTGACCTTATAGAATCTGCAATTCAAGAACTTCCAGAACTCCGTTTTCTTACGTCCTACTCAAAAGCCGGACTTTCAATTGTAAAGGTCGAAATCAAACAGGAGTACTGGGCGGACCGCTTGCCCCAAGTTTGGGACAAGATGCGTAGCAAGGTCCGGGATGTCCATGGTCAGCTTCCGCCAGGAGCCATGACCCCAAGCGTTATCGACGACTTCAGTTTTGTGTATGGGTTTGTTCTTGCGATAACGGGCGACGGTTTTACCTACGCGCAACTGGAAGAATACGTAAAGGCGATCCGCAAAGAACTGGCGCTTGTTCAAGGAGTTGCACGAGTCGAAACTTGGGGAGTGCAGCCAAAGGTTATTTACCTTGACGCTTCGGAACAAAAGCTTCTGGATCTCGGCGTAACGACGGAAGACTTTGTTGCAACGCTGGCACTGCAAAACCAGGTCGTTAATGCGGGGCAACTAGAGCTTGGCGATATGCGCCTTCGAATTGCGCCGACTGGAGAATTCAAAAGCCCGGAAGATATCGGGAATTTACGGGTCCGTACAAGCTTGCTGGATAAAGCTCTGGATATTCCCGCAGATTTTGCTGATGACGCGACTCGCCCCAGAGACCGCAGTGCTGAAACAATCGCAATCAAGGACGTTGTAGATGTCAGACAAGGTTACCTGGAGCCGCCTATCAATGTCATGCGTTTCAATGGTCAACCCGCAATTGGGATATCAATCGCCAATGTAACTGGCGGCAATATTGTAGACACAGGACAAAATTTGGATGCGGCTTTGGCCGTTGTCGAAGCCAACCTTCCCTTGGGAATTGAAATGCACAAAATCGCTTGGCAGAGCGATCTCGTAACGGAAGCCATAAACGCCTTCATGATAAACTTGGGCGAAGCAGTCCTTATCGTCCTGGTCGTAGTTGCTCTGGCCATGGGTTGGCGTATGGGGCTGGTAATCGGCGGTGCGCTTATCCTGACGATCCTCGGCACTTTCATTGTTATGTCTATACTGCAAATTGATCTTCAAAGGGTTTCTCTAGGCGCGCTGGTTATTGCTCTGGGAATGATGGTCGATAACGCCATTGTGGTCGCAGATGGTATGGCTGTCCGTTTGAAGAAGGGAATGGATCGCAAGGCGGCTGCTATTGAAGCCGCTGCCCAACCGAGTTGGGCTCTTCTGGGAGCGACAGTTATCGCAATGATGGCTTTCTACCCAATCTTCGCAGCAACCGCAGATGCAGGTGAGTATGCTGGTTCACTATTTGTGGTGGTAGGGGTTTCGCTGCTACTAAGTTGGCTTATTGCCATGACAATCACACCATTGATGTGTGTTGATCTTATCAAGATCTCGGAAGCCGATCGCGACTCATCAAGAGATCCATATACAGGCGTTGTTTTCACGATGTTCCGCGCGGTCTTGTCTACGTGCATCAGAGTGCGCTGGCTTACCGTCCTCGTTATGCTGGCAGTGTTTGGATCCGCGCTTTACGGCTTCCAATTCGTAGATCGACTCTTCTTCACTGATGCGACGCGGCAGCAGTTTATGGTCGATATCTGGGCACCCGAAGGTACGCGCATTCAACAAACTTCGGCTCTGGCGAAAAGGGTGGAAAATCACCTGGACGGAGATGAGCGTGTTTCCGGTGTTTCCACGTTTGTAGGCTCCGGAGGCCCTAGATTCTATCTGCCCATTGATCCAGAGTTTCCTTACGAAAGCTATGCGCAAGTCATTATTAACACGACCGATCTAGACAGTGTTTATAGCCTTGTCGAAGAACTAGAGCCTTGGGTTGTGGATAACCTGCCTGAGGCAATGGTCCGAGTTCGAAAGTTCACAGCAGGTCCCGGTTTTACCTGGCCGTTCGAAGCAAGATTCTCGGGCCCGGCAAATGCAGACCCGGAAGTGTTGAGGGATCTTGCGCGGCAGGGGGTAGAGATAATTCAAAAGTCGCCCTACGCCAAAGACATCCGGACCGACATGCGCAATCGAGTCCCAAAGATCGTCCCTGAGTTTGATCAGGTTACGGGTGTTTGGACAGCAACTTCCAGAGCGGATATCGCGAATGCGTCTCGCGCGGCATTTGACGGTTTGCCCGTCGGTCTCTATCGCCAAAACGAAGATCTTTTGCCAATTATTGTCCGACGTGTCGATGATGAAAGGCAACAAACTGCCGAAGACTTTGAGCTTCTGCAGGTCGTTCCTGCCCTGTCTGTAAAAAACTTGCCGCTCTCTGCGGTAACAGAAGATATCAAAGTTGAGCTGGAAGACCCAATCATTGTGCGCTGGAATCGCAAGCGCGCTGTAACGATTCAGGCCAGCCCTAACGAAGTTACATTTCCAACGTTGTTCGAAAGTGTCCGTGAGGAGTTCGAGGCTATACCCTTGCCTCCCGGTTATCAGTTGGAATGGCGGGGGGAATACTTCGGGACAGTGGACAGTCAAACTTCGCTTCAGCCCGGTGCGGCGCCCGCTATCATAATTATCGTGTTTTTGATTGTGGTGCTTTTCAACGCTATTCGACCAGTTTTTGTGATCTTCTCGGTCGTCCCGCTGGCGATAATCGGCATTACCGTTGGCTTGCTAACATTCCTGCAACCCTTTTCTTTTATGGCGTTGCTTGGGGCCATGAGCCTCATCGGGTTGATGATAAAAAATGCGATTGTGTTATTGGACGAAATCAATCTGAATCAATCGCAGGGTATGAAACAGTATGACTCGGTAATGAACGCTGCTGTTTCTCGACTAAGTCCCGTTTTGCTTGGCGCAGGTACAACGATTCTTGGTGTTCTTCCATTGATGCAGGATATCTTCTGGGTCGCCATGGCAACGACGATGGCCGTCGGATTGGCCTTTGGGACGGTGTTCACGATGATAATGATTCCGGTCTTCTATTCGATTTACTATCGTGTGAAGGAGCCAGCAACGTAACCAATTGGGGTTATCTTTTCAGCCGGTAAAGCGACCAAAGGCGAGAACAACAATACCCTCTACAGCGGGGCAGAAGATGACTATCGATTTCTTTCAGCTTTTCTCAGCCAACTCGGTGTTGGTCGTTTTTACGATCATTGCCATCGGTTACGTGATAGGCAACGTCAAAATTGGTCAATTCGAGATAGGGATCACCGGCGGCGTATTGTTGTGCGCTCTGGTTTTCGGCCATTTTGGTTTTCAAATTGATCCGATCGTCCAGTCAATCGGATTTACTTTGTTCATCTACTCAGTTGGATGGCAAGCGGGTCCTCAAATTATCAACGTGTTACGCCAAGATGGCCTAAGCTATTTGACCATTGCGCTATTTATGTCACTGGGCTCTTTTGCATTAGTGGTTGGACTGGCGCTTGTGGTTGATTTGGAAAACGCGCTTGCCGCTGGTTTGATGGCAGGGGCATTGACGAGCACTCCTACGCTTGTAGGTGCGCAGAACGCTGTAGAAGCCGGATTGGTTCCAATACCGGCCGGTTCGACTTCTGAAGCGATAATCGAAAGCATCAGTGTTGGATACGCGATTACATATATCTTTGGTACAGTGGGTCTCTTGCTGCTTGTTAAGCTTTTGCCAAGCTTGCTCAAAATTGATCTGGTTGAAAAGGCGCAAGACTTTGCGAGGGAACGCGGCTTTGTTGCTGAGGATTCAGCGAAGGAGGCCGAGCGCCCAATTTTACGGGCTTATGAAGTTCCATCTGTCGATTACGAAAAGAAAACCGTAGCTCAAGCATCATCCGATTTTTTGTCTCAATATCAAGACTATGGCGCGATCTATAAGTTAAAGCGCGGCAACGACATAATCGACGTATCGCCAGACACAACTCTTGAACCTGGCGACAAGCTCGCATTTTTTTGCTCGCCGAAACTACATGAGAAAATTCGGGAGGAAATGAAACTTGGCCGCGAAGTACTAGACGATGACTTGGTAGACGCTGTGGTCGACGTTGCTGAAGTGGTTGTCAATTCCAGCTTTGCAGTCGGCCAAACGATTGGGCAGCTTGCGATCCAACAAGAGCATGGGTGCCGCCTGACGCGATTGACACGTTCGCAAATAGAAATGCCGCTGTCACCTTCGACAAGGGTCCAACGTGGCGACGTGATGTACTTGACCGGCGAGCGTGCTGCTTTGCAGCAGTTAGTTTCGATATTGGGAGTAGAAGAACGAGCCGCAGTGGAAACCGACTTGTTGACATTTGCAGCGGGAATAGTCGTAGGGCTGTTTATTGGTCAGATTACAGTAAGAATTGGTGGAATTGACGTTGGAATAGGTAACGCCGGTGGTCTACTTGTTTCTGGGATAGCCGTTGGCTTTCTTAGGGCCAACCGCCCAACATTTGGTCGTATGCCAGCTGCCGCGCGTTTTATTCTTATGGAGTTAGGGTTGTTATTTTTTATGGTTGGCGTTGGCCTAAATGCCGGCGGTGGCATAGTCGAAGCTCTTGGTGCGGTCGGGCCGAAACTGTTTCTTTGTGGTGTTGTCGTGACTTGCCTTCCTCTATTGGCTGGCTATGCGTTTGGGCGGATCGTTCTAAACATGAATCCGGCCTTACTTTTAGGGGCTCTTACTGGTGCAATGACTAGCACGCCAGCTCTCGGGATTGTTCAACAAGCGGCGAAGAGTTCCGTTCCTTCCCTTGGCTATGCAGGAACTTACGCGCTTGCCAATGTACTTTTAACGGCGCTTGGAACACTAATTATGCTGCTTTGACTATTATGTGGGTTACTTAGTGCGGGTCCCATAAAGGCTGACAAGCCTTGCAATTAGGATTGCTTGGAAAAGAACTCCTACAATCGCTTCTAAGATTGACCAGATTTGAACCACCGCGTTGCTGGAAGTTATATCACCATAACCGAGGGTAGTGAGTGTCATAAAGCTTAAATATATGTAACTACTCCACTTTTCGGATTCGCCAGGTTTGCCAAAGTCTAGAGCATGTGGCAAAACCGTATGTATTATTGAAAAAATCAGTGCCCAAGCAATTCCGATCAATAGATAGCAGGACACAGCATCGGTAATGATTTTCAGGTCGATATAATGGGCTACAATAATGGCCTTCATCAAACTGATGAACGCAAGTACCAACAAGAATAGAGACAAAACGTAACCTGCTAAATACCAAACGTCGCCGAAATCTAACGCGCCGGTTAAGCGGACTAGTAGAATTGCTAAAGCTGCCGCTATTGCTGCCAGTTGCACAGTGGGACGAACCGTCAAAGAAAGAACCGCGCTCACTAGCACCAGACAAAAAATCACGTCCAGAACTCTTTGCCCAAGGACAAAACTCTCCAGCAGTGGAGACATCACGATCATGAGTAGCAACGAGGCTAACAACAAGTAAGAATTATGCTGCATAGACATTTCGTTCAAATTTTTGGTCCAGTCATTGAGACGCGGTTGGTCCTGCGTACTATATCGTTGGAAAGATTTTGGTGTCACCGCGCTAATTGCAGCGAGCTTTTGTGATGCCAAAACAGTTTTGTTCGACTATCTGCCGCTATCCCGTGCGAAATAAACCACAGGATAAACGTGCGTGAGCCGCGTTGCTTTGTGAGTTTCAGCTAAACAACTAATTTGGCGTATACCAAATAGGTGAAGTGTAAGCTCGGTCCTGCAATTGCATCCGAGTGCCTTCCGGCATTTGAACATCGAAGAACTTTGCGTCGTAAGCGGTCCACCGAGGCGTCGGAATTTCTATCACGCGAACGTAGTAAAATGCGCTCTTTTCCGCATCAAATTCCGGGTCAATCCAGTGACCAGCCAAAAACGGCTCACCTATCGTATTGGTGTAAGAGGCATCCGCTACATTGACAGTGTTGCCAACATCTCCATCACAGGCGTGATCGACGATAGCCCGATCGCCACAGGCCACGTCAAAGATCTTCTCTGAGGTTGTGCCGTCGGCGTTCAACCAGCCTTTCACGATTTGAATGCGATCGAGATTGGCACCGTCAGGATCACGCAGAGCGCGGATCATCAATGTTGGAGCGCCCCCATCTGGTGCGTCGGTCAAGTCGCCGCCCATTGGTACCCCGCGGGCATAGCCGGTACGGGCAAAGTCTGGACGCGAAACCTCTTCAGCTTTGAAATCCCAACCCGCGAAAACTCGAACGGTCAGGCGCGTACCGGAAGTTGCGTAGGTTTCCTTCCGAGCCATAGCGTCCCAGATTGACTCGCGGGTATTTTCTCGTGCCCAAACAGCTGCAAGACCAGAAGCACCTACGTCGGCTTCCATGATAGACAGTGCGGGGTCGTCGGCAGCAACAAGCGGGTGGAAAGCGCGGTCAGGAGCGGGTTCTACGAATGAAGCCTTTGAAAAGTTGTTCTCTTCTCGTGAAGTGGGCAGGGCAGTATGATTGTCTGTCGAACCGATCATGCCGAATTTGAAAGGGTTAACACCAAGACTTGCCTCTGCCAACAGGCCGGTCTTCAGTGCCTCACGGGCGTATTCTGCGGGGAGCATCTCAGGCGTTTTTGCACCCTGACCGTTTAGATTGCCAGCGTCGATTGTCTCAAAGTCGGCGAATGCATCGTCAGGGGACAAAAGCGGGTGGGCCTCACCATCACCCTTTTGTTGAGTAACTTCTGCCAAAGGTTCCCAACGAATGCGCTTGGCCGCGTAGTTCGCGTCGATCGGTTCTCCTGAGAGGTTGGACCCGTCAATGGTCTCTAATGCGAACATAAGCCCATTCGACAAATTACCGTTGTGCGGGATCGCAAGGACCTGACCACCGGTTTTCTCTTCATAAGCCGCCATGTAGTCCCATAAATCTTCGGGATCGGTGGAGTCGTATTGCGAAAATGGGAACACTTGGGAAGTGCGATCTTTGCCATCACGGAAGATCACAACGCGATGCATGTTGTTGCCGCCGGGGTGAGACGTCCATTCGAAGCCATGAAATGTGGTGAAAGTTCCAGGCTGATAGTATTCGTCAGCGTTAGTTGTTGCACTATCCCATGCCGTTGCGAGCAGTTTTGGCTCGTTGATCAAGTCGGTATCATTAGCGCGCAGCCACTCAAGAAACGCTTCATATCCGTTCCCAGATTTAACCATATCATGCCAGCGTTTACCGGTCTCATTGGCCAAAATTAGCGGGTCCGAGCGACGGATAAAATCTGCAAGGCCGAGATTCTCAGCATGATCGGCCATCACTACAAAGTCGAGAGGGCGGATCAGTTTTACCCGCCAACCGAGCGCGCTTGTCACCTCTTCGCCACGTGACACGCGATACCCAGCATCCTGATCCAGCACCCCGCCTGCCATACCTGAGTCTGCAGACCACGAGGAGTGCAAGTGCGTATCACCGAAAAGAACACGGTTTGGGAAATGGTCGTCGACATAAGGAGAGTATTCGGCCTTTGGCTCGTCGACTAAATCGGCGGGTGGCAAGAGGTCCTGCGCATGGGCCGTAGCCGTCGCTGCGACCAGCGTTGTGACTGAAATTGCGGTGGCAAAATTGAGCTTCATTTAGGGCCTCCATTTCCACGTTTTCGAGCGAAGGTTTCGTAAGGGCCTTAGGGACGCTGACCGCTCGCAAGTTATGCTTTCTTCTTACGGGTCCAATTCAACTTCGACTTTCTTCAGAACACCTGGGAAGTCGAATGGCACATGGTAGTCTTCGCTCACTGGTTCTCCTGCGTCGGAGCCAATATCGAAGGTCTCGTCGAGGGATATCCGGTAGCCCATTGTCCGTTCGACCCGGCCCTCTCCGACAAGTGTGTCATCTACGAAGAGTTTTCCTGTTCCGCCAAGGCCGACACCTCCACCGTCGTATTCGAACTCGTAGCGAATTGTATGCTCGCCTGGTGTAAGGACATCTCCCACGATATTGTACCGCTCAAGGTTGGCGACATTGTAGGTGTAGATTGGCTTTCCTTCCAAAACATAGAGCGCCCATCCTCCAAATCGCCCACCTTGGGTGACAAGCATTCCGTCAGTCTCACCCTCGCCAATTTCGACATGCGCAGTGATCGTATGTGACTTGTTCTTGAAGTCGGGAGCTGTGCCTTCGGGGATACGTCGCATGTTGTCGAAGTATGTGAACTTAGAACGACCTTGTGTCAGGCTTGGTCGGAGCGCTACGTCCAGCCTGTCGACCTTGTCGTTGTCGATTGGAAGGACATTGTATTTGGCGGCTTCACCATAGAATAAGATCTGCAACTCGGCCAATTTCTCGGGGTTTTCGTCAGCCAAGTTGTTGGCCTGCGAAAAGTCCTCTTGGACATTATAAAGTTCCCATGCCCAATCATTAATCACGTCGCTTTTCTGGGTAACGCTGATCCAGGGTGCCTCCGGCGGCGTAGTCGTCGCAACCCACCCGTCGCTGTAAATCGCTCGGTTGCCCATCATCTCAAAGTACTGGGTGCGACGAGTTGAAGAGGCATCGGCATTATCGAAAGCGTAAACCATACTGGTGCCTTCTATTTCAGATTGCGCGACGCCGTTTATTGATGTCGGCGCCGGGATCCCTACTGCTTCGAGAATTGTTGGCATGATGTCGATTACATGGTGGAACTGACTTCGCACTTCACCTCTGGCTTCTATCCCCGCTGGCCAGCGAATGATCATTCCGTTACGTGTGCCTCCGAAATGACTGGCAACTTGTTTGGTCCATTGGAATGGCGTGTTCATGGCGTGCGCCCAAGCTGAAGGGAAGTGACCAAAGGTATTTGGCCCGCCCAGCTCATCCATTCTCGCGTATGTATCTTCAAAGGGTACGGCGATGTTGTTGAAGAAAGTCATTTCATTCAAGAGCCCATCCGGGCTGCCTTCGGCGCTCGCTCCGTTGTCGCCCATCAAGTAGATAATGAGGGTGTTATCCAATTCACCCGTCTCCTCAACGGCGTCGATGATGCGGTTGATTTGATGGTCCATATGGGCAAGAGCGCCAGCGTAGACCTCCATCATTCGTGCGTAGAGTTCTTTTTGTTGGTCATTCAGTGAATCCCAAGCACGCAGTTGCTCAGGTCTCGGAGTTAGAAAGGTATCTTTAGGGATTATTCCCAGTTCTTTCTGCCTGGCGAACGACTCTTCACGGACCTTGTCCCAACCTTGATCGAATTGTCCTTTGAATTTTTCGATCCATTCCTTTGGAGCGTGGTGAGGGGCGTGCGAGGTGCCGGGCGCATAGTAAACGAAAAACGGTTTGTCCGGCGCAAGTGCATGTTGTTCGCGAATATAGTTAATAGCCCGATCCGCCATGTCTACGTCTAGGTGATAGTCTTCGGTGTTGGGCGGTTCGATCGGTTTGGTTCCATCGAAAATAGCAGGGGTGAATTGGCTAGTATCGCCACCGATGAAACCGAAGAATTGTTCAAAGCCCAAGCCGGTTGGCCACAAATCAAATGGCCCGACTTGGCTCGACTGCCAATCAGGAACATTGTGGTTCTTACCGTACCACGCGGTATTGTAGCCGTTTCCCTTGAGAATTTCGGCGATAGTTCCGTTTTCCTTGGGCATGAGGGAGTTGTAGCCAGGGAAGCCGGTGCCGATTTCCATTATTACACCGGTCGCGTTCGAATGGTGATTGCGCCCCGATATCAACGCTGCCCGGGTTGGCGAGCATAGTGCGGTTGTATGCATCTGGATGAAACGGAGTCCGTCTTCCGCTAGTCGATCATACGCTTCTGTGGGGACAGGTCCGCCAAATGCTGTGGGTGCCCCGAACCCAACGTCGTCGGGCATAATTAGAAGAATGTTGGGCGCACCTTCTGGGGCGACGACTTGCCTCGGAAAGTCCAGACTGGAATCGCCAGTTCTTAGGCCGATATGGCCGTTGAATTTAGTTAAAGGGATCGGCAAAACCGAGCGGTCCCAGCCATCCTGCGACATAGATGGCGTTGCACCCAAAGACAGCAAGCTCGCAAATATTACACCTTGCGCTACAGCCAAGTTACGCAACCTCATGTGTTTCCTCTCCTTAATTAATTGCTCAGACGGTTTTTAGGGTGACCGTTCATATCGAATGAATGTTGGAAGCCGGCGACCTGACTTTGATGCAGGTGCTAAGAACTTCACCGTTGGTTTTTGGTTCTATTGTGCGCTGTGCCGGTGTTTATCGGTTAGCTTTGACTGTCATCACTGTCACAGTTGAGCCGAGGTGCTATAACAGAGTAGTTCGAAACTTTAGTAGCGTTAGCAAATGGAACTTGAGCGCTCTGTTTTACAGGCTACTCAGGGTTTAGTTTGCTTCGGGTGACGACGCCAAAGTGCTTTAAGGTTAGGGAATCTGATGCTGAATGCCGTACGACACTTCGCTCCTCTCATACTGTCGCACCTTTGGCTAGGTCAAAACATGTGCACAATATCAGATCGAAGTATTTGTCACGCCTATTGATTTTGCACGTTATTTTAACATCCCAAAAGTGCAAACCTACGCGCTGGTTGAGGTTTGAGTGGCCCTTTACAGGTCAACTCGTCCGTCTACTTTTATTGAACCAAACTTTTCAACTTATCATCATGAAATTAAGAACTGCGCAAAGTAGTATCGTTAGGACGTCAATTTTGCGGATGTTCGGCAAAGGCCAAATCCTACTCCCGCAACCAAAACTCTCAAACGGATATCAAACACTTAGCGCCACAAGAGGCGCTTTTTGCGTGTAGGGCGGATTCGCCCGGTGCTACAATGGTTGGCCCGATTTGACC
>NZ_JBQFUW010000016.1:0-12624 GCF_056539385.1 Ruegeria sp. BB6
ACCCCTTCTTTTACTGAGACAATCATAGGTCACGATGCCTGTAACGGGAGCAGAACCAAGAGACACAGCTTCTCCTGGGCACCAAATCCCCGAAAAATATTAATTTTATAAATGTGATAGAGAAATTCCGTTTTTCTATCCACCCTATTGACCACCCTCTATTTGTTGCTTGATATCTGTTGAGGGTTAGGCACTGCACGTTGTTGTCGCATTGGAAGGCACGGATGATTTTGGCGCTCTGATGGGCGATTCCCTTGCCGACAAGAAATTGCAGACTCATATCCGTTAATTTTTCACTGACTGGTCACAACGCAAAGCATTCATTGGCCAAACCAATCAGATATCTGCTTCGAGCCCAAAGCTGCCGGCTCTCACTCGATTTGATGCGACAAGCACATTTGACCGCTATCAGCCCAAAGCGGACCGACTTGACAGGTAGCTTTTTACTATCGGACAGAGGGCCAGCCGCTATTTTCGCCAAAATTAGGGCCTTTTGGGAACCTAGCCAGTGTCATCATTGTAGACTCGGATGTACTTTGAATCTGTCTCTATACCTACAAAGCTTTGATTAAATGTCCTTGCGATACGCTGCCCCAAAGCAACGATATCATCAGAGGAATCGCTACGGAGGCGTAGTACAAGTGTTTCTCGCCTCACCCCATCGAACATAGAATCCCATCTTCGTACTGACACAGAGGGAAAATCAGTCTCAGTGATCCGAAAAAGCATATCTACCCATTTATCCGGAACAGGCTCTATATGGGTGTTTGGGACATGAACCAAAAATACACTTTGACCGACGACAAAGTCCAATGAACACTCAGGCTCTTGGGACACGCTAGTACTGGTTGATAAGTGATTTTGAAGGCCGGAAAGCACCTCGTCAAACGCGGCTTCCAATTTTGCGTTTGTTCCACGAGCAATATTCACGAGGTTCAAACAATCATTAGCGTAGCTAAGCCGCTTTGCGTTTGTCCAGCCTGCGGGCGGCGAAGCTGATATTGCTCTCAAGTTTGAAGTCAAGTCAGCCAACTTGATCAAGCGTGCTTCAGATGTATTTTCTGACATTTTTATTTTTCGTCGGGCTCGTCTCTCGTCTTTGGAGAGCTCCATGCTGTCTGTGTTATCACCAACAAGTTTTGCCACCCTGCTTCCAAACAGTTGTTGGAGTTCTTCAAAAATAATGGGCGTGTCTTCCAAAACATCGTGTAGAAGTGACGCCATAAGTAGTTCAACGTCACACCCTTGAGTGGCATCCGCGACGTACTTCATCACTTCTATTAGATGATTGATATACGGTTGTTGCGCGGAGCCTTGGAACATTGCCGGATGCACAGATCACGTCTGTGATCAAAGGCTGCATTTTGGTACTTTTGGCGGAAAAGCCCGGCAGGGCTTTCCCTTTTGGCTGGCCGTCCGTTCAGTAGATGTCGCCGTCTTCGGCCATGAGGATGTTCGTGACGCCAGCATCCTGCATTTCCTTCAGTACACTCAGACGGTCGAAATGCTCGGGGTCGTTATAGTTTTGGACGTGCGTCATGACGATCTGTTTGACACCACTGTCGTCCTGAACCTTTTTCATGTCTTCTGGAAACATGTGGTAGGCACCAATAATCTTCACTTTTTCGTCTTCCGTGTCTCCACCCCAGACCACAAACATGATGTTCTTTCTCGTTATGCTTTCGATGACCAGAACGTCAGCGTCTTTTGCCGCGTTGACAAGACCTTCAGAGTAGTGCCCGTCGCCGCCAAACGCGACAACGCGCCCGTCCGACTTGGCCGTAAACCGGTAAGCATAGGTATGATGAAGAAAACCGTGCTCTGTTGGGAATGCTTCGACCGTTACGTTGTCGTCCTCGTAAATTAGCCGCCCTTTGGGATCGGTCGATGACCAGACCGGCACGCCGATTGCGGTTGCTCCGTCGGCCTTTTGGGTTGTCGAGCCCTGGAACATTTCGTTCCTGTCGAGCCGCCAAGCCGCGTTGATATTGGCAATCATCTCGTCAACGCCCTCGGGTCCATATATCTTCTTGTCGGGGCCGGGGCCAAACTTGAACGGGCCCGATATGAAGGATGGCAATCCCACCGTGTGATCTTCGTGCAGATGGGTCAGAAACATATACTTGATGTTCTGTAGATCAAAAACGGTTGCCAGATCCATTGCGCCCTGAGAAAGGACGGCCTTCCCAAGTGACCTGAACCAGCCTTCGCCGGCGTCAACAAAATATGGAAACCCGTTTATGATCACCGCGTGAGCAGGACCAAAACGGTAGGGATTGGGTGGCGGGTCGCCCGTTCCAAGGGTGATCACTTTGGTTGAGGAATCCGCTGGCGACCGGTCAATCGGGCCTCGCGGGTAATTGGTCGGCCAGTAGGCCGGACTCGTATAGGGAGTTTTGAAATCTTCGGGTTTTACGAAGGGAACGTTCAGATAATTTTGTTCCGTTTCGGCGGCACCCGCAGCAAGATTTTCCTCATAGGACTGAGACCAGGCAGCGGTACACAACGCGGCGCTAGCTGCGAATGCGACGGCGGTTCCCCGGACCAGTTTTCGCGGGTAGTTGCCAAGAATTGAAAACATAACTTCCTCCCTAGTTTTTGATGTTTTGCTTATGATCAGAGGAATCGGATCCCCTGATGCAGGCCTCCTTTCAGAATTCTTGATGTGCCCTTCGTGTCTCAATTGCAGACGAGGCCGGGCCCGCAATTGCAAAGATCGTTCGGGTTATCGGGGTTGTCGGCGGCGCAGTGACGAACCTCGCGGCGGTCGTGCCGGCGATGCACGCCTGCCACCGATCCCGGCGACATTGGTCGACCGAAATGGTCGATGAACAACGTGCCCGGGCCTGTGGCTTGTGGTATTTCACCCTTGATGACCTTGACGCCGGGATAGGTCATCGTTCCCTGATCGTTCAGTGGCCGTTGCGACAACTCCACGACCACATCAACGGGCGGTTCACCATCCGCAACGATGGTCAGTATGGCGTTGGGCGGGTCCACAGCAAAGCTGTCGTCGCCTTCGGACACCATGTCCAGAAAGCCCTGTATGCTTTGCACACCCGCATACCGCACCGGCCTGTCGCAAAAGAAAGTGACGATTGGGCTGACATCTGTCATCGTGATCGTGTCTGCGGTCATCGACACTGAACTGGCATTGTGCACGAACAATGCCTTGCACTCCTGGCCATCATCGTCTTGCGCCTGTGCGATGGAGATGAAGCCGAGAACCATTGGACATACGAAGAATAGCGTTTGGCAGGTTCGTTTAATCATTCCCGTCTCCTTGCTTGTTGGAATTCAGGTCACGGCGTCGGACAAGCTGCCTGTTTGGACGACAGTCGTGCCGCTTCAGTGGTGGTCTTGTGCCTTGGGTCTGACCTTGGCCAAGCTTACGTATTCCATCAGTTCGAGCCTCAGTTCTTCGCAGATCTGATTGTATTCGGTCGCGCGGGCTCGCCCGTTTTCTCCTTCAGCTTGAAAGCTGTGAAAGGCGGTCACTGCCTCGCCGAAGTCGCGGCAAATCGCCTGAAACTTTGGATCACTCCGCGACAAAGACACGATTGTGAATTCATCGCTGGGCGATTTTTTCACCAATTCGAAACATCCGGCAGCAAGAAAGTTTTCCATTTGCTCCCCTCCCGTCAAAGGCCATTGGCCGTCAGTGAGAATCTGTTTCCACGGTCTGTCTGCCCAGACACAACCTGGAGACACCAAATTAACATCCGAGGACTGTGGACTGGGGTAACGAACATGTTCTGAACGTGTTCTGAACCTTAAAAATTCTTTTGTATGAATGTAATACTGGACGTGGTCCGAATAACCCGGGTATCGTTAAGTTAGTTTGGATGGAACGAACACAGCCGACAGATACTGCGATGGAAAGTCAGCTATCCGAGCGGAAGTCAGCGCCGCCTCTGGAACAGGCGACCATAGACGAACAGCTCGACCGTATGTTTGAGAGTTCTCAGTTTGGTGCGAATGAACGCCGACGCGCGTTCCTCAAATACATCGTTGATGAAACACTGGCCGGGCGCGCTGACCGGGTGAAAGGGTATTCGATTGGCGTTTCCGTTCTGGGCCGATCCGAGGATTTCGACGCGACCTCAGACCCGGTTGTACGCCTTGAAGCGCGACGCTTGCGGCGTGAGCTGGAACACTATTACCTGACAGATGGAAGCAACGATCCCTTGGTGATTACCATTCCCAAAGGGTCCTATGTGCCGTCGTTCGAATTTCGGGATGTAACTTCGGCACCTTCCGATAAGCCAGATCGGACAGGCCGGCGCGGCAGAAGCGGCTGGCGGGCTCCGAACTGGGTCGTGTTGCTTTTGTTGACGCTGTTGATGGCCGTGACAGCTTTCATGCTGTTCCAAAGTTTCGAAAATGAAAGCCTGTCTACCGATCAGACGACCACGGAAAATGACCTTTGGGGGGATTTACCTGTCGTTGCCGTGATGCCGTTCAATCCATTGGGAAACAGCGCTGTTACATCCGTAGCGGCCCGTGGCATCGCCGAGGACATTACAACAGATCTGGCGCGGGTGCAGGGCTTGCGCGTGATCTCGTACGCATCGACAGCCGAACTGTCCGACGGAGCCATCGATCTGATCGACGAGGGGCGCAAGCTGGGTGCGACCCATGTTCTAAGGGGCAGCCTGCAGACCATGACGGATGGCTATCGGCTAAACATCGGCCTCGTTGACGTAGACAGCAGGGGCGAAATTTGGGCCAAACGGTTCGACTATAAAACGACAGACCGGTTCGAAACTCAGACCGAGATTTCGCGCGAGATCAGTTCGACCTTTTCTATCGAATTGTTCCCCGAACTGACTTCGAGAATGGAGGATGCGCGGTGGACCCGCCGGGATGCCCGGATTCTGTACCAGCAGGCGTTAGACATCATTCACCCGCCAAGCGACCCATCGCGGTTTGACGCGGCACACACCTTGTTGCAGCGTGTAGTGCGGTTGGAACCGGACGCCCCGCACGGTTATGCCGGTCTGGCCTTTGCGGAAGCACACAGAACTTGGTTTGGACTTGCTGCAAACACGGATGAAACGCGGGGTCTGATCAAACAATACGCTGAAAGCGCGTTGGAAAAGGATCAGGCAAATGTTCGCGCGCTTTTGACCTTGGGTATTCTCGAAATCCTGATGGGCAATCCGCAACCCGCAATTGATTTCGGTGAACGCGCAGTCGAGCAAGAGCCGAGCTCAAGTTTGGCTCATGGTTATTTGGGCATGTTCCTTCTGTACGCAGGCAAGCCAGAGCAGGCAATAACACCGTTGCAGCGCGCGTTAAGCCTGGATCCCCTCAGCATTCGACGACCCTATAGGAACATTCTGGGCGTTTCTCAATTTCACGCTGGAAACTATCCAGAGAGTCTGGCCACACTGCAGGAAAACCTGGATCTCGAAGGGCCGTTCGGTCCTCACATGATGGTATACCAAGCCGCTGGAAATGCTGCGATCGGGAAAATCGACCAAGAAACGGAAATTCTCGAAAGCCTGGCCGCCATGATCGCCGAAGGTGAGACCTTTCCGCTCAGACGGTGGCTGGAAAAGGTGATATATGATCCCAAAATGATGCAACCTTTGCTGGACGAGTACGAAAAGGCCAAATCGCTGGCCAACACTCGATGACGACTTGCGGTTACCGGCTCTGGTCGATTCAAGAGCACTCTCATTTGTTCAGGTTCGCTTGCATATCTTATAGGTCGCAGCCAGCTCGTGTAGAGAATGGATCAAATAAATGTGCTGACGAAGCAACTCAAATTGCTCGTGGTATCTCAAGCGTGGTTTACACCCTTCCTATATGTTGAAAAATCAGACCTTGGGCGGATGATATTGTGCTCCTAAAAGTGACAAGCAAATCTTCCGGATAGTGGTTCCAGGATGGAACATTCTTCAATACTCAATGTAAATGAGATTTCAGTTGCAATCTGTAGGGACTATTGGAACCCGGCTTGATAAAGCAGGCGTCATCGTGAGGTCCGCTTCGGGCAGCAACCGGACCTCACGGCGGTGAACGCGAATGGCCATTTTGTCCGCTCGAGCAGTCGTTCAGACAGACCGCAGAGCGTGACTGCTTCGAGCCCAAAGCGGACTGAAATGGGCTCGCCAAAAATGAAATGCGGCGATAGACATTCACTTTAGCGGTCTAACCCATCACTAAATGCATTCACCGCCATCGATAACCAAGGCTTGTCCCGTCATAAAAGCGGATTCATCCGAAGCTAAATAGACAATCCCATGGCCAATCTCTTCAACTGTCGCCCACCGACTCATAGGGATCGCCTGCTCGATGTAGCTTTCCAGTTTGGCACGGCCACCCATCTGATTTTCGAAGCCTGCATTGAAGGGGGTGTCTACAAATCCTGGACAAAGGGCATTGAAACGGATTGCATGGACAGCGTAGTCGGCTGCCATCTGCCGGACCATCGCAACAGCTGCGTGCTTTGTAGTCGCATAGGCGATCATACCCCGGTCGTATTGAACCCCAGAATTGGAGGCCGTGACGATCACACTGCCTCCACCCAATGATTTCATATGAGGGACAGCTGCACGCGCTGCAATGAAGTGAGCGCGGACATTCAATGCCCAAGAAGCATCCATTCCATCTGGTTCCACTTCTTCCAGCGTTCCTTCGATCTGCAACCCAGCGTGAGAGTGCAAGACGTCAAGCCGACCGAAGGTTTTAACTGCTTCGTCTATGGTTTTGGTAAGGGCATCGTCATCGGTTACATCAAGCTGTTTGGCAGACGCTTGATTCCCCTGCGCAACGATCTCGGCCACAGTGGCTTCAGCAAGTGTTACATCGCGATCCGTTACCATGACATGCGCGCCTTCTTGTGCCATTGCCATTGAACCCGCCCGACCAATTCCTGATCCCGCGCCCGTCACGAGCGCGACTTTACCTGCAAGCCGCATGTCACTTGGCTCCTTTATTTAACTATTCGATTTTGAGGCGCCTCGGCGCAAAAGCAGTTGCGCTGCAACGAGCAACAAGAGCGACGCGCCCATAACCATAGTGCCGATGGCATTGATCTCGGGCGTTACGCCGCGCCGGATGGATGAGAATATGTAGATTGGCAGGGTTGTTTCTGAGCCGGCTACGAAGAACGCGATGATGAAATCATCAAATGAGAAAGTGAAGCTGAGCAGGAAGCCCGCCAAAATTGCCGGTGCTATCAACGGCAGCGTCACCTGCCGAAAGGTGCCCCAAGGCGTCGCAAAGAGGTCAGCCGAAGCTTCCATGAGGGCACGGTCCATACCCGATAGCCTTGCACGTACGATGATTATGACCAGCGCCATCGTGAACATGGTGTGCGCGGCGACAAGCGTGGGCATCCCCATGGAAAGTTGCGGGGGATTTGCTCCATCGGGCCATAGGCTTGCAAGAAGCGGGTTTAGCCAGCCGAATACGGTGACCAGGGCAATGAGTGTCGCGATGCCGATGACAATACCGGGTATCATAATCGCAATATAAATCATCGCATCGAACAAAGTTCGGAGCCATCCCTTAACCCCTTGTAAAGCGATGGCCGCCATGGTTCCGAGTGTGGATGCGAGGCAAGCAGTTATGAATGCCGCAAGCAGACTGGTCTCGAGCGCGTCCATAACAAATGGGTTGTTAAGCGCTTTGCCATACCATTGGGTCGAGAACCCCATGAACTGGCTTGCGTGTCGTCCGGCATTGAAGCTGAAAAGCGCGATGATGCCGATTGGAATATATAGAAAAAGGTAGACGCAGATCGCGTATAAGCGCATCGGACCCTCACATCAGCGAGACATCTTCGCGCTGGCCGCCCAGGCGCGAGATGAATTTCATGTAAATTGATACAGTGGCAAGCATTACGACAACCAGAGTCATTGCGACCGCCGATCCGTACGCCCAGTTCCGAGACTGCAGGAACAGGTCCACCAGCGCATTTCCGACGAAAAAGACCTTTCCGCCGCCCAAGATCGCTGGGATCAGAAATTCGCCCATCAGCAAGATGAAGACCAGCATGCAGCCAGTTGCGATACCAGGTACCGACAGAGGAAGTGTCACCTGACGGAACGTACGCCATGGGGTAGAGCCGAGATCAGCCGATGCTTCCAGAAGGCGTTTATCCAGTTTGTCCAAGCTTACAAAAATCGGGAAAACCATCAAAGGTAGATACCCATAGACAATCCCGACAAGCACAGCGAACGGCGTATTTATCAGGCGGATATCACCGATGCCGATCAACTCCAGAAAAGCGGGCAAGCCACGCCCCCCAAGGATGAAAATCCATGCGTATGACCGGATCAGGATCGATGTCCAGAACGGCACGATCACCAGGATCAACAGCGAAGTTCTCCACTTTGGTGAACAACGCACCGCAAGAAAGTAGGCGAGCGGGTAGGCAATTACCAACGCAGCGATAGTCCCCAGAGGTGCGAGGATCAATGTGTTCTTAAACGCCGTCCATCGCGCAGGAAGGTTGGCATATTGTTCCAACGTGAACGCTGGAACATAGCCTCCGGCGGCACCCCGTTCGCCAAAGGAAAAGACGAAGACGACCAGCAGAGGAAGGGCAAGCATTACCAACAGCCATATTCCTGCCGGTGCCAGCAACAGTGCTTTTCTGCCTCGTTCGGTCATATCTTCCTCGTCTTTTCCGATATTGGCGGCCTTGCCGCTTAGGCCGACTTGAAGCGGGCGAGCAACTCGGCACGGTTTGGATCGGTTAGCGTAGCCGCCGCGCCGAACTCGAGTGCATTCAAAAGGTCAGTTGCCGGATAAAGGATCGGATCTTCCAGTAGTTCCTTCGGCAGCAACGCATTGGTGCGAGCATCAGCCGATGGATAGCCGTGAGCGAGGACTTCTTTCGCATTAACTTCCGGGTTCAGCAGGAAGTCGATCAAGGCATAAGCGGCATCCATATGGGGTGCGCCCTTAGGAATAGCGTAGTAGTCGGACCAGAGTTCACCGCCCTCAGTTCCCAGAACGTAGGCGATTTCAGGCATGTCGACATTCATCTGCTTGCCATCACCTGTCCAGCACATCGTCATCCAGGCGTCACCGTTACGCATCGGTGGCTGATAATCCGACGAGATTGCAAACAGATGCGGTTTGGCATCCAGCAACAATTTCTCGGCATCCGCCAGTTCCTTCTCATCGACCGAGTTGAAGGAGTAGCCGAAGTATTTCAGGGCATTACCGATGGTGGTGAGTTGGTAATCATGCACCATTGTCCGGCCTGAGTAACCTTCCATAGTAAGGTCCCAGAACTCTTTCCATGTGGTTGGAGTCGGAGCGCCGTCAAGCTTGCTGGTGTTCACTGCAAAGCCAGTCGTGCCCCAGTTTTTTGGGACCGCGTAAAGCTGGCCATCGACAGAACCGGCATCGGAAAAGCGCTGCTCGAATGAAACTGCGTCGTAGTTTGGCAGTTTGGACGTATCGAGCGGGATGATCAGATCTTCACCCACATACGTAGTGATCGTGTAGTTGGTTGGAACGAAAACGTCCCAGCCAGACCCTCCAGCCTGTAGTTTTGCCAACATCTCTTCGTTCGAGCCAAAAACATTGACCTGAACATGGGCGCCAGTGGCTTCCGTGAAGGCTTCGAAGTTCATCTCGTCATGGTAGTTCGGCCATGTGGCGAGGATCACTCGGTCGCCAATGTCTCCGGCAGCAAATGCCGGGCGTGTACGCAACCCAGGCATGGCCGTGCCTAGAACGGCCGTTGCCATCCCAAGACCTGTCACGCCTAAGAAATGTCGCCGTGAAACCGAACCCTTTTGGTACCGGCGAAGCTCTTCCATGAACTTCTGTTTGGAAATAGTCCCATTATCCTTGGTCATCGTGAACCTCTCTGTTGTTGGATTGCGGGATTTGTTATTTTTCCAGGATCAGCAGTGCGCCTTCGCCCCATGAAACAAAGGCCTGCTCTCCTGCATTGAACGTCCCCTCGTTCAATTCCGCTTGCCTTGGCACAAGTACGTGGAAATCACCCAGTGCTTCGTTGCGCGCAAGGTATTCTGTGTGCTCCCCAAGGAAGATCCGATTTTGAATGGTAACTGGCAGAGCGATTTCAGCTGCGGGTAGCGCGCGGGTCAGCGTGATCTGTTCAGGACGGATACTAACGCACACTTCCTGCCCTGCATCTATTGGAATCTCCGGAGTTCCGTGCGCCTTTTGGCCACTCGCTAAACGCACAGTGATTTGGTCAGCTGCTGAGTCTGTTACAGTTGCATCAAAGAAATTCGAGGTGCCTACAAATCCAGCCACGTAACGGCTGCGGGGCATGTCATAGAGTTCGCGTGGGCTGCCTACCTGCACAATACTGCCGCCTTCCATCACACAAATTCGGTCGGACATTGAAAGCGCTTCTTCTTGGTCGTGCGTGACGAGGATAAAAGTTATTCCCAGTTGTCGTTGCAGGTTCTGCAGTTCAAACTGCATTTCTTTTCGAAGCTTTCGATCCAGAGCAGCCATTGGCTCATCGAGCAGCAAAAGCTTGGGCTCGTTTACGATCGCACGCGCCAAAGCGACGCGTTGCTGCTGACCACCAGACATCTCCCAGATGCGACGTGGGCCAAATCCACCAAGACGGACAGTTTCCAGCGCCTGCTTAACCTTTGTCGCGATTGTTTGTTTGTCTACGCGTGGTCGTTGTTGGCGCAGGCCGTATGCGATGTTGTCGAACACGCTCAGGTGAGGAAAAAGAGCGTACTGCTGAAACACCATATTGACTGGGCGATGGTGCGCATCCAAGTCGTTGACGACTTCGCCATCGAGCAACACCTGACCTTCGGTTGGTTTCTCGAAACCTGCTAGCATTCTAAGTGCTGTGGTTTTGCCGCAACCAGATGGGCCCAAGAATGACAGAAACTCCCCCTTCCCAATGGAAAGATTCAGGTCTTTGGCAGCGACCACATTCCCGAAGGTCTTGGTCACTCCTCGGAGTTCCGCAATCGTCTGCATGGTAACGCTCATGTCAAAGCTCATATACTGCCGTTTTCCTTTTGCTTGATTTTTTGGCATTTACTGGCATACCACTCAAACAAGGAAAAAGTAACAATAACTCGGAATAACTGTATATACCACAATTGGGGTATAGAGGTTCTTTTCGAAGATCTGGAGCGGCGTGTGTACGATTGGATGGAAGAGGCCGGCAGGGTCGTGGAGAAGATCGGAACCCCAGAGTTTCCATGTGCTTTGGCAGATGGCTTACGGCAGGTCGCACCATTTGATTTTACGGTGGCGTTTGGCCATGTCGGAACCGAAGCACCAATAGACCTTCACGACGATTTCCCCAAAAGCAAACGGCGTATATTTGTTGAGGATTACCAAGCCGGGCCCTACGTACTTGATCCATTTTTTTTGGCCGCGACAAAACCAATAACACCGGGTCTGTACCGCATGCGCGATATCGCACCGGACAGGTTCTATCAGGGCGAATACTATCGCAGCTATTACAAAAGGACTGGGTTAGCAGAGGAGATTGGCTACTTTATCGATATCCCAGGCGCTGGGATGGTTGTGGTCTCGCTCATGCGAGCAGAGAAGCCTTTTTCCGCCAAGGAAATTCGTCATTTGCTCGCTCTATGGCCGCTCGTTCGGGCAGCCTGTTGCAAACATTGGAGTGACTTTCCAACGATGGCCCGCGGCGCCGCAGCGAATGGCGTTAGTCGTCGCGTCGATCTAGCATTCCAGGCATTTGGCGATGGCGTTCTGACGCTACGAGAACGAGAAGTCGTTGAGTTCACATTGAAGGGCCATTCGGCAGAAGCTGTTGGCACAATTCTCGGCATCTCTCCAGGCACAGTCCGCATCCACAGACGCAACATTTACGCGAAACTTAGGATCAACTCGCAGGGTGAGCTTTTTTCAAAGTTCATTGAAAAGGCGCTTTAAAAGGCTCCTTGAACACCCACTTTATCCGTTTTGCCGACCTTGCTACCTTGTGACCCGGAAAACACCAAACATTTGGACGGCACTGTCTGATAGCCAAGGAACCCAAAGGGAGAGGGTTGGGACGCCCGGAACCCATGTTGGGCTAAATTAATACCCGAAAACGCTTTCGGGCCATCGTCTACCTAACCGGATCAGCCGTTTTAAAAATGGCGTCAAGATACGAAAGGCAAAATTTCATGGACGCACCAGTTATCCAGTTGATTTTTATGCTCATCTTGCTGGTTGTCGTGATCTGGCTTTATATCCTGCCAATCACGATGGCAGGGCGGCGCAACCGATCCGGTTTGATCTGGTTCCTGATCGGTCTGGTTGGATCACCCCTTTTGGCTATCCTTTTGCTGCTGGCTTTGGGTGATGCACCAGAGCAACCAACAACCTAATTTTGGGACGATACCATCTGACACGCAAAAGGGCTAAACCGGAGGGTATCTGGACGCCCGTGAGCCATAACGTCCTGCTCAGCATACAATAACGGTGCCAATTGAGACACTATACTTCCGGAAGTGAAGACAACTAATCCTTCTCACTCTCCACAACCGTGTACCGTAAACCCAAGGTTAACCGATTTGTTTGGTGAACCATAGACCGCTTTGTCCGCAAAGAGGTCAGTTAGACGGAACATAGCGAATGGCTGCTCTGAGCCCAAAGCAGTCGGGAGATCTCTTTTACTTTGGGGTC
>NZ_JBQFUW010000017.1:0-6503 GCF_056539385.1 Ruegeria sp. BB6
CTGCGGCACGAAGCTCGCCTGGCCTGCATCGGGGTCGGTCACATCCAGCTTGCCGCCGGTCGAGGTCAGCTTGTCCTCGGTCACCGCGCCCTGAGAGGCTCCGGCGATGATTGCTCGATCGTCGGTGCCCATTACGTTTACGACCAGTTGGTGGCTCGTTCCATCAACGCTGTGTATTGTGAATGTTTCGCGCTCGGTCTGCCCGGAAACCAGCGCCTGAACCGAGGGAGAGGCGTTTTCGAGCCTGTAAGTCCAACGACCCGACGCATCGATCTGCAAGCTACCGAAGCTTCCAGTCAAAGATGTGGGTTGAAAATGTGCTTCGCCCGGATCCGGATCGACGATCGTCAGCGCGCCGGACACCGTCAGAACACGATCCTCGGACGTCGTTCCGGTATCCGTTCCCGAGATCCTGGCTGCGTCGGGTTGTGGCAACACATTGAAAGGCAGCTGAACCTGTGCGGAGTGACCGTTTGGATCAACGACCGTTGCGGTTAGGTGCCCTGATCCGAACCAGTCGGTCGGCGGAGTCATGGTCAGGTTCTTAAGGTCGGTGCCGGGACCAAGGATCCACGTCCCACCCGGACCTGCGTGCCCTTGGTTCATGATCGTTCCGGGGGGCAACCCACCGATGGTCACGGTGGAGCCACCCTGCGTGTTGTTGCCGTTCACCACCGAGATCAGGACCGGCACAGGGTGGCCTTCCTTACCACCGGGGATCAACCCGGCGATGGCAGGCCCACTGGGCTGACCACCCGTCACGATGTGGCTTGGCGTCTGTCCCGAAGCGTTACCGCCACCGCCGATTGAACCGCCAGTTGAAACGGAGGGAATGATCACATGTCCGACATTTTGACCTGTGCCAATTCCCGGCAAAGCATGAGTGAAGTCGGGATGTCCTGCACCAGATTTCTGGATATGAGTTGGGGGCAACGGGGCCAGGCCGGACGAGGCCAACCAGTCGGAGCCGGACTCCGCCCCCGGACGACCCGGCTCGGAATGCAACTCGGAAAGGTCGGCGCCCATATGGCGTGCCAGGGCCGGCGCGGAGACCATCAACTGCCGGTTGCCGGAACCGCCGCCACCTTGCTCTACGCCATCCGGCGCCGCATGGGCGCCTTCGTCCTGTACATCCGGAAGATCGCTCGTGTCGGTCACAACCCAGGCAAAAACCTCTTCGGACAACTCGTCTCTGGGATCCGCGGTCGAGCGGGAGGGTTGGGATTTGCTCGGGCTCTGATCGGACATCGCGTCTCTCCTCACCTCTCAGTCAATGCCAGGTCGAGATTGGTGTAGATGGGTTTCCAGACATACTGAAACACGGTCTTGGCACCGGTCTTGATATCGGCCTCGCCGGTCATTCCGGCGATCAATGTAAGTCCGTCCTCTGCATCGCGGAAATGGTCGCTGTCCAGCTGCACAAGGACTTCGTAAAATGCTGTTCCTCGCTCATCGACTGATGTTGTTGGCGAAACTTCCTCGACCTTGCCGGGCAATGCGCCGAAGCGACTGTAATCGAAGCTGTCAATTTTCAATCGAACGGGTTGCCCGACTGAAACGAAGCCGACATCGCGCGGCGACAAGCGACCGCTGAAACGATAGCCGCCATCGGCGGGGACAATTGTGACGACCATTCCGCCGGGATCGATGACATCGCCGATCGTGTCGTCGGGGATCGACTGGACTACCCCGGAAACGGGCGACCGGATCTCTGTCTCCGCGACACGGCTCTGAAGGCCGGCCGCTTCGGCCTGCAGTGCACGCCGCTGGGAATCCGCTTCGGCAATCCGGCTACGGGCCTTGGCATACTCATCCAGTTCGACCTGTGTCAGAGACGCCTGCAGCTCGGTAATCTCGGCCTCGGCAATGGTTCGCCGACCGGCGAGCTGGGCAAGTTCGAATCGATACTGCGCTTCTTGCTCGCGCAGTTCCGCGAGCTTTGCGCGTCCGCTCAGTCCCCGATCCCGCAGGTCCTGTTGAACGGCACGCTCCTCCTCGGTGACTGCGATCTGTTGAATGAGTTGGGGGCGTTCTTCATCGATGGCTGCAATCTCGGCGCGCTTTTCTTCGATCTGCGACTGGATCACTGAGCGTTCGGCGCGAATGAAGGCACGAGTTGCCGCAAGTGCAGCCGTTTCGCGTTCCACGAGGTCATTGAAATCTTCGGCATGGGCCGAGAAATTCGGTTCCCGCCCCTCTGCAAGCGCGAGAAGCCGCTCGATTTCAAGCGACAATCCCGCAATACGCGCTTCAGCCGCCCGGAGTGCCGATTGTGCCTCCGCCTGATCCAGAAGCGCCACGATCTCGTTCGCTTCCACCATCTGACCTCGCGTCACCCGCAGCTCGGCCAGTTGACCTCCGTGCCGGCTTTCAACCCGCTTCACCTGCGCGATGGGTTCGATTTCCCCGCGCGCCTTGGAGATCTCGTCCACCGGCGTGTAGACCATCCAGATCACCAGTGCGGTCAGACCGAGCAAAACGACAATCGCCGCACGACGCATCCAGACGAAGGTCGACGTATCGTAAAGGTCGAAAGGTTGATCTCCGCGATTTTCACCCATCGCTCTTCTCCTCCGTCGAAGCTTCTGCTTCTGGCTTTTCTGTCTGAACGGGCCCGCAATAGACGACGTTGCCGGCGTCCAGAACGATAGCGATATCGGCATGCGCCGCGAGTTCCGTGTCGTGGGTTGCAAGGAAGATCGTAGCCTTGCCGCGCGTTTCGTCGATGAACTTCGCGATCTCGGTCACAGCGTCCTTACCACTCGCGGCAAGCGGATCATCGAGAACGAAGAAACTGCTGTCATGTCCGACAATTGCGGACCACGCTATACGTTCTATCTTGGCTTCCGCGGAAAACCCAGCGCCGGGCTCCGTTCTACTTTGATCCAGCCAAAAGCGCTTGTCACCACCGACGTAGGCGCATCGTGCGTCGATCTCGTCGGGATCATATTGGGACATCTGACGCCCGTTTAGTGTCAGGTTTCCGGATTGCGGGCTGAAATGCCCTGCCACGAGCTGCAACAAGGTCGATTTGCCCGACCCGTTCGGTCCCATCACAACGACGACGCTGCCGGCGGGCACATCGAATGTTACGCCGGTCACGGCAGGTGGCTGACCGGCTTCGTAGCGGTAGAACAACCCCTGAGCGGCCACAGCGGGCGCCTCAGGTTCAAGCGCGATTTGGAGATGAGCCTCTTGGCCTATCGTTGGCGCGCGGAGTTGTGTCTCAAGAGAGTTCCAGCCGTTGCGGATTGCTTTAAGTCGCGGGATCGCAAGGAACAGCGATTGCGCTGGACCGGTGATGCGCCAAGTCAGCAACATTGTTCCGATCAGTGTTCCTGGTGACAAATGGCCCTTCAGCGCGAGATCGATTCCTACGACCAGTGTTACGAGCGCGGTGCCGGATCCAAGCGTGGTCGCGATTGCAGACTGGGAGCCAATCTTTGTCATCGAACGGTGCGTGTCGCGCGCACTTGAGCGCAAGGCTGCATCGAACCGCTGAAGCCATTTCTCGCCCAACCCGGCGCGTTGAATAGCGCCGTTGGCGTCGACCAATTCCCCAATCATCTGCGTGCGCCTCATGGATTGGCGGGCGGCAAACGGGTCCCTACTGCCGGTTCCAGCGTTCATCAACAAACCGAAACCAAAAAACATCAGGAGGTAGATCGCGGGAATGATCGCCATGCCTCCGCCAACAATCACCAAAGCGGCAAAGGTCAACAGGATAAACGGTGCATCATAAATCGCCGTGATATTCGGGGAGGCGAACAGGTCAGCGGCGCGTTCACCTTGTCGGACCTTCATGACAATCGCACTGCCCGAGTTGCCGGCCGCGTTCGATACAGGCGAGCGGAGCGCCTTGCCGGCCAGCAATGTCGAAATTTGTCCAGAAAGCGAGGCGTATTCTGCGGCAGCAAAACCGGACCTGACGCGGCGCATTGCCAGCATCGTGATCAAAACAATCACTGCACCCGATAACAAGGCCGGAAGCGAGTCGACGGCGCCGCCTCCCAGTACCCGATCATACACCGTCATGGTGAAGAAGGGCACCGCAAGAGCGCATAGGTTAATGACCAGAGATTGCCACGAGACATGCACAAAGGCATCACGCGCGCGAGACAAGATATTGGAATAGGTGACCTTGGCGGCTTCGGCTTCGGGGAGCACACGCAGATACAGAAGCGGCCCCTCAAGTGATAGATTTTGAACAGCTTTGTCGCCCTCTCGGAACGAAGCGAGATCACCATCACGTCTTACGACGCCAAACCAGTTGGTGCCGTCTGTTGCAATCAGCGCGCCGTCGTGTCCGTCGCTCCAGGATGCCGGAACGCGCTTGTGAATTGAAGCGTGAAGCCCAATTAGGTTACCTGCTCGCGCCATATCGGACAGCGATGACGAGAAACCTCCGAATGCCGCCTCTACCGCCTGATCGGAGTGGCGCCCGTCTAGATATTTGAGAACGGTTTGGAGGAAGTTGGCGGCTGCTGACATTACTCGACCCCCTCGATCCAGTTTTTCGGGTTTTCGAGGCGCTTGGCATCTTCAAGACCGGCGAGAAGCTCTTCAGACGATGTCTGTAAGAGTATCTTGAAATCAATTGCGCGGGACAGCAGGAACTCCGACAGGTTCCTCACCGTATCGACATCGAGCAGCGCTTCGGGTGACTCGATAATGACCAGCCCGGGGCTGCCCGCGAATGCCTGTACAATCGCGGCGCGCTTGGTGCCGCCATCCGAAAGTGGCCGGCCGGAAGATGCGAGCACCGTGTCGTAGCCATGGGGAAGTCGACAAACGACGTTGTCCAGTCCGATCTCGCGCGACAGGGACAGTGCTTCTGGCTCTAGATCCTTGTCCAAGCGGGACAGGCAATCCATGAGCCTACCAGCCAACAGCCGTGGCCGAGCAGATACGATCCGAACTGTCTCCGAGTCCGACAGGTCGCAGGGCAAGTGGTCGACTATGGCTTCCAGCTTTTCAGACACCGTTTGATGCGGTGAAGCTTCGAGCACCCAGATGCCACCGCCAGTCGAGTTCAGGTATTCGGTCGTACGGTGCGACGGCTGACGCTCGCTCTCTCCACTGTTTTCAAGGATCGCCTTCGACTGCTCCGCCGCGACAGCGGCGGGCTGGGCACGCAGGCCCGTCGCCGCAACACCTATAAGCTGTGATGCCGCCCGAGAGCCAAGCAACGTGCAGGCGGCAAGCCCGCCGGTTGTCATCTGCCCTGCGAGCACCTCTACGGCGCCCAACCAGACAACGCCGACCGTCGAGATCAACGCGCCACTCTGCAAGAGGTCAAATTGAAAACTGCTGATGTTCTGCGTCGTTCTGTTTGCTTTCAACTGGACAGAGCGATCGTGAGTCAAACGGGCAAATGTCGAGCCGAGGCTGATCAGCGTCGTCGTGTTTGAGGAAGTGTTAGCGAGCGCCGTGACACTGGCCTCGTACTTTGCGCCCGACAGCAGTTCCTGCTGCAGGGCAGATCGATTCCGCGGCGCAACCACAAGGAACGCGATCACCGAAACGGCAGCGACCAACAAGGGCGCGGCGACAACGATTCCGCCGAGATAGGCGACCAGAGCGAGGAAAACGATCGAGAAAGGCGCATCGTATCGGGCCAGCATTGTTTGACCGACACTCTCATCACGCGCCTTGGCGGGGGCGGAAGCAAGCAAAAGAGCATCCTCCCGGCTGTGATGGCCTTTAAGAAGTTGTCGAGCGGTATGAGACCAAAGCCTGTGTTCTTCCAGTGCCGACCACCGAGCAAACACGCCGGACCTTACATATCGAAGCATTCCCGAAAACACCAACGCGACAACAACTGCCGAGAAAATGACGATTGCAGATCCGGCTGCCTGATTCGGCAAAATCCGGTCGTAGACCTGCAGGAGAGCCAAAGGAAGCGCCAACGCAAGTGCGTTGATTCCCAAAGAGACAAGGCACACAAAAACCCGCGAGTTTGACTTCATAGCGGGAGCGCGATTGGTTCGCTTACTTTGATATGCCGTGTTGGTACTCATTGGCTCTTTGATCAGATCTCAAAAAAAGATTTACCTAAACGTATCTTGAGAAAAAAAGGAATCAACCGGAGAACGCGGCTGGGCGAAGATACCAGTCCAATGCTCGGTCGCTTTTTCTTACGAGCTTTTTCTGCAGGAACGCCAGAAGAAGACTGCGGTGGGGCCGGGGTCTGACTTGCAGGTGCAGAAGTCGACGGCAAAGTGACGCTAGTCGATGCGAACAAAACAGAAATCAATCTGCAGAATTTTGAAACTGCGCTATTAGTTCGGCTGGTTCTTAAAGTCAGGTTCTAACTACTGCATTGGGTCATTTTGCGTGTCGAATAGTGCTGATACCAAGTGTAGATAACAACTTGATCGACCCCAATGCGAACCGAAAGTCAGACTATTGTTGGAACGTCCGATCGGCCTCGAGAGCCATACGTTCTCTATGTATTCCGAAGCCTCTTTCTCTATTTGATTATTTTGAACAGGAGAAGGTAC
>NZ_JBQFUW010000018.1:2500-6358 GCF_056539385.1 Ruegeria sp. BB6
CTGAGATGTCTGTTCTTACAGACTATGGTGTGCGAACGCGCATTCTCTTCGAGAATACGCTGCCTCGCACCCGGCAGACTTTCTTCGAAAGTCGCCGCAATTGACATCGTATAGAGAGAAATCAATCAACACTGTTTGATCGCGCCGAGTGAGGCGTTGATCTCAGTTGGTCCTCACGTGCTCAAGTAGCCGAATAGGCGGTAGCACACATAGTGAGGAGGTTTGATTAGGGATGTTTCCTCGTCCCTTTTTGAATATCCCGGCTGAAACGAACAGAGTTGTCCAAGTCAAGTACACTAACCCGCATAACTTAACGGTTATGCATTGTCTTCTATCCTCTGCGTGGGGCCGACCGACATCGGCAGCGCGGGTTCCAGGATGGAAGGCGGGAAAGTATGCTTTTGGTTCAGAAGAAAGATCGCCTTTAGTTACCAGCTGGGCGGTCGCGATCGATTTGATTACTAGCGCAGCTTTGGTTGTGTGCGGTCAAACGCACTCAAGTAGCCGAATAGGCGGTAGTGCCAATATCAAGTCTTTCTTTTTCTGGATCAAATCAAGCGCGAGAAGGGCGTTTGGTGAATGCCTTGGCAGCAAGAGGCGATGAAAGACGTGATACTCTGCGATAAGCCATGGGGAGCTGAGAATAAGCTTTGATCCATGGATTTCTGAATGGGGCAACCCACTTGAAAGCTTCATATTGTTAGTTTTGCTACTCAATATGTTGCTTAACCAAGTACTTAAGACCTGAATACATAGGGTTTTAAGAGCAAACCCGGGGAACTGAAACATCTAAGTACCCGGAGGAAAGGAAATCAATTGATACTCCCCTAGTAGCGGCGAGCGAACGGGGACCAGCCGAGCCAGATGAGTGAGAAGAACATGTTGGGAAGCATGGCCATAGCGGGTGACAGCCCCGTATTCTAAGCTCTGATGGACGTATTAAGTAGGGCGGAACACGTGAAATTCTGTCTGAAGATCGGAGGACCACCTTCGAAGGCTAAGTACTCCTTGCTGACCGATAGCGAACCAGTACCGTGAGGGAAAGGTGAAAAGCACCCCGACGAGGGGAGTGAAACAGTACCTGAAACCGAACGCCTACAATCAGTCGGAGGCTCCTTGCGAGCTGACGGCGTACCTTTTGTATAATGGGTCATCGACTTGGTCTTACGAGCAAGCTTAAGCCGTTAGGTGTAGGCGTAGCGAAAGCGAGTCTTAATAGGGCGTATGAGTTCGTGGGATCAGACCCGAAACCGAGTGATCTAGGCATGGCCAGGTTGAAGGTAAGGTAACACTTACTGGAGGACCGAACCCACATCTGTTGAAAAAGATCGGGATGAGCTGTGCCTAGGGGTGAAAGGCCAATCAAACTCGGAGATAGCTGGTTCTCTGCGAAATCTATTTAGGTAGAGCGTCATCCGAATACCCCGGGGGGTAGAGCACTGGATGGGTAATGGGGCCCCACAGGCTTACTGATCCTAACCAAACTCCGAATACCCGGGAGTACTAGATGGCAGACACACTGCGGATGCTAACGTCCGTAGTGGAGAGGGAAACAACCCTGACCTACGACTAAGGCCCCCAATTCATGGCTAAGTGGGAAAGCAGGTGGGACGACCAAAACAACCAGGAGGTTGGCTTAGAAGCAGCCATCCTTTAAAGATAGCGTAACAGCTCACTGGTCTAAATAAGTTGTCCTGCGGCGAAGATGTAACGGGGCTCAAGCCATGAGCCGAAGTCTAGGGATGCGTAAGCATCGGTAGCAGAGCGTAGTGTGACATAGAACCTTGCCTTTTTTACCGCCGGTCATTTGGCGCGAGCAATCGCGCTCAAGTAGCCGAATAGGCGGTAGCGCAGGCATAGGTTCTTTCGATGAAGCGGGCGCGTGAGCGATCCCGTGGAGAGATCACTAGTGAGAATGATGACATGAGTAGCGACAAAGAGTGTGAGAGACACTCTCGCCGAAAGTCCAAGGGTTCCTGCTTAAAGCTAATCTGAGCAGGGTAAGCCGGCCCCTAAGCCGAGGCCGAAAGGCGTAGGCGATGGGAACTAGGTTAATATTCCTAGGCCAGGAGGATGTGACGGATCACGAAGGTTGTTCACCCTTATCGGATTGGGTGGGCCGCTGAGTGGTTCCTGGAAATAGCCCTCCATCAGACCGTACCCTAAACCGACACAGGTGGACTGGTAGAGCATACCAAGGCGCTTGAGAGAACGATGTTGAAGGAACTCGGCAAAATACCTCCGTAAGTTCGCGAGAAGGAGGCCCGGTTCCTAGGCAACTAGGGGCTGGGGGCACAAACCAGGGGGTGGCGACTGTTTATTAAAAACACAGGGCTCTGCGAAGTCGCAAGACGACGTATAGGGTCTGACGCCTGCCCGGTGCCTGAAGGTTAAAAGGAGAGGTGAGAGCCTTGAATTGAAGCCCAGGTAAACGGCGGCCGTAACTATAACGGTCCTAAGGTAGCGAAATTCCTTGTCGGGTAAGTTCCGACCTGCACGAATGGCGTAACGACTTCCCCGCTGTCTCCAACATCGACTCAGCGAAATTGAATTGCCTGTCAAGATGCAGGCTTCCCGCGGTTAGACGGAAAGACCCCGTGCACCTTTACTACAGCTTCGCACTGGCATCAGGATTGTGATGTGCAGGATAGGTGGTAGGCTTTGAAGCAGGAACGCAAGTTCTTGTGGAGCCTCCCTTGAGATACCACCCTTCGCACTCTTGATGTCTAACCGCGGTCCGTTATCCGGATCCGGGACCCTGCGTGGCGGGTAGTTTGACTGGGGCGGTCGCCTCCTAAAGCGTAACGGAGGCGCGCGAAGGTTGGCTCAGAGCGGTCGGAAATCGCTCGTTGAGTGCAATGGCAGAAGCCAGCCTGACTGCGAGACTGACAAGTCGAGCAGAGTCGAAAGACGGCCATAGTGATCCGGTGGTCCCGAGTGGAAGGGCCATCGCTCAACGGATAAAAGGTACGCCGGGGATAACAGGCTGATACTGCCCAAGAGTCCATATCGACGGCAGTGTTTGGCACCTCGATGTCGGCTCATCTCATCCTGGGGCTGGAGCAGGTCCCAAGGGTACGGCTGTTCGCCGTTTAAAGAGGTACGTGAGCTGGGTTTAGAACGTCGTGAGACAGTTCGGTCCCTATCTGCCGTGGGTGTAGGAGACTTGAGAGGAGTTGCCCCTAGTACGAGAGGACCGGGGTGAACGATCCACTGGTGGACCAGTTGTCGTGCCAACGGCAGTGCTGGGTAGCTATGATCGGACAGGATAACCGCTGAAGGCATCTAAGCGGGAAGCCCCCCTCAAAACAAGGTCTCCCTGAGGGCCGTGGAAGACCACCACGTCAATAGGCCGGAGATGTAAGCGCAGTAATGCGTTCAGTTGACCGGTACTAATCGCCCGATAGGCTTGATTTGATCCAGTAATGGAAAGACAAAATCAAAACCGAAAGCATACACCGACCTTGACAATGGATAACGTCGCAGCGCCTAGCCGCGATGTTGATTGATATAACAACCGTGCGGCAACGCGCATTCGTAAACGAATACGCTGCCTGCCGCGCGTCGCGCTTTTGCTCCGCAAAAGTCGCGACGGGGGCTTTTCCTCGGTTTGGTGGTCATAGCGCAAGTGAAACACCCGGTCCCATCCCGAACCCGGAAGTTAAGCACTGCCGCGCCAATGGTACTTGGGCTTAAGCCCCGGGAGAGTAGGTCACCGCCAAACCTAGTAAAAGCCCGCAAAACAGCATTCTCTCTAACGATGATACAAATCTGACTCTGACGCGGGATGGAGCAGCCCGGTAGCTCGTCAGGCTCATAACCTGAAGGTCGCAGGTTCAAATCCTGCTCCCGCAACCA
>NZ_JBQFUW010000019.1:0-3858 GCF_056539385.1 Ruegeria sp. BB6
ATATGGGCCCTGGTTTGAGTTGTGTTTTTAAGCGCAGGCGTTGATTGCGCGTTTTGTCATGACGCTGACGAGGTGCGCGCGGTAGTCCTTGCTGCCATGCAGGTCGCTGATCATGTTGGCGGGATTGATGCTCAGGCCGGTCAGGGCGTCGACGCGGAACTCCTTGGTCAAAGCGTCCTCGGCCTCGGACCAGCGGAACACGCCATCCTCACTGGCACCGGTGACGGCTACGCGCACACCGTCAGCGAACCGCGCCAGATAGACGCCCACCAGAGCGAACCGGGACGCAGGCTGCAGGAACTTCTGATAGCTCGCGGCCTGCGGCACCGGAAAGCGGATCGAGGTGATGATCTCGCCCTCATCCAACGCCGTGGTGAACATGCCCTGAAAGAACTCATCCGCCGCGATCTGCCGCGCATTGGTCACGATGGTCGCGCCCGACCCCAGCACAGCCGCCGGATAACAGGCCGCCGGATCGTTATTGGCCACCGACCCGCCAATGGTGCCGCGGTTGCGCACCGCCGGATCGCCGATCTGCCCGGCCAATGCCGCCAGCGCCAGATAAGACCCCGCCGCCTCGCGCGCCACCACCGCATGGGGCGTCGCGCCGCCAATGGCAACCGATCCGTCATCCTCGATACAGACCCCCTGCATCTCGGCAATCCCGCTCAGCGACACCAACGCCGACGGCGCCGCCAACCGCTGCTTCAGCGTCGGGATCAGCGTCTGACCGCCGCCCAACGCCTGCGCATCCTCGGCCCCCAGCGCGGCAACCGCATCCGCAATGGTCGAGGGCTTCTCAAACTCGAAATTATACATTCCGTCTTCCTTTCCGAAAGGCGCCGATCCGCCCTTCATCTGGCTGTAAATATCCCGGGGAGCTGCCCATTGGTGCGCCATTGGTTCGAGCACCAATGGGCGGCGGGGCTGGCCCCTCGCTCCCCAACCTCTCAGCTGTTCATCGCCGCCCAGACGCGCGACGGGCTCACCGGCATGTCGATGTGATCCACCGCCTTGCCGCCCGAGTTCATCGCATCCAGAACCGCATTCACCACTGCGGGCGGCGAGCCAATGGCACCGGCCTCCCCACAGCCCTTCACACCCAGCGGGTTATGCGTGCAGGGTGTCTGGCTGGAATGATCCACGCCATAGAAGGGCACATCATCGGCGCGCGGCATGGCGTAGTCCATGTAAGAGGCACTCAGCAGCTGGCCATTCTCGTCATAGGCGCAGTTCTCCAACAGCGCCTGACCAATGCCCTGACCGATGCCGCCATGGACCTGGCCATCCACGATCATCGGGTTGACGATGTTGCCAAAGTCATCCGCGGCGGTGAACGCCTCGATGCTGACCTTGCCGGTCTCAGGGTCCAGTTCGACCTCGCAGGCATAGGCGCCCGCGGGGAAGGTAAAGTTGGCCGGGTCGTAAAACGCGGTCTCCTCCAGCCCCGGCTCGACCTCCAGCGGGTAGTTATGGGGCACATAGGCCGTCAGGGTCACATCGCCCCAGGCCACCGACTTGTCGGTCCCCGCGACGCTGAACTGACCGTCCTTCAGCTCGATATCGGCCTCGGAGGCCTCCAGCAGGTGGGCGGCGATCTTCTTGGCCTTGTCGATCACCTTCTCGGTGGCCTTCACCATGGCCGAGCCACAAACCGCCAGCGAGCGGGACCCATAGGTGCCCATACCAAACGGGATCTTCGAGGTGTCGCCATGCACGATCTCAACCATCGACTCGTCAATGCCGATCATGTCGGCCACAACCTGCGGAAAGGCCGTCTCATGCCCCTGCCCATGGCTATGCGCACCGACCATGACGCTGATTGATCCGGTGGCATTCACCCGCACCGTCGCTGCATCATAAAGACCCGCACGCGCGCCCAGCATCCCCACGATGTTCGAGGGCGCAATGCCGCACGCCTCGATATAGCAGTTGATGCCCAGACCGCGCAGCTTGCCCTTGGCTTCGCTTTCCGCACGCCGCGCGGCAAAGCCTGCCAGATCAGCAGCGGCCTCCAGCTTGTCCATCGTCCCGTTGTAATCCCCGGTGTCATAGGTCAGCGCCACCGGCGTGTCATAGGGGAACTGGGTGATGAAGTTCTGACGCCGCAGCGCAATCGGATCGACCCCCAGCTCGCGCGCGGCCTTGTCGATCACGCGTTCCAGTTGATAGGTCGCCTCGGGGCGGCCCGCGCCGCGATAGGCATCCACCGGCACCGTGTTGGTGAACATCGCCTTCACGTTCACCTGAATGACCGGAGTTGTGTAATTGCCTGCGGCCAGCGTGCCATGCAGCCAGGTCGGAACCGAGCTGGCAAAGGTCGACAGATAAGCCCCCATATTGGCCAGCGTGTTGGTGCGCAGGCCGATAAAGTTATTGTCGGCATCCAGCGCCAGTTCGATCGTGGTCACGTGATCGCGGCCATGGGCGTCGGACATGAACGCCTCGGACCGGCTGGCCGACCATTTGACGGGCCGGTTGCAGGCTTTGGCCGCAAAGGTACAGAACGCCTCTTCCGCATAGTGGAAGATCTTGGTGCCAAAGCCGCCGCCCACATCCGGGGCCACCACGCGCACCTTGTGTTCCGGCAGACCCAGCACGAAGGCGCACATCAGCAAACGGATCACATGCGGGTTCTGCGAGGTGGTATAGAGCGTATACTCCTCGGTCCCGCGGCTGTATTCCGCCACCGCCACGCGCGGCTCCATCGGGTTGGCAACCAGACGGTTGTTCACCAGATCCAGCGTGGTCACATGGGCCGCGCCCGCAAACACCTCATCGACCTTGGCGTCGTCGGTCTCGCCCAGATGCCAGTCATAGCAGATGTTGTTCTTCAGATCGTCATGCACCAGCGTCGCGCCGTCCTGCGCTGCCGCCTTCATGTCGATCACCGCGGGCAGTTCCTCGATGTCGACGTCAATCGCCTCGGCCGCGTCGCGCGCCTGATCCAGGCTGTCGGCCACCACTGCGGCGATGGGATCGCCCACATGCCGCACCTTGCCCTGCGCCAGAATGGGATGGGCCGGTTCCTGCATGGGCGCGCCATGCTTGTCCGTCACCTCCCAGCCGCAGGGGATGCCGCCCACCCCTTCAAAATCCTTGCCGGTGAATATCCGCACCACGCCCGGCATGCCCTCGGCCGCCGAAGTGTCGATGCTGCTGATCCGGCCATGCGCGATATCCGAGCGCAGGAAATACACATAGGCCTGTCCGGCCACGTTGATGTCGTCGGTGTAGTTGCCTGCTCCGGTCAGAAAGCGCACGTCCTCGCGCCGCTTGGAACTGGCTCCGATGCCACTGTCTTTGGGCATTGCTTGATCTCCTCCCTATGAGTGCACGCCGGCACCCGCTGTCATTCCACGGGCGCAACCGCCCGCAGCGGCATCATTCCGCAGCGATGCTGCCCACGTCCTGGCCCGATGCGGCCATGATCGCCTTGACGATGTTGTGATAGCCCGTGCACCGGCACAGATTGCCTTCCAGGTAATGCCGGATCTCGGCCTCGGTCGGGCGCGGGTTCTCTTTCAACAGTGCCGCCGCACTCATCACCATCCCCGGCGTGCAGAACCCGCACTGAAGCCCATGATGATCCTGAAACGCCTGCTGAATGGTGTTCAGCGACCCATCCTCAGCCGCCTGACCCTCGATCGTGCCGACATCAGCCCCATCCGCCTCGAGCGCAAGCATGTTGCACGACTTCACAGCCTGACCATCCACATGCACAACACACGCCCCACATTGCGCCGTGTCACACCCAACATGCGTCCCAGTCATCCCCAAATGATCACGCAAAAAACCAGACAATAACGTCCGACCCTCAACCTCACCGCTCACAGCAACGCCGTTCACAGTCATCGA
>NZ_JBQFUW010000020.1:0-1741 GCF_056539385.1 Ruegeria sp. BB6
GTGGGTAAAAAAAAGCCTTGATTGTTTGCTCAAAAAAAGATAGCTTCGACTTCCTTAAACCGCCCGCATCCTGTGGGCACCATGATCAGCGTCTAGAGGCGCTATAGCGGTTTGGTCCGCTATGAGGCACCGGAAGGGCCTCCAAATCTCAAAGCACAACATAACCCTTAGTCGAGGTGTGTCTCGTTGATGGCTTGATGCCGTCTTCGGTTCCGCTCGGCTAATCACGTCTTCAGGGCCTCAGAACGCTCTGGGCGTGGTCGCATTTATTGAGGACCAAATTGACTCATGGAAGAAACAAACGCTGGAAAGACCCTAGACGACTTTCCGATCACAAATCCGCACTACTCCAAGCTGCTGGATGTTCACCGATTTTCAGAACACCCGAATGTTACCCATCTGACAAAGCAGGTCTGGGCAACATGCTATGGGGAGCCAGAAAGCAGCAGCCTAAAGAAGGGCGGTGTAAGACCCAAGGCCAGCAGTTTGACGCAGCTTCGCGCTATATTGCTCGATCTTTTTGTGGCTTGGGATACCGACCCCGAACTGTCCATTGGCGTAGCGATGAGCAACACAGCCTGGAGCACGGGATCCCGGTATAACAAGATAGGGATGTCCCGCTTAGCACCGAAGATAATACATCGGCTGCATGAAGTTGGTTACATCTCATTGGCGGCTGGCAGCTATACCGTTCCCGGTGCCAACTCGAACCGTACCACCCGGATTAGGGCCGCAGAACCGCTTAGGCAGATGTTTCGAGAAGCAAAGTTCGGACCACAGCATATCCTGACCCATCCGGGAAAGGAGTGCATTCTCATGCGATCCAGCGAGAAATCGGAAAGGAATATCGAATACAAGGATACTCCGGCGACCGAGAAGATGAGAACAGATCTGATGCGGTACAACAGGCTTCTGCTGCGAACCTTCATCGACATCCCCGATCAGGATGACACGTTCATTGAGCGCCCGATTAAGTCTGGTGTCCGCGCGGGCGAGATAAACCGCGTACCCATCTGTGGGTTCGATAACTTCGTTCACCGCGTCTTCAATCGCAACGACTGGTCATGCGGTGGTCGCTTCTATGGCGGCTGGTGGCAATCGGTCGGGTCAGAGGTAAGGAAGCGCATCCACATCAATGACGAACCCACTGTCGAGGTGGACTATCAAGCCCTTCACGTCGCGATTCTGGCAGCAAAGAGAGGAGTTAAGCTGGAGGGTGATCCCTATGAGTTGGATGAACAACCATTGCCTGACTTGGATAACGTGAAGCAGCGCAAGTTGGTGAAACTGCTGATCCTCATGGCTCTTAACGCCAAGAACGAGCGGTCAGCTTATAGTGCGTTCCGGGACGCTTCTCCGGTTGGCTCGATGGCAAAGTCGATGAAGAATGCGGAACTTCGGTTGGTATTAGATGCTGCTATCAAGAAACATCCATTCCTTGAGGATGACCTCTGTGCGGATCGTGGGATAACACTGATGAACTTGGACAGTTTGATGGCTTCAATGGTGATAAGATGCTTCACCAAACAGCGGATACCTGTCCTATGCATCCACGATAGTTTCCTGATTGGTTATTCGTATGCAATACGGCTCAAGACAGCCATGAATCTTGCAGCGAAGAGGGTTCTTGGTTGCCCGGTTGCCCTGTCCAATAATTATCTGGGGTTAGATGAGGTGGAACGAAGCACTCCCAGTTTGGTCGATGATTACATGGACATGCGTTTTCTCCCTCGATCGCATG
>NZ_JBQFUW010000021.1:0-1353 GCF_056539385.1 Ruegeria sp. BB6
TGCGGACTTTGCTGCCATTCAGTCGAACTACACTAGGTTATGCAAACTGCCCACAAGCGGCCAATTGCCAACCCTTCCGATGCCGCAGTGCGTGAACTTAGACGGGAGAGCATTAATCCATCAGGTGGGCAGGTTAAGCAGCCGTTCATTTCAGGCGATGCAACTGTGCCCAGCTATCTTGGCGGTTTCCTTCAGATAGGTTCTGTGGTGCAGTCTGCTTTTGTCTTGGGATTCGATCACCAAACGCTTTCAAGATCGAAGTTTCCGATGATCAAGATTTGATTTTGCGCTTTCGCCGGACATAATCTGGTTTGGATATTTTGAGGAAGAATCGTCAAAAATGACTATGCGGTTAGATTTTTTGGCTGGTCTTTGTGGTGTTCTTTGTACCCTTTCGACTGCATCTATTGCGGACACAATCATGCACTTGGGTCGAGAATGGCCGGCGCCAAAAGGGTTTGAAAGTGTTTGCTCGAGTTATCCGCCAATTTGTCAAAAATCACCGAACCCTCATCAGATTACCGATGCTGAATGGAAGAAGATAAAAAAAGTAAATCAAAGCATTAACCAAAAAACTCCGGAGGTGTCTGACAAGAGCCAGTATCACGTTCTTGAAAAGTGGGCACTGCCCTCGCACTTAGGCGGAGATTGCGAAGACATCGCGATGCTCAAGAAGGTAGAACTTCAGAAATTGGGCATCTCTCCGGATCACTTACTTCTCGCTACCGTGTTGGATCTTCACCGCGAAGGGCATGCGGTACTAGTCGTTAGGACATCCAAAGGAGATTATGTGTTGGACAACCTGACCAACCGGGTGCTTTCTTGGAACAAAACCCACTACGCATTTATCGAGGCACAAGACCCCAACGAACCAGCGCGATGGGATATTGTCCTGCAGGATCGATGACCCTTAGTCTGGGTAACCGCAATGTTATCGGCTCAAAGCACTCGTATTTAATATCAGACTTCAGTGAGAAAACTGAAAAGAAAGACATGATCCGTGTTCTTCCAGCCAGCACCATATTCGTTGGCCCTTTACGTCAATTTTTGCAATTGCTTTGATCTGATCCGAGCGGGTCAAGAAGGGGCCGGAAACTTCCACATAGAGTTAGTTTCGAGGCGCAAACATCCGATTTTCGGTACCATCTCTGTGGGAGAAGAGTTTAACTTGAGAACTGGCCGCATGTGGGGGTTTTAGCCGAAATCTGGCATGGGTGCTGAGTGACTTGGGAGCCGGTATAAGCAATGAAGGGAAGGCCCCAGTACCTTCTCCTGTTCAAAATAATCAAATAGAGAAAGAGGCTTCGGAATACATAGAGAACGTATGGCTCTCGAGGCCGATCGGACGTTCCA
>NZ_JBQFUW010000022.1:0-1257 GCF_056539385.1 Ruegeria sp. BB6
ATGGCAAAGGAAAAGTTTGAGCGTACAAAACCGCACGTCAACATCGGCACGATTGGCCACGTTGACCATGGTAAGACGACGCTGACCGCAGCGATCACCAAGTATTTCGGTGACTTCAAAGCGTATGACCAAATCGACGGTGCGCCGGAAGAGAAAGCGCGCGGGATCACCATCTCGACCGCCCACGTGGAATACGAGACCGACAACCGCCACTATGCGCACGTTGACTGCCCCGGCCACGCCGACTACGTCAAGAACATGATCACCGGTGCCGCTCAGATGGACGGCGCGATCCTGGTTGTGAACGCCGCAGACGGCCCGATGCCGCAAACGCGTGAGCACATCCTGCTGGGCCGCCAGGTTGGTATCCCGAAGATGGTCGTGTTCCTGAACAAAGTTGACCAGGTTGACGACGAAGAGCTGCTGGAACTGGTTGAGATGGAAGTTCGCGAACTGCTGTCCAGCTATGACTACCCCGGCGACGATGTTCCGATCATCGCAGGTTCGGCTCTGGCCGCGATGGAAGGCAACAACCCGGAAATCGGCGAAGAGAAGATCAAGGAACTGATGGCGGCTGTTGATGAGTATATCGACACCCCTGAGCGTGAAGTTGACAAGCCGTTCCTGATGCCTGTTGAAGACGTGTTCTCGATCTCGGGTCGTGGTACCGTTGTGACCGGTCGTGTCGAGCGTGGCGTGATCAACGTTGGCGACGAGATCGAAATCGTTGGCATCCGCGACACTCAGAAAACCACCTGTACTGGTGTTGAAATGTTCCGCAAGCTGCTGGATCGCGGTGAAGCAGGCGACAACATCGGCGCCCTGCTGCGCGGTATCGACCGTGACGGCGTTGAGCGTGGCCAGGTTCTGTGTAAGCCGGGTTCGGTTACACCGCACACCAAGTTCGAAGCCGAAGCCTATATCCTGACCAAGGAAGAAGGCGGTCGTCACACTCCGTTCTTCGCGAACTACCGTCCGCAGTTCTACTTCCGTACGACTGACGTGACCGGCACCGTGACCCTGGCGGCTGGCACCGAGATGGTTATGCCCGGTGACAACGTCGGCTTCACCGTCGAGCTGATCGCACCGATCGCGATGGAAGACGGCCTGCGCTTTGCGATCCGCGAAGGCGGCCGCACCGTCGGCGCCGGCGTTGTGTCGAAAATCATTGAATAATCGGTAGGCCAGGCTTCAGCCCGGCACATCGATAAAACTAAAGAAGGCCGCTCCTCACGGGGCGGCCTTTTTACTTGGGTT
>NZ_JBQFUW010000023.1:0-994 GCF_056539385.1 Ruegeria sp. BB6
GATCCGTGTGACACAACCTTTGCTAGATCAGCAGATGGGGTCGCTCCAAGACATCTTTGCAGAAGTCAGAGCTGGCGAATACAAGGCCCAGATCAAGCAGCTTGGTGCCCGTGGTCGCGTTCGAGTCGCAAATAAGGACGGAAGTTGCGGTCCAATGCGCCTATGGGTTTATCAGGACAGGGTGTCACCAGACGAGATCCAAAGTCTCTTTCCGGGTGCGAACATCGACATTGATCCCTCAGCCTACAACAGTCGGCGTGGGGTTCGAAAAGGTCAGGAGACTTTCAAAACGAAGGTCTTGAATGGCCTTAAGTCCCTTCCGCTGACCACGCACGAAATTGAGGTAGAGCAGCTGGGGGAGCTTATTGGCGATTCAAATCTGAAGACAAGGGGAACTAGGCTGGCAAAGAGCAATGCAGCTTGGACAATGCTTGGTTGGTCCTTTGTGCACGGCACCAAAGGTCGCGGAGGAACTAAGGCCCGCTTTGTCAGGACCGAAAGGCCGTCTAGTTTAGCAGCCTAAACCTATTAACAGTTATAGGTCTTGGCTTTTGACTGCGCCAATAGCTCATAGTGCTCTAAGAACATCCTAGGGGCCGAAGAAGCCCTTAGGGACAAACAAAAAACAGGGGCGTCCGCCTGGCCCGGTCATAAGCGGACTTCAGTGTCTGGTAGTGTGCATTCAAAAAATGGCTGGGGATCTACGCAGCCAATACCACTCACCCCAGTTCTGATACTCCCCCCGTGGGGGGGGGTGCGAATTCAGTAGCGGTCTTAGTGCAGCATTTCGGGCGAGAGGATGGAGCTCAACGTGTCATGGGTGGCCATATTGAGGGTGTCCTGAGGCGTAGGACAAACCGTAGGACAGAACGTGCCTGTTGACCGGGATTCGTCCTCAATGATACCCCTTCTTTTACTGAGACAATCATAGGTCACGATGCCTGTAACGGGAGCAGAACCAAGAGACACAGCTTCTCCTGGGCACCAAATCCCC
>NZ_JBQFUW010000024.1:0-991 GCF_056539385.1 Ruegeria sp. BB6
CTCAGAAAGCTTTGAGGAGGCGTACAAACCCGGTTCTTCGCCTTCGAATGTCACATTTTGCTTCTCAAAAATTGCCCATGCATTCAATGGTGAACCAAGAGCCAGCTGACAGTGTCTGCAATGGCAAAAGCCAACTGCAACTGGCTGAGACCAAACCTGGTATCGAGTGGCTCCGCAAAGACATCCACCTGCAGTGATCGGTTCACGTTTTGCAGCTGTGAGGAACGGCCAGCCAATCGGCTTGGTCTCTTCACCTGCAGCCGTCAAAGTCGAACGATAAGCTCGGACAGGCTGAACAATGTTTTTTAACTTTCGATGACCTAGGTCTACAAAGGGATGCTCAATTTTGTCTTTGACCTGATCAAACACGCTGCCCGAGATACAAAGCTCACCTGGTTCGGCAATTTCTTGAAGGCGTGACGCCTGATTCACGCCGTCCCCAAAAATGTCATCTCCAATGACAACAATGTCGCCAATGTTTACACCGATGCGAAAAGTTATTTTCAAGTCATCGGTGAAGTCGGCTTCCCGTTCCGCGATGACTTTTTGGATTTCCAACGAGCAGGCAACCGCATCTGCTGCCGTAGGAAACTCAATCAATAGGCCGTCACCCATTGATTTGACGACACGCCCGTGATGCGCTGCGACCCGGCGCGAAACGATGCCGTCGAAGCACACTCCGAGCCGCGCAAGAGTTCCCTCTTCATCAATTTGCATGAGACGAGAGTAACCAACGACATCGACCGAAACGATGGCAGCAAGCTTTCTGATCTTCGGCTTTGGCATTTCGGCAAGTTACGTCAGATTAGAGAAGTCGCATAGTGTGCATCGTAAATTCTAGCGATGAAACGCTTGTAAAGCTGTTTGACCTAGCCATCCAAAAAGCCATGACCGCTTATCGACCCCAAAGTAAAAGAGATCTCCCGACTGCTTTGGGCTCAGAGCAGCCATTCGCTATGTTCCGTCTAACTGACCTCTTTGCGGACAAAGC
>NZ_JBQFUW010000025.1:0-906 GCF_056539385.1 Ruegeria sp. BB6
TTGACGCCTCTGAATACACGGTCTGCGTCTTTCAGAATATGTCCGGCAATGCACGAATTTGTAGCTCCAGACATGGATGGGCCAGCTCCAAGAGTGAATAGAATGTCGTTAAACTGTCATAAAAGCGTGACGTTCCTAGACTAGGGAATGTGTTGGTAGGTTGAGCTCCTCTGACTACCGCCCCGCGTCCGTCTATTGTCTGTTTATCGTCCATCCCCGGGCGGCGCGGGGCTTAGTTTTGGTAGTGACAGTCCGCCGCACGTCTGTGCTGTCCGCTTTTACGTATTTCTATTACATCACTTGCGGAACGGCCCGTGCTGCCAATTTTGTCCCCTCTATCCAGTTGGTGGCACGGGTTTAAGGATTTGCGCCGGAAAGCTGCCAATTGTCTGAAAAATTGGCATCAACTCGCACGCCGCTTGAACTCATCAGGCTTATGTGACGGTCAAATATAGTGAGGGCACGGGTTATGCTTAGAATAATACCATTCGCGTTAGCGGCTGCACTTGCGATCCCAGCGAGCGCCAAGGCTTGGGTCGAGGAAGATATTTTTAGTCCCCACAATCTTGAGACGGTTGCGGTAAGTATCTTTAACGACGCCGACGATGGATGAACAGCACGCTCCCTTAATACGTTTCTCATCCACTAAAGACCTTAAGCCGTAATTGGTACGTCTGGTTCATTATCAACCGGACAATGCCCGTACTTTGGTTCGCAGCCCTGAACCGCAGTACGGGCAATCTGATCCGATCTCCTAAATCGGCCGTATACCTTAAGATTCCGAGGTCCAATCCGGGATCATGATTCCGCAGTCCCATCCGGAATCGTCTCGTGAGTGGCTGCACCTCGCCTCAGTGCGGGGTGCAGTTTCTTTTCGTAATCCAGCTTTAGACATGACGCGTAAGA